>CAXUNR010000055.1:0-21810 GCA_964252655.1 uncultured Acidobacteriaceae bacterium
CAGACCTCTGCGACAGCCCTAACGTACGATCTGGTCCGTTTTCTGAAGCTAACCCCGTTTTCACCGCACGTCCGGATGCCCGCGCCCGGATGCGCGACTTCTTCACCTCGCACATCCGAAACCCCAACACCCGCCGCGCCTACGTGGAGGCCGTGCGGCAGTTTTCGGCATTTTGTGCCGAGATCGGCATCGCGGATCTTGCCCAGGTTGAGCCGGTGCACGTCGCGGCGTTTGTGGAGGTCCAGCTCCGGCTCCATTCCAAGCCAACAGTGAAGCAGCGCCTGGCTGCCCTACGCATGCTGTTCGATTGGATGGTGATCGGCCAGGTCATTCCAGCGAACCCCGCGCACGCTGTCCGAGGGCCGAAGCACACGCAGCGGCGCGGGAAGACGCCCGTTCTACAGGCCGACGAGGCACGAACGCTGCTCGATTCCATCGACACCGGTTCCCTGCCCGGTTTGCGGGACCGCGCCCTGATCGGCCTAATGGTTTACACGTTCGCGCGTGTCGGAGCGGCAATCGGCATGAAGGTCGAAGACTTCTACGTGCAAGGCCGGCGCGGCTGGGTGCGGCTGCACGAGAAGGGCGGTAAAGAGCACGAGATGCCGACCCACCACAATCTCGATCACTACCTGGATGAGTACATCCGTGTTGCCGGCATCGATGACGACCGCAAAGGTCCACTCTTCCGAACGACACGCGGGCGCTCCGGTGAACTGACTGGCAATGCCATGCTGCAGCCTGACGTGTGGCGCATGATCCGCAAACGCGCACTTGCGGCTGGGATCAAGACCGAGATTGGCTGCCACACCTTCCGGGCCACGGGCATCACGGCCTATCTAAAAAACGGCGGCCGGCTGGAGGTCGCTCAGCAGATGGCTGCTCATGAATCCTCACGCACTACCGGCCTCTACGACCGGCGGAGCGATGAGGTATCGCTCGATGAGGTGGAGCGGATTGGGATATGAGCAAAGCGCCCGGAACTCTGTTCAGGGCGCTTGCTTTCGGATGAACTCCGTCATTTTCGTTGGAGCTTGAGCCAGTACCGCTGCATGAACTCGAAACGGTCCGGACCTTGGCAATCAGGAAAAACGAGATGCTGACGGCCGTCTCGCCCCCAGCTATAGGTGTTGTTGTGGGCGCACTCCAGACGATGAGGGGCCAACGCCCCGTCGATATCTTCCAGCGTGTGAAGCCATTGGTTCTGGCGACGGCGCAGGCCACGGGCTGCCGTCTTCTTGTCTTCGTGAGCGCTTTTGGTGCCGGTAACGGCAGAGTAGGGCTTCCGGTAAGAACGGGACACATGTGCTCTCTCCTTTTGCGAGCTAATGTGTCATGGGCGTTTCCTCCTGTCATCAGTATCGCCCCAGCCGCCTACCTAGATCACGGGCATTCGCGATTCAGGAATAATGAATGCTCGCCGCTATGCCAGCATGGCATGATTCGCAGCGATCCAAGCCTCTACAAAGAGGTGGAACTCTTTCGCTTTGAGTCCCAGCTCATTCGCTTCCGTCACTGTTGCAACGGAAGAGTTCTGGTAGTCAATGGTATTCCGCTTGCGCCGACACGCTTCGAAGTAATCGGTAAAGCGTGCTGATGCTCGACCCAGGGCGAGAGTAGCCGCCTCAAACGTGACGGCATGGTGCCCTGCACGTGCGCTGACCCGGTAGCCGGAGCAGGCAATGCTGATGGTGCCTGCTTGAAGCGCAGCGTTGTAGGCCGTGGCGAAGCGGCGATCCGCCGAAAGCGCCATCACAGAGGCATCCGCTAGGTCGCGTGCTATCAGCTTGCGAATGTTGTCGAGTTCCTGCTTGCTGGTCTGGTGGGCTTTGACCTCACCCTTTGCCAGCAATTCTTTCCAACTCATCCTCGCCTCCCTTCACAAACTGTTTCGCTCCTTTGAGCACCGTCGTCAGAAAGTGATCTCCGGATCGAGCACGTTCCTGAAACTCTTCTAAGGAGTAGACAGAGGGATTTACCGGGCGTCCCAAAAGATGCTCTGAGCTTCGAAGTGCAGGAATCAAATCGGAGAGTCCCGCCTTCCCGACCACCATTAGGTCGATATCGCTCGCCGAGAGCTCTTCCGAGCGAGCAATCGAACCGTAGATGAAGGCCAGGTAGATGCTTTCGCCCAATGTCTCCAGCTCACCCCGCAGAACCGGAATGACCCCCGCTGTCTTCTCCAGCAAGCCCCTCAGATCGGCAAACACCGGCGAGCTTCTGTCAGTTTTTACATAGACACGACGCCCGTCCCGGCGCTGTTCCAAGATGCCGGCCCTGCTCAGGGCTTCCAGCTCTCTTTGAAGACTCGACGGCTGCGTTTCAAGAGTTCGCGCCAACTCTGTCAGATACCATTCCCGATCAGGCTGTCCAAAAATGGCAGCCAGCACTTTGGCCCGAACCTCCGGGAAGAGTGCTTCGAGTATAGGCGACATACGCATAATGCGTAATTATCTACGCAATATGCGTAGATGTAAATAAGGTCTGCTACAGCATGTACTGACAAAATGAAGCAGACCTTTAATTAGCAGAAGCCTTATTAAAGAAAATGCCTACTTTCTTTATTTAGCTGCTGTCTCAACGATGGCAGATCAGGCCTTCGAGTTCGAGGACTGCGCCACCTCAAAAAACTCTTTCAGACCCGCAATGCTTGGCTCGTAAACGAAATGCGTGATGGACCCATCGCGGATTTTTCCCACCACCTCGTCAATCACAGGCAGCGGTACAACGAACCACTCTCGCGGTTGCACCGGGCGTCCTGCGTAGCCGGGCAGTGTCACATCGAGTTGAGCAGCTCCAAAGACTCGATGGATGGTCTGTTCCAAGCGGTGGCGGTTCACATTCGCGAGATTCCAGGTGGCTGCAATCTCCACTCCCGCGAAAAGGTAGGTGGGATCGGCCTTTGCATTGGCAATGCGATCTTCAACGCTTCCACCCGTTACCCCGATCTTGAAAAGCGTGTCCCGAATCGCCGCAATCTCCGGCTGCGGAGAAAGGCTTCGCAGAACATAGATCGTTCCACTCTCGATGTCGGCTGGCTCCAGCGCATCTCCGAAAAGGGGCCCCATGCTCTCTTGCGTGAGTCTCCGGCCGTTTTCATCTTTGTAGAGCGCCCGCTGTAGTGATCGTCGAAGAATATCGCTCTCAGTAGCATTGGCGTAGACCACGCGCAAGCGCGCATCGCTCTCCCCGTTGGGAGCTTTCATGGGCTCGCCTACTTTGGCAACGTATACCAGTTGACCACTCAGGATGAAGAAGTCGCGCGCTTCGATACTGGCGTCCCGAATGAAGCGCTTTGCCGTGCGGCGTCCAGCAGACAGGTCGGCCTGGGCCGCCTCAAAGAGCGGTTTGTACAGGTCGAAATCTTCACACCGTACACGGTCCGCGATGTAATCCGGAGCTTCGCGTTTCTGCTCGGCAGATCGCACGTAGACCAGGTTTTCGATATTGTCTGCATCGTTCGAGGCCAATGCCTCCAGCAACTCTTCATCGCTTAGCGCATCAGGTCGTAGGTCGCCGTCTTTCGGACCAGCCAACAGGTCGAAGCGGTCCAACGGACGCAGCAGCCCGAGTTCTTCCTCGCTCAATTTGCGCAGTTGGTCCAGCCGCACCGCATACAGGCGCTCAAAGATGTCGAGACTTTGCCCATGCTGTGGAGCACGGCCATGAGTCTCGCGAAAGCGCACCACATCTTCAAAACCGGCTAGTAGACGTTCCTGCCGTGGCGTATACGTGCCGGTTTCCGGTTCTTCGATCTCTAAGCCCAGCGCTTCGAGTAAATCTTCGCCTTCAAGCTCCTGTGCCTTCACGCTGTACCCCCTCTGCCGCAGCCTTGGCCTTTTTACGTGCCATGTGCTGGCGATAGGCTGCCACGCCTTCGGCCAGCCTGCGCTCCCACGCATCCGCCGATGTAATCTGCGCCGGGCGACCACGCTCCTTTTGCCACTCCAGCGCGCGCCTTGCCAAAGCCAACGCCTCGTCCTCCGGGATCGAAACCTTTTTTGCCGCGATCTTCTCCTGCATCTGGCGCAGGGTGCCTTCGTTCATCGTCCGGGCCAGCACTGCATATGCTTCGCCAAACGGGTTAATAGCGTCGATCAGGTCCACACTCAGTTCTCGAACATGCAGCACGAACCGGCGCACACCTTCCAGCAGACCCAGGTTGGCATTCACCTTCTCTTCCGTCTTTACGGCAGTCTGGACCAGCGTGAACGCCGCCACAGCCCTCTGCCGCACCGCCTCCACATCTTCTTCGCTCAGCTCCGGATAGCGGTCGCGAATGATCTTCGGAATCCGTACCTGTGTCGTCTCCTGGGGCACGGTGTTTTCCGCATCGAACAAACCTTTGCTCAGCGTGTCCCGGTCCTGCACCACGGCGGCAATCACATCGTTCAGGTCTTCGCGGCAGATGCGCGCTGCTTCGGGGCTCATCACCTTCAGACCTTTGATCTCGGCATGAATCGTTCCCGTCTGCTCGTTGACGCCGACGTTCGTTTCGCCTTCCCGGTAACCGCCTTCGTATTCGAAACCCGGCTTCGGCCCCGTGTCTTTCGGGGTAAAATCAAAGCGCGGTGCGATTACCTGCTCCATCAGCAGGCTGGCGGCAATGGCCTTCAGCGTATCGTTCACCGCTTCCACCACATCGCTCTGTGCGGCCATCGGTTCCGCGACCAGATTGGTAAACTTCGCCCGCGCCTTACCCGGGGCATCGCGCGTCACACGGCCGATAATCTGCACGATCTCCGTCAGGCTGCTGCGATAACCCACCGTCAGTGCATGCTCACACCAAATCCAGTCAAAGCCCTCTTTCGCCATACCCAAGGCGATGATCACGTCCACATGATCGCGGTCGTTGCGGTGCGCGGGGTCACGTAGCGCGGCCAGCACCTTGCTCCTACGATTGGTGTCTGAGTCATCGACCAGGTCTGCTACCTTCAGCACGCGGCCCGTTTCCTTCTGCCGCACCAGGTGGAAGTCCGTCGCGAGATCGCGTTCTACCCACTCGCCCAGCGCCTCCATAATCGCGTTCACCTCGGCATACTTGTCCGTACTGCTGGCGCTGGAGTTCACGCTGGGAATGTGCACAATCGTCTTCAGCGACGGGTCCAGCACTTCATGAATCGCCTCCAGGTAGCTGCCAGAGTAGAACCAATAACCGATGTCCAGCGACTTCAGATATTGATAGCCGTTCAACTGCTCGTAATAGGTGTAGGTGACGGTGGCAAAGCGCGCCTCGTCTTCCGGTGCCAATACGGCGGCAGTATCGCCACGGAAGTAAGACCCCGTCATGGCCAGCACATGCACTTGGCCACGGCTCAGCAGCTCCTTTAACTGCCCGCCCAGCACGTTTGCCTCGTTTACGCTCACATGGTGGAATTCGTCGATGGCGATCAATCGCCCATCGAACGCCTCCACGCCAAGCGCCTCCAGCGCGAAACGAAAGGTGGCGTGCGTACACACCAGCGCGGCATCCTCACTGGCCAGGAACTCACCAACAGCCTTTACCTTGCCCCTGGCGGCGGAGTTGGTCTCCTCGCCGCCCGGCATCGCGCACAGGTTCCAGCGCGGCTTCACCACCCAATCCGCCCAGAAGCCGCTCGCGGTTAACGCTTCGTCGGAGAAGCTGCTGCCGATGGATCGCTCCGGCACCACGATCAGCGCCTGCTTTACGCCGCCACCCGCAACGCCGCGCTGCAGCTTGTCCAGCGCCACATACATCAGCGCGCGGCTTTTGCCGCTAGCCGGCGGAGACTTGATCAGCAGGAACTGCTCGCCGCGCATCTGGTACACGCGCTCCTGCATGGGACGCATTCCCAACTCGTTCACATGTGTCGAGCGGCCCGTGTGCCCTGTCGCAATCGATACAGATGGAATCTTCATGCCGCTCATGCCTGCACCTCCACCGTGCGCTTCGCACGAGGCTTCTTCGCTGCGCCTTGCACCTTCGTGCCTGACGCCTGCTTCTCCGTCATTTTGGCGTACATGGCAAACAGCGTTTCCAGCCGCTCCGTATCGTTCTTAAAGCGGCGTCCGATGTAGATGCGCTCCAGCATCTCGTCGTTCGCGTCATGTGCGGCGCGCAGGTTGGCGGGCATGGCTTCGGGGTCGTATAGGTCGGCGATGGTGGCCGGAAAGTGCGCCTCCCGCGCCAGCAGGATGTCCTCCGCACAGCGCGTCAGGTCGGCCTTGTTCTGCTCGGTTAGCGTGGGAACGGGGAAGGTGTTCCAACCCAGGGTATTGGAGTACGAGAAGTCCGTCCGCAACCGACCGCAGACAGTTCCAATCCAAACAATATGAAGCCTTGAGCTTAGTAGCGAGAAGTTCCAGAGGGGCGCATCGTAAAGCCCATAGTTGCGATTGGAAATCACTGTCTCCGGGCCGAGAACGTCGACTGGCAGATACTCTCGGTTCTCAGAAGAGACGGAGGGAACCGAAATCGTAGAGGTGTTTGCATACCCACCAATCTGCACAAAGCGGTAGGGCCGTTCAGCGAAAGCTCGTGTTGATGCAGCAGCCGATTTGCTCCTCGACTCTGCAACGCGCTCCAACCTATTGGTAAGCTCGACAGCCTGCCTAGCCTCTGGCAAATCACCTTCCTTCAGCCAAATACAAAATCTCGGTTTGCCCGAAATCATCTCTTCTGCACCAACAAACTTCCTGATGAATGGCTTGGCAGAAGGATCTAACCTCAAGCGTCTTGCTTCTGAAGCGCTAAGTAGAAGGTGCCCACCATCAACTGGCTTGTTACCCCAGAGCATGACGGCTCTTTGATCTGGCGGTTGGCTCAACGGAAAGACGATGGTCTCGATATCTGGCATAAGATACCCGTTGATATGTGTTGCCTTCCGCACCAGCAACTCTCCATCTTCCGCTGTAGAAAAGAGACTGTACGGTGCCGCTGAAGTTCCTATGGCAACAATGACCACCGTGACGCCCGCTTTGTGGCTGGCGAGATTCGACCACTTCAGACTCCTATGGGCAAATACGATCTTCTGACCGTCAGCAAACACGAGTGGCCAAATTATCGGAACCTGTTCTCCTTGACTGATAGAGTTCGTCGAGACGAAGGCTGCTTTTGAAGTTGTGACCCGAGCAAATTCTGCGGCCTTCATGAACCAAGCGGCTACATAGTCTAGAGATTTCCATCGTGCCGAACGTCTCCCAAAGACAAGCTCCATCTCTGAGCGCTGCTCAGGTGATTGCCAAGTGAAGCCCATGTATGGTGGATTTCCACAAATAAAGGTCTCGCCTCCCTGATTCTCGAAATCAATCTCCGGCTGGTCGAGCGGCGTCTGGAATAGATCATCTTCCACCAACTTCACGCCTGTACCTTCCGGCGGACAGACCTTCAGCCAGTCCAGTCGCAGGGCGTTGCCGCAGACGATCCAGTTATCGTCTCGGAGCGGCAGGAAATCCGCGCGCGCCACCAGCGGACCGCGATGCAGTACGTCGGCCTGAAACTTGGAGATGACCAGCGACAGCCGCGCAATCTCTGCCGCGAAGTCGCGAATCTCAATGCCACGAAAGTTCTTCTCGCTGATCTCGCTGGGCCGCAGCTCCTCGCCGCGCCGCCGGTTGATCTCCGCCTCAATCTTGCGCAGCTCCTTGTAGGCGATGACGAGGAAGTTGCCCGAGCCGCAAGCCGGGTCGAACACACGAATCCGGGAAAGGCGCTTGCGCAGGTTCAGCAGGGTACGACCGTTGTCGCCCGCCGACTCTAGCGCCGCGCACAGCTCATCCAGAAACAGCGGCTTCAGCACCTTCAGAATGTTTGGCACGCTGGTGTAGTGCATGCCCAGCGCGCCACGCTCCGCCTCATCCGCCACGGCCTGGATCATGGAGCCGAAGATGTCCGGGTTGATGTGCTGCCAGTCCAGCGCACCCGCCTGCAACAGGTAGCTGCGCGCGATGCGTGTGAAGCGCGGCACCTCCGTCGAACCGGCAAACAGGCCGCCGTTCACGTAGGGAAAGATGTTTGCGTAATTGGGAATGCCGGTCGCCGCGCGCTCGACACTCTTCGTATTCATCGCCCGGAAGCACGCCTCCAGCACGGTGTGCGTGGTGCTGCCGTCCGACTCGCTCCACTGCTCCACGGTGCTGGTGAACAGACCCCGGCTGTGAAAGATGTCTGTGTCCTCTGCAAAGAAGCAGAAGATGAGCCGGGCCATGAAGTGGTTCATGTCGTGCCGCCGCGCGTCCGTGCCCCACTCCGGGTTCTGGCGCAGCATCTCCACATATAGCTTGTTCAGTCGGCCCGTCGCGCGCACGTCGATGGGGTTGTCCTTGATCTCCCGTACCGTGCTGATACCTGCTAGCGGCAGGAAGAACCCAATGTGCTCGGCAAAACGCGGATAATCGGGCGCGATGCTTTCGCCGGAGAGCAGGTCTTCGGCCTCTAGCACCAGGCCGTCCGTCGCCAGCACAAACTTAGCCTTGCCTGCTACGGTCTTCGGGCTCGCCTTCAGCCGTTCCAGCGTGGCTCGCGTCTCTCCCTCTGCACAAACGGCCATGTGGATGTTGGCCTGCAGCAGTACACCGCCGGGCACGTCGCTTTTATTGGAGTCGCCCTTGCGCAGCCGCTTGAGCGTGGTCTCCTTCTTGTCGAACGCTGCCAGGAACTGGAATGGGAACTCAGCCGCGTCGAACGGCTCTGCGGCCAGGTCGGAGACGGCTGCCTCGATCTCAACTGCGTTCATCTCTTCCCTTCCCCTCTATCAGGTCTATTCGCTGGCGATGCGGCGCAAATCTTTAAGCAGAACAAACAGGTGCAACGGATCGGTCGGTGAAGCCTTAAAGTCGAACTGCTCGTAGTAGTGGCGCGCCTGGTCGTCTTTGGCGTGCACTGCAAGAGCGCGGATGCCGGCAATGTCCGCCGCCTGCATGGTGCGCAGAACAGCATCCTTCAGCAGGCCCTTACCGATTCCCTTTCCCTGCCAATCTTTGTGAACGGCTAAGCGGGCAAGAAGCATGATCGGAACGGGATGACGGGCAAGCCCCTTCTGCAATCGTTCGGGGGCCTCCGCGTACTCCACCTGCCCAACGACCAGGCTGTAGTAACCCACGACAGCCCCGTCCACCACGCCAACGTAGGTTTGTGCGGCGCTCGCTCCCTGGTTCTGGAGAGCGTGCTTCTGGAGCCATGCGTTTAGATCGGACTGACCGCAATCGAACACGTCCAGGATGTGATCCCGGCGCAGCTTCTCAATGGTGCGATCGGCCGTCACCGCCCAGCGCCACTCTCGAAGAACCCCGGCTGTTTGAGCAGCGATTCCATACGCGGCAGTGACGCTACTGGAGCATCGAGTGCTTCCTGAAATGCCGTCCATTTCTCCGGCGCAAGCTCGAAGATGCGGCGCTCCGCAAGTGTCTCCTCGGCTCTGGACAACGCGCTTTCCATAACGAAGTCACTCATGGAACGATGGGCTGCAGAAGCGGCAGCCTGCAGCTTTGCCTTAGCGGCGCGCGAAACTCGTAAATCCAACTTCTCTGTACGGCGTTCGTTGCTTATCGGTTGCGTCAGCATGGCGACCTCTAGATCAAAGCTACCGATGATGTCGTGACGTTGTCAAGACATACCCTTTTCAACTTCGCGAGTCAGGAAATAACGAAAAAGCGAAATATCACACGGGTGTTGATTGAGTACCTTAAATCCTGCAATCGTTATTTATTGAATAGACGAAGACAGTCTTTCCTTCTATCGTTTAATCATGGCTGTTGTGGTTGGTATGGTTTCGCAGAAAGGCGGCGTGGGCAAGAGCACCCTCTCCCGACTGGTAGCGCGGGAGTATGCCCTTGCGGGCTGGACCGTCAAGATTGCCGACTTAGACGTTTCTCAGGGCACGAGCTTCAACTGGCAATCCCGCCGTCTGCAATCGGGCATTGAGCCGCCCATCCCTGTCGAGCGGTTCGGAACGGTCGAGCAGGCGCTTAAGGTCGGCGACCACTACGACCTGCTGATTCTGGATGGACCGCCCCATTCCACGGCGGGCACCCTGAAGATTGCAGCGGCTTCCCTGCTGACCATCCTGCCCACTGGTCTTTCACTTGACGACCTGGAGCCGTCGGTCCTGCTCGCTCATGAGTTGCGCAAGCGCGAGGTCAAAGCCGCCAAGATTGCCTTTGCTCTCTCTCGCGTCGGCGACAGCGAATCCGAGATCGAGGAGGCCCGCGACTACATCGCCCAGGCCGGCTACCGCGTGCTGGTTGGCAGCCTGCCCGAGAAGACGGCATACCGGCGTGCTTCTGATGAAGGTCGCTCGCTCACTGAGACTCGTTTCCCATCCCTGAACAAGCGCAGCGACGAGCTTGCCCAGGGCATCGTTGACCTCATCACGCAAATGCAGAATGGAAAGGCAGTTTAAGTCCATGGCAAACGTACCCCCGCCCGCTAAGAAGTCCCGCAAAGGTCCACCACCTGCTGTCGAGCTAACGGTGGGCAACCTGGAGAAGTCGGAACCGGGTTCCCTTAAGCCCTTGAACTTCAAGGTTCCGGCAGATTTTCACCGCGAGTTCAAGGTCTATGCCTCGCAGCAGGGAATCAGCATGCTGAATCTGCTGCAGGAGGGATTCAAGGCCGTCCGGGAACGACGCGGATAGAAAGAACGCAATAACGAAAAGTGTAATAAACGTTATAAGTAGATCTTCTGGTACGTCAGGCACCAATAGGAATCGTAATGACTGAGAAAACGAAGACGATTGAGGCCAATTCTGGAACCGCCAAAAAGCTTGTGAAGCGCGACCGCATCGCTGAAAACAAGCTAGCCAAAGGGAAGCAGGCGCTCCGGATCGGCGAGCTTATGGACGACCGGAATACGGGCAAGCTGGGCGACGAAGTCATCAAAATCGCTCAGGCCATGCTGCTGTGCACGCTGCCCTACAGCGCTTCGTCTGAGACGCATATCACCCGCAGCGCGCGGCTAGGAGACGGCTCGACTCTGACGGTAACCTTCAGCGCAGGTATACCGGATGTGCCGCTGCCATTTGGCTCTGACCGCAAGCTGCTGGCGTGGGTGTTTGACCGGGCTATCAATTCCGCGTCGCCGGTGATCGGCTGGGAGTCGGCCTGGGAATACCAGAAGGAACTCGGGCTGAAGCGTTCCGGCAAGAACAACCGGGACCTTCGGGCAAGGTTCCATCGCATCAGCGGGCTGAACATCAACATCGAGCGGAAGGACTCGTCGGGGATCACCGGCAAGAACTTCTCCATCATCGATACGTATCACCTGCCGCCCTCCATCACAGGCAAGAAGGCCGATCCAGCCCAGCGAAGCCTGACCTACACCGTGGAGGAAGAGCCCATGGCAGCTCCTTTCGGCATCTGCATCAACCAGACCCTGTTCCATGACATTCGCAAGCACCATGTGGCTGTACCGCGCGGCCTGTGGCTTCAGTCGAAAGGGAACTCGCAGGTGCAGGACATGGTCCTGTGGCTCTACTACCGCTGTTACGCGGCCAAGACAGAGTCCATCATCCCTTGGGGGGCGCTCGCCGAGCAGTTCCCGCAGGATAAGAATCCCCGGCGCGCCCGACAGCATGCACGTGAGGCCATCGTGCAACTTCGCCTGCTGTGGCCGGGAGTGCGAATCGAGGCGACGGAGGCGGGTATCTGGGTGGATCGCGCGACGCGAGCTCTGCTCCTGGACGACCCGGCCAAAGGACGGGTAAGGGAACTCAGTTAGGTGAACTTCCCCGTACGGCCCTGAGCGGCTCCACTGTGAACTTCCCCGTACGCCACTGCGTGAGGCATAACCCGCCCATGCCGAGGCCTCGGCGGTCGTCGGGGGGTGGTGAACTTCCCCGTACGGAAATCCTCCAAGCCCTGCCGAAAAGGAGTATGTGGCGGTGAACTTCCCCGTACGCCAATGTGAACTTCCCTGTACGTTCCGGTGAACTTCCCCGTACAGAAATGTGAACTTCCCCGTATATCCACGTGAACTTCCCCGTACGCCTTAATAAGGAAGCAAGAGATTACAAGAGGACAAGAGAACAAGAGAAAAGCAGGAGAAGGCTCTGTGAAAATGTGGAGACCGTTCCGAAAAGCAAAAACAACAGCAACAACAAAGCAAAAACGTTCCTATTGAGGACACGGCTGCATAGAAATGAGTGCCTCAGCATGATGTGACGGCTATCCCAGAGCCGTAAAGGGGCCTAGAAGCGACGCAATGCCTCGGGGTGAGGTAAGGGCCTCCCTTGCGGAGTAGCTATTCGTTCTAGCGCCTGCTACGAGCATCAGTTCACTTTGCGGAAGGGCGCTGTCTTGCTGCATTGATCGAACATGCATGTCGTATGCGTTGTCGTTTCAGCACGGTCACCAAACAAGTGAACTGAAGCAACTGCGTAGTCAGAAATCAGCCTTTATTGCGTACGTCCAGGTTCACATTGCACGCACCATTGCGGTAGCTAACGCGAGTGATTCTCGATCGAATTTGTACGTGCAATCCTTCGCTGAATTGGTCCCAGAATGTGTTCTGCTTGCGCACTTCCCGGTACATCTTTTATCCAGAAGGTATGTTGTTCCTGCACAGTTTCATGAGCGGCTTCGGTGAAATTTTCATGCACGTACTTCCTATTCCATGTACCGAGAAGTGCGTTCGCAGAGAGCAGACAGATCGCACCGTGTGGAGTATGCCTATGGATTTGCCGCTGCGCTTGGAATGCGAAGAGCGCGCATCCCACAAACCCACAGGCATCGACGACGAGGTAAGTAGAAGAGCATCGTCACTCCGTGCCATCGTAAGCTCAGCCAGAAGCGAAATGCCATCAGGATCGAGTGCTGACGACCGACAAAGAGCACACGTGGAGCGCATGCTTGCCCGTGCACGGAAGCGCAGTCGTCAGGCGCAGAAGATCGTCGCGAAATGGGAGGCCAAGTTGATCGAACTAAACCGCGAGGGCGGTGCAACAAAGCAGCCCCGACTGTGGCAGGAAGAGCATCCGTTCACTCCGCAAGATGCACTTGGCTAACTTAGCTATTTGGCGTATCGTGGATGAATGCGCACCGTGAACATCGGCGAGTTGAAGAACCAATTGAGCGGCTATCTCCAGTACGTGAAGAACGGGGAAGAGATCGTCGTGCGGGATCGCAGCGTTCCGGTTGCGCGCATTCTCCCATTTCGACAAGACGCGGAATGGGAGCGCGAGGCGCAACTGGTGGCGCGTGGTGCGCTGAAAATGCCGGAAGAAACGGTGGACTGGGACGGATTCTTTCTTGCACCGGCCGGCAATGTGTCACGAGAGATTGCCGTCGAAGCTGCGCTTGAGAGTCGCGGGGATCGATGACACCAGCGTTCTGGGATACGAGTGCGCTCGTTCCGTTGTGTGTACAGCAACAACCAAGCGCTGCGGTACGAGCACTCCTGGAGCAGCACGAGATTGCGGTCTGGTGGGCTACATCCGTCGAGATGCGCAGCGCATTCGAACGTCTCTTGCGCATGGGCCAACTCACGCAACCGGAGCACGTCTCTGCAGGGATACGGCTGGAGAAACTGCGGCGTGGATGGCGTGAGTTGCAACCGACAGAAGCTCTCCGCGCGCAGGCAGAAGCTTTTCTGATGAGCTATCCGCTGAAGGCCGCCGATGCTTTACAGCTTGCCGCCGCGTGGATCTGGTGCTCCGGTGATGTGCAGCGCTGCACGTTCATCTCCGGAGACGCACAACTTCTAGATGCCGCACGACAGGTGGGATACCAAACTGTTCTGTCGTAGTACCCACAAACTCGCATCCGTTATGGGGGGTTATGGGTGTGCTTATGGTGGTTCTGCAACGCACGCCGAAGTACAAAGGCAAGTGCAAAGACGCGCTGCTTCTCAGCGGAAGAGAGGTGACACGTCATCCCAAAGGGTTACCCGTTAGCAACCGGAGCGTTTACGTACGTATCACGTAATGCTCTCAGCAACATAGCGCTATTAGGGTTCCAGTTGGAACCGTTGTAAACATCTGTAAACTAGGCTGTTCACCAGCGTAAACCGACCAGAGTTGCAGAAACGGGCCGAGTTGGCCTACTGTTTACAAAAGCTAAACGCACATTTCTGCGGCGTGATGTGCAGGGTTGCCACAGATTCAAGGCGAGAGGGAGTCCGTTCAATGAGCCGTCCCCGCGTTCCCCAGTCTCTTGCCTCACGAGAGTTTGAGGCCAGACTCACGCCCTCGCACCAGGCAAAGACGCTGGCCACCCGGCTGCCGCGCGCCGAGATGCTGGCCGTCGAGGAGGCGGCACAGGAAGCCGGGCAGACCTGTTCGCAATGGTTGCGGGAGGCGGCAATCGCTCACCTGAAGCGCCCTGTCCGCAGCCGGAAGTCCATGCCCGACCCGACGCTGCTGACCGAGTTGATGGGACTGCGCCAGCTCACCGTCAATCTCTTTGCGGCCGTGGCCGGGAGCACGATCTCTCCCGAGCAGGTGCGGGAGATCGTGCGGCAGGCCGACCATGTGAAGGAAGGTAAGGCCGACGTGATTTTGCGTCGGCTCCATGACGCGACGGAGGAGAAGTGAGCGTCTCGTCGCGGCAGTTCCAGTTGCACCATCCATGGTGGACGGTGCTGTTCCTGACGGTGGTTGCGTTCTTCATGGTGGGACTGGCAGCGCTACCAGTATGGGGGTGGATAGAGCTGCGCTTTTCTCCCGTCCAGCGGCACTACCTTCCGCTCTACCTGGACGCGACCTTCGGTGTACTTGAGGGCTCCGGACCGAAGCAGGTGGAGTGGATCGAGAAGCGGGCACCTGACAAGCCGTGGGAGGTTGCGCAGCCGGAAGATTTGGACCCAATCCAGGGAGAGGGCGCACCGTTTCAGTTGTCCCAGCAAGCCCGGTCGCAGGGCTGGACCGAGCTTGGGTACGACTCCTGGGACCTGTACACGCAAGTGGTGATCCGGGACTATCTGGAAACGCATTTCTATGGCGGTCACAGCCTGTTGTTTCTGGTGCTGCAGCCCTTCGAGCTAGTGTTCGTCTGCTGGATGTTCTGGAAATACTTCGAGCATTGGCGCAAAGATCTGGCCCGTGAGCGAGGGCTCCACTGGGACCCGCACTACAGGCCGAACACCCTGGACCAGGACCTCCGGCTGTTCGCCAAGCAGCTCGCCCAGGAGAGCAAAGAGGCTACGGCTCAGGTCCGGCGATGGGTTACGCCCAAGCCGCAAGATGCCGGACGGCCAGCGATCCTTGCCGTCGAGAGCGCGACCGTTTCACCGTCTGGAACGGCGCCGGCTACAACCCCGACGCCGAGTGTGGGCGCCACTGCGCCGGTCGCCAAGAAGGTGACTGAGGCGACATCCACTCCAAGATCGAAGCCGACTGTTCCTGCAGTGAAGCCTAGCCCAGCGACGATCCCAGAGCCGCAGTCCGGGCCTCAGACTGTCACGAAACCTGTACCCAATTCACCCTTCGGTAAGCCAGCTGCGACGGGCGAGCCAGCGAACAAGTGGGACATCTCGCAATGGATCGACTGAGCCGAGGAGCTGCCCGATGATGACGATGTCCAAGGCGCTCTCAGCCGGCCAGGCGAGGACGTATCACGCGCGGGAGTTCGCGTCCGAGCAGGCAAATTACTGGAGCCGTGACCAGCAGGGCCACAGCGAGTGGCAGGGCAGACTTGCCGCCGAGTTCGGCCTCAAAGGTGAGGTCGGCGCAGAGCACTTCGCCCGGCTGACCGAAGGCGAGCACCCAGTCACGCAGGAGCAGTTGGTGTGGCACCAGCCATCGCGGACGTACGAGAACCGGTACGGAAAAGAGGTCACCTCTGTTGGCCACCGGGCTGGCTGGGATGCCACGATCTCCGCTCCGAAGTCCGTCTCGCTGACCGCTCTTGTGGGAGGCGATGAGCGGGTGCGCGAGGTGCATCGGGAGAGTGTTCGAATCGCGCTCCATGAATTTGAGCGCTATACCCAGGCACGGATGGGGAACGTGCGGGAGCCGGAGAAGACGGGCAAGTTTGTGGCGGCAACCTTTGAGCATGACACCGCCCGGCCGGTCGATGGCTACGCCGCGCCGCAGCTTCACACCCACGTCGTCATCTTCAATGTGGCCGAGAGCAAGGACGGCGACACCCACGCGCTGCAGGAGCGTGGCTTGTTCCAGTCACAGGCATTCGCCACGGCGGTCTACCGGACGGAGCTTGCCGCCAGGCTGCAGGGTTTGGGATATGAGATCGAGCGCGGCGACCATGGCCAACCGGAGATCAAGGGCTACACGAAGGAATACCTTGAAGCGTCCAGCCCGCGCCGGGCGCAGATCACCTCCGAGCTAAAAGAGATCGGCCGCGAGGGTGCCGGAGCCGCCCAGGTGGCGGCGCACCGGACGCGGGATTCCAAGGAAATTCAGTCGCCAGAGGAGGTGCTGCACCGGCACCGGGAGCTGGCGAGTGAATACGGCCACCAGGCGGATTGGGTGGTGTCGCACTCCTTCGGCAACCGTCGTGCGCAGGAGATCGATTCGCCCAAGGTGGCGCAGCAGGCCGTCACCTACGCACGGGAGCACGTCTTCGAGCGGGCAGCGGTCCAGGACGAGCGGGTGATCCTGCAGGCGGCACTGGAACGGAGCATGGGACAGGTCCGCGCAAGTGAGGTTCGGGAAGAGTTTGAACGGCGCGTGCAGGGCAATGCGGAGGTCCGCACGGCCGAGCATGCGCCCAAATCTGCCGGACGGCAGTACACCACCGCTGCGATGGTCCGGATGGAGCGCGAGATCGTGGATCGGATGCAGAGCGGCAATTTCGCCCTGGAGAGCAAACCGGCTCTCCTTGGAGCGAAGCACAGGGCCGAGCTGCTCAGCCACCATCCGCAGTTGAACGAGGCGCAGGGCAAGGCAGCCGAACAGATCCTCGCCAGCCAGGAGAAGATCGTTGGATTGGACGGCGTTGCCGGGGCGGGGAAGACCACCACGCTTGCCGTCATCCGCGAGGGAGCCGAGGCAAGCGGCTACCAGGTGGAAGGCTTTGCGCCGACCAGCCGGGCAGCTCAGAAACTGGGCGAAGCCGGCATCGAGACCTCCACGCTGCAGCTTCATCTTGCTAAGGGGCAGAAGGCCGACACCGGCGAGAGGCGTCTCTACATTCTGGACGAAAGTTCGCTTGCTTCCACCAAGCAGATGCATGACTTCGTAACCCGTCTGCATCCGAACGACCGCGTCCTCTTGGTAGGCGACACCCGGCAGCATGAAGCCGTCGAGGCAGGCCGTCCGTTCGCGCAGTTGCAGTTTGCAGGGATGCGTACGGCCAAGCTAGACGAGATCGTGCGCCAGCGGGATGCCGCTCTGAAGCAGGTGGTCGAGCAGCTTGCCAAGGGCCAGGTAGGTGAGGCGGTGCAAGGACTGGAGCGGCAGGGCAGGGTGCATGAGGTGGCGAACCAGGCCGACCGTATCGCCGCTATTGCAAAGGAGTACGCCCGGCAACCTGAAAACACACTGGTCGTCTCACCCGATAACCGCTCCCGCGCCGAGATCAACCAGGCGATCCGGATGGAGCTGCAGGGTACGGGCGTGGTGAGCAGGGAAGAGCGTCGCACCGACGTTCTGGTGCCCAGGCAGGACCTCACCGGAGCGGACCGGACGTGGGCCGAGCGGTACCACTTCGACGACGTGCTGCTCTACTCGCGGAACTCTAAAGAAACCGGTCTGCAGAAAGGTGAGTACGCTCGTGTGAAGAGCGTCGATGCCGCAGCCAACCAGCTCACCATCGTGCGTGCGGATGGTTCCGAGCTGACCTACGATCCACGGCGGCAGCAGGGCGTTTCGCTCTACCGCGATCAGGAGAAAGCGTTCGCCGTGGGCGACCGCATCCAGTTCACCACACCGGCGAATGACCTGAAGATCGCCAATCGCGAGCTGGGCACCATTCAGGGCTTTACGAACGACGGACACATGTCCCTAAAGATGGACAGCGGCAGGAGCCTCTCGCTCGATCCACGCGAACACCCACACCTGGATCACGGCTATGCCGTGACCAGCCATTCCAGCCAGGGCCAGACCGCCGACCGGGTGCTCATCCACATCGACACAGAGCTTGGAGCCAAGGACCTGCTCAACAACCGGATGGCCTACGTCGCGGTCTCACGCGGCGCGCAGGACGCGCAAATCTTCACCAGTGACCGGCAGCAGCTGCCGCAGGTATTGAGTCGTGATGTTTCGCACCAGACTGCGCA
This sequence comes from uncultured Acidobacteriaceae bacterium, assembly GCA_964252655.1. Lineage (GTDB taxonomy): Bacteria > Acidobacteriota > Terriglobia > Terriglobales > Acidobacteriaceae > Edaphobacter. The sequence continues at coordinate 18,135 of CAXUNR010000055.1, forward strand.
CGTGCCGGAAGTTCAGCAGGTGCCGGAGCGGCAACAGGTGCGGCTGACCGGGCGTGAACTTGTGGAACAGCACAAGCGGCGCTGGAACCCACTCAACGAGGCTCTTCCCGAACATGAGGCCAAGCAGTTCCACTGGCAACAGGAAAGTGGCACCATGCAAAGCTACAAGCATGTGCAGACTGGCCGCTATATCCACATCGACGGGCCAGCCGGGACGTTCCACAACCAGAACCGCGAGCAGATCACCGCAAAGCAGGCCCTCGATTACGCCATGCTCGAAGGCCAGAAACACTCACATTCACTAGACCTCAAGCCGGAGCGTGAGATCAGCATTAGCAGGGGTTATGGGTTTGGGATCGGGATGTAGCTAAGCTCGATCTGCTGACTGAGCAGCTGCGCCGAACGTGCGCCGTCTACTGTACTGCAGGTTGACGCCACTCGCGTTCATGCGAAAGCGCAACATCTTCAGGCTAACGTTGTATAGGCGGCATGCGTCAGCTTCGTCAGTTCCTTGCTCTTTAATTCTAAGCAGTGCTGCTCTAGGAAGAAGCAAACACGCAGCGAGCCAGTTGGCCTGCTCTTCCTGTTCCGGATCATAGTGACGTAGAGCCATTTGCGTACGCGGGTCGATGTAGACCGTGCCTGGTTTGTGCTCCATAAGAAGGTGCGCGATCTCATGCATGAGATCGCTGTTCTGCCGTGCAGGAGAATGGGAAGGGTTGAAAACAATGACCGGAGGGTCGTTGGCGATTGTGATTGCCGACCAAATGTCAGAGTGTGTGCTCACCAACCGGTCAGCAATGTTCTTGTCGAGCGTAGGGAGATCACTAGGCGTAATCAAGATGCACTGTAGTTCGACAGCCAACAAGCGAGCACCTATGGGCTCCCAAGTCGCTAGCCGCCTCTGCTTTCTAGTTGCTTCTGCAGTCTGATCACACCAGGCTTTGAATCCACGCTTGAACATCAGCCTCTGCGCCTCGCAAAGTCCTGGGCGGCCAAAATTAGGCACGCGAGATCCTTAGCTGCTTCCGGAGTGTAATGAGCATCGGCTTTGAAGTGCACGGCTGTCACGCCTAGTACTGCAGGATTTGCTTGTTGCGAAGGTGATCCCACCCGATCCAGCACTTCTGTGGGATCGATAGCAAGTGCAGAGCATAGCTTCTCGAAAGTCTCCAGATCGGGCAGGTTGCCGCGTTCTATTCGAGAAAGCGTTGCAGGGCTAATGTTTAGCTCCCTTGCAAACTCACGGATGCCTTTATCTTTCCGCTTCTCAATCAACAAACTACTGAACTTGAGAACGTTCAAGCCCGTCTCTCCAATGCAACATGTATCACCATGTTGACAGAAGGGCTTCCGTGGGCTATACCTAGGGTCGACGGGTCAGCGTGCGATACATGTTTCATAAACGCAACATTAGCAACCCGTGGTTGTTCTGTAAAGCCAAAGTCGACTAACGGGTTAACGAGGTCCTGAAAGGAAAGCAAAATGGCCAAGGTTTATATCGAAGCACGTCCCAAAGGCCGGCCGGAAGGTTCGGCCATCACCGATTACGTTGTCGAAGACAGCGCCGACAAGGTTCTGAAAACCACCTCGACACAAAAGGAAGCGATTGACTGGGCTAAGGCAAACGGCCATTCTCCAAATGTCGCTCGCGTCCGCCACCTCAACGATAAGAAGAATCCTGACCATTGGCGGGCAGTGTAACGCTGCATGTGCCCTCGTGTGCGCTTTGAATGCGGGCGTACACGAGGGTAAAGCTCAAGGAGTATGACGAATGAACTTTCTATCCAAGTTTTGGCACAAGGTTGTCGGCCAGAAGAGTGCGGTCATTCTGTTGCTGGACACGGTCGCTGACCGCCTGGAGTCCTCACACCCTGAGACGCTAGCTCATCTAAACAATGCGTTTCATCCGGTGGCGGATTCCGATCTCGAAGCGTTACGTGTGAAGGTTGCAGCCGATCTACGCATGGCCAGCAAGTCCGTCCATGCTGAACACCACGCGAAAGACGATGCATTCGAAAGCCATGACCAACACGCGAGCTTGGCTCAGTCGACGTTCAACGAACAGCTCACCTATCTGGCGGTGTCCCACACAGGAGTGGGAGACGATCTTGACGCCTTCTTCAACAAATACGGCACAGGTGACCTAGGTGGTTGGGTTCCGGTGTTTCTGAAGATCGTCGCTGAAAAGGTACATCTGCAGAAAAAGAGCGAGTTCCCCCACGTCAATCCCGATGATCCAGAAGCGCTCATCACCTTGCTCCCAGCTACGTGCAAGATCATCCTCATCTCGGACTGGGGTGCCAATAACGATCACGCAGCAAATGTTCGAGACCGTATTGCGGCTGAGATCCAGGCCACGTCTGTTCCCGTATTCCTCATCCACTTGGGGGACATCTACTACTCAGGCACCCGCTCCGAGTGTTTGACCTTCCTCCGGAACTGGCCTCTCAGAGATGCGAACGGACCGATCAAGGGCCGCAGCTTCTCGCTGAACGGCAATCATGAGATGTACTCGGGCGGAGATGGATATTTCAACGTCGTCCTGCCCGCGTTCGGACAGAAGGCAAGCTACTTCGTGCTGCGTTCCCCGAAGTGGGACTTTTACGGACTGGATACCGCCTATGTAGGTGGGTGTTTCCACACGCCCGAAGACACTCGCCTGGACGCGCAATGGAAGTGGCTGCAGAACCAGATGGACGGGGCGGTTGACCGTAAGCACGTTTTTCTCACACATAATCAACCCTGTTCTGCCAACCTCCCTGAACACAATGCCGGTGCCACGCTCCGCACTCAGGTAGCCGAACTGCAAGAGGGGAACAGGCGGCCGGTCGAGGGCTGGTTCTTTGGCCACCAGCACAAGTGCTACATCTACGAAGACAAGCGCCTTCCGTACCGCGCCCGCCTGATTGGCCATGGTTCCTTTCCCCACGACATCCAAACGGAGAAGTTTCCGGATAAGGACGAGACTGGCCAGCCATTGATGGCCTTTGCCCAACTGAACTACCGAGGCTATCCGGGTGGCTTGGCCTATAGCGGATATGTCAGCATCGACGTGACGAACGATGAACTCTTGGTTCGGTACATCGATGAGGACGGGGGCGTCTTTCATGAGGAAGGGTGGATGTCGCACAACACTCAGTAAGCGGCTTGGGGAGGCGGTGCTTTCATAGGCTGCTTCTTGCACTATCACGCATGATAATGTCCTTTATCATGCTTAATGGGAGGAGAACATGGCCATTCAAATAACGACCGGCACTCCGCAGGAACTGCTCGACGCGATCTATGCCGCTATAGACGACGAGACCGTGAGGACTTGGTCTTACGACAGCGACAAAGACTTCGTCCACGAAACGAGCAGTCGTCAGTGGGTAGGGAAAGCTTGGCTGCAGCCCGAAGTTCAAGCTGGTGCCTTGAGGCTGACGGTTGTTCCTCCCCAAGGTGGCGTGTCGGTGGAAGCTTACGCTGTCTACCACGGCAGATTCATCGAAATGCTCCTTGCTCACTTCGATAAGAAATTCACGGACGTATCCGCAACCGCTCTCGCCAGCGCCGATGACCGCGTCGGATGACCGCTCCATCGCTCGTGCCGGCGCACAACCCCGTTTTGCCTTCCGTTTTGGGGTCGCTTCAGAAAACGGACCGTATCGTACGCTAAGCCGCGGGAACAACCCTA
>CAXUNR010000056.1:0-21341 GCA_964252655.1 uncultured Acidobacteriaceae bacterium
CACCCGCCAGGAGCAACACAACCCCAACCCCCCGGACCCCACCTCGTAGACGCTCTTTGAAAACTGGAACTGCCATCGCGAACCACCTCCCTACACAAAGCGCGATTCTAAACACGTCCTCCTACCTTTGTCCTCTCCGTTTCATCCGCGTTATCCTGACCAGAGAGAAGACACTCGCATGAGCCGCAATCTTTACATCCTCGCCGCAACGCTCTTCTTCTTCTGCCTCATCGCGCTGATCCTCTCCTTCAGTAACATCGCGCAGCAGCCCGGTTCTCCCGGCGACGTCGTCTTGTGGCAAACCATGTCCATCGCCTTCTTCGTCCTTTCCCTCATCGCGACTCTTGCCGGAACTCTCTCTCTGCTCTTCTCGCAGGCAGAGCGCCGCGCGGACGAGCATCGCCGCGCTCGTCGCCGGCCCTGAAACGCTTGTCAAGCCCCCCTTTCATAAAAACCCGCTCCAGTCCTGATCGAACTCCCTGTCATACTTCCCTTATCGGCTCACGTATACTTAACTTGAGTGGAAAAACGCTTGTAAGCGTAAGTTTGAACGATATTTCTTTCTTTGCCCCTGTTTAGGGGCAGCCGAGAGGATATGTCTTTCCTTTTGACGACTTTGCCTCTAAGTCCCTTCGATTGACGACTTTAGCTTTTGCTCAGTCGATAACTCGTTGAGCGGCAGGAACTTAGCATTACCCCGAAGGGGCTACCCCCCCGTAGGTGAAAGGGATCCTCAAACGATGTACGAAGTTACCGTCGAAGCCGGGTTCTCTTCCGGACACTACCTCCGCAACTATCGAGGCAAGTGCGAGAACCCACACGGCCATAACTACAAGGTCTTCGTCACCTTACGCGGCGCAGAACTTGACGAGGCCGGCCTGCTGCTTGACTTCAAGCTCCTCAAGCAGGTGATGCGTCCTGTTGTCGATTATCTTGACCATCAAATGATCAACGACCTCAAGCCCTTTGATACCGTAAATCCGTCGGCCGAAAACCTCGCTCGCTACTTCTTCGACCAGACCGCCAACCAGCTCGACGAGATGACCCACGGGCGCGTCAAGGTCAAAGACTGCACCCTCTACGAGACCGACACCAGCTCCGCCCGCTACTACGAGTAGCTGCTTGCCCCTCATGTACCTGATCGAACTCTACAAATCCGTCCAGGGCGAGTCCTCCTTCACCGGCCTGCCCTGTATCTTCGTCCGCTTCGCCGGCTGCAATCTCCGCTGCGCCTGGTGTGACTCCGAGTACACCTTCACTGGCGGCCAGCCGTTCACCCAGGCAGAAGTCCTCGCCCAGATTGAAGCGCTGGCCTCCTGCAAGCTGGTCGAGTTCACCGGCGGCGAACCTATGCTGCAGGCCAAGGAGCTCCTGCCTCTCATGGACGAGCTGCTCGCCCGCGGCTACACCCTCATGATGGAGACCAGCGGCGAGCGCCCCCTCGACCAGGTGCCACGTGCCGTTCACAAGATCGTCGACGTCAAGTGCCCCGGAGCCGGCGCCGCCGCGAACAGCTTCCGCCTCTCAAACCTTGAAGTCCTTACTCCTAACGACGAGGTCAAGTTCGTCCTCAGCCACCGTGAAGACTACGACTTTGCCCGCACCTTCCTCGCCGAACACAACCTGCGCCCACGCGTCGGCGGCATCCTCTTCAGCCCCGCCTTCTCCAAAGCGCCAAATCCGTTCCGCACCACGGAGAACGCCACGCTCGACCCACGCACGCTGGTCGAGTGGATGATGCAGGACGGCGTCGACGCCAGACTCTCGCTCCAGATCCACAAGTTCATCTGGGAGCCTCTGAAGAAGGGTGTCTGACACATGACACCGCGGAGAATTATAGCCGTCATCCTGACCGCCTTCGAGCCTGACACCGGTCCTGTTCCGGGCGAGTTCCACCACTGGCGCGAACGCGAACTTCTCACCGAGCAGCTGCCGTTCCCGCAAGGCTATCGCCCGCTCCATCTCAGTCAAACCGGCGTTCTCGGCTGCGTCACCGGTGTTGGAGCTGCACGCGCCGCGGCCTCCGTCATGGCGCTTGGTCTGGATCTACGCTTCGACCTCAGTGAGGCCTACTTCCTGATCTCGGGCGTCTGTGGCATCGATCCAGCGCGCGGCTCGCTTGCCTCGGTCGTTCTGCCTGAGTACGTCGTCGATGGCACGCTCGCCCACGAGCTCGACGCCCGCGAGATTCCGCCCGGTTGGCCCGATGGCTTCGTCCCCATCGGCAAGTCCGAGCCCTACGAGCAGCCGTTTGCCCAGCGCTTCAATGGCGACGACGGCATCGTCTTCCGCCTCAACCCCGACTTGGTCGCGCGAGCCTATGAGCTCACCCGCACCGTCGAGCTGCTCGACACACCCAACATGGCTCAGCGCCGCCGGCAGTTCGCGCCTGCCGACAGCGCCGATCAACCGCCATCCTTCCTGCGCGGCGATGAACTGGCCTCTTCCACCTTTTGGCACGGCAAGCTCCTCAGCCAACGCGCCCGCGCTTGGGTCAACTACCAGACCGAAGGCCGCGGCGTTTACACTCTTACCGCTATGGAAGATCATGGCATTCTGCAATCGCTGCGCTTTCTCGCGAACGCTGGCCGCGTCGACTTCAGCCGCATCCTGATCGTCCGTGCCGCCTCCAACTTCGACCAGCAGCGCCCCGGCATCTCTGCCGCGGAAAGCCTCGCCGAAACCAAGGTCGCCACCTACTCCGCGTATTTGCCTGCGCTTGAAAACGCCTGGCGCATTGGCCACAACGTCTTAGCAGCCCTCCTGAAGTAGCAACACTTCGGGTGCCCAGGCCTCGCCTCTAACACCTGGGTGCTCCCGCCGGCAACCACCTTCACTGCTCGGCGTAAGCCCGATTCCGCCAGCTTACCGTCCGTCCCGAGAGCTTCCGCACGAACGCGTACCACTGCACACACAGCAGCAACACAATCCCGAGCGGATGCAGCAAGGCACTTCGCCAGTCCTGTCGAAAGCGCCTGGCCGACGCAAATCGTAGGGTCCATCCTGCAAGCGCCGCTAGGACGAACGCACTCACGATGATCGTGAGACGGTACGGTTTACCGATAGCTACGCCTATGCCCAACGATCCCAAGGAGACGGCCAGAAAAGGCCATGAGAACAAAAGCAAGAGCGGCACAAACGGCAGCACCTGCCCCAATATCAACACCGCGGTCACCGGCACGATCCGCGCCGGAGCCGCGATTCCTTCCGTCGCGTTCTTCGCCAGCCCACTCCACACCTGTGCCGCCGAGGTGTACATGCGGCAGCTCGCCAGCTCCGTGATGTCCGCGAGATCGGTCCGGTAACCATGCTCGCGGAACAGCCGAGGCAGCCGCAGTCCGTCGTGCATCGTCAGTTTGATCCCGCTGTGACCGCCGCAGGCGAAGTAAGCCTCACGCCGCGCCATCAGATACTGCCCGCACCCAGCCGCAAAGCCCGGCTCCGTTCCGGCCCGCATTCTGCTGATCGGCAGAAATCCCAACAGCACAAAGTGGATCAGCGGCAGCAGCATCCACTCAAGAAAGGTCTCCGTCACCTGCCGCGGAAACCCGCTTACGAGCCCATTGTCCCCGCGCTCTAGGAAGCCGGCCATGCGCGCCACGCACTCCGGCCCCAGCCTCACATCCGCATCCACAAAACACAGCACCGGATGCCTCGCAGCGTGCGCCAGCGCCCAGCAGGCATGCTGCTTGCCGTTCCATCCCCGAGGCAGCGAAGGCGCCCGCTCCAGCCGCACCCGCGCATCCTCCGCAGCCAAGGCCAGCACGATCGCGTCCGTTCCATCGGTCGACGCATCGTCCATCACCACGACTTCCAGCTCCACGTCCCGGCTGGCGAGCACCGCCCGCACTGCTGCTTTGATCCCATGCGCCTCATCCCGCGCCGGGATCAGCACTGAAACCGCGGGAAGGGAAGCGCTGCCGATTGGCAGAGGCGGCAGACTGTAGGCGCGCAGATTTACGAAGAAGACCGCCGCCGGGAGAAGCGCACAGAGCAGGCAAAGCAGCGCCAAAGCCACCATCATCCGTGCTCTTCGCGATGCATGGTGGGGGCGGTATGCTGCGGTTCAAACCTGCGGCCACGAACCCACGCGCGCAGCCGCTGTCCAACCTGGTAGAAGCCACCCGTTCCTGCCCGTCCTGCCTGCAGAACGTCAAAGGCCGCACTATCCCGCGCCATGCTGAACTCGCGCAAGCTTTCCATCGTGGTGAGCAAAGCGGTTTGCAAACGCGCATCTATCTCCGCGGCGGTCTGCCCGTGGACTCTCACCGGAGCGCCAAAGTGTAGCAGAGCCTCCGGCAGGCGCTCATCCCAAAACGTGTACTCGATCGCCAGCGGCTGCACGATGCATCCCCCTGGAACCTTTGCCGCCAGTGCGGCAAGCCCCGGCTTGAACACTAGCGGACGCTCCCTTGCATCCGCAAAGCGGCCTTGCGGTGTCACCCAAAGCACGCCTTGTTCGGCCAGGATCGCCAGACCCTTGCGCAGGAACTGTGCCGCTCCCCGCGCCGTCTTCATCTCCACCCCGAAGATGCCGATCAGCTTGAGGATCCCGTAGCGGTCTAAGGACACGGAATCCATCGGCGCATAGTGTCTGCGCTCCGGCATCAGCTTGCGTGCCAGCAGCACACTGATCATTGGGTCCCACCACGATCCATGGTTGGCATAAATCAGCAGCCGATCCGATCCCGGCTGCTGCAACCCGCTGAGATCGGATGCGCGAGTCAGGCGCACTGCCGTGAAGTTGCGGCGGAAGTAGCCGCGCACAATACGGCGGAAGAACCAGAGGATGAACCTCGAAATGGGCGGCGTCTCGATCACACTGGCAAGCCTACTCTACGCCACCGCTGCCGGTTCGAAGCTCTCCTGACGACTTCCTCCGGTGTTTCGTCCGGCAGTATCTTGCGCACCGGCATCCTGATCAAGCGAATCCGCCGCAATCCAGCCCGACATCATCACCATGGGCATGCCCGGTCCGGGATGCGCCGCGCCGCCGGCTAAATACAGCCCGGGAAGCTCCCGTGACCGATTGGCCGGCTTGAAGGCACCCTGGAAGACGCCGTGACTGGTGATGCCGTAGATCGCACCGTCGAGTACCCGGTAGCGATCGTGGATATCCTGCGGGGTCAGGTGCGATTCAAAGACGATCCGGTCTTCAATGTCGGTCAGTCCCGCCGTTCGTTTCAGCTTATCCAGAATGACCTGTCGATAGGCCGGGAACATTTTTTTCCAGTCGTGATGCGGGCGCAGGTAGGGTGTGTGCACTAGGACGTAGAGCGCCTCGCCGCCCTCTGGAGCGCTAGTGGGATCGCTGGCCGCCGTGGCTGCCAGGTAGCAGGTGGGGTCCGGCGCCGGCTCGCCCTTCTCGTAGATCGCGTGGAACTCTTCGTGCGGATCCCGCGAAAAAACGAAGTCGTGGTGAGCCAGATGATCGTAGCGCTTGTTCAGCCCCAGGTAGAGCACCACGCCTGAGCAGGCCGCTTCGTAATTACGCTTATGCTCGAAGCTGCGTGCGGCCGCACCACCGACGAGCTCCCGATGCGTCCGCACTGCGTCCGAGTTTGATACAACCGCGTCGAATCGGTAGCTCCGTCCCTCGGTCGTGGTCAGCCCGCAGACCTTTCCTGCCTTATGCCCGCGCGCTGCGCCTTCGGTGTCGATTCGCGCCACATCCGTCTCCGGATAGAACTTGACGCCCAGCTCCTTGCCAAGCTTGACGAGACCTTCGGGAACGGCGCGTGTGCCGCCCATTGGATACCAGATGCCCTCTTCCATTTGCATATGCCCAATCGCGCAAAGGATTGCAGGCGAGGCATCAGGGGAGGATCCGACGTATTGCACAAAGTGGTCGAGCATCTGGGCAACGTTTGCATCCGGAATGTGCTCGCGGATGACGCTCGATACGGTTTTCCCCAGCCGCATCCGCATCACATCCTTGAGCACCTTAATGTCAAAGGCGCCCTTCACATCCATGGTGTCGCGCATGGACCCGATCGATCGCCAAAAGAAGAAGCGGTCGGAGATCGAGTGCAGTTGCTCGGACTGCTCCAGGAACTTGAGATAGCCGGCGCCCATTTTCGGCCAAATCGCATCGAGCGAAGCCGCCATCTCCGCCGCATTGTCCTTGAGATCGAGTTGGCTGCCATCTTCGAAGAAGCAGCGCCATTGCGGGTCGAGCCGCACCATGGGGATGTAGTCTTCCAACTTGCGTCCGGCCTCGTCGAAGACGCGGCGCAGCACAGAGGGCTGGATGAGGATCGTAGGGCCCATGTCAAAGCGGAAGCCGCGTTCCTTCAACTGTGCGGCCTTGCCGCCGAGCCATGGATTCTTCTCAAACACCTCAACTTCATGCCCACGCGCGGCCAGCGTACACGCCGCCGTCAAGCCTGCCAGACCACTCCCAATTACGCCGACCTTCATCGTCTCTCCCTTGCCGCTTCGTCCTGTTTGATCTGTTTGGCTGCGGCCAGCATACTGCGCAGGCCTACCATGCGTTGGCGCAGCATCGCACCGTAACTCATTTCCGTCACTCCGGCGAAGAGCGCCTCTTGTGCCTCTCCGGTCGGCTCATACTGGCGTTTGTTGCGAGAACGTCGCACGACCACGGACTTCACCGTTGTCATCTCGAGCAGTCCTTCTGCGCCGCGGGTCGCGCCGAAGCCGCTGCCTTTGCGCCCACCGAAGGACATGCGCGGATCAGCCGTGGGCACAATCAGGTCGTTGATCAAGACTGTCCCTACCTCGAGGCGCGCACCCAGAGCCCGCGCCTCATGCACTTCTCCGAACACTGCCGCCGTCAACCCGAATGGACAAAGCCGATCCGCAGCCACAACTTCCTCCGCATCGGCCACTCGCAGAACAGTCAGCACCGGAGCGAAGACATCGGCCTGCGCGATCTTCATCCGTGGATGCCCATCAAGCACCAGCACGGGCTGCATGGTCTCCGCATCGACCTGACCGCAGATCGTCGCTCCCTGCGCCACTGCATCCGTCACCAGTTCGCAAACCTGTTCCTTGATCCGCGGCGGTAGCGCTACTCCGTTCATCGTCTCGAAGCGCATCTGCAGGTCTTTGATCAAGGCTTCATGTCCATCCCCGACCAGCAGCAGCCGGCGCGGCGCCATGCACGTCGCCGAGCCGTTCAGGCGCATGCCAAAGCAAAGCGCGTCCAACACCAGAACCATGTTGGCCGAGGGCAGCACGATCACTGCATCGCATCCGGAGAGCTCCGCGATAACCGGAGTTGCGTGATCTGCCGCGAGCTTCAACACGGCTCGCCCGGCTGCTCCCGATCCCGTGAAGACGATCTTGTCGACCCCGGCCCCAATCTCGTTGGAAGCAGCTTCCTTCGACTCGTCCGTCACTCGCAGCAGCTCTACGGGCACGCCTGCGCGTACCAGTGCGGAAGCGAAGACCTGGGCTACCGCACGTCCTCCGGCCCCGGGCTTCCAGACGACGGCGTTGCCCGCGGCGAGGGCCTGCAGCGTTTGCACCCCGGGCAGGAAGAGCGGGTAGTTCGCCGGACCGATGACCAAAACCGTTCCAAACGGAACACGATAGACCACTGTCTCAATGCCAGCCAGCCAGAAGGGCAGCCCACGTGGGCCCAGCCGTCGCGGTTTGAGCAGGGTTTGCGAGGACCGCACCAGGAAGCGGCAGGCCGCGAGCAGGGGCAGCAGTTCGGAGGCGTAGGAGTCAGCCCGAGTGCGCGCTAACGTGGTGGGCAAGGCATCCACCAACGCGCGGTGTGAGGCGGTCAATGTGTCTTCGACGCCGCGCAACACCTGCAGCCGCTTCTTCGTTGTCCGCTGCGCCCAGGCCTGCTGAGCTTCACGCACGGCCTCGTCCGGCTGCTGCGTGGCGGGGATTGTCGCCTGCTCCATCACTGCTGCAACTGCCATCTATGCAGCCCCAACGAGCTCGCGGCTGATGGGCTGATCGGCTTTCCCGTTGGCCCATTGCGGCTCAAGCTTCAGGTCTTCGAGCAACAGGCGTGATGTAATGCGCGCCGACTCAAAGATGACTGGCAAGCCGCTTCCGGGATGCGTGCCGCCGCCGACAAGATACATTCCTTGAACATCCTCAAAGCGGTTGTGCGGCCGCAGATGGAGCATTTGGTCGAGCGAATGCGCCATCGAAAAGGTCGCGCCTTTGTATAAATCGAACTCCTCGCTCCAGCCCGCGGGGGTCACAATTTTTTCCGTACGGATGCGCCGCTCCACATCCTTGATGCCGATTTTTTCCATCTGCTCAAGCGCTAGCGCACGATATCGCGGAGTCTCCGCGGCCCAATCTACCGAGCCTGTGTCGTGAGTCACCGGCAGCAGCACGTACAACGTGCTTTGTCCTGGAGGAGCGAGGGTCGAATCGGTGACGGAAGCGTTTTGCACGTAGAACGATGGATTGTCCGACAGGCGATGCCGCTCTTCGATGTCCTTGAGATTGTCTTTGTAGTTCTCGGCGAGATAGATCGTATGGTGCGAGACGTCGTCGTAGCCTCCATCGATGCCGAGATACATCATGAATGTCGAGCAAGAATACTTTTTCTTGGCCAGCTTCTCGTTCGTCCATTTCTTCCGCAGATGGTTGGGGACCATCTTGCGCATGGCACCGGCGAAGTCGGCGTTGACGATGACCGCGTCCGCCTGCAAGCGTTGCGAACTGGTCTGCAACCCGACTGCCTTACCATGCTCAATCAACACCTTCTCAACTGCTTCGTTCAGCAGGATTTCTACGCCCATCTCGCGCGCCAGCCGCGCCATCGTTTCGCTTACCGCACCGCATCCTCCCGTCGGATGGTAGACGCCGTGCTCGTACTCCAGGAAAGACAGGATGGAGAACAGGCTTGGGCAGCGGAAAGGTGACATGCCCAGGTACTTCGACTGAAAGCTGAAGCCGAGACGGATACGCTCATCCTTGAAGTGAATTTGCAGATCTTCATCGAGGGACCGCCAAGGTGCCAGCAGAGGCAGCAGCTTCATCATCTCGGGCTTCGCGAGGTCTCGCCAGCTCTCAAACGGACTTTGCAGAAAGGGCAGGAACTTTTCAAGCTTGTTCCGGTTGCGCAGGATGAATTGCCGGAAGCGAAGCGCGTCTTCCGGCGAGATGGCGGCGATCGAGGAGACCATGCGCTCAATGTTCGGGGTCGCCAGGAGCTCTCCCCCGGATCCGAAGACAAGCCGATACTGCGGGTCGAGCCGCGTCATGGGGATCTCTCGATCCAGGTCATAACCTGCCGCGCTGAAAATTTCGCGTAAGACCCGGGGATACAGAAAGAAGGTAGGGCCTACATCGAACTTGAATCCATCCTGCTTCATGGTCGACGTGCGCCCACCTACCTGGCCACGCTTCTCTACAATGGTAACCTTTACCCCGGACTTCGCCAGAAGAAGAGCAGCCGCTAAACCTCCGGGTCCTGCTCCTACTATGACTGCTCGCCGAGCTTCCTTCTGCATCAGTTATTAATCCTCGATCGTGTCTTGTATCAGACGGTTGAGACGCCTTTTTCCGAGTATATGGATGTTCCGCACGGCACCTTATCCGCACCGCGTGTCTCTTTGTATCGTCAAGCTTTAGAGCAAACATCTTCGCTGGACGGAACTTACCTTACCGAAAGCGGCCGGTTGCGGACGGGTTGCGTGGACGTGCTCCCGCTTCCTGAGCGGGGATTGGCTCAGGCGAGGAAGTTCTACTTGGGGATCTCTTTTGCGTAGATCTGGTGAGTAACGCGGGGCTGCGTGTCGGCTTGGTGGAGGGCGTAGACGCGGTCGCGGATGGCGGTGTCGGCGGCGGTGACGCGTTCGCGGGAGCGGAGGAAGTCGAGCCAGGACTCCATCACGAAGGTCTCGTTGAGATGGGTGGGGTCGTGGGTGTCGCGATAGATGCCCCAACGGAGCGCGCCGTCACGCAGACGGACGCCCTTGAGCTCATGGATGAGGCGGGTGAAGAGAGCGTACTGGTCCAGCGGAATCCTGTACTCGATGGAGATGCGGACGGGGCCGTCGTTGGGATCGCCAAGGGCAGAGGCGATGCCGACGAGCTCAGGCGCGGGGCGGGAGAAGTGATGCGGGGTGAAATCGGGGACGGGGCCTTGCAGGATCTTGAAGCGATGCACCAAGGGCAGGGTGAACAGAAGACCGGCGGCGGCGGCGGCGAGTGCATAGGGGGTTCGGGTGTGCTCGGCAAGAAAGCCCCAGGAGACGGAGCCGAGGGCCATGCCGCCCTGAAAGGTCATCATGTAGGTGCCGAGGGCCCGTGCCGTGACCCATGAGGGAACCGAGAGCTGGACGGAGGTGTTGATGGTCGACATGGCACTGGTCCAGGCGGAGCCCGAGACGATGAGCATCGGGATGACGATCCAGGGATTGGGGATGAAGGCAAGCACCAGCAGGGTGAGAGCCTGGACGAGGGACGCCAGAGCAAGCAGACGGTCGGCGGGGAGCAGGCGGCGGACTCGGGGGAGCTGGGTGGCGGCGACGACTGCCCCGATCCCGAGCGAGCCATTGAGAATGCCGTAGCCGAGAGCGCCCTGCTTGAGATCGCGGCGGGCAACGACGGCGAGCAGGGACCAGATGGCGGAGACGAAGAAGCAATAGGTGAACGCGCGGACAAGCGAGGCCTGCAGCTGGGGCGAGTAGCGGACGAAGCGCAGGCCGCCGCGGATAGAGCCGGCGATGCGCTCGGACGGGAGCGCGGATTTGAAGAGCGGGGTGCGCTTCCAGTTGACCAGAACCCAGATGACGCCGGCGAAGGAGACTGCGTTGAGTGCGAAGACGGATCCTGCGCCGCCGTGGGTGGATTTGAAGGCGGCGACCATGAGGCCGCCGAGTGCGGGGCCGACGGCGCGGGCGAGGTTGTTCGATGCGGCGTTGAGCGAGACGGTGTCGGGGATGAGCGTGCGAGGAACGAGCTCGGGGACGATCGCCTGCCACGCGGGGTTGTTCATGGCGGAGCCGATATTGAGCAGGAAGGTGAACGCGAGCAGCGCCCACGGGGAGACGTGGCCCAGCAGTGTGAGCAGGGCAAGAACTGCGACCGAACCGAGCATCCAGGCCTGCCAGAAGATGAGCAGCTTGCGGCGGTCGAAGATGTCCGCAGTGGCGCCGGCGAGCAGGCCAAGCAAAAGCACGGGAGCCGACGCAGCGGTCTGCATGAGCGCGATCAGCAGCGGGGAGCCGGTGAGTGCGGTCATCAGCCAGGTGCCGGCGGTGTCCTGCATCCAGGTGCCGACCGATGAGATGGTGGAGGCGATCCAGCGATCCCGGAAGAGCGGGATGCGCAGGGGCGCGAAGCCGGAGGTAACGGCGGGCGGGGTGGCTTCGGCGGAGGGCTCGGTGTCGGGCGAGGTAAGCGGCACTTGTTTAGCTTACGTGTGGCGGTACGAGTTAAAAAGGAAAGCCACGCAGCGCGGTGGGGGCTGTTGCGTGGCTATTCCGGTAAAGCAACGAAGTGGGTGGACTTCGTTAGAGCCGGCTCGACTCAACGCAAGCGCGAGGAGCCATGCCCTGAGAAGAGTTTATGAAATGTTCCCAGGGGCGTCAAGTGGATTTGCTTCGTTACAGGCGGCAGATGAGGAGTTCGCGTTCGTAGATCATCTCTGGGGGGAGATGGTCGTGGAGGGCTAGAAAAAGCTCTTCATGACCGATGACCTCCTGCTTCCAGGCTTCGCGGTTGACGGCTTGGAGTGCGGTGAACTGCTCGTAGCTGAAGTCGAGGCCCTGCCAATTCATGTCGTTGTATTTGGGGGTCCAGCCGATGGGAGTCTCTTTGCCGCGGACCCGTCCGCGGACGCGGTCGACGACCCACTTGAGGACCCGCATGTTCTCGCTGTAGCCGGGCCAGAGGAAACTGCCAGGCTGGCCGTCGACGGACGGGCCCTTGCGGAACCAGTTGACGTGGAAGATGCGGGGGGTGCTTGCGAGCGAGCGCTGCATGCGCAGCCAGTGCCGGAAATAATCGCCCATGTGATAGCCGCAGAAGGGCAGCATAGCCATGGGGTCGCGGCGAACCTTGCCGATCGCTCCTCCGGCGGCGGCCGTGGTTTCAGAGCCCATGGTGGCACCGATGTAGACGCCGGACGACCAATTGAACGCCTCAAAGACGAGCGGCATGGTGGTGGGCCGGCGTCCGCCGAAGAGGAAGGCGCTGATGGGGACGCCTTCAGGATCTTCCCAGGAGGGGTCGATCGTGGGGCATTGGCTGGCGGGAGCGGTGAAGCGGCCGTTGGGGTGGGCGGCAGGAGTAGGGGAAGCCGGCGTCCAGGGTTGCCCGCGCCAGTCGAGGGCTTCGGCGGGTGGGATTTCGGTCATGCCCTCCCACCAGATGTCTCCATTGGGGATGCCGTTCTCGGTGACCAGCGCGACGTTGGTGAAGATGGAGTTGGCGCGCAGGGTTGCCATTGCGTTGGGGTTGGTAAGGTCGCTAGTGCCGGGGGCGACACCGAAGAAGCCGGTCTCAGGGTTGATGGCGCGGAGTTGGCCGTTTTGGTTGGGCTTGATCCAGGCGATGTCGTCGCCGACCGTCCAGACTTTCCAGCCGTCGAAGCCGGCAGGAGGGATGAGCATGGCGAAGTTGGTCTTGCCGCAGGCCGAGGGGAAGGCGGCGGCGACGTAGGTTTTTTCGGTTCTGCCGCGGTCGTTGGCGGGCGATTCGACGCCGACGATGAGCATGTGCTCGGCCATCCAGCCTTCGTCTCGAGCGATGTTCGAGGCGATGCGCAGGGCAAAGCATTTTTTGCCGAGTAGCGCGTTGCCGCCGTAGCCGGAGCCGTAGGACCAAATCTCACGCGTCTCGGGGAAGTGGACGATGTATTTGGTGTCGTTCTGCGGCCAGGGGACATCCTGCTGGTCCGGTGCCAGCGGCGCACCGACGGAGTGAACGCAGGGGACGACGCGTTTCGCGTCTTTCTCGATCTCCCGGTAGACCGCGGTGCCGATGCGGGCCATGATGCGCATGTTGACGACGGCGTAGGCGGAATCGGTGAGCTGTACGCCGATCTGCGACATGGGCGAGCCGATGGGGCCCATCGAGAAGGGCAGGACGTACATGGTGCGGCCGCGCATCGAGCCGCGAAAGAGCGTTTTCAGCTTCTTGCGCATAACGAAGGGGTCTTCCCAATTGTTGGTGGGGCCGGCGCTATCTTTTGAGAGCGAACAGATAAAGGTACGGTCTTCTACGCGCGCGACGTCGTTGGGCGAGCTGCGGGCGTAGAAGCAGCCGGGCCACCTGGTCTCAGACAGCCGAGTGAAGGTTCCGGCGTTGACCAGTTCGTCGCAGAGCCAGGCATTTTCGTCCTGTGAGCCATTGATCCAGTGAACGCGCGCCGGCTGGCAGAGGTCGGCCATCTTCTCGACCCAGCGGATGAGGTGTTTGTTGGTCGTAGGGACGGCGGGATTCCCGGTCTCAACGGGGCTGACGAGCTTGCTGGGCATGGGAGTTCAATCCTTCCTCTTCAGTCTTGGCTGCCGAGATGTGGCTGTCAATGTGATTGGAGCGAAGGGGCCGCACTTTGGTCACGTTCTTCGCCGGGCAAGAGTGACTTTGCTCGAGAGGAAGATCGGGCGGCTCATTTATAGTTAAGGCTTGCGAAGCGGGTTCTCCGGCTTCGGTCATTTTGCAGGAAGTCAAGGTCGCCCACCAGCATGATTCGCATTTTGCAGCAGGACAACAAGTTCATCAAGCTCGTCTTCGGAGTCATTATCGGCGTGGCGGTGATCACGATGGTGATCACGCTTGTTCCGGGGATTTTTGACAACGCGGGGGCGGGCGGCGATCCGACGACGTACGCGACGGTGCACGAGCCCGGGTTCTTTACTCGGCTGGTGGGAGACACGCAAACGGTGACCCGCACTGACGTGGCGCGGGCGGTGCAGCAGCAGACGCAGGGTCGGCAGGTACCGGCCTTCTACATGCCGTACCTTGAGAGCCGGGCAGGCCAGCAGCTGGTGCAGGAGGCGATCCTAAAGATCGAGGGTGATCGCCGTGGGTTGCAGGTGTCTGATGCGGATCTACTCTCGGTAATGCATGAAGGGCAGCTCGGGCAGATCTTCTTTCCGGGCGGCAAATTCATCGGCAACGACGCGTACATGAACTTCGTGCAGACGAACATGGGCATGACGCGGCCGCAATTTGAGGAGTACCTGAAGAGCCGAATCGAGCTGAGCCGGTTACAGGCGATGATGACCGGCGGGGCGACGGTCTCGGATAACGATGTGCGGAACTCGTTCCGGGTTTCGGGTACGAAGGTGAAGTTTGATTATGCGGTGGTTTCGTCAGCTGATTTGGCAAAGACGATCAATCCATCGGACTCGGATCTGCAGACGTTCTTCAAGCAGAACGCAGCACGCTATGCGACGGCGATTCCGGAGCAGCGCAAGATTGAGTATGTCTCGTTCGGGATTGACCAGATGCCGGGCGGCAAGCCACAGGTTTCAGATGCCGAGATCCAGACCTACTACGACACGCATAAGGCTCAGTACGGGGTCAAGGAGCAGGTGAAGGCGCGGCACATTCTGTTCGCCGTGCCGCAGGGCTCGGACGCCAAAACGGATGCGGCGGCGAAGGCCAAAGCGCAGGGCGTGCTCGACAAAATCAAGGCGGGCGGCAATTTCGCGGAGCTGGCGAAGGCCAACTCGGATGACCCTGGAAGCAAGGATACGGGCGGTGAACTGGGCGTGTTTACGCGGGGCAAGATGGTGCCGCCGTTTGAGAAGGCGGCGTTCGCCCTGCAGGCGGGGCAGACGTCGGATCTGGTGAAGACGGACTTCGGTTACCACATCATCCAGGTGGAGCAGCACGACCAGGAACACCTGAAGCCGCTGGGCGAGGTAAAGGCGGAGATCGTGCCGGTGCTCGAGCAACAAAAGCTGGCCGCGGCGGAACAAAACTTCGCAAATACGCTGGTGGCGGAGGCGAAAAAAGATGGTATCGAGAAGGCGGCCGCGGCGCATGGGCTGCATGCGATTACGACGGACTATGTGGGCAAGGACGGGACGATCGGCGGGGTGTCCGATGGAACGGCTCTGTTGACAGGAGCGTTCGGGGCGACCAAAGGGGCTGCTCCGGCCTCGGCTTCGACCGGCGATGGCTACGCGGTCTACCAGGTTACCGATGTGCGTGCGCCGCATGCGCCCACCTTCGACGAGTACAAGGCGACGTTGCTGACGGACTACCGCGATCAGCAAGTTCCACAGATGCTGGCGGCCAAGCTGACCAAGCTGGATGCGCGGGCCAGAGAGCTGAATGACCTGCATAAGGCGGCGGCGGAGATGAACGTTCCCGTGAAGACGAGCGACCTGGTGGGCAAGGATGGCCAGGTGCCCGATCTGGGTGCGATGACTGGGCAGGCGGCGCAGGCGTTTACGCTGGCGAAGGGAACGATCTCGAATCCGATCAATCTGGGGTCGACCGGTGTGGTGCTCTCGGTGGTCGACAAGCAGGAGCCTGGTACGGACGACATCGCCAAGAACTTCGAGAAGACCCGGGAGACGATGCTGAATGAGAAGCGTCAGGAGATCTTCAACATCTATCTTGGGACGCTGGCGCAAAAGTACCAGAAGGCGGGGGCAATCCGGATCAAGGCGGCGGCTGCGCAACCGGGTGGGTTGCCGGTAGGAAGTTAGTTGCGCTTACCCCAAATCGGATGACTTCAACAAACGGCAAAACGTAGGCGGGGAATCATGCTGAAGGAACGGGTTTCGGGAGTTCTGCTGCACGTGACTTCGCTTCCCTCGCGAGGCGGGGTAGGCGATTTCGGTCCGGCGGCTCGTAGGTTTGTCGACTTCCTCGCTGCGAGTAAACAGCGGGTGTGGCAGGTACTGCCGCTGAGTCCGACGGGGTACGGCAGCTCGCCCTACTCGGCGCTGTCGGCGTTTGCGGGCAATCCAATCCTTATCTCGCTGGAAGTGCTGGCGGAGCAGGGGTGGCTCTCGCACGATCGCCTCGGCGACGCGCCAAGTGCGGAGGGTACGGTTGACTTTGACGCGGTTTGGGAGCGCAAGCTGCCGTTGATCGAAGAGGCGGCGGCAAACTTCCTCGATCACGCGAGTGCGGAACAGCGGCTGCGCTTCCAGCGGTTCTGTACGGAAAATCTTTCGTGGCTTCCGGACTATGCGATGTACACCGTACTCCGGCGCAGCTTTGCCTATGCGAGCTGGCATGAGTGGCCGGAAGAGTACGCTCGACGCAAGAGTGATGCGCTCTCGCGGCTGATGAGCGAGAAGAGCCGGGAGCTCGCGATTGAACAGGCCGTGCAGTTCTTCTTCAATGAGCAGTGGTTTGCGCTGCGGCAGTATTGCGCGGAACGGGACATCCAGATTATGGGCGATGTCGCCATCTTCGTTAGCTACGACTCGGCCGATGTGTGGACGGTTCCGGACCTGTTTGAGCTTGACGACGAGTTGAAGCCGATTCGTGTCTCCGGCGTGCCTCCGGATTATTTCTCTGCGACTGGCCAACGCTGGGGCAATCCGCTCTATCGCTGGAGCGTGATGAAGGAGCGCGGATTCGACTGGTGGGTGGCACGGATTCGCCGTGCGCTGGCGCTCTACGACGTGATTCGGCTGGATCACTTTCGCGGCTTTGAGGCTTTCTGGTCGATTGCGGCCGAGGAAGAGACGGCGGTAAACGGGCAGTGGGTGAAGGCTCCCGGGCACGAGCTGTTTCAACGGCTAAGGGAGGTGTTCGGCGACCTGCCGTTTATCGCCGAGGACCTGGGTGTGATCACCAAGGAGGTAGATGAGCTGCGCGAGCATTTCTCGATGCCGGGGATGCGCATTCTGCAGTTTGGCTTCACGGACCGCGGCAGCCACCTCTACCTGCCGCATCGTTGCGTGCCGAACACGGTGATCTATACGGGTACGCATGACAACAACACGACGTTGGGCTGGTGGCTCGAGGACACGTCGCCACTCGAGCGCGCGAACGTGGAGGCGTACCTCCAGACGATGGAGCATCCGGCGCAGGTGGTGTGGGCGATGATCCGTCTGGCAGCTCGTTCGGTGGCCAGCATCTGCGTCTTTCCTCTGCAGGATATCCTTCACCTCGGCAGTGAGGCTCGGATGAACACGCCGGCAGCCGGGTTGGGCAACTGGACGTGGCGTTACGCTGCCGATGCTCTGCATCCGGACTTCGCCATGAAGATGGCGCGGCTGATGGAGATGACTGACCGCGATGGCTATGAAGAGCCGGTCGAAGGCGTGGACGCGGGCAAGCCAACCGACGAGGCTAGCCGAAGGATCGTGCTGGGCAGCGAGGCATGAGGCAAGCCGCGTTGCCGCAAAGCAAGTAGACTGACAACAGGCCGTTGGGCCGATCTCATCTCTGGAGTAAGAATGCCACTGTCCGGCGAAGCAATCCGCACGATGAACTATGTTGACGATATTTCGGTGACCCTGCGCCGCATCCTGACCACGCTTCCCTCGCTGACTGAGGAAGAGCGCCACCGGATCGCCGACTATATCAAGCACTCCGAGCCGAACTACGAGACGGTGCTGAATTCCATTGAAACCAAGTAGCCCATGGTGAACGTTGCGGTGATCGGGGCGGGCGCGCAGGGTCGAGGTTTTGCCCTGGCCTGTGCGCTGGCCGGCTTCAACGTCACGCTTGAGGATGTGATGCCTGCGCGGCTGCGGGATGCGGGCAGGGTGATTGCCGAACTGGGCCGTTCGGTTACGCTGGTGACTACGGTCGAGGATGCGGTACGGGACGCGGACGTGGTCATCGACTTTGTTCCGGATGAGCTCGAGTCGAAGCTCGAAATCTGGAGCTTGATCGACCGCATGGCGCCTCCCAAGACCGTGATGTGTACGCCGAGCGAGGAGTTGAGCTTGACGGACCTGGCTTCCTGTACCTATCGCGCGGACCGGTGCGCGATGATGCGCGGCGATCTGGCGCAGCCGGGCGAGCTGTTGTTGATCTCAGCGCGCGGCACCTCGGAGACTACGCGCGCGTGCTGCGAGACGCTGTTTCGCGGCTTGGGACACGCGATGCGGAGGTGCGAAGATCCGGACCTTCCGATGCTGCTAAAGAATATGAACGCGCAGCATCTGGTGTGAGCGCAGTGCGGGCAGAGGCTTCAAGGTAGGCGCGGATCATAAGGGTGAGCTCATTGTGCAGCGTTCCCATGGTGCTTTGGGTGGCTCCCCGTTCAAGCATGGTACGGCTGACACCGGCCATCGCGCTCAGCAGGGTAGCGGCAGCGGCGTCTGGATGAGGGATGATCTGGTCGCGTGCAGTCTGGAGCATCGTGGTCAGGGCTCGGATGACGCGGACATGCATTTCGTCCGCGATGCGCTTGCCTTCCACATCGTCGCTGATGGCGTAAAGCGCGATGCTGGCCTCAATGTTGCGGAACTTGGCCTGGACGAAGGCTGAGGTAAGGATTTCGGCCATGCTGTCGAGAGAATCGCCGTGGGCGCCAGCACAGGCGACCTCAACTGCCTCGGCGACATTTTCCAGATGCTCCTTCAGCAAAGCCTGCAGCAGCGAGCTCTTGTTCGGGAAGTACTGGTAGAGCGTTCCAACGGAAACGCCGGCGCGTGCAGCGACGCGGGTAGTCGTCAACTTCGACTTGCCATCCTTGAGCAAAACCTGAACAGTAGCCTGCAGGATAGCTTCGACGCTGGCCGTGGAACGGGCCTGTACGGGCGTCTTTCTTGGCTTAAGTTGGGATGCGGCCACTTTGAGCAAATGCGAACTCCAAACATGAAGCTTTCTTCATCGAATCCTCAGTCAGTGTAAAGGAGAGACGCACATGGATTCGACGAAGAAGCTGGGCGGTACATTTACGTTTGCCGGAACCTCGATGACTGTGAACCGGGTGGGGTATGGCGCGATGCAGCTGGCGGGGCCGCATGTGTTCGGGCCGCCGAAGGATCGGGATGCGGCGGTGGCTGTGCTGCGCGAGGCCGTTGCGAGTGGGGTCGATCACATCGACACGAGCGACTTCTACGGGCCGCATGTGACCAACGAAATTATCAAAGAGGCTCTGCACCCTTATCCGGAGGACTTGACGATCGTGACCAAGGTGGGTGCGCTGCGTGGTGCGGACGGCTCGTGGAATCCGGCTGCTTCGCCGGAACAGCTCGCGCAGGCGGTTGAAAGTAACCTGCGCAATCTTGGCCTGGACGCGCTGGATATAGTGAACTTCCGCAATATGCTGGGCCATCCCAAGATCGGGGAGGGGTCGCTCGAGCCGCAGGTTACCGCGTTGGCGGAGCTGCAGCGTCGGGGGCTGGTGAAGCATATCGGTTTGAGCCACGTGACCCGGACGCAGATCGCGGATGCGCGTAAGTTGTGTGACATCGTTTGCGTGCAGAACCTGTACAACGTGGCGCATCGCGAGGATGATGCGCTGGTAGATGAGCTTGCGGCGGACGGCATCGCATTTGTGCCGTTCTTTCCGCTGGGCGGCTTTTCGCCGGTGCAGTCCTCGATTCTGGATGAGGCCGCGGCCGAGCTGGACACGACGCCGATGGCGGTAGCGCTGGCATGGCTGCTGGAGCGCTCGCCGAATCTCCTGCTGATTCCGGGGACTTCGTCGGTGGTTCATTTGCGGGAGAACCTGGCGGCGGCGGAGTTGGAGCTACCGGCGACGGTGCTCGAGAAGCTGAATGGCATCGGGCAGTTTGCGGTGAGTTGAGGCCTGGCACCCGGCGTTGTGCCCGGTTACCCCCCCTCCGCCCTTAAAGTCCTAAAGTATTCAAAATAAAGGACTAAAGTCTGGACTTCAGGTCCGGACTTTACGACGGGGAACAGGTGGACGCCCGGTAAGGGGGCTCCACCTGTTCGAGGTTTTCTGCATTGGTCTACATTCCTAGTATACCAACCTGCATGGGGCTTGTATGCCAAGTGTAAGTCCTGCGCTGTGAATACTTTAGCGCGTTTGGGGGCTTGACAAGGAGGAAGGCCGTGGCTGGGCGGGTACGGTCGAGCTTCGCTCGATGCTCCACCCTTCGGATGAGACTCGAAGGATGGGGCACCCGGATTTGTGTCAGGCGATGGCGGCGGAGACCAGGGACTGGGCTTCCTGCTGGATTTGTTTGAGGTGGGCGTCGCCTTTGAAGCTTTCGGCGTAGATCTTATAGACGTCTTCGGTGCCGGAGGGGCGGGCGGCGAACCAGCCCTCGTCGGTGGTGACCTTAAGGCCGCCGATGGAGGCGTGGTTGCCGGGGGCCTCAGTGAGGATGGCGGTGATGGGATCTCCGGCCAGCGTGGTAGCGGTAACCTGCGCGGCAGAAAGCTTGCCGAGCTTGGCTTTTTGCTCCTTGGTGGCTGCGGCGTCGATGCGCTGGTAGACGGGGTTGCCGTACTTCTGGGTGAGGTCGCGGTAGAGCAGGCCGGGGTCTTTGCCGGTGACGGCGGTCATCTCCGCAGCTAAGAGCCCCATGATGAGGCCGTCCTTGTCGGTGGTCCAGACCTGGCCGTTGCGACGGAGGAAGGTGGCTCCGGCGGACTCCTCGCCGACGAATCCGAGGGAGCCGTCGGTGAGGCCGTCGACGAACCACTTGAAGCCTACAGGCACTTCGAGCATGGGGCGGTTGAGGCCCCTGGCGACGCGATCGATCATGCTCGAGGAGACTAACGTCTTGCCGATGCCCACGGTCGCGGCCCAGCCCGGCCGGTGGGTGAAGAGGTACTGGATGGAGACGGCGAGGTAATGGTTGGGGTTGAGGAGGCCGGAGGAGCGGGTGACGATGCCGTGGCGGTCATGGTCGGTGTCGCAGGCCCAGGCGACGTCGAAGCGGTCTTTTTTGGCGATCATGGAGGCCATGGCGAAGGGGCTGGAGCAGTCCATGCGGATCTTGCCGTCCCAGTCGCAGGTCATGAAGCGGAAGGTGGGGTCGACGTGCTGGCTGAGAACCTCTACGGAAAGGTTGTACTGGTCGACGATGCGCGGCCAGTAGAAGACGCCGGCACCGCCGAGGGGGTCGACGGCGAGCTTGAGCTGGGAGTTCTGGAGGACGTCGAAGTCTAGGATGTTTGCGAGATCGTCGACGTACTGGGTGAGGAAGTCGTGGCGGTGGGTGGATACGAGGTTGAGGGCTTCCTGGTAGGGGATGCGCTTGACGCCGGCGAGCTTGTTGGTGAGGAGCTCGTTGGCGCGGGTCTCGATCCACTTGGTGACGGCAGTGTCGGCGGGGCCGCCGTTGGGTGGGTTGTACTTGAAGCCGCCGTCCTCGGGTGGGTTGTGCGAGGGAGTGATGACGATGCCGTCGGCCTGGGCGTCGCCGATCTTGTCCTGGTTGTAGCGGAGGATGGCGTGCGAGAGGGCGGGGGTGGGGGTGACCTGAAGGGCGGAGTCGGCCAGGAGGGTGAGGTGGTTGGCGGCGAGGACGTCGAGG
>CAXUNR010000057.1:0-20032 GCA_964252655.1 uncultured Acidobacteriaceae bacterium
GCACCTGGGTGGTGTCGAGGGGAGTGATGAGGTGGCTTGGGGGGATGTGCTCGGGGTCGGTGAGGTACGTGGGTGCGGTGGCCTGGGCGGTCTGCTCCGGAGCGGAGGGCGGTGCAGGATTACCGGTGTGGATGGCTGCTTCGGGAGCTTCGAAGCTTGGGGCGGCAGCGGCCATTGCGGAGTGATCTTGAGGGTTCTCACGATTCTCGCGGAAGGGACGGCTGCTGCGGTCGTTGCAATTGCGATCTTCGCCGCGGCTACGGTCGCGGTCGCGTCCGCTGGATCTGCTGCGGTCCGGGCGAGCGGTGGAGTCGTTGGATGCGTCCGGGAGGGGGCCTCGGGGCCGAAGGGTCTCGCCGGGAAGGACCATGCCGCCATCCCAGCCGGTGACGACAAAGTTGCTGACGGCCGGAGGAGGCGTGAGCGTGGCGGCTGGTTCGGAGGAGACGCCGCCGGGACGGTACTTTGACAGCGACTCACCGGGAAGAATCATAGGTCCTGCCGGAGCTTCGTCGGCGGCACCGTACGGAGTCTCGTCTGCCTGGTAGGGGCCGGCGGAAGGGGAGAAGCCTCGTGGGGTGCGGGATTGTGGGTCAGGGCGCGATTGCCGGTCAACTTGTGATTGCCGGTCAGGGCGTGAATTCCGGTCAGGGCGTGAATGCCTGTCAGGGCGTGATTGCCCGTCGGGCCGTGACTGCCGGTCGGTTTGGGATGCAGGCTGCTCGCGGTGCGGAGTGGTCTCATCGGCGGCGGCCTGGAGGTTGAGCGGCTCCTGCGGTGTGCTGTGAAAACTGCTGCCTTCGGATTCGAGATCGGTGGGAGGGGTGAGCGGCTGCGCTCCACCGGCGGGTGCGGCTACGGTTTGGTTCTGGTTGGCTTCCCGCGAGTTCTCGCCGGGGCGGTTGCCGCGACGGCCACGACGGCCGCGCCAGCGACGGCTACCATCGGCACCGGGAGCGCCTTCGCCGAGCTCCTGCGCACCCTCGGTAGCGGAGAGATCGACGGCGGAGACCATCTCCGCGGGAGGCTCGGGGCGCTCGATCGGCGTGGCGTGGCGATCGGTGAAGAGGCCGGAGCGCTCGGCGGCAGCGAGTGGCTCGACTGTACGAGGACTTCCGGCTTCCGCGCCGGCGGTTCCGCGGTCGCGGTCGCGACGGCTGCGTCCTCCGCGGCGGTTGCGGTCACGTTCGCCGCGATTGTTACGGTCGTTACGATCGGAGTCCGAGGAAGCGGGGCGAGCCGGGTCGAGGCTGGAGACGGCCTGGGCAAAGAGGTCTGCGTCGCTTGGTTCGGAGGGTCGGGGCTGGGGTTCGCGCGACGGTCGCGGTTCTCCGCGGCCCTGCTCGCGCGCTCCATCACGAGCTTCCCGTTGATTGCGACGGGGTTCACCGGCCATGCCTTCAAACTCGGCGGAGTCTCCGGCTTCCTCCATAAAGTCGGTGATGTAGAGGAAGGCATCGCGATCGAGACCGATATCGACAAACGACGATTGCATGCCGGGGAGGACGCGGGTGACTTTGCCGTTGTAGATCGATCCGGCGAGCGTGTATTCATTTTCGCGCTCGTAGTAGATCTCGGTGAGATTGTCGTTTTCGACAATGGCGAGCCGCGTCTCGTGCGGCGTGGAGGAGATGTAGATTTCTTTCGACATGCGTTGCTCTTTCTGCCCGTGCGAACGTTGGGGAACGTCCGTGTGAGCGGGCAGGCCGAGCGAGAGATTGGGCGTGACGCGAAGAGGACGCGCCACTCACCGGATGGAGGGACAGAGGCAGGAGTGCGGAAGCGGCGGATCGAAACTCTGTTGGATGGCGGGGTCCTGGAGCCGGGCAAAGACTGGCGAGAGATGCGGAGAAACCGCGACCCGGGGACCAGGCCGCTGCCGGGAACCGTTCCTCAGACGATGAGGGAACGGACCGGAAGCTGCACAGATGGAATCGGAACCACATACAGATGCTTCAAGCGACTGAAGGCGAACACGAAAGGTGACCAGATCAACCTCAAAGTGAGGCGGGGCCGTTTGCCTTTCGGATGCAATCATTCCTGGAACCTGTCCGGCCAACGGAGTTATCTCAAGCCTGGCCGGCCTTTGCTAAGATCTGATTTCTGAAGCGAACTCATCTTGCCGCCCAACGGCGCCGTGCGCCAAAGAGGCGGGGTCCTGCGCTGAGCGGGCCGTGCCACTCAGACTCTGCCCTCTAGTATGCACCATGAATGCGCGCTTGTGGGTGGTTGCTTGCGGCCGGGACATATCAAGGTGGGTGTCCGGCGGTTGCTGGGATTGGTCTGTAGCGGGTAAAGCTCTAGTTGACGAAGCGGCGCATGCGGATATTCATCACGATCCCAAGCGCAATGAAGGTGAACAGGACCGACGAACCGCCGTAGCTCAACAGCGGTAGGGGGATGCCGGTGACCGGCATGAGGCCGACGACCATGCCGACGTTGACTGCGATCTGGAAGACGAGGACGGCGACAATGCCCATGATGATGAAGGTTCCGGGGATGTCGGCGGCTGTTTGTGCGTTCTGGATGAGCCGCATAAGGATGAGGAAGTAAAGCAGCAGCACGACAATGGCACCGATGAAGCCGTGCTCTTCGGCGAGTGCGGCGAAGATGAAGTCGGTGTAGGGGATGGGCAGGAAGTCGCCCTGGGTCTGGGTTCCGCGGTTGGCGCCCTTGCCCCAGATGCCCCCGGAGCCGATGGCAATTTTCGACTGGCGGATCTGGTAGCCGGAGCCTTTGGGGTCGGAGTCGGGATCGAGGAAGGCGTTGATGCGTGCCTGCTGATAGGGCTTCAGGCGCTTGCCGCTGAGGAAGGTGATCCCGCCAAGGGCTACCAGGGCGAGCAGCAGCACGGCTACCTGGCGAAGCTTGATGCCGCCGAGAAAGAGGCCCAGGACGAGGATGGGGAAGTAGGTGAGGGCGGTGCCGAGATCGGGCTGCGAGAGCACCAGCGCCATAGGCACGCCGCAGAGCAGGAAGGCCTTGCCGATGTCCGGCCAGGTGAGGTCGCGGTTTACGAGGTTCCAGAAGAAGCGTGCCACGATGAGGATGAGCACCAGCTTGACCCACTCGGAGGGCTGGAAGTGGACGCCTCCGCCGAGATTGATCCAGCGCCTGGCGCCCATGACGCGGGTGCCGACCGCGCGCACAGCGACCAGAGCGACGATGGAGATGCCGTAGGCCCAAGGAACGATGTCGAGCAGGGTATGGTAGTCGATCAACGAGACGATGAACATGAGGGCCATGCCGGCCAGCAAGAAGATGATCTGCTTGTGGTCGAAGCCGTGAAACTTGGTCATCGCGGTGGCAGACCGGATCTCCAGTACGCTGAAGACCGACAGGATCGAGATCAGGATGAGCAGCGCCCAGTCGAAGTCGCGGTAGGAGGAGAAGCGTTGCATGTGGCTACAGTGTAGCGGGGGGAGAAGGGCTGTGATGATTCGGGATGGAAGGCCAGGAGGCTAAGAGGCTGCATGTACCAGCCTCTTAGGCTCCGCGCCCTGCCCGGGGTTGCCTAGAACTGTCCCCACAGCAGCTGGTTATACACATCGTGATGGAACTGGATTTCGCTCGACTTTACGATCGTGCCCAGCAAGCGCGGACAACGATCCGCGGAGGCCTGCTTGAGATCCGCATAGCGCGCCTTCACGTCCGCGCCGAGCATCTCGGTGGTCCAGGGTGCCTTGCGGAAATCTTCGAGCGCGGTATAGATGTTGTCCGGTAGATACCGCTCGGCCTGACGAAGGTTGTCGATCTTCGAGATCTCTCCCGTGAGCCCCGTTTTGAAGAGCGAGTAGAGCACCATGTATGGGTTTGCGTCCGGACCTACCGAGCGCACTTCCACCCGCGAGGACTTCTCGTTGCCGATCGGGATACGCACCATCGACCCGCGATCGGTGGCCGAAGCCTTGATCTGGTTGGGCGCTTCGAAGTGCGGGTCCAGCCGGCGGTATGCGTTGACGCTTGCGTTGAGGAGCACACAGAGGTCACTGCCCGCGGTGAGGATGCGATCCACAAAGTCCCAGCCAAACTTCGAGATCTTTTCCTCGCCGGCCGGATCCCACATCAGGTTCTTGCCATCCTTGGTGACGGAGATGTTGGTGTGCATACCGCTACCGTTTACTCCTGTTACCGGCTTGGGCAGGAAGCTGGCGCTCATGCCCATCTGCGTCGCCACCTGCCGGCAGATTAGCTTATAGAGCTGAATCTGGTCTGCCGCTGTGACCACATCGCCGTAGGTGTAGTTGATTTCGAATTGGCTTGGCGCTACTTCGGGGTGGTCTTTCTCATTCTCGAAACCCATTGCACGTTGGATTTCGGCCGTTGTGTCGATGAACTCCCGCAGCGGGTCGCCGGGCAGCGAGTGGTAGTAGCCGCCCTTGTTGGTGTATTCGAAGACGCCTGTTTCGAGAAAGGCCTTCTCCGCGTCGATGCCGTCGAAGAGGAAACCCTCGATCTCGTTTGCGGCGTTTAAGGTGTAGCCATTCTTCTCGAACATCTCGCCGGCAAAGTTTTTGAGCACGCCGCGAAGATCGCCGGCGTAGTGGCTGCCGTTCTTATCGATGACCTCGCCGAAGACCAGCACCTTGCCCGCGCCGAAGACGTCGGCGGGCGTCCAGTAGAACGCGGACCAGTCGAGTGCGAGCCGCAGATCGCTCTCTCGCTGCGCGGTGAAGCCGCGGATGGATGAGCCGTCGAAGGTTAAATTGTCGTAGCTTTTTACAAGGAACTTCTTGTCGTAGTCAAGCATGTGCAGCCGGCCTTCGAGGTCCGAGAAGACGACGGTGACGGCCTTGATTCGCTTCTCCCCTTCGAGGTACTTGAGCCGCTCTTCCTGCAGCTTTTCGATGGGCACACGCTGTTTGCGCTGTTCTTTGGCCGCCAGGTTCAGGTCTTCGAGCTCGCTATACGAAAGCTCCAGAAAATCACGATATTCGCTCGACATAGTGCTCCTTTTAGCAATGGGTGCAGACGTCCCGGGGTCCGAGATACTGCATAGATTGGCGGGAGATCGTCTCACTGATCAAACTAACAGAAATTTAGGCAGCTCAAGTCGTCCTTTACGGCTTCTTTATGCCTTCCATGACGCCCTTGCAAAGCAGCCTGCGCTACACTGGTCTTCTGGAGACGACCATATGGCCACCCTGCCCAAGCCTCCCGCTACCCCGCTCACCCGCAAGCCGCGCCGCTACCCCAAATCCATCCCTGCCACCACCGCCAAGACGCATCTACTTGAGCTGCTCGACAGCGTCAGCCGCGACCGCAGCCCCATTATCATTACCAAGCGTGGACACCCCGTGGCGATCCTCAATCCTATCGATGAACAGCCGCGTAAACCGCTCTGGGGATGCATGAAAGGTACTGGCAAAATACTTGGAGACATCGTCGGCCCTGAACCCGATGCCTGGGAAGCAATGTCAGAGTGACCGGTCTCATTCTGGATACTCACGCCTGGATTTGGCTGGTCTTCGCCGATCCTTACCTGAAGGTACCAGCCCGTGCTGAGATCGAAGCCGTCGCGCAAGAAGGCATGCTGTATCTCTCGCCTATTTCCATGTGGGAGGTCGCCCTGAAACACTCACGCGGCAAGCTTGCGCTGGATCGTCCCCTCCGCGAGTGGCTGGCCCACGCTGCCAGCCTTCCCGGTCTGCAACTTGCCGCTATTACCCCAGCCATCGCTGCCGAATGCGCCTCCTTCCCCGAAGGATTTCACGGTGATCCCGCCGACCGCATCGTGGCCGCTACTGCCCGTGCCGAAGGTCTTCGACTTGTCACCCACGACAAGGCCTTGCTCAAGCTAGCCGACCGCGGCCTCTTCCAAGCCCTCGCCACCTAGGAGCACCACGCATGTCCGCTCACAAAAAGATCGCTCTCGTTCAGATGTCCTGCTCTGCTGATACTCAGGATAACCTCCACAAAGCTGCCGCTTTCGTGCGAGACGCGGCTCGCGCGGGTGCCAACATCGTCTGCCTGCCGGAACTTTTTCGTGCGCAATACTTTTGTCAGCGCGAAGACCATGCTTTGTTTGATATCGCCGAGGCTATTCCTGGCCCTTCGACCGAGCTGTTTTCCGCGGTTGCCCGCGAAGAGAAGATCGTCCTGATCGCCAGCCTCTTTGAGCGGCGTGCTCCGGGGCTGTACCACAACACCGCCGCTGTGATTGAGAGCGATGGGTCGCTGGCTGGGATCTACCGTAAGATGCATATTCCGGACGATCCGCTCTACTACGAGAAGTTCTACTTCACGCCGGGTGACCTGGGCTTCCGCTCTTTTGCTACCAGCCATGGCAAGATCGGAACGCTGGTTTGCTGGGACCAATGGTATCCAGAGGCCGCGCGCATCACCTCACTGATGGGTGCTGAAACCTTGTTTTATCCTACTGCCATTGGTTGGCATCCCAGCGAAAAAGCCGAGTTTGGCGAAGCTCAATACTCCGCCTGGCAGATCATGCAGCGGGCTCACGCGATCAGCAACGGCGTTTTCGTGGGCGCTGTCAATCGCGTCGGCCATGAGCAAGGGGACGTGCAGCACAACGGTGTGCTGCTCAAGGGGCCGGAAGGTGCGGGCCTCGAGTTCTGGGGAGGCTCCTTCATCGCCGACCCTTTTGGCCGCATCATCGCGCAGGCCTCGCACGACAAGGAAGAAATTTTGCTGGCCGAGATCGATCCCAAGCTGCTTGAAGATACGCGGAGGAATTGGCCTTTTCTTCGCGACCGCCGCATCGACGCCTACGGCGGTGTTACGAAGCGCTTTCTCGATGCGGGATGACTTAGCGGTCAAGAAGAATGAGGGGCACTTGGTTGTGAATTACGCCGAACGGCCTGGCTTGATGGCGTACACCTTTACGCTGGCTGCTGCCTGGTTTACGTCGTAGGTGTCGAGTAAGGAAGACAGTTCTTCATGCAGAGAAGCAGGGGCGTGCGTGCAGCAAGGCTCCTGGACGAGCGTGAACGGATTGGCATCCACCATGGTCGGAGAGCAGCAACCGGCCTGGTTTTCGACCTTTTTGTAGGCGTTCAGGTCTGCACCGGTGTCGACGATCTCCACAAATTCGAAGCCGGCCCTCAGCAACTCGTCACGATAGGTTTCGATCCGCACGGCTCCTGCGATGCACCCAACATAGGCGGCAAGGCTTGAGGCGAGCGCCTCCGGCAGGTCTGCTTTGAGAGCGATATCGCTTACGGCAAGCCTTCCACCAGGCTTCAAGATGCGGGCGATTTCGCGAAAGACAGCTGGTTTGTCGGGTGCCAGGTTGATGACACAGTTTGAGATGACGCAATCGACGGAGGCGTCCGAGAGCGGGAGATTGTCAATTTGAGCAAGGTGGAACTCCACGTTGGTGTACCCACCGTTTGTGGCGCCGGCTTTGGCGCGCTCGATCATGGAAGGCGTCATGTCGATGCCGATCGCTTTGCCGGTTGGCCCGACTTGCCTGGAAGATAGAAACACATCGAGTCCGCCGCCCGAGCCGAGATCCACGACCACTTCGCCGGGACGAAGGTTCGCCGTAGCGGTGGGATTGCCGCAGGAAAGACCCATGTTGGCCTCAGCGGGAATGGAGGTCAGTTCTTCGGGGCTGTAGCCGAACGCTTCGGCGACGGCTTTGACGCCGGCGTGGTTGCTTGAGAGTGTACTTTCTGCGACCGCTCCGTACCTAGACTTTACCGAATCAAGCAATTGTTGCGACATAGACTCCTCGATATATCTGCTTAGGCAATAATGACGGTTGCGCTTATATGTGTCAAGGCGTATACATAATCTATGGTAGGGAAGCAGAAATATGATGTGGAGCGTTTCTTCCAGGCGCTCGGGGACAATACACGCCTTCGGCTGCTGAACCTGATAGGCGATAAGGAAGTGTGCGTCTGTTATTTTGTTGAGGTTTTGGGTGGACCGCAGCCGAAGATCTCGAGGCATCTGGCCTACCTGCGCGGTGCCGGGATTGTGGAAGCTAGGCGCGAA
Organism: uncultured Acidobacteriaceae bacterium; assembly: GCA_964252655.1. Lineage (GTDB taxonomy): Bacteria > Acidobacteriota > Terriglobia > Terriglobales > Acidobacteriaceae > Edaphobacter. The sequence goes on from CAXUNR010000057.1 coordinate 7,963, forward strand.
GGCAAGTGGATGCACTATCGCATCGTGATGCCGCCGCACATCGGGGCGGCGCAGGTGCTTCGGCAAACACTTGCCTGGCTCAAAGAGGAAAAGCAGATGCAGGCAGATTGTGCCCGGCTGACCAAGGCCTGCTGCGCTCCCTCGAGGTATGCGCTGCTGGACGGCGCTCCGCTGCCTACGCCGGTGGCTGCATCGTGCGAGATCTGCTGATTGGCGCTGGTTGACAGATGCGGGAAGCGGAGATGGAGCCTATGTTTGGACAGGTTCTGAAACGTTCTCTTTCCGGGAGGGGACTGGTGGCGAGATGCGGCTTCCGGCTTATCCTATGCCCTACACTATCGAGGTGAGTTCCTTGCTTTGTTGCCTCCGCTCTGGACTCCTGCTGCCGCTGCTTACGCTGGTCGGTCCTGGTTGCAGCCGCTCTACTTTCCCTACGTATCCGGACGGCTACCGCGAGTTCGCCTATGTTGCGAATCGCACCGGCAACTCCGTCACGGTCCTCGACCTGGTGTATCTTCGCGCGGACCGTACGCTTTCAGTAGGAATGGCTCCCGTTGCGCTTGCGGTGAATCCGCGACGTGACGAGGTTTACGTTGTGAATGCGCAGCCTGCCAGCGCAAGTGGTTCAATCTCGGTGCTCGATACGAGCAGAAATACCATTGCCGCGACGATTCCAGTTCATCGCGATCCCTCGTCGATCACGGTGGATGCGGCGGGGCGGCGCGCCTATGTCGTCAACACCGGCTCAAATACGGTTAGCGTGCTCGACGTCGACCTGCGTCGCGAGATCGCTGCCTATGTGACCGGCGACCGCCCCAGCGCCGCGCAACTCTCCCCCGACGGCCGTACGCTGTTGGTTGCCAATCGCGGCAGCGGCACGGTGACGATCTTTTCCGCGCAAGATTCGGGGAGTTCCGCGCCGCCGCTGGTTGTGCGCGCCACCTTCTCCGGCTGCTCTGGAGCGACCAGCCCAGTCATCTTGCCGGACTCCTCAAAGGCCTTCGTGGCCTGCTCGCGGGTTAACCAAGTGCTCGCTTTGTCGCTGGCGGCCGCGCCTGGATCGTGGGCTGCTCGCCAGGATGGAACGCAGATGCAGGATCATGTTCTGGCGCTGCTCGATGTCGGCAAGGATCCGGAGGTGCTTACGATGAAGCCCGATGGAGGCGAGATCTTCGTCTCCAATCCTGGCTCCGACTCCGTCAGCGAGATCTCCACGCAGAGCAACGAGGTGGGCAGCACCTTCACCATTGGGGATCGTCCTGCGCATGGCCTGGTGAATGGGGACGGCAGTGCGCTGTGGATCTCGAATTCCGGCGCCGACTCCCTCTCGCTTTACTCGATCTCTGACGGCAAATTGATCTCCAGCCTTCGGCTCGGCAGCGGTCCGGACGCGCTGGCCTTTTCTTCGGGCGAGCATCTTCTCCTGGCTGCCGATACGCGGTCCGGCGACATTGCCATTATTCGCACTATCAGCAAGCTGGGCCCTGCCCTGCTGACGATGCTTCCGGCCGGCGGCGGTCCTTCTGCGATTGTGATCAAAGCTATGCCGGCCAAGCTTTGACGAGTCCTATCCTTGCTCCGCCGCCCATCTTCTGTGCAAGCCACTCGAGACGTGCGGGCGATTCCGCCTTTCCAGTATCAACTTTGCAAGGCATGAAGCTTCGAACTTGTATCTGAAGAAAGTAGACCCGGAAGGATTGCGTCCCTTCCGGGTGTTGGTGCTACTTCTTCAGCAGCATAACCAGGATTAGAAGAACGATTGCCATCACGAGTCGCCAATCAAGCACGACCGTGATGAACAAACGAAATTACGATGTTCTCGCATCGTCAGGTTTCCTGATTTATCCGCCTCACCTCGGTAACGGTCTTCAGGTCGCTCTAACGATCCAAAGGCGCTCCGATCCTTGGATACCGCCGCAATGAGGCGAGAAGGCGTGTCCAGTGTACTGCGAAGGAAAGCGAACAGGGCCGATTGTGATCGTGAAACCGCGTTCTTCGCAGCAATGGTGTTGTCGGCGCTGAACTCAATCTACGGCGTCTTCTCGGCTGCGGCTGCCTCTCGGGCCAGTCGTAGCGTGTAGCGGGTTGCCGAAAAGTGCGCTCCCGCCAGCAGGAGGAGCCCGGAAAGAAAGGCCCACATCATAATTCCCACCGACACCCGAAACGGACCGTACACCGATTCGAAATCCAGCCGCGGCAGGGCCAGCACGTAGAGATACTTTGCTACCTCCCACAAGAGGCCCACGATGATGGCGGTGGGAAGCACGGCCATGGCGGGGATTTTGCGATGCGGCAAAATCCAGTAGATGAGGAAGAAGATCAGGATGCTGGCGATGACCGCGAGAATATTCAGAACCGCCTGACCCACCCATTGAAAGACGATATTGTCGGTATGCCCGAAGAAGATCCAGGTGAGCAGGGTGCGCTGTGCGGCGGTGGCTGCGACCGAGCCTATGACCAGCGCGCCGACCGCCGCCGCGAGCCCGAGTGAGACCACCTGGTTCATCAGATAGTTGCGATTCTGCTTTACGCCCCAGACGTTATTGAGGGCCACTTCGAGCGGCAGAAAGACACCTGTCGAGGTTACGAGCAGCATAAAGACGGAAAACGCCTGCGTGCCCTGGTGGGGGTGCACGAGCGCGACCATGTTGCGCATGACGAACTCCTGGTTGCTCGGCAGCATGGTGTGCATGAGGTCTCCTAGGACCTCTACCATCGCCTTTGAGTGGAAGACCCGTTCGGCCAACGTGATCATCAGCACCAAGAACGGAAACAGCGCCAAGATGGTGTTTGCCGCTACGCTGAACGCGTAGGTGTGCACCTCGGTCTCTGCCAGATACAGGGCCAGCGCCTTGGTCTGTGGCCACCAGCCGGACTGCGGCACGACGGGTTTGACGTGCTCGAGGGGCGCGGGTTCTGCCGGGCTTTTAGCCTCTGGGAGAGCGGCCGGTTTCTGCGGCTTCTCCGGCTTTGATGGCTGCTCCGGTTTCGGTGAGATCGAAGACATCGGCGATGGCTCCCCCCAAGCCCGATGCTATCAAAGCTCTTTGGCGGGCCTGGTGTGCAGCTGTTGGAGCGCCCACTGCGCACTTTCGGCCAGCACCGGATCCTCGCCGGCCGCCCATGTTTCGAGCCGCGGAAGGAAGGTGCGCCGGCCGCTGTTGCCCATGGCGATCGCCACGTTGCGGAGTACACGGCTGCGTTTGGTGCGCTCAAGCGGCGAGCCGGCAAAGAGCTTCTTGAAGCCGGCCTGGTCCAGTTGCGCGAGCCAGTTGAGGTCCGGGTTTACTAACTCTTCCCGCGTCCGCAGGTCCTGCCGTGCGACCACTGGGGCCTTGCGGTTCCACGGGCAGACCTCCTGGCAGATGTCGCAGCCGAAGACCTGCCTTCCCATGCCGGCGCGCAGTTCCAACGGGATGCTGCCTTTTTTCTCGATGGTGAGATAGGCGATGCATTGCGAGGCGTCCATCTCGCGGGGCGCGACCAGGGCTCCGGTGGGGCAGGCGTCCAGGCAGCGGGTGCAACTGCCACAACGGTCCGCCGCGAGGTCGAGCGTGACGGCCGCGGGGATGCTGAGCGAAGTTACGATGACGCCCAAAAGCAGCCATGAGCCGTGTTGCTGGTTGAGGACGCACGTATTTTTGCCGATCCAACCGACGCCGGCCCGTGCTGCGAAATCGCGCTCGAGCAGCGGGCCTGTGTCTACGTAGCAGCGTGTCTGGCAGGCTGTGCGCTCCTGGAGAGCGGCCTCGATTCTGTGCAGCCTGGCGAGCAGGTCGACGTGATAGTCGGTCGGGCGGCCCTCCGCGTCGCCGAGCCAGGCGTAGCGCGCGATCCATGCTGCGCCTGCCTCCGCCGGATTGATCGATTGCGCCCCTGCCGCGTTGTAGTTCAGCGCGCACACCACGATCGACCGCGCCCAGGGGAGCGCCACGCGAGCCGAGGTACGGAGCAGAGCACCGGCGGCATCGCGACGCTTCAGGTACTCCATTTCTCCTGCACGGCCCTGGTCGACCCACGCGACGAAGCGCTGGCCGGTTGCGGAGGCGAGGGGATTGTCTGGCTCGAGTGCCGGTGCGACTCCCGCGAGGCTGAATCCGTGTTCGAGCGCGGCATTCTCGACCCACCCACGCAGCTCGGCATTCCAGGCGGTGTCCATGATTTCAGTCTAAGTATGGGCCATTGAACAAAAGAAGGTCTCTGCGTAGACTTGAAGCAGCGCGGAGAGGTGGCAGAGCCCGGTTGAATGCACCTGACTCGAAATCAGACGTACCTTTGCGGGTACCGGGGGTTCGAATCCCTCCCTCTCCGCCACATACAGCCAATCTGAGATTACAAACGAAACCTACTCTTTCCTAGTTTGAACGGGTAGGCTGCATGGCTGCGCTTTGGGCACGCTGCCAGTAGCGCGAGAACCGCTTCAGATCGAAGCCGCGCGTCGATTCAACGAAGGGAGGCGGATCGTACCAGGCCACCGGTAGATGCTTCCCGAGCTCAGCGGCGGCGGCTAGAAGGCGCGGATCGGGCGTTCGCTGCGCGAGGATGTAGTCCGCTCCGGCGGTTTTGGCTGCGGCCAGCACTTCTGCGGCTGGATCTCCGACGCGAATCTCAAGTGCTGCGGGCATCTCCTGGAGGCACTCGGTGAGGAAGACGAGGCGCTTGAGGCTGACGCTGCTGGTTACGATCCACTGTTGATCCCAGACAAAGACGCTGCGGCTGTCAGGATGCGCGAGCAGCATGGGCGATTTCGGGTTGAGGGCATCCGTGTGCACCCACAGCAATGGTTTGCCGGACGCCTTCGAGGAAGGCCTTTCGGTTGTAGGGGTGAAGGGGCGCGGCGGGGAGGGCATCGCGTTTGCCTCAACGGGGGAGTGAAGACGAGGGAAGAGCGTCTGCTCGAGCGCCTCATAGTCATGGTCGAAGGGGCAGGTTCGCGTCTGTGCGTGCGGACAAGTGCGGCAGTAGATTCCGTCGGTGTATCGCTCGAGGTTTTCGCGGTTGAAGAAATAGGGCTTGGTGGCGAAGGTGGAAGCGACCCACTGCCAGGAGAGATTATTGCTCGCCGGATCTCCATCGATGAGGTGCTCGAGAAACCAGGAGGCGCCGGCTTGCCAGTGTACTCTTCGCCAGTGCACGAGGTAAGCAGCGAACCACATGCGCACGTGATTATGCAAGTAGCCGGTCTTGACCAGATCGTGCGCGAAGCTGTCGATGCAGCGAAGCGTTGTACCGCCGGTTGGGATCTCGGCGGGAAGCTGCTTTTGGTACGCGGGGGCGGAATAGCCGGTTTTCCAGGGTTCGCGGTCCTGCCAGATGCCCTCCCCCATTTGCGCGTAGAGCCTCTGCCAGTAGTCGCGCCAGGCATATTCGTTGATCAGTTTGCCGGCTTCCTGCGGGTTCCGGACTTGCAGTAAAGCCGCGTCGCGGACCTCCGCCAAGGTGAGCACCCCATGACGGAGATAGGCCGACAAGTGGGTGACTTCCCCCTTGAGGAAGTTACGGGTGCGTTCGTAACTTTGAGGCTTCACAACGGCAAGAGTAGCTTCTGCTGCGAGGCGGCCGCCACGTGTTTCGCTAACGGCGACATTCGATGCTGAAAGGTGAGGAAATAGGGTTTGCAGGGTCGACGCGATTGCTTGCCGTCCCTGCAAACCTTTGAGGTCTCGACTAGTCATTCTCTGAGAGTATCCGCTGCGATACGTACATGGTTGGCGGAGAGGAGGAGCTGTGCGTGAGTTCAACAACGTGGAAGGCTAAGCGATTCCCATGCCACCCGTTACACCGTAGATTTCGCCTGTCGTGTAACTGGACTCCTGCGACGCGAGCAAGACGTACACGGCTGCGAGTTCGACGGGCTGACCAGGCCGTTTGTAGCATGTCTTCTGGCCGAGGGTTTTAAGTTTGTCTTTATCGCCATCGGCTTCCTGCAACGGAGTCCAAACTGGACCCGGGGCTACGCCGTTGATGCGAATGCCGTGTTCCTCCATCAAGGGTTTACTCAGGCCCTTGGTGAAGTTGGCGATGGCTGCCTTGGTCATGGCGTAGTCAAAGACGTTGGGGGAGGGATCGTAGCCTTGCACACTGGTAGTGTTGATGATCGATGCACCCGGCTTGAGGTGCGGGACCGCGGCCTTGGTGATCCAAAACATGGAGTACACGTTGGTTTTCATCAGGGTGTCAAACCGTTCCGTGGAGGTCTCAAGCAGGCCTTCGGTTTTTCCCATGCGCCCGGCGTTGTTGACGAGGATGTCGAGGCTGCCGAGCTGAGCGATGGCATCGGCCACCAGGCGCTGGCAGAAGCCCTCGTGAGAGACGTCGCCGGGAAGCAGAACGGCGTTGCGGCCGGCATCGCGAATGTATTGCGCTACCTCTTCGGCATCGGCCTGCTCAGCGGGAAGATAGGAGATGGCGACGTCCGCGCCCTCGCGTGCAAAGGCAATGGCAGCTGCGCGGCCGATGCCGGAGTCAGCCCCGGTGAGCAGGGCTTTGCGACCGGCGAGACGGCCGGAACCCTTGTAGGAGGATTCGCCGCAGTCAGGTTTGGCGCTCATGGCTTGCTGGGTTGCGGGGGCGGATTGAAGCTCAACGTTAGACGATGGTCCGGGATACTGCGAACGTGGATCCTGCATGGTGGAAAGATCAGATGGCATGGTGCTCCTTGGAAGTGGGTACATTTGATGAGTTGCCGGATGTTCAGGAATGCTTAGGCTGGCACTTCTGCAAGTGTTTTTGGAATCTCAACGGACCTACTATTGTCTGCAAGACGCCGCTCGGCAAGCATTTTGTACGCCAGCAGACGGGCCCGGTTGATCCCTCCCAATGGACGATGTGCCGCAAGGGCGTGTGCTGGAGAGAACGAAAGATCTTCGTAGTAGTCGTCTTTTGTAGGATCCCAAGCTGTCTGCACGGGAATCACCAGCCTGGCGACGGTCTGGTATTGGGATTCTGTTTCCGGCCACTTGGCCTGCGCATCTTCGATCGGCATGTCGTCCAGGCCGGTATTCAGTTGTACCCGCATTTCAAACTCGGCCGGATTGTTCTTGAAGAATGCATTCATTGCCTCACGCAACGCATCGGAAGTCTCCGGATTGAAAGGCTGCTCTTTCAATGCTTCGAGGCCGGCAGAGACGGGGAAGAAGCCGAGCTTGGCGACATAGTCGCCGTAGCGAAACGCGGTTTGCGAGAAGTATTCTTCGCTGGCCGGATGCACGATGGGATGACCGTAGAAGGCTAGTTTTTCCGAGTTGACGCCCACGGCATTGAGCACAGTGTTCGTCGCGCGCGCGGTTGCGGATACGGCTCCCTTGACGCTATCGGAGAGCTTGGGTGCGATCTCCGCATTCGGTTTGAAGGCCTGCAAAAACTCTTTCATGCCGCCGGCTAGAAACTGTTTGCCTACGTCGAAGACCCAATCCTGAGTTGCCGCGGTGTGTCCTTCGAGTTTTGGTCCATTTACGCCTAGAACTTTGACGGACATGCCGCGGTCGGTCGAGAGCTTGGAGTCATCGAGCAGCTCTCCCGGCTGCTGCGCCATGCGAATGAGGACCTCATAGCGTCCGGGCTGTGCAAAGAGACCTTGCGCCAGCTCGCGCGGCAGGCCAGCCTGTACGGTCAGTTCTCCTTTGAGCAGAGCGTGAGCCTTAGCATGCGAGACACGCACGGAACGGCCATATTCCTGACGCGCCAACTCCATGCCTTTCGTCATAACCTCGACAATCTTCTGCTTGGTCTCGGTTTCATCGGGAGCGATCGTTTCCAGATCATCGCGGTACATCAAGTAATTTGGCATGGCGATCAATTCCTTCCGTAATCAGTTGGTTAAAAGCTTAGACATATGTATCCGTTCTCAAACTTGATCTTTCGGTAGGATGTCGCGAATGATCTACAGGCTGTACCAGCGCCGGCAGCCGGCGGTGCCGGGTAAGCCGAGACTGCGCAGCGAGGAAGGATGAAGGCCGGTTTTCCAGTGGAGGGCGGTTAGCTTCTATTCGTCGCGGCCGGGGCGCGACATGAGTTCGCGGATGGCTTCGCGCGGGCCCTTGTTGCCTTGCAGGATGTCGTCGACTTGCTGGGTAATGGGCATTTCGACCCCGTAGCGCGCGGCGAGTCCTAGGGCGGAGGCGGTGGAGGAGACGCCTTCGGCGATCTTACCGTTCATGCCGGTAAGGATGTCGGAGAGGCGGCGTCCTTTGCCCAGCTCGATGCCGACGGAGCGGTTGCGGCTGAGGGCCCCGGTGCAGGTGAGGACGAGGTCGCCGACACCGGTGAGGCCGGCGAGGGTCTGCCGGCGGCCTCCGCAGGCGACGGCGAGGCGGGTGATCTCGGCGATGCCGCGGGTGATGAGGGCGGCGGAGGTGTTGAGGCCGAGGCCGAGGCCCTGGCTGACGCCGCAGGCAAGGGCGATGACGTTCTTAAGGGCACCACCGAGCTCGACTCCGGGGATGTCGTCGTTGGTGTAGAGGCGGAGGCTGGGTGAGGCGAAGTCTCGCTGAATGGCCTGGGTGATCTCGGAGCGGGAGGCGGCGATGACGATGGCGGTGGGCAGGCCGGCGGCGACCTCGTGGGCGAAAGAGGGTCCGCTGAGCACGCCGCAGGGGTTGCCGGTGAGGGAGGCGAAGACCTGAGTCATGCGCAGGAAGCTGGTTTGCTCAAGGCCCTTGCTGGCGGAGAGCAGGATTTGGTTGCGGGTGAGCAGGGGGGCGATTTCGGCGATGGTTTCGCGCAGGTGCCGAGAGGGCGTGACGCAGAGGAGGATGTCTGCCTCAAAGATGGCGGCGGGCAGGTCGGGGGTGATGGTGACGTCTGCGGGAAGGGTGAAGCCGGGGAGGTAAGGGAGGTTTTCTCCGGTTTCGGAGAGCTGCTCGGCGAGCGGGGCGGAGTGGGCCCAGAGGGTGAGCTGGTGGCCTCCGCGGCGGGCGAGCGAGATGGTGAGGGCAGTGCCCCAGGCGCCGGCTCCGAGAACAGCGATGCGGCTCATGCGGCCACCTTGCGGGCGCGTTGGCCGCCGAAACGGCTCTCTGTGCCGGAGCGCAGACGCTCAATGTTTTTGTGGTGACGAAGACAGATCAGCGAGGGAATGAAGAGGAATCCGAAGACCGTGATGGGGCTTGGACTGTGCAGGAAGAACAAGGCGAAGAAGGGCATAGAAACCGCGGCGGCGAGAGAGGCGAGCGACACGTAACGGCTGGTGGCGACGACGAGGAGGAAGACGCCGAGGGCGCAGAGCGCGATCCAGGGAGTGAGGGCGAGGAAGACGCCCAGGCCGCCGGCGACTCCTTTGCCGCCGCGGAAGCCGAGCCAGACGGGGAAAATATAGCCGAGCATGGCGGCGATGGCGGCTACGACGGTGAAGTCGAAGTTGCCGGGGACGAAGTGGCGGGCGAGGACGACAGCGAGGAAGGTTTTGGCTGCGTCAAGCAGCAGCGTGAGCAAGGCGAGGCCTTTGGCTCCGGAGCGGGCGACGTTGGTAGCGCCGATGTTGCCGCTGCCGGAGACGCGGATGTCCTCCCGGCGCACGAGGCGGACGAGTAGATAGCCGAAGGGGATGGAGCCAAGCAGGTACGCGAGCGGAATGGAGACGAGCCAGGGGTTCATGCCTTTTTGAGTCTACCAATCTGGAGTGTGGAGGATGTGTCTCTCAGGCTAAATGCGCGAAGTTAAGCTTTGTCGCGGGACCGGGAGGTAGGACGAGGTTATTCTTCCTTTCCGTGTGTTTCTATCGTTCTTTGAGTGGAAGGGATTGATTTATCGCATCGCTCGGTTCAAATGCGGGGCGAAAAGGTAAACCTTGTGAGATTTGTGCGAGCCCACCTCAGTCGATCAGACTGGCTGAGATGGGGCACCCGACATGTGGGATCGTCCGAGGCTCCACCCGGATTCCTGCCCCTACTGCACCCTTGGACTGCGTCGGTGCTTCTAGAGCATCTGGCGACGGAGGAGCTCGAGGGCGTGCTGGGTGGCCCACCAGCGGATACGCTCGCGGTCGCCGCTGAGGTGGAGCTCTTTGACCTGGGTTCCGTCAGTGTCGGCGATGCTGATGTAGACGAGGCCAAGGGGTTTGCCTTCGTCGGCTCCGGTTCCCGGGCCCGGGCCGGCGATGCCGGTGATGCCGATGCCGATCGAGGCTCCGGTGCGGGTGCGGATGCCCTCGGCGAGAGAGCGCGCGACGGCTTCAGAGACGGGACCCTCGGTACGGACGACCTCCTGGGGGACGTTGGCGAAGGTGGTTTTGAGCGCGTCCGCGTAGACGACCGCACCGCCGAGGAAGTAACGCGAGCTGCCTGCGACCGACGTAAGCCGCTGGGCGAGCATGCCCCCGGTGCAGCTCTCGGCGGCGGCGAGAGTGAGGTGGCGCATGCCGAGCATGAGGAGGACGACCTCGTCGAGCGACTCCGAGTGCGAGGAGAAAATGTCGTCGGTCATCTCGTGCTCAATGGCTTCGGCGAGCGCATCGACGCGGGCCTGGGCTTCGACAAGGGTCGGCTTGGCGCACTCGAAGTGGAGCTGGATTTCGCCGTTGTGGGCGAGGATGGTGGTGTCGACGTCGGTGTATTGCTTGTAGATGGGCGCGGTGCGGTCGTCGACCGTGGACTCCGGGATGAGGGCTATGCGGAGCTCGCGGCGGGCAAGAAAGCGTGGGGGGAGCGTGGCGGCGAGGCGGGGTTTAACCTGATCGGCGAACATGGCCTTGAGTTCTTTGGGCGGGCCGGGGAGCAGGATGATGGTGCGCGGCTGAGCGTCGACAAGGGTGTGGAGGAACTGGCCCGGGGCGCTGCCGTTTTTGTTCTCGAGCAGGACGGCGCCTTCGAGGATGTCGGCCTGCTTGGCGTTGTTGGGCGGCATGGGGATGCGGCGCTCGGCGAAACGGCGCTGGAGTCCGACGAAGGTGGGGTTGTCGCGGCGCATGCCGATGCCGAGCGCGGCGGCGGCGGCCTCGCGGGTGAGGTCGTCCTCGGTGGGGCCAAGGCCGCCCGAGAAGAGGACGAGGTCGGCGCGGGAGAGCGCCATGCGGGCGGCGCCGGTGAGGTGCTCGAGCGAGTCGCCGACGATGGTTTTGAAGGCGACCTGGACGCCGAGGTCGTTCAGTTGCGCGGTGAGATAGAGGGAGTTGGTGTCCTGGCGAAAGGGGGTCAGCATCTCCGAGCCGACGGCGATGATTTCAGCGAGCATGAAGGCTAAGATGCGTTGCGAGGTCAGGCGGAGAAGTCGAGCGCGACCTCGTAAACAGCGTCACGGGTGGCGAGCGCGGCTTTGCCGTTGGGGAGTAGGCAGAGGCCGACGAGGTTCGACCCGGAGACGACCAGCGAGGCCTCGCGAGAGGGCGTGATGCGCACGATCCCACGGTCGCCGGCGAGCGAGGCGGCGACGTAGAGATTGTCGGCGCGGTCGAAGGTGAGGCCCTGGGCGCGGCCGAGACCGCGAAAGAAGATGCTGGCGTTGCCGTCGCGGTCGATAGCGTGGATGACCTGGTTGGAGGCGGTGGTAGGGCCGGTGACGTAGAGGATGCCGTCGCTCGAGAAGGCGAGGTGGTAAGCGGAGATGGAGGGCTCGAGCGTGGCGAAGACGAAGGTTTCCTGGTTCTGGGTGGCGGAGGGAGTGCGGATCTTGAAGATGGTGCCGGAGCGGTCGCCGACGTAGAGGTCTCCGGCGGGGTCGAAGGCGATGCCGGTGGCGATGCCGAGGCCCTCGGCGTAGACCTGCGCGATACCGGAGTGGCCGACGCGGTAGACGATGCCTTCGGCGCGGGAGCTGACGTAGAGCAGGCCGTCTGGGCCGAAGGCGAGGCCGGTGGGATTCAGGATTTCGCGGACAAAGGGGCGCAGCTCGTGCGTGACGCCCTCGGGCGCAGGCGCGATGCGGAAGATGGAGACGGGGGTCTGCTGGCCGCGGGAGCCGGAGAGCGTGGCGTAGACGTTGCCCTGGGCGTCGACGGCGGGGTTGGCGACGGGGTGGAGATTCTCGGCCATGGGCACGGCGACCTGGAGGGGCAGGGGATTCGAGAGGACGTCGTTGAGCGAGACGGTGAGGTCGCCGGGGAGGACGCCCTCGGGGATGCGGATGAGGGCTCGGG
>CAXUNR010000058.1:0-15826 GCA_964252655.1 uncultured Acidobacteriaceae bacterium
CCGCTGACCCGTCGCCCGCAAACTTGCCCCTCGGTTCCGCCGACATCACCCTGCGCCAGATCGTTCACGTCTCTCTTGGTGGCCCGCTCGTGCGCATCGAGCTCTCAAACCAGTTCGGCACCGAGCCCCTCTCCGTCGGCGCCGTCCACCTCGCGCTCACCGACACCCAAAGCGCCATCTCGCTCCTCTCCGCCAACGCCCTCACCTTCTCCGGCCGACCCTCCGTCACCCTTCCCGCCGGAGCAACCGTCGTCAGCGACCCCGTCGCGCTCACCCTGCCCTCCGGATCGAATCTGACCATCAGTCTCTTCCTCCCCGCCCAGACCATCTCCCACATCACCGGCCACGACGCCGCCAAGCAGACGAACTACCTAGCGGCCGGCAATCTCGTCGGTGCAAAAAGCCTGCCCGCCGGCGCTCAAACCTTCAGCCATTGGTACTTCCTCAAATCCGTCGCCGTCCAGGTTCCCGCCGCGGACGCCTCCATCGTCACCCTTGGCGACAGCATCACCGACGGCATCGATTCCACCCCCAACACGAACCAGCGCTGGCCCGACCTCCTCGCCCAGCGCCTCCGCCACAACAAGTCCACCGCCGGCCTTGGCGTCCTCAATGTCGGCATCAGCGGCAACCGCGTCCTCCACCCCGCAGCCGGACCCGACGCCCTCGCCCGCTTTGAGACCGACGTCCTCGCCCAACCCGGCGTCCGCTACCTCATCCTGCTCGAGGGTATCAACGACATCGCGCGAGCCACGGATCCCAACCACCCCTTCGATCCCATCTCCGCCGATGACCTCATCGCCGCCTTCACCCAGCTTGCCGAGCGCGCCCACGAGCACAACCTCAAGGTCTTCGCCGCCACCCTCACCCCCTACGGAGGATCAGGCTCGATGTCCCCCGCCGGCGAACAGATCCGACAAACCGTCAACCGCTTTCTGCGCACCTCGAAGGTCTTTGACGACGTCCTCGACTTCGATCAGGCCACCCAGGACAAAGCCAACCCCTCCGCCTTTCGCCCCGCACTCGACTGCGGCGACCATCTTCACCCCAACGACGCCGGCATGAAAGCCATGGCAGATTCCATCGACCTGAAATTCTTCAATCTCCATAAAAAAGAAAAGTACGACATCACCCATCAGCCTTAACCAAAGCCTTCTTCCCCACCGAGCATATTGACGCGATCAAATCGGCGTTTCATCGTTGCCTGAGAGGATGGAAGCCTAGGCCATCGAACGATTTAGAGAATGTTAGAAGTTCTCTTGAAACCAGACCTACTTCAGCAGCTTACAGTGTCAGAACAAAGACAAATTCGACAACAGACGAGGAAAACAATGGCGGTAGCTGGAATAGTGGTAGTAGGCGTACTTCTCTTACTCATCGGCGCGGTAGTATTTGGGTTTTTTCGCAACGGCCGAAAGAGCAATGAAATCGCACCCTCAGCCGCAAGCAGAGACAGGATGGAAAGTAGGAGAGGGCGCACCGGGGGCCATAACTGATCTGGCTTGTGTAACGCCCTTGGAAGGGTAAGAGGTTACGCAAAGAAAAGTAGACATGGCCAGCAGCAAGAGTGCGGGAAAAGATTTCTTCCAGGGATCTCCAATCTTCCCGTGCATCATCAGTGCTCCTATCATCAACAGCAAAATGACGAGTGCCGCATAAAACACCAGCATGTGAAACCAGAAACCCACGAGCAGGCACACAGCAGCTCCTACCTTCAGACCTCCGACAACATACATCGCCCACGATGGAAGTCCGTACGCGGCAAACTCTTCCTTCATCGTGTGAGCTCCTCCCCCGCGATAGGCCGAACTCTGGTTGGGACGAAGAAGCCAGACATTCAACAGAATCAAAGCTAGAACGACTTGAAGGATAGAGACTGCGATTTGCATGCGATAAATTCCTTCGAAAATACATCCTACTTACTTAGCTGAGGTCAAGAATGCCGCTGATTCAACTATTTGCTCAGGGTATCTCGGCCATTCTTTTTCTTTCGTACGGAATGGGCTGCCTTGTTTCGAAGCGTGTCATCCTTGACTTTGAACACTACCGCCTTCCACAACTTAGAGTGCTCACCGGAGTACTACAGATCGCAGGCGCTTTAGGAGTAATCGTCGGACACTTCTACCCACCTTTGCTTATCGCCGCGTCCTGTGGTCTAGCACTTATGATGCTGGTTGCTTTCGTAACACGGGTCAAAATCCGTGACCCTTTTTATGCGGCCGTACCATCGTTCTCACTTTTCGTCCTAAACGCATATATCGCGACGGCAACGGTCCATCACTGAAGGACCGAAAAGCCTGGATCGTACTAAGTGAGACAAGCCTACACAACGGATAAGATGGTGCACAAAGCAAAGCGCGCACTGAAGATTTCCATCGTGTGAAGGTGACGCTGTCATCGCTCCGTCATGCATCCCGTTTACTTACACGCAACCTCACGCTTATTGGTTGCGGTACTCTGCGCCATCCTTCCACGCAACTACTCAGTCGTCTGTTGATCGACTTCAATGGAGTAAATGGAGCGTTGCTCAAAGCTACGTGTCACCAGTGTTGCAAGAACAACGGCAATCAGCAACGGAACCATGGTGGCATCTGCTGTCCGGGTCATCTCCAAAACAAAAAGTATCGACGAGATCGGGCCCTGAGTCGCAGCGGCAAGCACGGCAGCCGCTCCAATCAGCGCAGCGCTGGGCAGTTCGCTTGCCGCAGCGCTATACGGAAAAACAGCCGCCCATCCCCTTCCAAGCAGTAGGCCCAGGACCGCGCCAAGACTCATCGTCGGCGTAAAAAGGCCGCCCGGGATGCCGCTGCGCAGAAGCACAGCCGTAGCCAGCGGACGTAGCACAAACAGCATGAACAGAAGAAACGTGGTGGATACATTCAACAAGGTGAGTTCAACCACATCCTTGCCGTTACCCAGCATCTCCGGAAAGAGCATCGCCAGCCCACCAAGCAAGCCGAGACTCAATAAGGGAAACACAAAGAGCTGCCATCCCTTCGGCTTCTCCGCCTTTGCCCAACCCATAAGCCGGATGTAGGGGACCGCTACCAGCCCACAGAGCGGACCTGCAATCAACGCCCAGACGACCAGCGAAGACGAAGCCGGAGACGCGGCGATCGTATAGGTGGGCCGATCCGGAAGCAAAAGCCACGAAGTCCACACTGCCAGCATCGACGCAGCCATCGCTGGAATCGCAGTCCGCAACGAAAAAGAGCCCAGCAACACTTCAAGTGCAAAGAACGCGCCCCCAAGCGGGACGTTGTACGCGGCGGCCATGCCCGCCCCGCCTCCGCACGCCACCAGCAAGCGCCGCTGCTCGTCCGGCAAGCGGCGCCAGGAGGCAGAAACATTCGCAAGAATCCCACCTGCCTGTTTAAGAGCATTCTCACGTCCAACCGCGGCTCCCAGGCCGACGACGATAATCGAGTAGATCGCTCGAACAGAGCTTTTGAGAACCGGCATGCGTCCGGACCTCGACCAGACGGCGCCGCTCAGGTCCGTATCGCCCCTCAATTGCTGAGCCAGTAATCCCGCCGCTCCTGCAACCAGACCCGCAATCAACAGCACGGACACACGCCGCTCGTACGTCGTGCTCCGCACCCCCGCTAGAAATCCGCCAACCTCGGTGTGGAAGCAGATCGCTTCAAGAAAATACAGAAGCCTCATCAGAAGCCCGCCGGCCAGGCCTGTGGCCAATCCCGTCAAAACAAGCATCGCCCAAAAAACTCGAGGTAGCGGGACTTCGTCCCCTCGCAGATTTGGCTGTGTCGCGACCAGCGATGAACAAGGACTGCCTGGTTCCGCCACGTCTCGTACCACCTCAACGAAAGTTTTTCGGAAGAGTTCTCGAAGTCACCATGGTATCGTTTCGCTGCTCTGAGGAGCCTAGTTCCGCGAGCTACCCGCCGCCTTCTTCTTCGCCTTCGCCGCTGGAGCGGGCTTACAGGGCGTCGCAATCGTAGCCGAAACGGCCGCCGAACGCGCGCTCAGCGTCGCCTGCAGCTCCGTCACGCGTCGATCCTGCACCTCGGCCGCGCCCTGCAACCGCTCCGTGAACGACCGTCGCGCACCCTCGAGACTGGTCAGCGCCTGTTCAAGCGCTGCCGTCTGATCCGCCGGAGCCGACGACTCCGCCACCGCCGTCACCCGCAGCAGCACATCATAGAGCGCCCCCAGGTTCTGCGATACCGGAACAAGACCCGCCAACGAACCCGGGGCTGCATCCGCCGTCGCCAGCAGCCCCGGCAGCGTCGTCTCGAGATCACGATGGATGGAGCCAAGATTGTTCGTTGTCGTCTCTTTCAACGCCTTCGAAGCCTTCCACCGCTCCAAAAACAGCTTCTCAAGCGACTGTTGCACCGTCCCCAGCGAGGGCTGCACTAAACCCGACGGCGCCACCGCCGGAGCAGCCGCCGCCTGCCCGTCGGCGTACCCGCCGCAGCAGAGCACCACGGAGAACCCCATCCACCATCCAAATCTCATCCCGCCATCCTATCGCTTCTGCCTGAATTTCTCTCGACGTTCGCCCGCCTTCGCCACGCACCGAGGATCCGCTCTCCTCCACACGCTAAAATTGAGGGAATGGCAACCTCCATCGCGCCGCTTACCCTGCCTCCATTCCGCAACGAGCCTTTCCTCGACTTCACCGACGCCTCCATCAAGCGCTCTATACAGGAAGCTCTCTCCGCCGTTCACGGCGAGCTCGGCCGCGAGTACGACCTGGTCATCGGCGGCAAGCGCCTCCGCACCACCGCGAAAATCTCCAGCATCAATCCTGCTCGTCCCGCCCAGGTCGTCGGCCTCCATCAGTATGCCGAGGCCGAGCACGCCGAACCCGCCCTCCAGGCCGCCCTGGCCGCCTTTCCTGCCTGGTCCCGCACCTCGGTCGAGGACCGCGCCCAACTCCTCGTCCGCGTCGCCCGCCTCATCCGCGAGCGCAAGTACACCCTCTGCGCCTGGCTCACCTTCGAGGTCGGCAAAAACTGGGCCGAGGCCGACGCCGACGTAGGCGAGTGCATCGACTTCCTCGAGTTCTACGCCCGTGAAGCCCTCCGCCTCTCGCATGCCACCACCCCCATCCAACTGCCCGGAGAACGCAATCTCCTCCGCTACATCCCACTTGGTGCCGGAGCCGTCATCCCGCCCTGGAACTTCCCTTTCGCCATCATGGCCGGCATGACTGCCGCCGCCATCGTCACCGGCAACACCGTCGTCCTCAAACCTTCCCCGGACGCCCCGACCATTGCCGCACACTTCTTCTCGTTGCTCGAAGAGGCCGGCCTGCCCGACGGCGTCGTCAACTTCTGCCCCGGCGCCGGACCCGGGTTTGGTTCCGCCGTCGTCGTTCATCCGCAGACCCGCTTCATCGCCTTCACCGGCTCGAAAAAAGTTGGCCTCGAGATCCATGAGTCCGCCGCCCAGTCCCGGCCCGGCCAGCACTTTCTCAAGCGCACTGTCCTTGAAATGGGTGGCAAGGACGCCATCATCGTCGACGCCAACTGCGATCTCCAGGCCGCCATCGAGGGCGTCGTCGCCAGCGCCTTCGGCTTCAGCGGGCAGAAGTGCTCCGCCTGCTCCCGCGTCATCGTTGACCAGGCCATCTATGAAATATTCGTCGATGAACTCGCAGAGCGCGTCGGCAGCCTCCAGCAAGGCGACCCCGCGGAAAACTTCTACGCCGGCCCGGTCATCAATCCCACTGCCTATCAGCGTGTCCTGGACTACATCGAACTTGGCAAATCCGAAGCTCGCCTGCTGACTGGAGGCGACCCCGTTCAAAACGAAGGTGGTTTCTATATCGCACCCACCGTCTTTGTGGACGTTCCACCTGCAGCGCGCATCGCCCAGGAAGAGATCTTCGGACCGGTGCTCGCCGTCATTCGCTCCAACAATCTCGATGAAGCTCTCGCGATCGCCAACAGCACCGAATATGGCCTTACCGGCGCCATCTACTCCAGCTCCCCCGACGTCCTCGAGCGCGCTCGCCAGGAGTTCCACGTCGGTAACCTCTATCTCAACCGCAAATGCACCGGAGCCATGGTCGGCGCGCATCCCTTTGGCGGCTTCAACATGAGCGGAACCGACTCCAAAGCCGGCGGTCCCGACTATCTTCTGCTCTTTACCCAGGCCAAATCCATCGCGGAAAAAGTCGCTCATCCCAGCAAACAAGCCGATGAAGAGGAGGCCCGCATGGGTCTCTAGCCGCGAATCTACGCAATCTTTCTCTGGATCGACGTCCCCGCTTTCGCCGCGGCTTCCGCCAGCAGTCGATGGTGCAGCGTAAACAGCGCCAGCTCCAGCCGATCGCTCACTCCAGTCTTGTCATAGATGTTGCGTAAATAATTCTTCACCACCTGCTCCTTCGTATACAGCTGTGTCGCGATGTCCTTGTTCTTGCATCCCTGCACAATCAAAGCCACAATCTGCAGCTCTTTCGGCGTCAGCCGGTCGCGTACCCGGGCCCCCACCACATCGAGCTCCGGCATCGCCGCCAGCGTCCCCCGTTGAACGCAGCGAACGCCGCGCACCACCCGCCGTACGCATTCAATCAACTGCGGTCCGGTCACATTGCGGCCAAGGATGCCGTCCAGCTTGTCTTGCAGCGCCGGTGCCACCTCTTCGTTCCTGTCCACCACCAGAATCGCCTTGCTACCCGCCGCCTCTAGATGTCCTAGCGTCGCCGCAAGATCCAGCCCCAGACCCGTTGAGAAAATCACCACAGACGAACGAAAACTCTGGATCGCCGCACACAGCCGCGGTCCATCCTCGCATTGAGCAATAATCCGCACATCCTCTTCCATGGCCAGCACCCGGGCCGTTCCCGCTCGAAAGATCGCCTGGTCATCCGCCACTATAATCCGGTTCAGCACTTGTCTAACCTCCTGCGTGGCCTTTTTTTTACGCCCGCAGTTTCCTCATCGGCCAAATTTGGCCGTACCGGCAGGACTGTCTCGTTTTCATACACTCGCTGTGATCTGCCTTCCAGACTAGCGCGACTCCGCCTCCTGAGACACTCATTTCTGAACCGTCGTTCTCTGCTGTTCATCCAAAGAGGACAGCGACGCATCTCGTCCGCAGAGGCGGGGGCACAATCGAATCATGGCAAAACCAATTCTTCTCGCGGTCGACGACGATGTCAGCGTACTTGAGGCAGTCGTCCAGGACCTGCGTCGCCACTACGGGGAAAAACATCGCATCGTCCGCGCCGCTTCCGGCCAGGCCGCCCTCGATATCTGCCGTCAGCTTAAAGAACGCAACGACGTCGTCGCCCTCATCCTCTCCGACCAGCGCATGCCCGGCATGACGGGGGTCGACTTCCTCGAAGCCGCCATCCCCTTGTTTCCAGAGGCCAAGCGCGTCCTGCTCACCGCCTACGCTGACACGGAAGCTGCCATCCGCGCCATCAACTCCGCCCGCATCCACTACTACCTGAACAAGCCCTGGGATCCCCCCGAGGAAAAGCTTTACCCCGTCCTCGACGACCTCCTCCAGGCCTGGTATCTCGGTTTCAAGCCTCCCTACGAGGGCATTCAGCTCATCTCTCCGCGCTGGGGAGCGGGAGACCACCAGGTCCGCGACTTCCTCTCCCGCAATCGTATCGGCTTCCAATGGATGGACCCCGACATCAATCCCGAGGCAATCCCGCTACTGCGCGTGCGCGAACTTGACGAAGCCAAACTCCCGGTCATCCTCTTCCCCGATGGCACTTCGCTCGTCCAACCCTCCAGCACCCAGCTCGCTGAAAAAGTAGGCCTTAGCGTCCAGGCCAGTCAGGAATACTACGACGTCGTCGTGATCGGAGCCGGCCCGGCTGGCCTCGGAGCCGCCGTCTACGGAGCCAGCGAAGGCCTCAAGACCCTCGTCGTCGAACCCTTCGCCGCAGGAGGTCAGGCCGGCTCCAGCTCCAAAATCGAAAATTACCTGGGCTTCGTCGATGGCATCAGCGGCGAAGAGCTCGCGCAACGCGCCTACCTTCAGGCCCGCCGCTTCAAAGCCGAGTTCCTCACCCAGCGCGTCGCCGCGATCGGCTCCGAAAACGGCTACCACGTCCTCCGCATGAGCGACGACCGCGAAGTCACCTGCCGCGCCTGCATCGTCGCCACCGGCGTTCAATACTGCCGGCTCGACATCCCGGAAGAGAACCGCTTCTCCGGCGCCGGCCTCTACTACGGAGCCGCCGCCATCCAAGGCGATTCCTGCGTCGATGAGACCGTCTACATCGTCGGAGGCGCCAACTCTGCCGGGCAGGCTGCCATGCACTTCTCCCGTCACGCCCGTGAGGTCCGCCTGCTTGTACGCGGCAAGAACCTCGAGCGCAGCATGTCCAAGTACCTTATCGACCAGATTGAAACAACCAGCAACATCGTCGTCGAGACCGGCACGCAGCTCGTCGCGCTCGACGGCGAAGCCCACCTTCAGTGCATCACGCTCGCCACGCCCGCAGGCACAGTCAAGCGCGGAGCGTCCTCCGTCTTCATCTTCATCGGCGCCGAGCCCAAGACACAGTGGCTCCCCAAAAGCATCGCGCGCGACCCGAAAGGCTTCGTTCTCGCCGGCCCAGATCTCAAGCTCCAGGCCGGCCAGACATGGAGGCTCGACCGCGATCCGTACCTGCTCGAAACCAGCGTTCCCGGAATCTTCGTCGCCGGCGATGTACGCCACGGTTCCGTCAAGCGTTGCGCCTCCGCCGTCGGCGAGGGGTCAATCGCCATTCAGTTCATCCATCAATATCTGGCAACCCTGAATTGATCTACTCCCACCTCGAGTAATCCTATGGCCCAAACCCTCACTGAGCTCGCAAACACCGAAGCTGCTCCACTCCGCCCGGAACTTCAAGCTTTACTGAGCGCAAATCCCTTCTTCGCTTGCCTTGAGGGCCGGCCCGTCACCTTCCTGAACGGCGCACAAGAGCGCCACTTCGCCCCCGACGAGATCGTCAGCCCCCAGGGAAGCACGCAGCGCGAGTTCTACCTCTTGCTCCAAGGGTCCGTGCACGTCTTCTACAACGCGTCTGAAAACGACACCGCGCACCTCATGGCGACCCTTCCAATCGGCACCAGCTTCGGGGAGGTACAGCTACTCACCGGTTTTGCCTCCACCTCCACCGTCCGCGCCGCGGAACACTCGATCTTTCTTTGTCTCACGGAAGATCTTTTCTGGAACCTGCTCAACCACCATCCAGCCATCCGCCGCGAGATTCTCGGCAACCTGTCCATACGCCTCGCTAAGGTGCATAGCGCCACGGCGCAGCAGGAAAAAATGGCGTCCCTCGGCACCATGGCCGCCAGCCTCATGCACGAGCTCAACAATCCCGGAACCGCCGCCCGTCGCGCCTCCACCCAACTGCGCGACAACCTGACCCGCATGCACAAACTCTCCGCCAAATGGGCGCGCATGGACTTCAGCGCAGCCCAGAAACAGTGCATCTACGATCTCCAGGAGTACGCCCTCTCCACCCGCCCGCACGTCTCGCTCAATTCGCTCGAACAGGCGGACGCCGAAGAGACCCTCATCGCCTGGATGGAACAAGCCGCCGTCGAGGACGCCTGGAAGCTCGCCCCCACCTTCGTCTCCATTCACATGGATTCAACCGCGCTCGCCTGCACCTACACGACCATCCCCGAGCCTTTCTTCTCCGATGTCCTCAGCTGGCTCGAAGCCATGATCTCCAGCATGCAGCTCGTCGGCACCATTGAAGAGAGCATCGGCCGAGTCACCGAGCTCGTCGCCGCCGTCAAGAGCTACGCCTACGAAAGCCGCGGCCAGAAACAGGCCCTCGACGTCAATCGCAGCATTCACGCCACGCTCGTCATCCTCGGCCACAAGGTACGCGAGAAGCAGATCACCCTCGAAAAAAGTCTTGCCCCCAACCTCCCCACGCTCACCACCGACTGCGGCGGCCTCAATCAGATTTGGACCAACCTGCTCGACAACGCCATCGACGCCGCCCCCGCGGGAGGCCACATCGTGCTCAAAACCTGGGCCGAACCCAGCTCTCTCCATCCACACGCCTCCGACCTCTGCATCCTCGTCTCCGACAACGGCGCAGGCATCCCGCCCCAAACCCAACCGCACATCTTCGACGCCTTCTACACCACCAAGCCCGCCGGCATCGGCACCGGTCTCGGCCTCGGCATCGTGCACCGCATCGTCGAGCAGATCGGCGGCACCATCCTCTTCTCCTCCGTGCCCGGAGAGACCGAGTTCGTCGTCCGCCTGCCCGCCGCGCGCAGTTGAACGCGCTTCATCGCGCTCGATCGGCCTCGGCGTCTGTCCCTTCCGTAAACTCCGCCTCCGCCCCAAGCCCCCGCATCGTATCGACTTCCAGAAAAATGTGTCGGAAGTCCGGGAACTCCCCCTGGATCAGCGCCTCGATCTCATCCGCCGTCGACTCCACCTGCACACTCGAAAACCCCTGCTGAAACTGCACCGTCATCGTCAGCAGCGCATTCTGCGGGCCGAAGAACATCGTCAACGGATAGCCCACACGCTCCACCCCCGAAACGCTCTCCGCCAACTCACGAATCGAGCGCAGCGTCTTCCGGTCCACACCCTCGCCGATCAGCAGCGCCTTCGTCTTCGCCGCCAGCAGCACCGCCACCCCCATCAGCAGCAGTCCGATCAGAATCGATGCCACCCCATCCAACCGCGTGAAGCCAAATCTCTGCCCCAGCACCGTCGCCACAAACGCGATCAGCACACCGAGCACCGCCGTCGAGTCCTCAAACAAAACCGTAAACGTAGCCGGATCTTTACTCTGCCTGATTCCTTCCAGCAGCGACTGCGACCCGATCAGCTTCCGAAACTCACGCAGCGCCACCGACAGCGAGTAGCCCTCAAACACCGCCGCGCACCCAAACACCGCATACGTCACGCCCAGATGCTCGAGCGCGCGAGGCCGCATCACGTGGCGGATCCCCTCATGAATCGAAGCTCCACCGCCCAGCGCAAACACCGCTAGCGAAACCACCAACGTCCAGAAGTACAGCTCCTTGCCGTACCCAAACGGATGTAGCTCATCGGCCGGACGGCTGCTCAGCTTCAATCCCAGCAGCAACAATCCGCCATTGCCCGTATCGACCAGCGAGTGAATCGCTTCCGACAACATCGCCGAGCTTCCCGTCACCAACGCGGCAATTAACTTGGCAATCAGAATCGCCACATTCGCCAGGATCGCGGCGTACAGCACTTTCCGTACCGACGTTTGCGAGGATTCAGCCACGCCTACCCACCTCCGCGAAACTGTCTCGCCGCCGACTCACGCCGCCAGGCAAAGCTGCTGCGGCTCGTCATCCTCCTCGCCTACCAACGAAACACGCAGCTCCTGCTTCTCTCCCTCCACACGCTTCCAGGAGCTCTTCAGCTCGTTCTCCTGCTGCTCCCGTCCGCCGCCGCCACGCGAGACGCCAAGCCACAACTCCGATGCCCCCAGCGAGTTCGCCGCCGCCAGCAGCGTCTTGAGTGCATCCTCCCCGCACAGCGCCAGCAGCTTCAGCGGCTTGCCCGCCTTCTCGGCAGAGAACACTACCTCGCTCAGCACGTCTGTCTCCCGATTCCCCACCACTCGCTCCGCAACCAGCTTGCCCTGCCCATCTTCCACATCCTTCGTGCTGCCCTGGTGCACGCAGACCACCACCACCTCGTGCTTCTCCGTCATATCCCCCGCAAGCACCTTGTCGAGCGCCCGCAGATCGTCCGGATCCTTCACCGCCACGACCGTGCAACCCCGCGCAATCTCCATCGACTCCGGCGAAAGGTCATCCTTCACCTGAAACCGGAAGCGCTCCCGCGATTTCTCCCGGAACGGATCGCCCGGCTCAGGGTTTGCTTCAATCTTCGACGAGGCCTGCTGGCTCGCGTACTTGCGCTCCGAATACGTAAACAGCGCAAAAAAGACGATCGTAAACAGCCCGCCCGTAAGCGTCGCCGCCTTCTTGGTAAACAGATTGATCATCGCCATCAGGAACAGAATGGCGGTCGTTACCATCAGGCCGAACGGAATCTCCGTCTTGCCAATCCGGAAGTTCAGCGGAAATTTCCAGCGCTTCGCCTCCGGATGGCTGAAGCGCAGCACTACCACCGCCAGCCCCTTCATCGCAAAGCTCCACACCACGCCGAACGCATACGCCTCGCCCAGCATGTCCACGTTGCCGCGGCTCAGCAAAATCGTCAGCAACTGCAGCCCGACGATCAGGTCGATCAGGTGGTGCGTCGTCCCATACTTCGGGTGCGGCTCGCGAAACCACGGAGCCATCACCCCATCCTCGGCCACCCGGCTCAGCACGCCGTTCGATCCAATAATCGCCGTATTCACCGCACCCGACAGGATCAGCACACCCACCAGCACCACAAACCCGTGGAACGCCAGCCGCACCGCATACGGCCCGGCCAAAAACATCGACAGCCCGCCAATTAGGTTGTCCAAATACTGCTGCCGCTGCGCATCCGGAATCAGCATCACCGCAAAAAACGAGACCAGCGAGGTAAACAGCAGGCTGTACAAAAAGATCGCAAAGCCCGTGCGCAACAGGTTCTTCTGCTTCGGCGCTTCAATCTCGCGATACACCTGCGCCAGCGTCTCCTCGCCGCTCAGCGCCAGCACCGAGTGGCCCAACCCGATCAGCACCGCCACCGCCGTAAAACTCGGCAGCGCCGTACCCTTCAGCCAGCCCAGCGCCGAGTCGCTAAAGTGAAAGTTCGCCGGAACCGGAGCCGGAACCGGATGAAAGCCCTTCGTCACCATCGTGTACACGCTCCAGGCGATCAGCATAACCACCATCACCGTCGTCGCCTGCATGATGCGCAGCGCGCGTGTACTCGAAAACGGAATTCCGACGCGGTTCGTATACCAGAAGTACACCGTCACCAGCGCCGCAAAAGCCGCGGCAAACCATGGCGGAGACACATGCAGCCACCCAAGGTGAAAGTGCTCGCCAAGCTCATTGCCCAGCGCAGCCAGGTAGAGCCCCGCGCTCACGCCGCTGATCGGCCCGGTCAGCACATAGTCGAACATCAGCGCGGAGACCGAGAACTTCGCCGCCGTCCCACCCATCGCCTCGCGCACCACCCGGTACACGCCGCCCCGCACGAACATGCTGCAGCTTTCGATATAAATCGCGCGCACCGCATAAGAAAACAGCATAATCGCCAGGATGAACCAGGGCGCCGCCTTACCGATCGCCTTCTCCGCAATCCCGCCCACATAGTAGGCCGAAGAAGCCATATCGCACAGCACAATCGCTGACGCGCGCCAGAACGAAACAAAGGCAAGCATCACCGTAACTGGAACCACATACTGACGCAGGGAAGGATTCTTAGAAGCCGAGGCCATGAGGGATGAACTCCGTACACCCGCACATTACGGCAAAAAAGATAAAGAAACCGTAAAGGCACAACTCCAGGTTCCAGGCACGCGTGTGCAGCATCCTCGTCCAGCAGTGTCCAAACTTCTCCACTTCCCGCCGCGTATCATTCGCAGAGAGGAATCTCCGCCGTGTCCCTGACGCCCTTCCACATCGCCTTCCCGGTCGACGACCTGGCCGCCGCCCGCCGTTTCTACGGCCAGACCCTCGGCTGCCCCGAAGGCCGCAGCAGCGCCGAGTGGATCGATTTCGACCTCTTCGGCCACCAGATCGTCGCTCACCTCAAGCCGTCCGAGCCGGCCGCGCAGCCGCACCACAACGCCGTTGACGGACACGCCGTACCCGTTCCCCACTTCGGCGTCGTCCTCACCATGGATCGCTGGCAGTCCCTCGCCGACCGTCTCCGCGCCGCCGGCCAGCACTTCGAGATCGAGCCCTACATCCGCTTTCAGGGCGAGGTAGGCGAGCAGGCCACCATGTTTTTCTACGACCCCGCCGGCAACGCGCTTGAGTTCAAAGCCTTTGCCGACATGACCCAAGTCTTCGCCAAATAAAACGCAAAGCCCGCCCTCCTTTTCTTAACTGTCCCACCGTTGTAGATCCACCACCATCTTCCGGGTGCCCCATCTCAGACAGTTTCATTGTCTGAGGTGGGGACTCACACACCACCCCGCTAAGGAAACTCGCCGTGACTCTGCGCATGTGACGTATTCTCTTGGTCTCGGATCGGCCCGAGCGTATCGTCTTGACAAGAAATTTCCAGCGTGGACGTCTCTCTTTGCACTTTTTCCCGCTCCTGTATTGCACGTGAAAAAATCATTCCTACCCCTGTTGGCATCACGGGAGAGATTGCCGCAGGAACTGCACACAACTTTATAGTTGCTGGCACAAACGCATCATCGGCCTGGGCGCGGAAGTTCTCAGCAAGTGAAGAAACTTTGTGGGAGTACACCAGTGCTGCTGTACCGAAACCTATCCAGCCCCGAATACCGGATTACTCAGGCATCGCTCCAATGTCTGATGGAAGTACCTTCCTTTGCGGGAAGCTTCCGCATGACCCGTCTTCGACAGAATCCTCAGCACTGCTCACCCATGTGGATACCGGCGGAAAGCGCCTCAGCGAAACTACTCTTTCTCCGAGAACGCAAACCGGCAATCGGCTCGCTACAGTATCTTCCATAGCTGCCTGACGTCGGGCTCCCAAGTCATTCTTCTGGGAACGGTCGTCCGTGTAGCGGACAGTGCTGCTCCAGGTAACGCCACAAAGTGGCTCTGGTTTGTGCCGATGGATGGAGAAGGCCATGTTGCCTGGCAGCAAGAAATTCCAGTAACGCCGTACTTCACAGACTCGGAGAATAGGCTGCTACAAATCGGCCAAGAATTGTTCTTCTCTAGTTCAAGTTCACAATAAAACGAAGATGCTTCATCTCAATCGTTCGGGAGAGTTGCTGAGTCGCAGCATTCTCAGTGGTTCTTACCATCTTGTTAGAGACTTGAGAAGTGATAAAAAGGTGGAAATACGGGGAGATAGTGGTGGTCAGGGTCAACTGATTCAACTTACAGATGACTTAAAAGAAGCAAGCCGCATCACGGGATCTCTACCGGAGTCCATGAACACCTCTTTGGCATACAGGCTTGCTGACGGAACACTCTGTCTATTTGGATCCAAAGTTCACTCTATAGGTCAGAGAATTAGACCGGTAGTAATTCACCTGGATGCCACGCTGCATACGATGCAGACCTTTGAACCAGGCTGGAGTTCCACAAACGTCATTGTGAATCTTCGGGCGGTCGCTCCTCTTAGCTCCAAAGTGACTTTGTTTCAGCAGTAGGTCTTACTAAATCAATTCTTCTGGAACAGTTACTTAAAATTGAGGACGCGGCACATACCCTCGCGTTAGATTATCTGCGGCTTCAGTAATGTAGCTTTTTACTAAACTGCGGAGGCAGGTACACGGCAGCTTCACTAGGCTAAGTAGAAACTACACTGCCTCGCTTGCCTATCCAAGCTTGTTGTGAGTCCTTAGAACTTGTCCGCAAGCTTTCTTCAGACTTAGGGTTTTCTCCACCACATAACGTGTTCTATCCTTGTCCAAGCGATGCCGAAACAAAGTGCAGGTCTCCTCATGTATCGGTCAACCGGCAAGGGGCTCGAAGTCCTCCTTGTCCACCCCGGAGGCCCATTCTGGGCTAGAAAGAACCTAGGCACCTGGTCCATCCCCAAAGGAGAATACGGCGACACCGAGCTGCCACTCGAAGCCGCAAAAAGAGAGTTCGCCGAAGAAACAGGCCTCGAAGCCACCGAGCCGTTCCTAGAACTCGGAACCATCCTGCAATCCGGCGGCAAGAGAGTCACGGCTTGGGCCTTCGCAGGAGACTGCGACCCAACCAAAATCGTCAGCAATCTCTGCCGCATGGAGTGGCCGCCCCGCTCCAGCCGTTGGATCGAGTTCCCCGAAATCGAC
>CAXUNR010000058.1:15926-18830 GCA_964252655.1 uncultured Acidobacteriaceae bacterium
GCCGTTGGATCGAGTTCCCCGAAATCGACTGCGGATAATAATTTCCTCTCGAAGCGGCAAACCTGCACCTCCTCAAAAGTCACCTTCGTCTCTCGAGTCCCTCTCCCAATCCATCTAAAGCTGACTCTGCTTCAAGCGATCACCCATCTCCCAAAGTCTGTCATCCCTCGCCAAGGGCGGAGGATCTGCTTCTCGCTTTTAGAATGCGCTTCCCGAGTCCAGCACCACCTACTGCACCTTGCCCCGCGGCCGAAACCGCCGCAACTCACTCGCGCACGCAATCCCGTTCAACGCGGCCAGCTTCAAATTATCCGCAGCCAGCCAAAGCCAGAACCGCCGCCCTTTGCCTGAAGCTCCCGCCGTCGCCCGCACCCGTACCAGAATGTCCTCTTGCCCCGCCGCACTCAAATTACTCGGCGGGTCGGACTCATCCGCCACCACGTCCACCGCATCCCCCGCCAGAGCCCGTTCGAGCTCCCCCGCCGTCGTCTCGTCCTCAAGCTCCAGCAGCACCGACGCCACATAGCCATGAAATACCGGAGCCTGTATCAGCTCCAGGTCCAGCTGCGGCAGCACTCCCAGCCCGCACTGCCCGTAGTGCCGCACAATTCGCTCCTCCGTCCTCAGCAGCGGCACCTTCGCCGACTCACCCAACGACGGCAGCACATTGAACGCCACCTGCGCGTCATACTGCTCCTTCGGCAGCGTCTGGAACGACAGCAAGTTCACCGTCTGCTGATGCAGCTCGTCCATCGCCCCGCGCCCGCCCTGCGACGCCGGCTCGACCACCGTCGCCGCCACACTCCGCACCTTCATCGCGCTGCTCACCCGAGCGGCTACCAGCGCCAGCATCACCGCCGCCGGATGCGCCGCGATCACCGCCGGCGTCTCCAAATTCAAGCCCTGCACCTCTCCCGCCGAGGCCTTCCGCCCCTTCAGCGTCACCCCCACCCACGGAGCTCGCACCAGCACCCCGCGCTCCTCCTCCAGCCCAAACGTCAGGTCGACCACGCTCGCCCCGCTCCGCCGAGCCTCCTGCCAGTGCCGGTCCGTCTGTTCTTGGTCCCCTGCAAAAAACACGAAATCCATCCGGTCGAACGACCCCGGTTCCACCTGCCGGATCACCGCAGCCTCATCCCCCGCCGCCGTCACCTGTCCGCTCGCCTCTTCCTCATCGAACAGCAGCACATCGGACGCCGCCAGCAGCGATTCGTTCAACTCATCCGCCAGCTCTTTGCCCAGCAAGGAAGTCGCCCCTACGATCCCGATCCGGTACATCCCATCCGTCATGCGTCCTCCTTATTCGTGCTCTACCTTACACCCAACCGCCGCTGCCGGCTCCACGCGTACGCCAGCCGCGCCAGCACGCCCGAAACCAGATACCCCAGCGCAATCGTGATCAGCATGATCTCACTGAACCGCGCAATCAACGCAATCGCCAGCGCCAGCAGCACAAAGCCCTGGAACGGCTGCCGGCTGTTGCCTTCAATTTCCTTGCCGCTCCAGAACCGCCAGTTGCTCACCATCAAAAATCCCACGCCCGCCAGCAACAGCAGCCAAACCACCGAAATCCGCGCATCCGTAATCGGGCTGCCATCGAAGCAATGCACCACCGACGCGATCACCCCCGCGCCCGCTGGAATCGGCATCCCTACAAAATACTTCCTCCCCGGCCGCCCCGGATTTCGTGGCTGCGGGTTGATGCTGATATTAAATCGCGCCAGCCGGCACGCGCCGCAGATCAAAAACACAAAACAGAACACCACCCCCAGCGGCAGAATTCGCTCCCGCAGCGCACCGTACACCCCCACCGGCAGCATTCGGAACCCCCACACATACGCCAGCAGCGCCGGAGCCACCCCAAACGTCACCACGTCGGCCAGCGAGTCCAGCTCCCGCCCAAAATCGCTGGTCGTCTGAGTCATCCGCGCCACTCGCCCATCCACCCCGTCGAACAGCACCGCAAACCCGATGGCCAGAGACGCATGGTCAAACGCCGCAATTTCCCCACCCGCACCGCGCACGCTCTCCGTAATCGCATAAAATCCCGCCGCGATGTTCCCCGCCGTAAAGACCGACGGCAGCACATACATCCCGCGGCTCGGCCGGCGCGCCTGCCTGCCCACCTCCGCCGGCAGCAGCACATCGCATCTTGAGCCGAACTTAATCAGCCCAATCCTCTGCCCGCGCTCCACCCGGTCGCCCGCCTTCAGGTTGCACACAATCCGCCGCGCCAACAGCCCGGCAATCTGCTTCAGCGCCACCTCGCAGCCGTTGCCCTCAATCTGAATCATCGTCTGCTCGTTCGTCAGCCCGGACTCCGGATTCATCGCGTTCATAAAGCCGCCCTCGCGATACTCCACCAGCTTCACCGTCCCCGTAATCGGAGAACGATTTACATGCACGTCAAAGACATTCAGAAAAATACTCAACCGCAGCTTGCTCCCGAGCGTCGTCTCCACCCACTCCGCCTCCGTCACCACCCCATCCGCCGGAGAAACGATTACGCCCTCCCCGGCCGGAATCGCCCGCTGCGGATCCCGGAAAAACCAAAGAAAAAACAACGCCAGCAACACCGGGGGCAGGCAAACCCACCACACGTGTGTAACCGCCCAGAGCACAGCCGCAACCGCCCCCAGCCCCAATCCATACCAGAGACCGTCTTTGACCATAGAGCACGATTATACGTGCTGCTATCTCGTCGAACGACCGCGATCGCCCTCGCTTGCCGCCGCCCCCACTCGTTGCGATCGCAAGCCACAGCGCATCAAGACCGCGTCCTCCACCGGATCGTGGTAGTACCCCGGCCGCCGCCCCGCCGCCACAAACCCCAGCCCTTCATACATCCGCACCGCCCCTGCGCTTCCCGCCCGCACCTCGAGCAGGATCCTTCCCGCACCCTCC
>CAXUNR010000059.1:0-18635 GCA_964252655.1 uncultured Acidobacteriaceae bacterium
ACCCAGGCCCCCACCCCAAGCACAGCCTGAAAATCACATCGTCCAGCCGTCCCAAGCCTTTGTTGTCATTCCCGAAGGGAATCTGCGGTTCGTTTTCCTTCATCCCTGCGATACAATCTTGGCGAATCAGCTCTAGACCACGAACCGCACCCCACAGCACCGCCTCTAACCACCAGCACCATTCCTCCGGACCAAACTCAGAAACTCATTCCGCGTCTGCATCTGCGTCTTGAACACACCCAGCATTGCAGACGTAGTCGTCCACGAAGACTGCTTCTCCACGCCCCGCATCATCATGCACAGATGCTGGCCTTCGAGGATCACGGCAACGCCCTGAGGATGGATCGCTTTGTCGATCGATTCCGCCACCTGCCGGGTCAGCCGTTCCTGCACCTGCAACCGCCGCGCAAACACATCCACCAGCCGCGCAATCTTCGACAAACCGATCACCTTGCCCTGCGGAACGTACGCCACGTGCGCCTTCCCGAAAAACGGCAGCAAGTGGTGCTCGCACAGCGAATAAAACTCGATGTCCTTGACAATCACCATCTCGTCATAATCGACATCGAAAAGCGCATTGTGCAGCACCTCCTCTACTGTCTGGCTGTAACCGCGCGTAAGGTAAGCCATCGACTTTTCCATCCGCTCCGGAGTCCGCAGCAGCCCGTCGCGGGAAGGATCCTCGCCCAGTCGGCGGATCAGCTCACGGTACAGTTCTTCGGTGGAGACGGTGTCGAGCGTTTCAGCAGAGGCAAGTTCAGGAAGCATGGTCCTCTTTCGTTCAAAGCCAAAGTCGGCCGGGCTACGGCAGCGCGGGAAAGGCGAAGGAGTTGTTGCTGGTCTCTTCAACGTGAATATGGTCGAGATGCGCATCAGCAAAGGCAGCAAAGATGCGGTGCAACGCAAGCGTAAGGTTTTCGGTCGAGGGCACCAGCGTGGCGAACGCCGCCAGACTATTCAGGTTCGTCTGATCGAAACATGCGAGCAGATGCTCCTCGGCGAAGCGGTCGAGATCGGCCAGGTTGGTGACCATGCCGGTCACTGGGTCAACCATGCCTGAGTACGTGACCGTGACCGTGTAGTTATGCCCATGGCCAAATGGATTGTTGCACTTGCCGAAGGCGGCCTGGTTGGCTTCGGCAGAAAGCGTCTCCGCGTTCAAGCGGTGGGAAGCAGAGAAGTGATAGCGGCGATTTAGATAAGCCTTCATGGTCGATTCCCTGCCTCGCGCTGGCTTTTAGCCTGGGCCTCAGGTAGGCTTCCGCTCTGAACTCCGAGCCCTACCTGTGCCGGACTCTCAAACTCACCGTAGAAGTCCGCAAACAAATCCGGAGCCTCAAACACCCGCACACGGTAAAGCTGCGCGTTCGGAACCTTGCCCGCCAGCCGCCGCCAGATCGCCACAGCAATGTTTTCGGTCGTCGGGATCGCCGCGCGGAACTCGGGAACCTCCAGGTTCAGGTGACGGTGGTCATACACGCTGACCACCTCGCGCTCCAGAATCTCCTTTAGCTGCTTCAGGTCGACCACAAAGCCGGTCACCGGATCAATCTCGCCGGCCACCGTCACCTCCAGCGTGTAGTTGTGTCCGTGGCCGTTACGATTGGCACACTTGCCGAAGATGCGCTGGTTCTCTTCAGCAGACAGAGCATCGTTCCAGTAGTAGTGGGCGGAAGAGAACTCGGCTTTGCGGGTCAGCAGGATCATGGAATTTGCACTTTCGATGATTTTAACCAGAGGGCGATGCACATCGGTCTACTGCCGGGCAGTCGAGTACGTCCGGCCCTTCCAGCCGATCGACTTGGCGACGCGCACTCGGAAGAAACTGCGAAAAAGAAGAAAGACGAACAGCGGAACGCCGAACAGCGACAAAGCACAGTCAACAATCGGAAAATTGGACTTCGCCACCCGGGCGTAGAACCGCCAAAGCACCCGCGCCCACACTAGATAAAACAGCGTCCGCTGCAAACTGGTCCACAGCGGCCAGGTCTGGGCGATCACCGGTATACCCAAAATCAACAGAAAGTCGAGCAGCCGCAGCAGCCCGAGCGCCGTAGGTGAGGTAAAAAGCAGCGCCAGGTTCTTGGTCCAGCCCTCAATCAGCGCAGCGGGGCTCCGGTACATGCGGGCAGAAAGCGCATCCGGGGCGTAGCGAAAACGAAGCGTCCGTCGGCTACGCTTGAACAGGCTCGCCAAAGCAACGTCTTCAAGCACGTTCAGCCCCACCGCCCGATGGCCGCCGACAGCAAAATAATCCTCCGCAACCACCATCAGAAACTGTCCGTTAGCCGCGGCCGTTCGATCCTCAGGTGCATTCACCCGCGCCGGTGGGTACGCAATGGCAAGTTCGGCGAAGATCAACGGCATCAGCAAACGCTGCAGCAGCCCCGACGTAAGCTGGCGAGGCGAGTAGGAGAGCAGGCTGACCCCGTGTTTCTCAAGCTCGTGGCGCGCGCGCGAAAGGGCGCCGGGCTCGTGGATCGTATCGGCGTCGGTAAACAGCAGCAGGTGGCCGCGCGCGGCTTGCGCTCCCGTCCAGCAGGCGTTGTTCTTGCCGGTAAAGCCACCCTGGGAGCTCAGATCGAGCGGCGGAGCGTTCAGCAGCGTGACCCCCTCAAGCGTAGCGGCCTCGGCGGCCAGCGCAGCCGTCGTGTCGGTCGATCCATCGTTCACAATCAAGAGCTCCCAGTCGCGCCCCAGCTCCAGTGCCGGGTCAGACTGCTTCAGCAGCGAGGCCAGGCACGCAGGCAGAACATCGGCCTCGTTGCGCGCGGGAACGATGACAGAAAGAAGCAGGCCGGGCGCGTCCATTGCGGAAGTAGAGTTCAGATCGTCCATAAAGAGATGGGACAAGCAGCCAGACTTCGTATTATAGGAAGAACGGAGCAGCGCGTGCACAAAGCTTGGCGATCGGGACTGCTGATGGGTTGGTTCGCACTGGTCTGCGGATCAGGGGGCGTGCTCGGCTGCGACCGCGGAGATCATCCCGGAAACATCGGCAAGCCCGCGCCGCAGTTCGTCATGTCGGACGGTCGCCAGACCGTGGACCTTTCTAAGCTGAGGGGCAAGGTCGTCGTGCTCAACCTGTGGGCGACCTGGTGTGCGCCCTGCGTGGAGGAGCTGCCCAGTCTGCTCGCCTTACAGCAAAAAATGCCCGGCATCACCGTCGTCGGCGTCAGCACAGACCAGGATGACGCCGTCTACCAGAAGTTCCTGACGAAACATGACGTAACCCTGCTGACCGTGCGCGACGCAGACCAGAAAGTTAACTCTCTCTACGGCACGGTGCTGATTCCAGAGACCTACATCATCGACCAGCACGGCATCCTGCGGCGAAAACTGACCGGGGCCCAGGATTGGACCGGAACCGAAATCGTCGACTACCTCAAAAAGTTGCAGAGCTGAACACGAACGTGGCATAGCCGCGGGCGCATGCCTCCCGTAGTCTAAGCGGGTCGAGGAGATTCGATTGACGCCGGAACTGCTCGCACCGGAGGAAACAGAACAACAGGCCAACCCAACCAACGCCAATCCGCGTCCGCTCCGCCACCTCGTAGCCCGAATCGCAGGCTTGTTTCGCGGCGGAGTCCAGGAACTCAGCATAGCCACGGAGCGACGCCTTCCGTTCCTCGATGGTCTTCGTGCGATCGCAGTGCTGCTGGTCATCAATCAGCACCTGGCCCAAAAGTTCGCCCTGCGCTTCGGCGCCAACCGCTACACCAGCTTCGGCCTCACCCGCAACGGCTGGATGGGCGTCGATCTATTCTTCGTGCTCAGCGGCTTCTTTATCGGCTCGCAGCTTTGGCGCGAGTTGGACAAAACCGGAGGCATCGCGCTCGGCAAATTCATGCTGCGGCGTGGACTCCGCATCTGGCCGCTTTACTTCTTCATCTTCGCCGCGGTCTTCCTCGCCTCTCCGGCCGCGGCCGCAGCCAAACAGTACGGCTGGACGGACCTGGCCTTCCTCACCAACTACCTCAACCACGGCATCGTGGACGGAAGCTGGTCCTTATGCTCGGAAGAGCAGTTCTACCTGCTCGCCCCCCTGGCTCTGCTCTTGATCGGCCCGCGGTCCATGCGGGGCTACCGCTGGGGTCTGGCCGGGCTGATGCTCTTCGTCCTGGTAGCCAGGGCATTCACCTTCCACGCCTGGACAGGCCACGTCCTGGGCAAGAACCCACTCGCCTTTGCTCATCTGTACTACCCCTTCCACACGCACTGCGACGGCCTTCTCGCGGGTCTGATCGTGGCCAACTTCGCATCGACCCGGCAACCCGCCACCGGTCTACTGGCGCGGCCGGGGCTGCTGGTGCTCGTCTGTGGGCTGCTGTTGGGCGCCGTTCTGGCATCGCGGTCAGACATCCTTCCCTTCACCAGTCTCGCCCTCTTCTTCGCCTCGCTCGTCTGGTGGGGTCTCCGCAGTCAAACCAGGCTGTTTCAACAACACCTCTTTTATCTACTCTCCCGACTGTCCTTTGGCATGTACCTCAATCACGAGTACATGCAGGGCTGGATCGTGAGCCGCTTGGAGCCTCTACTCCACCTCGCGCATGTTCCCGCCGCCGCCGCCGCCGCGTTTGGATTCCTCGTCCTAACCGGAGCCTCCATGGGCCTGGCAGCGGTAACGTTCTGCCTGGTCGAGCATCCCTTCCTCATGCTGCGCACGACGCTCTTACGAAGGGCGACGCCTCCTCTCATTGCCCACTAAAGTTTTTCCCAAAAGCGCCGATAAGGAAAGGAGTCGGAGCAGGCGGCCTCAAGCCGGAGACTCCACGGAGGTGGAAACGGAACTGGACAGCATGGCAGCGGCTCGGTCGCCTTCGTGGGCCGGCACAGCGGAACTTCGCACCAGGCTGAGTCTCTCCGCAATCAGCTTTTCGGCGATCAGCGCGAAGCAGCAGGCAAGGTAAGGAATAAGTTCCCCAAAAATTCGAGTCTCAATCACAATGCCGAACACAATCATCAGAACGGCCCAGGGCAGCAGCACCCACAGCCAAAGCCGGAGAAGCGGGTCCCCTATCTGGCGGCGGTAAAGCAGAATCGCCGGCACCGTGAACGCACCGATCGAAAAGAACTGCGGCCACGTAAGTGGATTGAGGAGAAGGTAAACATTATGTTTCCAGCGGATGCTCGCCTCGCTCGGGTTGGCCGCAAAGCGAAGACCAACCCAATGCTGCCAGCCCAGCCAGAAAACTGCCAGAACCAGCACAACCAAAACTGTCCGCGGAGCAAAAGCCAGCTTCGGTCGAAACTCCCCGTCGACACAGCACGCCGACAGAACAAAGAAGGCCAGCAGCAGGATGCTAGTCTCACGATTGATTGTGGCAAGCACAAAAATGGACATCAGGAAGAGGACGCTTCGCCGAAAATAAATGACATAGAGACCCATCGCAAACAGCGCGAGGCTGGGCAAGTCGTAGACCATCCGCAAATGATGATCCGTGCTCAGACAGTAAGTGGCGACAACCATCACCAGCGTCAGCGGGTAGATCGTCGGAGTCAGCACTCCACTCGGCGAAGCCCGCCGATAAAGCGCGCGCGCCACCAACCCCGTGATGGCAACACAGCCCAAGTCGACCCCCGCCTGCAGCAATCCTTCCGCACTTACACCCGACTCGAACCACAACGTCCGGCGCGAGAGACGCGCCGCCAGCTCATTGAGGAACAAAGACTCGTGCGCCCAGCGCATCGGAAGCATCATCAGCATGCGGCCCTGGAACGGCGTCCGCTCAAGTCCCTGCTCGAAAAGCCTCGCGTGCAGGTAAGGGGACACCCAGGAAAGATAAAACCAGACCACCTGGACCGTGGCGAGAAAATTCGAACCGATGACCAGCAAACGCGTCCTTTGCCGTGGCTCTTCATCGTTTTTGACAGGAATGGCTTTCAAAACACTGGATTTGTTGAAACGGTAACACAAAGGAAGGTCGTACCGGCGCTCAGCGTAGGGGCCTTGCGTGGCTACATGAACCTCTTCCACCGAAGGAGAATCTAATCTGAGTGTGCGGCTACGACAAGCACATGGGCCGCAGATTTCGCACCGTAAGGGCAGGCGTAAACTGTAGACTGACGAAAACGTTGTTCTTGAGTCTACCGGGAACCAGCCGTACTGAGGGGGAACATGTTCGAACGCTATACAGAAAAGGCGAGACGTGTGATCTTTTTCGCACGCTACGAGGCAAGTCAGTTTGGGTCGCCTTACATCGAAACCGAGCACCTTCTGCTCGGTCTGCTGCGGGAGGACAAAGCTCTTACCAATCGCTTCCTGCGCAGCCATGCGTCCGTGGAGTCGATTCGTAAGCAGATTGAAGGACATACCACCATTCGTGAGAAAGTCTCTACCTCCGTCGATCTGCCGCTCTCAAACGAGTGCAAGCGTGTGCTCGCATACGCGGCCGAAGAGGCCGAGCGGCTCTCCCACAAGCACATCGGCACCGAACATCTACTCCTCGGTCTGCTGCGTGAAGAAAAATGCTTCGCCGCCGAAATCCTCCAGGAGCGCGGTCTGCGCCTCCCCGCCATCCGCGAGGAACTCCAACGCACCACTCAGGAGAAGCCCGCAGCAACCGCGAAGGCCGGCCGCAGCGAGCAGTCCATGCTGGCGGAGTTCTCCCGCGATCTCACCCAATCCGCCATGGATCAGCAGCTCGATCCCCTCGTCGGCCGGGACAGCGAAGTCGATCGCGTCATCCAGATCCTCTGCCGTCGCACCAAAAATAACCCGGTGCTCATCGGCGAACCGGGAGTCGGCAAGACCGCCATCGTCGAAGGTCTGGCTCAGAAGATCGCCGACGGAGAGGTACCATCCTTCCTCGCCGACAAGCGCGTCCTCGCGCTTGACCTTTCGCTCATCGTCGCCGGAACCAAGTATCGCGGGCAGTTCGAAGAGCGCCTGAAGACCATCATGAAAGAGCTGATGGAAAATCAAAACTCCATCGTGTTCATCGACGAGCTGCACACCCTGGTCGGTGCCGGCTCCGCCGAAGGCTCGCTCGATGCCGCGAACATCCTCAAACCAGCCTTGAGCCGTGGTGAAATCCAGTGTATCGGCGCCACCACCCCTGCCGAGTATCGCAAGTCGATCGAGAAGGATCGCTCCCTCGAGCGGCGCTTCCAGGCCGTCAAAGTTCCTCCTCCGAACGAAGAGGATGCGATCAAAATCATCATGGGCATCAAGGAAAAGTATGAGAAGTTTCACGCCGTCTCGTACACCGACGATGCCATCAGCTTCTCCGTCTCGCACTCCAGCCGCTACATTCCAGACCGTTTCCTGCCGGACAAGGCTATCGATCTCATCGACGAGGCCGGTGCCCGCGTCAAGCTGCGCCAGACTTCCCTGCCCGAAGAACTGACCGAAGTCCAGAAGCGAATCAAGTTCATCGTGCACCGGATGGAGAACGCCATTGCAAACCATGAGTTCGAGAAGGCGCGCTTCTACTCGGATGAGGAGCGGAAAGAACGTGAAAATCTGCGCTCGCTTCGCGACAAGTATCATCTCGACGACTCCTCCGCAGGGATCGTCACCCGTGAGGACATCGAAGATGTCGTCAGCCGCTGGACCGGCGTGCCGATGACGTCGCTCAAGGAAGAAGAAACGCAACGTCTGCTTCGGGTTGAAGAAGAGCTACACAAGCGCGTTATCTCGCAGGACAAGGCGATCTCAGCCCTGGCCCGCGCCATCCGCCGCTCGCGCGCAGGCCTCAAAAATCCAGCGCGCCCCATCGGCAGCTTCCTCTTCCTCGGGCCCACCGGCGTCGGCAAAACGGAGATGGCGCGCACCTTGGCCCAGTTCCTGTTTGGCTCGGAGAAGTCGCTCATCCGCTTCGATATGTCGGAGTTCATGGAGAAACACTCCGTCTCGAAGCTGATCGGTTCACCCCCGGGCTACGTCGGCTATGAGGAGGGCGGTCAGCTCACCGAGCGCGTCAAGCGGAACCCCTACTCGGTCGTCCTGCTCGACGAAATCGAGAAAGCCCATCCCGACGTCTACAACCTGCTCCTGCAGGTATTTGAGGACGGCCAGCTCACCGACGGTCTCGGCAACACCGTCGACTTCAAAAACACCATCGTCGTCATGACCTCGAACATCGGCGCCAAGCACCTGCAGAAGCAGCAGGGTCTCGGCTTCCAGTCAAGCGACGAAAACATGGCACTCGACAAGATGGAAGAGTTGGTCCGCGGCGAGGTAAAACGGACGTTCAATCCGGAATTCCTTAATCGTCTAGACGAAATCATCATCTTCACGTCGCTCTCGGAAGCGGACCTCATGCAGATCCTCGAGCTTCTCGTCCAGCAACTCAACGTAAATCTGGTTCACAAGGCCATTACCCTATCCGTAAACGACGACGCGAAGCGTTACATTCTGCAAAAGACAGCCAGCGACCGAACCTACGGCGCGCGGCCTCTGCGCAGGGCTCTGCAGCGTTTCGTCGAGGATCCCTTATCGGAAGCGCTCATCGCCGGCGGCATCGCCGAGCGGCCGGCATTTCTGGAGGTCTACCTGGATAACAATCAGCTCTTCTACCGGCCCATCCTGGCGGACTCGGAAGAAAAAGCAGCAGGGCTGGCCCTCACCACAGTCTAGGGCCGCGCCAAGCTCCTGCCGGGTATTCACCGGCAGGAGCTTTCATTTCAACCTCCAGCGCTCACTGGTCTAGCTAGGACACAAAGCGGCCCCAGCCCCGCAGAACGTCGAGCCGCACACAAACCATCTAGCAAACTCGCCTCCGCGCGTCACGCACTCTCAGCAATGCCGATCAATCCCATGGTCCGTCCCGTATGCCCATGCTCGGCACGATGCGAAAAAAAGCGGCGACGGCTCCCAAGCCATACGCATGAAGTGCACTTACGCATAACGAAAACCCTCTCCGTCCCAAGCCCGGCGGCCAGCAGCTGCCGGCGATTCGCCTCGGCCAGATCTAGGTGCAGGTTCTCACCCCGCCGTTCCAAAAGATCAGCCGCATAAGAAAAACTCTCGTAGAAGCGAGTCTCGACCTCTTCCCCCACCGCATAGCAGCACACACCGATCGCAGGGCCGATGGCGGCGCTAAGATCCTCAGCCGCAGAGCCAAACTCAGCCCGCATTTCCGCAATCCCCTGCTCGACGATGCCGGCCACCGTCCCACGCCAGCCGGCATGGAAGGCGGCAACCACCCGCAAACGAAGGTCCACCGCCAGAACCGGCACACAATCCGCCGCCTGGATGCCAAGCACAAGGTTTGGTACGCCGGTCATCAGGCCATCGGCTTTAAGCGTGCTACGGCCATCCGCTGTCCGAAAGCAGTATTCCCCGCCACGCAAGATTTCAATATCTGTGCCATGCACCTGGCGCGCCGTGACGAGCTCTGCAAAGGCATCTCCGGCCACAGCAGCCATCGCGGCAGCCCGGTTCCGCAATACCACGTTGGGATCATCGGCAGCAGTAAAGCCCAGATTCAGATCGCCGTCTTCCTCGCAAGCCGCACCATAAACCATAGAAACACCGCCGCGCCGCTCGCTAAAGCCGTGGCGAAGCCACCCGTAGGCACTCCAGGCGGGAATATGGATCATGGATTCATCATCTCCAAAGACGAACATCCACGTATGTAGACACGCTGTACATAGCTGTCATTCTGGCAAAGCCAGAATGACAGCTGGTCTTTGCTGTTGCTTGTTTCCCAAGCGTGAATAGCAATTGCGTCCCCATCTATTACGCAAGGTGTTCCTTAAGGAAGGCCAGGGTTCGTCCTCGGGCGATCTCTGCTTGCTTAGGATTGAAGCTGCCTCGAGCATCACAGTTAAATCCGTGCTCCGCGCCCTCGTAAAGAAAGATCTCAACCTCCGGGTGTGCCTCTCTCACTGCCTCAACCTGTTCTGGGCCAATGTGACTATCATCCGCGCCAAAATGAAGCAGAACAGGACAGCTCGGATTCTCCTTTGCTACGCTTCCGATCCCTCCGGCGTAGTATCCGACGCAGCACTTTGGTGTCAACCCGAGCGCTGGACCACGTGTAGCTGAAAGCCATGTGAGAAAACCACCGTAGCAGAAGCCAACTACTGCAACTTTGTCGAAACTCTCGTCCCGAAGCTTGGCAAATGCAGCTGCGACATCCAACAGTGCAGTCTCCGGCGAAAGCTTCTGCAAGAGCCTGTACGCCTTCTGCATGTCTTCGCCCTCATACTTCAGTTCGACCCCACGCTCAATACGGTCAAACAAAGCCGGCGCAATGGCAACATATCCCTCTTGTGCAAATCGATCCGCGACGCTGCGAATGTGCGCATTGACTCCGAAGATCTCCTGCAAAACCACGATCGCACCCGCTGCATCTCCGGCAGGCCGAGCGACATACGCGCTCAACTCGTGACCGTCCTGTGCAGATACCTTTAACGACTCGCCCATACAGCTCCTTTATTCTTTGAGGTTGTTCCGCACCCTGACTATACCGAAGGAATGGCTTCACCGACACAAAGGACGACCCGCCTTGGTGAGCAAAGTGCCTCCGCAAGCCCTTCCTATACCTAGAGCCACTCACACTTGTCCACCGGCGTAAGACTAACTTGTTTCTCGCCAGCAATCCTGCCCATGGTGCCAGTCCAACGAAGAAACTTCACAATCTGCCCTCGTTCCCGAAATGCGAAATGAAGAAAATGGACCAACTGCACTTTTTCGGCAGGAACACCCGTAAAAGTCTCGAGACGCCAACGCAGATAGGGACTGCGCCAGGGTTGCAAACGATGTCCCGCAGTCGCTCGCCAAAAAAATCGGATTGCACTGTTCAGAGCTCGAATCACACCTCAGTATAAGCACCAAAGGATTGCGCGTTGAGGACAGCCTCCGGATGCGTTTGCTCATTTGGACCCCATGCGAATACCCGTGGACGCAGGTTGAGCAGGGTTTTTAGTCAGCCGCTGCACCACTTTCTCCGCGACAGCTTCCGCGGGCACATGGTAGGTGCCTGATCGTATGGCGTGCTGCAACAGTGCAATCCTCGCTAATCTTGCTTCAATGTCTGGGACTTTCCGGCCGCTGAGACTGCAATCGGAGGCGGGCACCGGGTCAGAATTCTTCTCATCCCGTGCTGCTGAGATGATCGGACGCGAACTATCGCCGTTCCTTGCTGACATGAACAGAACTCCTGGGCAAACGTCACCTATAGAGGAGTATCGGCTGATTTTCCAAAAACTTTAGCAAGAAATGCAAATAATTTGACGTGTTTAGCTTTTGTGACAATCTGCCTTCTGTCTGATCCAACTGCAACAAGATAAGCAGTTATCACCCCTGGCGAAATTTTCCTGAAAAACTGCTCAAGCTTTCCCGAAAACCGCCGATAACCCCTTTAGCGGCACTTCGGAAAGGATTTATGCGTACCCTCATCATCGACGACTCAGTAGTCATCCGAAGATTCATCGAGCGTCTGCTTCGTCAGGCTGGACTCGATATCTCGGAACTTCACCAAGCCGGCAACGGCATAGAGGCCCTCGAAATCCTTAGAACGATCAGCAGCTTCGATCTGATCTTCTCGGACATCAACATGCCCGGGATGGACGGGATGGAGTTCCTGAAACAGCGCCACCTTCAGCATCTCGCCCCTGCGGTCCCCATCATCATGATCACCGCCGAGGCCAGCGAGACACTTCTCGCGCGCATTCAGTCGGCCGGGGCTTCAGGCTGTCTCAGCAAGCCATTTACCTCCGAGCAGGTCAAGGCTTGTCTGGGTCCACTGCTGAGCGGTCACGCTCAATCGTCGCGAGGTTGCCAGTAATGTCCATTCAACGAGGATCAGGCATGCCACAAGCAACAACGCAAGAACTCGATGACGCAGTCAAAGAGGTGATCGCGCTCATGTTTGAGCGCAGCTGCACGCCCGCCGCTGGACTGCCCGCAACCTTTCCCACAACCGCCACCCACATCTGCCTCTCCGACCCGCTGAACGGAGCATCCTCTCTATTCATCGACCTTGATTTCGCGGAGCAACTGACCAGCGATCTATTGCAGAAGCCGATCCTCGACATCTCAAGCATCATGGTAATCGACACAGTAGGAGAGATCTGCAACATGATTACAGGAAGCTGGAAGGCCCGCCAGCCACCGGACTTGGCGATAAGTAAGCTCTCTCCGCCCATGAAAGAAGCCGCGCGCGGACGGTTTCGAGACATCCTGACGCGCGCCTACATCGTAGGTAAGTCCACCTTTGTCTTTCAACTCGGCTTTTGCGTTGCGAGCTCTACTTGACCACGGACTGAAACAAAGGTGAGCTTAGGAGGCTCGAAAATTGATTATCCGAAGCAGCATAGTCGACGGTAAGAGTTCCAGAATTCGAATCAATCGTGGTCGAATCCAGCGCAGTCTTCTCAAGTGGCGACCCAGACGTCTTCTTCATGATCACCACACCTTTCATCACCGTGGCGATCGTTGCCGCGGTAATCGTATCCGACATAAGTACCGCCATGTCGAACTTCACGCCGTTTTGAAAGTCCATCGTGTACCGAGAACTCTTCATGCGGTTCTTCACCGTGTCATAGTCGGCCAATTGCGACGCTTCGCCCAAAACACTCTTCATCATGGTCTGCGTGCCTTTCTGGTCCAGCAGACTCCAGATCGCCTTTGTGTCTACCGT
Source organism: uncultured Acidobacteriaceae bacterium (assembly GCA_964252655.1). Lineage (GTDB taxonomy): Bacteria > Acidobacteriota > Terriglobia > Terriglobales > Acidobacteriaceae > Edaphobacter. The sequence goes on from CAXUNR010000059.1 coordinate 12,594, forward strand.
ATTCATCTCACTAACCATGTCGGAGTTCTGCAAAAAATTCTGAGAGACGCCGTCCCGCGCGTCGAGAGAAGCTTTCACAGCTTCCTTCTCGCCAAAGACCATCGTCGTTTGATCAAGAAAACAAACACTCATTCCGGCAGAACCCAAGGGATAAATCTGGTTGTTTCTCAGCGTCGTCGGCTTGACCTTGTTTTTCGTAAAATTTGCCAGGATGCTTCCGGTATGAAACTGGCCCTGCGCAATACCCACGATTCGACTTCCCTCACCGGCCCGGAAGGAAGCAAAGGCCAGCGTGTCCGCGTCCTGATCCACCTTCAACCCGGAGCTCTTCAGTGCCGTCTCAAGCCTCTTCAACTCCGGAGGTAGAACGCGATCTTTCAGACTCATCGCCGCGGGAGAGTTTTGCATCGCCCGGTAATCGACCACAATCACCTGCACGACCTCTCTCGGTATCGCTGATTTTGCGTCATTGCCGAGTTCCGCCCCGTATGCCAGCGTGGTCGCTGCTGCCAAAGTTGCAATCGCAAGATATTTCTTCATGTGCGTCAAGGTAACTCCAAAAGTCTTTCTCATTCTGTTAGAAACAGACGCTCGGTTCCATGCTACTAAAGACGCAAGCCGTCTCATTCTCCAGGTTTTCAAACGCGCTGGCAAGCACTTCTCCGTCGTTGGACGGGTGCGATCAAGGAAGGTTGGGCTGTCGCTTATGCTGGAAGAGAATGTCTAACCAAATCATCCGTCCCGCCCGCACCCTCGAAGGTTCTCTGATCCTCCCCGGCGACAAGTCGATTTCGCACCGCTATGCCATGCTGGCCGGGCTCGCCGAGGGCAAGTCACGGCTCTCCAATTTCTCTACCGGAGCCGACCCCCACAGTTCCCTTGCATGCATGGCCGCCTTGGGAGCGACGGTCGAAGACAAAGGGACGCATCTCGAGGTGACAGGGACGGCGGGTCACTTTCACCAGCCGTCCGCGGCGCTCGATTGCGGTAACTCCGGCTCCACAATGCGCATGCTCTCCGGTCTGCTGGCCGCGCACCCGCTGCAGGTGACCCTGATCGGAGACCCGTCCCTAACGCTGCGGCCGATGGAGCGGGTGCGCAAGCCGCTGGCCACCATGGGACTCAACATTGCGCTCACAGACGGCCATGCCCCCATCTACATCCAGGGAGGCCCGCTGACGGCCATCGACTTCGAGACGCCGATTCCCAGTGCGCAGGTGAAAACCGCAGTCCTGTTTGCCGGGTTGCAGGCCAACGGAATCACCAGTCTGTCCGAGTCTGTCCGCACTCGCGACCACTCCGAGCATGCCCTCCGAGCCTTCGGCGCGACTCTCACCCGCAAGGGCGATCGGCTCTCGATCCCGGGCGGTCAGGCGCTCAAAGCAATCGACGCCACAGTTCCCGGCGATCTCTCCTCTGCCGCCTTCTTCCTCTGTGCCGCGCTGCTGTTTCCGGATGCAAACCTGATTCTCGACTCACTCGGGCTCAATCCCACACGGTCCGCACTGCTGGATGTCGTGGCCGCACTCGGCGCAAAAATCCGCATCCTCAACGTGGAAGAGCAACATGGCGAGCTGGTCGGCACGGTTCAAATCAACGCCTCGCCCTCCGCACTCACCAGTCCCCTGAAGATTGAAGGTGCCTTCACCGCGCAGTTGATCGACGAGCTTCCCGTGCTCGCCGCAGTTGCGCCTTACACACGCTCCGGCATCTCGATCCGCGATGCGAAGGAACTGCGCGTCAAGGAGTCGGACCGGATCGCGCTCGTTGCGAAAAACCTGACCGCCATGGGTGCGCATTTCACGGAGTACGAGGACGGCCTCGACATTCCCGGAGGACAAAGCCTGCATGGCGGAACCATCGATTCGGGCACCGACCACCGAATTGCCATGGCCTTTGCCATCGCCGCTCTGCGCGCTACTTCAGAAACCCTCATTGAGGGCGCCGAAGCCGCAAAAATTAGCTTTCCGGAGTTCTTCCTGCACCTTGAAAAGCTCTGCCCCTCGTAAGCAAAGCGGCAAAACCACTACATCTTGTACTGTCCCGTATCATCCTCGTTCAAATTCTCAAGCCATTTACGCAGCTCTTCCGCATTCACGTTGGCTCCGCCCGCAGTATTGCCTTGCTTGGACCGGCCGAAGACCCGCGTAGCCACGAAGATCGGACAGTCGAAACGCATGGCGAGCGCAATGGCATCACTCGGCCGCGCATCCACCGTGACCGTCTCACCCTCCTGCAGCATCCAGATGGTTGCAAAGAAGGTGTCATTCTGGAGGTCAGAGATGACCACACGCGACACGGTCGCACCCAGCCCCTTAGCCAGATTGCGGAGAAGATCGTGCGTCATAGGGCGCGGAGTAGCGGTCTTTTCCAGCTCGAGCGCAATCGCCTGGGCTTCGTAGTGGCCAACCCAAATCGGCAGCACCAAATCGCTCTCTACGTCTTTGAGCACCACGATCGGCATGTTCGTGACTGGGTCCAGCATGAGCCCGCGAATATTAACTTCGATCTCGGTGCGCGTGTCGATCATAGGACCGCCTCGCCCAACAGGCTATTGGGGAACGCCTGGGTAATGCGAACAGATTGGTAGCTGCCAATGGCTGGCAGAATGGGTTGCGCGGTGGTAAAGTTGACCGTCTTATTCTGTGTGCTTCGGCCCACAACCTGGTTGCGCAGCGTGTTGTGGCTTTCGATCATCAGCTCCATGACCTGGTCGCGGTGGCGATCGTAGTTCACCCGCTGGATCTCGCGCTGGCGATCGAGCAGCACCTTCAGGCGCGCCGACTTGACCTCATCGGAGAGCGAATCGGCCATGCTGACAGCCGGAGTGTTGGGGCGAGGCGAATATTTGAAGGCGAAAATCGCGTCGTAGCCGACCTCGTCAAGCAGAGTGGCCGTCTGCTCGAGATCCGCGTCGGTCTCGCCGGGGAAGCCGACGATGATGTCAGAGGTAATGGAGATGTCGCGGCGCGCGGCTTTGATCCAGGAGATGCGCTCGAGGTACCAGTCGCGGGTGTATTCGCGGTCCATTTTGCGGAGAACATCGGTCGAGCCCGATTGAACGGGAAGATGAACGTGATCGCACAGGGTTGGGGTGGCGTCGATGACGTCAACGATGTCACGGGTGAAGTCGCGCGGATGGCTGGTGGTGAAGCGCACACGCCGGACGCCGGGCAGCGTAGCTACCGCATGCAGTAGCTCAGCGAAGGTCTTTTGCCGGCTGGGGTCGCGGTAGCTGTTCACATTCTGGCCGAGCAGCTGGATCTCAGTGTAGCCGGCATCCGCCATGCGGCTCGCTTCTTCAAGCACGCTGGCGGCAGACCGGCTGCGCTCGTTTCCGCGGGTGTACGGCACAACGCAGTAGGCGCAAAACTTGTCGCAGCCCTCAATAATCGTGATGTACCCGCGATGCTGGTTGGTGCGCGCGACAAACGGCGTCTCGAAGGTCTCGGTAGTTTGTTTGTCGTCGAGACCGGTAATGCGGGACTCTCCGCGCTCCAGGCGCGCAAGCATCGCGGGCAAATTGCGGTAGCTGGCCGAGCCGGCCACAATCGACACGTAGGGCGCCTTGTCGAAGATGCGTTCACCTTCCTGCTGGGCGACGCAGCCGATCACGGCAAATTTCTTCCCCTCACCCTGCAGGCGTTTGTACTCGTTCAGCCGGTGGAAGACCTTCTGCTCGGCTTTATCGCGGATCGAGCAGGTGTTATAGAGGATTAGCCCGGCGTCGTCCTCCACCTGAGTCTGCACGTAGCCCTGCGACTCGAGCGTGCCGACCACCTTCTCGGAGTCGTGCGCGTTCATCTGGCAGCCGAAGGTCTCGATATAGAAGCTCTTACTCACGGTCCCAGTATATCGCCGCAGGCAAGCGCGTGACGGTTACTGCGCCGTCCGGTCCAGGCGTCACCTAGCGTTCAGCCGGCGAGCGCATGCCCTTCCGCACACGAAGCCGGGATCCAATACTTGAACAAGAACGAAAACATGTCGGCACGAGTCCTGACGGCCTACTTGGCGCGAGCATACCAGATCACCACAATCCGTTCACCCACGGACCCCAAACCCCACCCCAACCTCCGGGTGCCCCATCTCAAACAGTCCCACCGTCTGAGGTGGGCTCTCCATACCCCACACACCCACACCATCAGCTCCGGCTCGACCACCATCTAATTTCTTAAAGACACCACCGGACGAGGCTGCACCCAACAACGAGCACCCTCTTTCTCTTTCCGCATCCCTCCATTACTGTTCAGCATAAAAACATTGAGGCTCCCATGATCCATCGACGTGCACTCCTCGGAGCGTCTACGCTCGCCTTCCTCTGCGCAGCGACCGCCCTCTCCGCCCAGCAGCCCGAACCTCTCACCATCGACGCCCAGGCCCGCACCACACCCTTCCCGCACTTCTGGGAGCAGACCTTCGGCTCCGGCCGCGCCATCCTTTCCCTCCGCCAGAGCTTCCGCGACGACCTCCGCACCGTCCAGCAGGCCACCGGCTTTCGATCTCTCCGCTTCCATGGCATCCTCATGGACGAAGTCGGCCTCTACGACTCCGACCGCGTCACCAAAAACCCCGGCCTCGCCGCCGAAGCCGCCCACGACGCGTCCACCTACAACTTCTCCTACATCGACCAGATCTACGACGGCCTCCTCGCCGCCCACGTCCGCCCCTTCGTCGAGCTCAGCTTCATGCCCAGCAAAATGGCCGCCGATCCCAGCCTCACCCAATCCTTCTTCTATAAACCCATCGTCTCTCCGCCCAGGAACTACACCCTCTGGGACGACATGATGCGCGCCTTCGCCCAGCACCTGGTCGCCCGCTACGGCCTTGACGAAGTCGCCTCCTGGAAGTTCGAAGTCTGGAACGAACCCAATCTCGACTTCTGGGGAGGCACCCCCAGACAACCCACCTACTTCGAGCTCTACGACCACACCGCCCGCGCCCTCAAAGCCGTCTCCCCACGCCTCCAGGTCGGCGGCCCCTCCACCGCGCAGGCCGCTTGGGTCACCCCCTTCCTCGCCCACATCAAGGCCGCCCACGTTCCCGCCGACTTCGTCTCCACCCACGTCTACGCCAACGACACCGCGCACGACGTCCTCGACAGCGAAGAAATCGTCCCCCGCGACCTCATGGTCTACCGCGCCGTCAAGAAGGTCCACGACGAGATCGCCGCCTCCGCCTACCCGCGCCTTCCGCTCATCTTCTCCGAGTACAACGCCAGCTACGCCAACGAGCCCAACATCACCGACTCCACCTACATCGGCCCCTGGCTCGCCAACACCATCCGCCAGTGCGACGGACTCACCGACTCCATGGACTACTGGGCCTTCTCCGACGTCTTCGAAGAGCAGGGCGTCGTCCGCAGCCCCTTCTACGGCGGCTTCGGCCTCATCGCCGCCGACAACATTCCCAAGCCCGCGCTCAACGTCTTCCGCCTCCTGCACAAGCTCGGCACAAAGCGCCTGCCCCTCGCCTCGGACTCCGCCCTCGCCACCCTCACCCCCGACGGCAAGCTCGTCCTCGCCCTCTGGAACTACGCCCCGCCCACCGGCACCGGCGCCACCTACACCCTGCCCACTATTTTTTAATGTTAGCCTCGCATCTTCGACCTACACCTCGACCACACTCCCGCCAACGCCTCCGTCGAGCTCTGGCGCGTCGACCCCGACCATGGCAATGTCCTCCGCGCCTTTGACGCCATGGGCCGGCCCCCTGGCGATCTCACCTCCGCGCAGATCAACCAGCTCCGCGCTGCTGGAGCCATGGCTCCGATGGAACCGCAGCACCTCAGCAAGGGCAATCTCCGAGTTACCGTGCCGGCCCATGGGCTGGCCCTCCTAATCCTCTCCCGCTAAATTTAGTCTTTCCTGCATTCTTTCCCTCCCCATCCCCCAACCGAACCCTCCACACCATCACACGTCATCCTGAGCGCAGCGAAGGACCCTTGTCTTTGCATTTGCGGGTGCCCAGGCATTCGCGGGTGCCTCACACATCCGGATGCCCCCGGTTTCGCCTCTCAGACCTGGGTTCTACCTCACCCCCCCC
>CAXUNR010000060.1:0-17227 GCA_964252655.1 uncultured Acidobacteriaceae bacterium
GAGTATCGCCAGTCCGCACCCCCTGCACCCGAGCAGCCGGCCGCAACCGAACCGCCTGCCGCCGCATCCACCGTACTCCCTGTAAACTCCCTCGCTCCCGAAAGTTTCGACGCGCCGGAAGCTGGAATCTTGCCCGAGTGGACCGCCGAGCCTTCCACACCGAAGCTCAATCCTCACTCCGACGCTCCTAAAACCCTCGAGCACGATCTCACCTCCATCAACGCCTCAGGCGAAATGCAGTCCGAACCCTTCAGCCTGATGACCCAGGACCTGGTCGCACCCTCCGCCTCCATGCAGGGTGAGCCGCAATCCGGAGCGCCCGTCGCTGCCGACCTTGTCGCCGGAGACCAGACCCTGCCCGCTCCTTACTTCGCGCCGGGCGATGGTTTGCTGGAAGAGGAAGAGCTGTTTGAAGAAGATGAGTCTACCTCCATGCCGCTCGCCTCGCTCCAGGCAGGCGCCGGACACCCCGAGGAAGAATCCCTGGAAGGCGCACCGGATCTCGCCACCATGCTGCGCGAGCGCTCCATCGACCAGTTGACCCAGGTCCACGCCGAAGACATAGACGGCGACGACTTTGAAGAGGATTTCCTCGAGGAAGACCAAAGCTACGAAGGCGGAGAGGAGATCTCCGACGAAGAGTTTGGCCCTGAGCCCTCCGAATCCAGCGAGCACGGCGAAGCCACTGACACCGAAATCTCCGAGCCGCGCGAAGACGCGTCCTACGCCAGCCTCCGGGATCCTGAAACCTCCTCCGGCCACGAAGAGCCTCTCGCCCAGCCGGAGACCAGCGAACCGAGCCGCAGTGAGCGCGGACGAGAAGACCGTGGACGCCGCGACGGTCGCCGCGGAGACCGCAGCCGTCACTCCGGAGGCTCAAGCGAGCGCGGACGCCGCGACGGTGGAGGCCATCGCGCCTCCGCCCAGGCAACCAACCTTCCTGCCATCTCCGAGCTGCTCAAGCCCGGCCAGGAACTCCTCTGCCAGATCGCCAAGGAGCCCATCGCCAAGAAGGGCGCCCGCATCACCTCGCACATCGCCCTTCCCGGCCGCTTTCTGGTCTTCATGCCCACCGTCCATCACACCGGCGTCTCCCGCAAAATCGAATCCGATTCCGAACGGCGTCGCCTCCGCGAGATTCTTCTCTCTGAAAAAGGAGAGGCGGCCGGAGGCTTCATCGTCCGTACCGCCGCAGCCGGCGCCAGCGAGCAGGAGCTTCGTTCCGACCTCCGCTTCCTGCTCAATCTCTGGGCCGACATCAAGGCACGCTCCGAATCCTCGAAATCGCCCGCGCTCATCTACCACGACCTCAACCTCGTCGAGCGTGTTCTCCGCGATCAGGTCACCGACACCTTCTCCGCCATCTGGGTCGACACCGAAACCGAGTACGAACGCGTCCTGCGCTTCCTGCAGCGCTTCCAGCCCTCGCTCATCCGCCGCGTCAAGCTCTACACCAAAGACACCCCGCTCTTCGAGCAGTTCGGCATCACTGAGGAGATCAACAAGGCGCTGCGCTCCAAGGTCTGGCTCAAGTCCGGAGGCTCCATCGTCATCAACCAAACCGAGGCCCTGGTCGCCATCGATATCAACACCGGCAAGTTCGTCGGCAAGACCGCGCGGCTTGAGGACACCATCGTCAAAACTAACCTCGACGCCATCCCCGAGATCGTTCGCCAAATCCGGCTGCGCGACCTCGGCGGCATCATCATCATCGACTTCATCGACATGGATGAGCGCAAAAACCGGAACAAGGTCATGGCTGCACTCGAGGACGAGCTGAAAACTGATCGTGCGCCCTCAAAGATCCTGCCCTTCAACGACTTCGGCCTGGTCGCCATCACTCGCAAGCGCGTCAAGCAGTCGCTTGAGCGCACCTTGTCCACCACCTGCGGCATCTGCGCAGGAACGGGAATGACCAAGTCGCCCGTCACCATCTGCAACGACATCTACGTCGAAATGCGCAAAATGCACAAGAACCTGGATCGCGGCGACGTCATGCTGCGCGTCCATCCGGAGGTCGTCAAACAACTCAAATCCACCACCTCCCATTGGCTTCAGGAGATGGAAGAGATGGTTGGCAAAACCATCCTGGTCAAGTCCGATCCCAGCCTGCATCCCGAGCAGTTCGACATCCACTAGACCGATGTTTCACAGAAATCCCGGCTCTCCTACATGGGAGCCGGGATTTTCTTTCCTGCAAAGTATGCGCGCCAGGACCGCTGTCACAAATCGTAGACCGTTTGGCAGTTTCCAACGTCTTACAGAGCAACAAGTGTGCTCGCCTTGGGTTCTAACACCACAAACGATGATCAGCTTTAGGGAGTTTTCTAGATGGATATGATTTCATTCCGCGCAGTCCGGGGTTCCGGGTTAGCCGGTCCGCTTTCCGCTCTCTCCGCACTCGCACTTACTTCGACGTTGGCTCTTCATGCTCAAAGCCTCGCTCCAGAGAACAATCCGGACGAAACCGCAGTCATGCATCTCGCCGCAAACGACACGCCTGGAACGCTTGATCTCGCATACCATGCCGGCGTGGACTATAGCTCCTCCTCGTCCTCACTCGATAACGTTGATCCTTCCACCACTGAGCGCCTGGACTTGCCCGTCGACAGCTCTGCCCTTCAGCCTCCACCCCGCCGCCGCTACGGACGTCCTCGCTATAACGACAGCAGCCATAACTCCGATGGGTCCAGCAAGTATGGCTTCCTAGCCGGTGTAGGGCTAACCCTGCCCGTAGGAGACACCTACCACTACTTCAACACCAGCTACGGTTTCCAGGTAGGCGGCGGACGTAACTTCAATAAAAAATTCAGCGTCAACCTGCAGTTTGACTGGGATAAGTTCGGCATCAATGGCGCAACCCTAGGCAATCAGCAGAACCTCTATAACTACTACTGCACGGCGGCAGATATAGCCAATGGTGTGTGCCCCATCTCAGGCCTGGACGGAAACAATCACGTATGGTCGTTCTCAGTCGATCCCACCTACAACTTCTATCAGGGTGACAAACTAGGGGCATATGGTGTCGTCGGCGTAGGCTTCTATCACAAAGTAACGACGTTCACCGTACCCACTATCGGCGCGATCGAGACCCTTTTTGGCCCGATTGAGTATGAACAAAATTCAAACTTCGATCACTACACCTCAAACGCGCCCGGCTTCAACGGCGGCTTTGGCGTGACTTACAAAGCCTCCAAGTTTTCAAACCAGCGCCTCTATGCTGAGGCCCGTTACGTCTTTGTCGATAACTCGCAACGTACCGGAATCACCTACAACAGCTCCACAGCGGTACTCAACACCTACGCCGGATACAACGACTTCCCGCAAAACAGCAACCGCACCACCTATATTCCAATCAAGTTCGGCGTTCGTTTCTAGCTAGAACCTAAAACCAGAAGGCCCGGCATCCAAGCCGGGCCTTTTTCACGTCTCCATAGTCGCGCTATACACCCACAGGATATGGCTTCTCGTGCGCCTGCCCTCGTCCCGGCAACGGTCGCTCAAAGCGTCCCTGCAACAAACTCAGCAGGCCGGTGTACCAGTATCCAAAAACGAACAGCAGGAGGAACGGCACCGTGAAGTAGTTCTCACTAGAGACCGCATACCAGACCGTGCAGGCAAAGTAACTTCCAATCGCAAGCTCGATCCAGGGAACAATCCCGAGTCGCTTGCGATACTTCTGTGCCTGCGCCTTCTGGCCCTTTTTACGAACGCTGTACTTCGGTGTTCGTGCAAAGGCGCTCTTCATGCCAAGCAGCGCCTCGAGCACTGCCTTCGTATTAGTCACGGTAAGTCCCACGCCCAGCGCCACCAGATAAGGCAAATAAAGAAAGGTCCTGTACCAGCGATCCGGAAACAATTCTTTCTGACTTACAAGATAAAAAGAAGAAACCGACATCGTACTTAACACAAACAGCGGAAAATCAATCAGCATCATCTGCATCCAGCCCTGGTAGCTCCGAATAATCATCGCCGGCATCAACAACACGCTTAGCACGATCATCAACGGATAACTCACGTTGGCGGTGAGGTGATACCAGGCCTCCAGCTTCGTGTGGAACGGCGCATTGCTGCGCATCAGCCGTGGCAAAATCTTAATCCCCGTCTGCACCAGACCCTTGGCCCACCGCGCCTGCTGGGTTTTGAACGCTGTCATCTCGATCGGTAGTTCCGCCGGACACTCCACATCCTGCAAATACTTGAACTTCCATCCAACTAACTGCGCACGATAACTCAGATCCGTATCTTCGGTCAGCGTGTCATGCTGCCATCCGCCCGCTTCACCAATCACTGTGCGCCGCCACATGCCCGCGGTCCCGTTGAAGTTGAAGAAAACTCCCGCGCGGCTGCGTCCTCCGTGCTCCAGCACAAAATGTCCGTCAAGCAAAATCGCTTCCACTTGGGTAAGAAAACTATAGTTGCGATTCAGGTGCGTCCACCGCGTCTGCACCATGCCGATCTCCGGCTCGGCAAAATGATGAATCACCTTCATCACCCACTCGCGCGGAGGCACAAAATCCGCGTCGAAAATGGCAACAAACTCGCCGCGCGCCGTCTGCAGCCCGGCATCGAGCGCCCCGGCCTTATAGCCATAACGATTTTCACGATGCATGTAGAAAATCGGTTGAGGTGCACATCCCGGCTGGCCGGTCGCATATCTCTCCGCCAGCTCCCGCGCCACTTCCACCGTCTCGTCGGTCGAGTCATCCAGCAGCTGAATCTCAAAGCGATCGCGCGGGTAATCCAGCTTGCAGCAGGCATCGAGCAAACGTGCCACCACAAACTGCTCGTTGTAAATCGGAAGTTGAATCGTCACAAAAGGCAGTTCATCTAGCGGAAAATGCCGTGGCGGTTCACTTCCCTTCGCTGCATTTTTCTTATTACGAAAATACAGCCACACCAGCTGATACCGGTGCAAGCCATAAAACGCCAGCACAATCATGACTAGAAAATAGGGAGTGAGAAGCGCAATATCCAACCCACTCAGCTGGTAAAGATGCTCAAACGTCTTATCGGCGTAATGCGTCTTCCAGTAGTGGCCCAGGCCTCGCGGCGCAAGCAGCACGGAGGCCATGGCGCGCGCTGTTCCACCCGGCAAATTGTTGGCTTCACTCATGGTGCGTTCTTCCCTGCTTCGCCAAGCCTAATTGAAAAACATGGCCGTAGATAGCGAATCGCGTTGCACAGGTTGAAAGCCGGCGTCGCGAATCAGCCTGCGCACCTCTTCCTCACTCGTCCGCGCGCCTCGCCCGAGCAGCGACCCAGCATCATTTGCCCCAAACCGCAGCGCCATCTGCATCACCTTCAGGCCCTGCTGCTCCCAGTTCGCCTCCACCGCATCCACGTTGTCGAGCACCATGCGGCAAATCGCCAGCGTCTTCAGGTACTCAACCGCCGTTGGATCGTCCAGCTCACGTCCGCTGGCCGCTGCGACGCTCGCAAGCGTAAGCGCTCGCACGCGTCCGGTCTCTGCCTGCAGTTGCCGGAAATCCTCAAGCCACGCAACAAGATCGTCATGGCGCGTCCCCTCCCCGAATCGCAGCGACGCGACCGTTGAAAGCCCGGCTGCATGCGCCGCGCGATGGACCTCAGGCGACGAGGTCGCCGCACCGTCGCCCTCGATCCATGCCAGGCCGCACTGCGCAAAGCGCTTCAGCATCCCAACCTCGGCCTGAGCCAACGTCGCAATCTCGCCTTCAAGCATGCCAAGCCGCAGCTTCGGCGCGATCCTGCTCAACTCGCGCAGTACCGCCTCCGCCTGCGGCACACTCGCAGCCCCCAACCCATAAAGCACAATCCCCGTAGCGTCCCGACTCACAGCCTCCGCCCCAGCCTCTCGCGCCGAAATCCCCGCCGCGTCTACATACGCATTCAGCGCGTAGCTCACCACGCCCTCTGGATGCAACCGCCGCCGCACCGCATCCGCTTCCATCCCAATGCCAATCAGGTCGTCGCTCGCAAAGCATTCCAGCGCCTGCTCGCGCGTCAGTCCCATCAGGCTATCCTCTGCGCACGTCGCACGCGCCAGCGCAGCACCAGCGCCAACGCCGTCGCCAGCACGATCGACGTCACAATGGCCTGCGACCATACGCAGTAAATACACCACTTCTCGAGCACAAACGCCTCAAGATACGTCAAAAAGCACGCCGCGCCGAAGCCGATCTCCGCCAGCTGCAGCACAATCCACCACCGGCCCAGCGCCGCAAACACAATCATCGCCGCGTAACCCGCAATCCCGATCTTCGCCACCGGAATGTGCAGCTTTCCGCTCGTCGCATCTTCGTCCACCAGCCTTGGCGGAAACACCGCGTAGCGCGAATGGTTCACCGCGCCGCAGTCCCAGTGCTCATTCACCGCGCACGGAGGAGCCGCATTCGGATCCATGTTATGCACCCGCAGCGCAAGTACGCTCACCACCAACCCGGCCAGGGCCAAAACCATGACCAGGGCTCGCATCACTCTGTTCCCCATCCCTCGATTTTAGCGGGCCTCGCCCCTCATCGCTCATCTCTTCCACACAGAACCGTCTCTCTTCATCGCACAAACATCGCCGCGCCGTATCATCTGCGCATGAGCGTGAATACCCTCGATCGCCGCCACTTTCTTTCGCTCCTCGGAGCCTCCGCCGCAGCCGCAGCCCTGCCCGCCTTCGCCGCACCCGTACCCGCATCCACGCCCACCGAGCCCTTCAGCTTTCTCTTCCTCACAGACACCCACATCCAGCCCGAACTCAACGCCACCCACGGCGTCCAGCTCGCCATCGAGCGCGCCCGCACCCAACCCGTCGACTTCGCCATCCAGGGCGGCGACCATGTCTTCGACGCGCTCGGCGTCTCCAAAGCCCGCGCCACCCAGCTCTTTGACCTCTACGCCAAAACCGAGCAGGACCTCGGCCTCAAGGTCCATCACACCCTCGGCAACCACGACGTCTTCGGCGTCTATCTCGCCAGCGGCACCGCGCCCACCGACCCCGCCTACGGCAAGAAAATGTATGCCGACCGCTTCGGCTCAACCTACTACTCCTTCAACCACAAAGCCCACCACTTCATCGTGCTCGACTCCATCGGCATCACCGCCGACCATCACTACGAAGCCCGCATCGACGACGACCAGCTCGCATGGCTCAGCAAGGACCTCGCCGCTCAGGCACCCGGCACACCCATCATCGTCACCACGCACATTCCTCTCGTCAGCGCTGTCCAGTCCTACACACTGCCCGCCCCGCAGGCCGCCTCCGGCAACGGTTTCATCAACGGTCCGGCCACTCTCAAACTCTTTGAAGGGCACAACATTCTCGGCGTCCTGCAAGGGCACACGCACATCAACGAAACCGTCCTCTGGCACGGCATCCCCTACATCACCTCAGGCGCCATCTGCGGCAACTGGTGGCACGGCACACGGCTCGGCACCCCCGAAGGCTTCACCGTCGTCACCGTCGCCGAGGGCAAGCTAACGACACGCTACGAAACCTCCGGCTTCCAGTCCGTCGATCCGCAAAACACCTGAGTTCCGCCCTCAACGCACCCCCATCTCCAAATGCGGACTGTAACTCACGTGCACCAGGTCGTCCCGGTAATCGATCTGGATCACCAGCTGGTGCAGGATCGGGTACCCGATAAATCCCGCGATCTCCACCCCCGTGCCACGTGACATCTGCGTTGTATCAATCGCATTCAGCCCCTGCGAAATCTGCTGCTTCACCCCTGCAAACTGAATGAACAGCGAGTCGGTTCCAGCCACATGGTTCACATTGCCGCTGATGCCGCGAATGCGTTCTCCATTGTCGGCATGGACCTTGGTCACCTCGCGCGCCGCGTCCGGCGAGATCAGGTTCTGGCTGGCCCCTGTGTCCAAAATAAAGAGCTTCACCGGGGTATTCCCTATATACGTCGGCACAATCAGGTCGTGTCCGGAACGAAACACCTTCTCCCAGTCCGCCATCTCCGGTGCCACATACCGATCCCGGCGCGTCTGCGCTTCTGTGCCGCTCACCGCCTCGCCGTCCGTCCCAAGCGTCGGCGTGGCGTTCGTCTCCTCGGGTCGCGGAGGCAGAGGCGACAAGCGCAGTTCGCCCTTCGGAAAGTCCAGCGTCACCACAAAACTGCGAAAAACATCCGGACCCAGCAGCCCGTCGATGCCCAGCTGCGGGTCGCTTTCAAGCACCCGCACCATGCAGTTGTGAAACTCCATGCTCCCAATCTTCACGTCATCCACATGCGCCAGAAACGCATCCCGGCTACCCTCATCGCCAATCCCGAAAGTCTTCATCTCAGCTTCCGGAGTCAAGCCCAGCGCCTTCGCCGCGCCGCGCGTCAGCATCAGTCCGGAGGCTCCCGTATCCACCAGGAAGCGCCGCCGTTTCCCGTTCAGCAGCACGTCCACGCCGCTGCTCGTCGCAGGCCGGCTGCTCATATTAGATGGATTCGTCGCAAACATCGGCACTTTCGCACTCGTGACCGGCTCGGCCAGCGTACAGTCCCCTTTGCTCCGCGCCTCCACGGCCTTGATGCTGTTCTCAAGCGCAGTCTTCTGTTCCTCGCTCACGTTCGGTTCGCTCGCGCGCTGCCGCAGCCGGTCAAGCTCCTGTGCAAGCGTCAACGGCACCCGCTGGCTGCGCTCCCACATGCGCTTGATCTGCGGATCCTGAGGCGCCAGCTTATAGGCAAACTCTAGCTGCCGCTGCGCAGACGCATACATGCCGTTCAGGTTCAGGTAGCGCCCCACATCGTAGCGCGTCCGTGCCAGGCACGGGTCGAGCGAGCTCGACTGATTGAACGCCTTGGCCGCCTCCTCCACCTCGCCGCGCCGATACCGTACCTGCCCCAGCAAATCCAGCAGCACGGCATCGTTCGGATGGGCCGCGTTCTCTCTTTCCATTAGCGCCAGGGCCACGTCCAGCTTATGCTCCCCAAACTCCGCATGCACCAGGCCAGCCATGCGGTCGTTCGAGCCAGGCATCGCCGCATACAACCGCTCTGCCTCCTCAAAATGACCCTTCCCCAGCTCCTCGTCCGCGGAGGAAACCTTCGGAGCCACCAGGGAGACGGTGCAGGTCTTGTGCGCGGGAGTCGGACCGCTCCCCTTTTGCGCCACCGCACCAGGCAGCACCGTCAACCAGACAAGCACCCCTAACCTTCCGGCATTCATTTGAAATTTCCTCTTAGGCGTTCTTTTCCTCGCCCAGCCTACAAAGCTACCGGCCCGCTGTCCAGACAATTAACGAGCCGCACCCTCCCACCGCTGAGCCACCATCCCCAGCCGCTGCTCCATCACCCGCACCGCCTCTTCACTCTCATCCACCAGCAAAAAACGACGTCCATGCTTCCGTGCCGCCACGCCCGTGGTCCCGCTGCCCGCAAAAAAATCCAGCACCCGCTCCCCCGGCCGCGAGTGCACCCGCACAATTCGCTCCAGAATCCCCAGAGGCTTCTGCGTCGGATAGCCGGTCTTCTCCTTCCCCGTCGGAGAAACGATCGTATGCCACCACACATCGGTCGGCGTCTTCCCGCGCGCCGCCTTCTCCGCGCCCACCAGCGCCGGAGCCATATACGCAATCCGGTCCGTCTGCTCCAGCTCGAACGTGTACCGTTCCGGATCGCGCGTATACCAAAGCAGATTGTCGTGCTTGGCCGGCCAACGTTTCGTTGCGCGCGCCCCGTAGTCATACGCCCAGATAATCTCGTTCTGAAAACAGGTCCGTCCGAACACCTCGTCCAGCATCACCTTCGCGTAGTGCACCTCCCGCGGATCGACATGCAAAAACAGGGAGCCGGTCGCCGTCAAAATGCGTCGCGCCTCCAACATCCGCGGCCGCAAAAAACCCGTATAGTCGTCAAACGCATCCACGTAGCCTGCCAGTGAGCCCTCCAGCTTCTCCGTGCGGTAGCGCGCCCCGCCAAAGCCGGTACGGTCGCCCGCAAGGTCGCGCACCGTCTTCAGCCGCGGCCTGGCCTGCCGCTTCCCCGTATTGAACGGAGGATCGATGTAGATCAACTCCGCCGAACCCGCCGCCAGGCCCGCCAGGACAGCCAAATTCTCCCCATGTACGATTCCGTCCAACGATCTTTCCCTCGTAAACTCGGTCTATGTCCTTGTTCCAACGCTCGACCAGAAACATCTATCGTCTGCGGCAGCGCGTCTTGCACAACGCAGGAATGGTGCCATCGCTCCGATTTGCCATGCTCTCGCACCCCGGCCGCGTCCGCAAGGGCAATGAGGACACCTGCGCCGCCGCGGCCGAGCTCGGAGCGTTCGTCGTCTGCGACGGCATGGGAGGAGCCGCCGCCGGAGAAGTGGCCAGCGCCCTCGCCACGCAAGTCTTCCTCGAGACGCTTCGCGCCCAGCCCGACCCCGCCTCCGCCACCCGCACCGAAGAGAAACGACTCGAGACCGCCGTCTCGCTCGCCAATCGCGCCGTCTACCGCCAGGCAAGCAGCTCCCCGCAGCTGCAAGGCATGGGCACCACCCTCGTCGGAATCCTCTACACGCGCCCCGAAGGCAGCACCGCCGCCTCCCTCTCCCTCGTCCACGTAGGCGACAGCCGCTGCTATCGTTGGCGCAACGAAACCCTCCATCCCCTCACCCTCGATCACTCGCTCGTCGAAGAGCAACTCCGCCTCGGCGAAATCACCCCGCGCGAAGCCGAAACGCACCCCCTGCGCAACATCATCACCCGCGCCGTCGGCGCCGCTCCCACCGTCGAGCCTGAGATCCAGCGCCTCGCCCCACAGCCCGGCGACGTCTACCTCCTTGCCTCCGACGGCCTCACCCGCGAGCTCTCGGAGCCCGCCCTCGCCACAACCTTCCGCCAGGCAACTACCCCCCGCAGCCGCTCTCAAAAGATCGATCTGGCCACCCTCGCAAGAACCCTGATCGACCAGGCCAACGACGCAGGAGGCCGCGATAACATCACCGTCCTGCTGCTCCACCTCCCTTAGCAATCGGCAAGACCGCTTCAAACTTCCGGTGCGGCCAACCTGCGATAATCACTCCTAAGGACGATCCGCATGCCTCAAGACCTGTACTTCGAAGACTTCTACATCGGCCAGCTCTTTCACTCCGCCGGCACCGCCAAAGTATCCGCCGAGGAGATCAAGGAGTTCGGTCAAAAGTACGATCCGCAGCCCTTCCACCTCGACGAAGCCGCCGGAGAAGGCTCCTTCTTTAAGGGCCTCGCCGCCTCCGGTTGGTTGACCGCCGCCATCGTCATGCGTCTCCGCGTCCAGTCCATTAAGGTCTTCGGAGGCATGATCGGCGCAGGCGTCGAAGAGATGCGCTGGACCGAGCCCGTGCGCCCCGGAGACAGCATCCGCACCGAGATCGAAGTCGTCAGCGTACGCCACTCCACCTCGCGCCCGGACTACGGCATCGTCCGCACCCGCACCCTGGCCTTCAACCAGGACAGCAAAATCGTCTTGCGCTCCACCGTCAACTTCCTCGCCCCGTTACGCTCCGTCAAGTAGGCAGCCCCATGACCCACGAAGACCTTGAGCTCCTGAAAAAATGCGAGGGCCGCATCGTCGCCGTCGAGCTCACCACCGGCCAGCAGTTCTTCGCCGAAGTAGAGATCGTCGTCGACCAGCCTCCCACCCCCGACGTCTTTCTCTTGCGCGTCGACCGTGAACCTGACGGCGCCTTCTCCGCCCTAAGCGAACACGGCGAATCGGTCCTCCTCGCCGACATCCAGCGCATCGCCCTCATCCCTGGCGTCCCCTATCCCGACGTGTAAGCAACAAAGCTTCCAAGACACCCGCCCCACACACACCTTCAACCGCACACACACCCACAAACGGCCGCCCCAGCACACCTTCACGTCATCCTGAGCGAAGCCAAGGACCCCTGTATTCCGTCTTTGCTGTTGCCAGTTTCACCCAACCTCACCGCGGCGGAGTCAACTCCGGTGCAACGCCCGGCTTAGCCACCGGCGCATGCCTCACCACAGGAACGGACTTCTCCCCCACGGCCGCGCCACGCTTCGCCGCTCCACCCTCCGGCTCCTTCGCCTCAGGCTGTACCGGTTCCGGCACCACCACCTCCGCCACCCGCAGATTATGGTCCCGCCCGCGCTGCTTCGTCACATACGCATTGATCACCTGCGACGCCAGCTTCGCCGAGTTGTTCCCCCAATTCCCATGCTCCCAAAGCACCGCCACCACAATATCCGGGTTGCGCCGCGGAGCCATCCCCACAAACCACGCATTCGGCATCGTGTTATGGCCCTTGTTCGTCCGCGCCAGCGCCTCATGCCCGATCACCTGCGCCGTCCCGGTCTTGCCCGCAAAGTCGATCCCCTCCAGATGCGCCGCTGCTGCCGTTCCGGTCGTCGTCACCGCCGCCATGCCATCGGTAATCGTCTGCCAGTTCGCCGCCGTCAACGGAATCGTCTTCTCCCCCGTCCCCGGATACGTCTCGTGAATCGCCTCGAGCTCACCCGCCGGAACCTCCTCCGGGAACACCAGATGCGGCCGATGCAGCACGCCTCCCGACGCAATCCCCCCAATCGCCCGCGCCATCTGCAGCGGCGTCACCGTTACCGCACCCTGCCCGATCCCCACCGAGATCGTCTCCCCCGCATACCACTTGCGGTGATAGTTCTTGAGCGCCCACTGCGTCGAAGGCACCGTCCCCGCGGCCTCCTCCGGCAGGTCCACCCCCGTATGCTGCCCCAGCCCCAGCTCAGCCGCATACTGCGCAATCCGGTCGATCCCCAGCCGGTTCGCCAGCGTGTAGTAAAACGTGTCGCAGCTCAACGGAATCGCATTGTGAATATTCACCGCACCATGGTGCGCATCGCACGCGAAAAAGTGTCCGTAGAAACTCGCGCCTCCATTGCATTGCACGTGCATGTCCTGCGCGAGATTGTCTTCAAGCCCCGCCACCGACATGATGATCTTGAACGTGCTCCCCGGAGCCAGCTGCGCCTGGATTGCCTTATTCAACAGCGGATGATCGGGGTTATCGAGAATCGATTGCCAATAGCTATGCGTCAGCCGCACCGAGAACTGATTCGGATCGTAGCTCGGCCGCGACACCATCGCCAGAATCTCGCCCGTATGCGGATCCATCGCCACCATCGCGCCGTTCTTGCCCTCCATGGCCTGCTCCGCCGCGCGCTGCACGTCCAGGTCGATCGTCAGCCGCAGATCCTTGCCCGGCGTCGCCAGCTCCTGCCGCAGCAGGCCCAGCTCCTTGCCATGCGAGTTCACAATCACGTCCCGCGAGCCGTCAACGCCCCGCAGCAGCGTGTCATACGTCGCCTCCACCCCCGACCGCCCCACTACGTCGCCCGGCTGGTAGCCCTCATAGCGATCGTCGTTCGCCAGCATCTGCTCCGACACCTCGCCCACATACCCGATCATGTGCGCCGCAAACCCATCCCGCGGATACAGCCGCCGCTGCTCTTCAAGCGTCTCAAGCTCCGGGAGCTCGTTCCGGTGCGCCTCCACAAACGCCTCTTCATCCGGAGTAATATCCTGCTTCAGCGGAATCGGCTGATACTTCGCCGCGCCCGCATAGTGCCGCAGCGTCGCCGTCACCTGTTCCAGCGGTAGATGCAGCCCATTCGCAAGAATCGGCAGATCATAGGCCAGGTCCTTTACCTGGTCGCGGATCAGGTAACAGGAAGTCGAACTATAGTTATCCACCAGTAGCCGTTTTTCGCGATCGAAGATCCGTCCCCGCGGCGCCAGCACCGGAATCTTCCGAATCCGGTTCGCCTCCGCCAGCGACTTATAGCTCGCCGCATCCAGGACCTGCAAATTCCAAAGCCCGAACCCCAGCGCCCCCAAAATCACCACGATTACGTACTGCATAGCATGCAGCTTCGCAGGAGAGAGTTTTTCTTCGCGTTGGATCAAAGGCGGGATCGTAGCCATGAAGAGGAATACCTATGCCAATTCTATCGACTTAGCCTTTCCCAAACATCCCTCCGTCGCAACCGGAACGTCAACCCACACTTAATCCAACCTACCCCATCCATGCTCCGCGCCCTATGCATCGCAGTCTCACCGCCACGCACAGGAGAGACATCCCCAGGAGGCCGCATCCGCAGGTGCTTTCCACCGCTCAATCCCGCTCCTTGAACCGGTCCAGAAACAAAAACAGCGGAATCGCAATCGCCGTATTCACTCCCGCCCGGATCAGCTCATGCCCCCACCGCAGCCGGTCCACCGGCAGCCGCAGCAGCGAGCGCTCAATCACGAAGATCGCCCCCGACTCCAGCAGCAGAAACCCAAAGCTCATCAGCAGCCGCGTCGCAATATTCTCCACATCCACCTGCAACCCGATGCTCGAAGCCGCAAACCCCACCAGCGTCGCTGCAATCCCGTGAATGCCCAGGTACTGCCCCGTCAGCGCGTCCTGCGTCAGCCCGATCACACAGCCGAAGATCGCCCCAAAGATGGGACTCCGCCGCGACACCGAGAAAAAAATCACCGCAATCAGCGGCAAATCCAGAATCAGCAAGCGCGGCATCCGCAGCGGCAGTAGCGCCTGCAGCAGGATCAGCACAAACGGCACCGCCACCACCACTAGCGGGTTGAAGCTGTACTGCGCAAACTCCGTGCGCGACGTATAAGACCGAGTCGTCATACCTCAGCGTAACCCCACCACACTCTCGGGGTACCCCATCTCAGACAGCACCCTCGTCTGAGGTGGGCGAAGCACACTCCCCGCACTGTTTCTCCACCCCCACACACTCCGGGTGCCCCATCTTAGACAGCACCCTCGTCTGAGGTGGGGAGGCACAACCGTCCGGAGCACCCACACCCCCCTCCACCTACTCCCGTGGTTTCCCCGACCCCGGCGTCAACTCCGCCGCCGGAGGCGCCGCCCCCGGAGAATACCGATCCGGATGCACCACCGGCTTCGGCCGCGGCACCAAACTCCGAGAATTATCGGCAGGCGGCATACCGTCCGGAGTTCCCGCCTCCGCCGGAGTATCCTCCTTGCCCTCATGCAGCCCCGGAAGCCGCTCCGCGCTCACATCCGCCGCATTGTTCCCCGGGTCACTCGCCTCGTCCTGCCCCACATCCGCGGTCACTCCCGTCACCACCAGCACCTCATCCAGCTGCGCCAGGTTCGCCGCCGGCTTCAACGTAATCGCCGTAAACGGCGGGTGCTCCGGGTCCGGCACAATCGACTCAATCACCCCCACCGGCAGTCCCCGCGGAAACACCCGGTCCCCACCCGACGTCAACACCTTCTCGCCCGTCTTGATCCGCGCATCCGGGGTCAAATTCACAATCTGGATACGCCCCTGCGGACTCCCCCGCAAAATCGCATGAATCCGCGTCGACTCCAAAATCACCCCCGCCCCCGAGCTCGGATCGCTCAACAGCAGCAGCTGAGACGTATGCGGAAACACATCCCGCAGCTTCCCCACAATGCCGTCCGGCGTAATCACCGGCATCCCCGGCAACAGCCCATCCCGCGCCCCCTTGTCGAGCACCAGCAGCCGCGACGCATCCGAGCCCGACGTCCCAATCACCTGCGCCGCCACCGTCGTCCGCGCGTACGTCTGCCGAAATCCCAGCAGCCCCCGCAACCGCTGACCCTCCAGCGCATCCTGCGTCAGTGCCACGCGCTCCAGCCGCAGATCCCCCAGCTCCTTCTGCAGATCGGCATTCTGCTGGCGCACATGGCGCAGATCCACATAGTTTGACCAAAAACCGCGCACCTTGTGGCCTGAACCGCTCGAGAGCCGCTCAAACGGACTTACCGCCGCCTCCGCCCACAGCCGCAGCAGCCGCACCCCCGCCTCATCCGGATGGCTCGGATCCGCCGGACGATTCACCTGCGTCGCCAGCCCAATCGTCTGCGCCAGCAGCAACACCAGCAGCACCAGCGCGTTCTTGTATCGACTAAAAAAAGATTCCATCAGCCCGGGGTCGTACCCTTTCCATTATCGGCGAAGCCTGCACCACCGGGCGAGCCCGCGACATCAGAGAGTAAATGACCGAAGCGCCCTCCATGGGAAATCCCAAGCCTTCCTGGCCCGCCGGCCCGCGCGTCCTCGACCGCCTCCTCGACGGCTCCTTCTTCCGCGTCGACTCCCCCGCCTTCTACCGCGAGAACGCCCGCCGCTACGGCGATGTCTCGAGCTTCCTCACCCCCAGCGGCTACCGCCAGTTCCAGTTCAACCACCCCGACACCATCGCCGACGTCCTCGTCCGCGACGCCCCCCACCACCGCCGCGGCGTCGTCCTCGAGCGCGCCCGCGGCATCCTCGGCGACGGCCTCCTCACCAGCGAAGAACCCATCCACCTCCGCCAGCGCCGCCTCGTCGCTCCCGCCTTCCATCGCGACCGCATCTCCGGCTACGGTGCCCAGATCGTCGCACTCACTCGCGAGACCACGGCCTCCTGGGGACCGGGCCGGCCCATCGAGCTTCACGCCGCCATGGTCCAGCTCACCCTCCGCATCATCAGCCGCTGCCTGCTTGGCACAGACGTCCACGCCTCCGTCCAGACCGTCGTCGATTCCATGGCCGTCTTCAACAACTACCTGCCCTTCTCGCTCCTCCCTGGAGCCAGCCTGCTCGAGCGCCTCCCCATCGGCCCCATCCCCGCCATGCGCCGCGCCCTCGCCGCGCTGGACATCATGATCTTCGGCCTCATCCGCGAGCGCCGAGCCTCCGGTATCGCCGGTGACGACCTGCTCGGCATGATGCTCGAGGCCAGCGACGAATCCGGCTCCATGAACGATCGCCAAGTCCGGGACGAAGCCCTCACCCTGCTCCTCGCCGGCAACGAGACCACCGCCAACGCCCTCACCTTTGCCGTCTGGCTCGTCGCCCGGCACACCGACGTCCAGGAGCGCATCGCCGCCGAAGTGCAGGCCATCTGCGGAGACCGCCTCCCCGAGGCTGCCGACTTTCCTCGCCTCAAGTACCTCGAGCGCGTCTTCGCCGAGTCCATCCGCCTCTACCCACCCTCCTGGGTCGTCGCCCGCACCGCCGCCGAGTCCTACACCATGCGCACCGGAGAGCATATCCCCAAAGGCGCCCACCTCATCCTCTCCCAGCTCGTCGTCCACCACGACCCCCGCTGGTGGCCCGACCCTCTCCGCTTCGACCCCGACCGCTTCTGCGAAGAAGCCAAGGCAAGCCGTCCCAAAATGGCCTACTTCCCCTTCGGCGGCGGAGCCCGTTTCTGCATCGGCGACCGCTTCGCCTGGATGGAGGGCGTCCTGATGCTAGCCACCATCGTCCAGCAGTGGCGTCTAACCC
>CAXUNR010000061.1:0-16731 GCA_964252655.1 uncultured Acidobacteriaceae bacterium
GGAGAAGCGAGGGTGTGAACAGCAGGGCTGAGACCAGGGGGAGGGTCGCGGGCCGGGAGAGCTTCGACTTAGGCGAAGCAGGCTGGGGACGGACGGGCATCAGGGCTCCTTGGAGCGAGGTGGTTGGGTCAAGTGCTGCGCGTAGGCTACTGCGGGGCTCCGCCGCCGGCTTCCGCGCCGCCGCCGCCGCCAATGTTCCAGGGCGAGAGGGTGAGTTGCTGGCCTCCCTGGGGGTTGGCGGAGAGCAGAGGCTCGACGCCGGCGAGCAAGGTGATGGCGGTGTAGGCGGAGTCGCTCGAGGGCGAGGCGACGATCATGACCGCGTCGCCGGATTTGAGATCGGCGAGGGGCTCGGCGGGAAGGCGCGCGAGCATGCGGGAGAGATCCATACCGGCGCGGGCGCGGGAGCCTGGCGCGCCGGAGCCGGCGCCGGCGGGACGCGCCGTGGCCGCGGTAGCCTCCGGAGCAGCGGAGGCTCCGGCGGCTGGATTGTTGCGGGCGGCGAAAGCGGCGGCGGCCTGCGGGGGGAGCTTGCGGAGGTCGGAGTTAGCGGTGACCTTGACGGTGACGTTGCGCTTGGTGGTGAGGTCCTTCAGGGTCAAGGTGCCGGCGGCGGGGTTGATGGAAGCGATGGCGCCGGAGAGGTTGGAGAAGGTTCCGGTGACCACCTCGTCTGCCTTGATGTCGGTGCCGTCGGCGGACTTCTCGCCGCGGACGCTGAGCTGATCACCGGGCCGAATGTCGGCGAGTGCGCCGGGGCGAGCATCTTCGAACTTGATGGAGTCGGGGGCGTAACGGCGGAAGATGGTGGTGGACGAGGTGTCCACTTTGACCTGGCGAGGCCCTACGGAGATAGCGATCGAGGAACCGTCAACCGACTTGACCAGGCCTGCGGAGCCGTGTTGCCGCCAGTCCGCCTGCTGCGCCTGATTACGGGCGGAAATGTCCGAGGACTTCATGAGGATGACGCGGGAGGCGGTTGTCGTGTCTCCGGGCTTGCCGGTGACGACGCGGTCGCCGACGCTGATATCGGTGAAGGCGGCGGGCGTGGCGGTCTTAAGGTCGGTGCTGCCCGGGGGAAGCTGCAGGATTTTTGCGGCAGGGTCGACGGGGACGGTGACCTGGGCTCCGGCTGCGGTGAGCACAGCAAGGTTTGTGCCGTCGATCGACTTTACGGTGCCAAGCTGGCGCGCGGGAGCCGCGGCCGCTGCGGCCTGCTGCGCGAAAGCAGCCGGGTTGACGAGGACAGCAGGCGCGAGCAAAAAGCCGGTAAAGATAAGGATACGAAGAAAACGGGCTGGAAACATTGTGCTTTCCTCTGAGACCAAATGCGCTTTGCGAAGATCGGGGTCTGAGAGGGATACGGAGAGGGAGGGCAAAAGTTTCGCGTGTGAAGCAACCTGTACAACGATGGACGCTCCCGGCGGCGATCAGTTACTCGAGTTCGGCGGAGAGAATGGCGAGAGTGTCCGGGGGAAGGACAACGGAGTTGGCTTCGAGCCGGACGGCGGGGTCAGAGGCCAGGGCGAGCCGGTAGGCGGAGGTGATGTCGAAGTCAACGGGCTCGGTACCGAGATTGACGAGGATGGTGACGAGCTCGCGCTCCATGCGCAGCCAGCGCTTGGCGTTGTCGTAGTGCACTTCCAGGTGACCCCGGTCGCCATCATTCAGGCAAATGGAGCTTCTGCGCAGGCGGATCAGCTCTTTGGTCCAGGTATGCATCTCCGCGTGTTTACCTTCGGTGACTTCGTCCCACTTCAGCCGCGAGTGGAGAAAGGTGTCGGGGGCTTCGGGGTCAGGGATCTGATCTTCATCCCAGCCGAAGGCGGCGAACTCCTTCTTCCGTCCTGCTCGAACCAGGTTGGCCATCTCGGGAT
The DNA here is from genome assembly GCA_964252655.1 of uncultured Acidobacteriaceae bacterium. GTDB lineage: Bacteria > Acidobacteriota > Terriglobia > Terriglobales > Acidobacteriaceae > Edaphobacter. The sequence continues at coordinate 1,878 of CAXUNR010000061.1, forward strand.
CTTCGTGGTCGGCGAAGTAAAGGAAGGGCGTGGAGGCGGCGAACTCCTCGCCCTGGAACAGCATGGGGACAAACGGTGCGGTGAGCACAAGGCCGAGCGCGACCTTGGTGCGCGGGACGCCGATCATGTGCTCCAGGCGGTCGCCGATGGCGCGGTTGCCGATCTGATCGTGGTTTTGGATGAAGCCGATGAAATGATGCGCGGAGAGTCCGTCGACCGGGCGGCCGTGCCTGCGCTGGCGGTACTCGGAGTACCTGCCGTCGTAAACGAAGATGGACTTGAGCGATTTGGCGAGACTTTCGAAGTCGCCGAAGTCATTGTAGTAGCCCTTGCCGGCTCCGTCCTCTTCGACGTGCAGGACCGTGAAGAGCGCGTGGTGGAAGTCGTCCGACCACTGAGCGTCCATGCCATAACCTTTGGCTTCAATGGAGGTGACGACCTGCGGATTGTTAAGGTCGGATTCGGCGATGAGGACGAGTTCGCGGTTGACGGTGGCGGAAAGATTGTCGACGCGGGCCGAGAGCTGCTCGAGGAAATGGACGGCGGATCGGTCGATAATCTCGTGGATCGCGTCCAGGCGCAGACCGTCGATGTGATAGTCGCGCATCCACATCAGCGCGTTGTCGAAGAAGAAGTGCCGGACTTCATCCGAGCCCGCGTCCTCGAAGTTGATGGCGTTGCCCCAGGGGGTGTGGTGCTTGTCGGTGTTGTAGGGGCCGAACTTTCCGGTGTAGTTGCCGACCGGGCCGAAGTGGTTGTAGACGACGTCGAGGATGACGGCGAGACCGTGTCCGTGGGCGGAGTCGACCAGGCGCTTGAGGCCATCAGGCCCGCCGTAGCAGTGGTTGACGGCAAAGAGAGCGACGCCATCGTAGCCCCAGCCGCGGCCTCCGGCGTACTCGGCGAGCGGCATGATCTCGATGTGGGTGATGCCGAGGTCGGCGAGGTACGGCATTTTTTCGATCGCCGCGTCGAAGGTGCCGCCTTCAGTGAAGGTGCCGATGTGAAGCTCGTAGATGATGGCCCCGGTGAGCGGCGGCCCCTGCCAGAGGGAGTCGTTCCATACGAAGGCCTTCTGGTCGTAGAGGGCGGAGGGACGGTGAACGCCGTGCGGCTGGAAGGCGCTGCGCGGGTCCGGGTAGGCAGTGGTTTCTTCGTCGAGAAGGAAGGCGTACTCGTCGCCCCACTTGGCTTCGTCGACATCGAGCTTCCAGTTGCCGCGGGCGTCCGGGCCCTGCATCGGGAGGACGCGTTCGCCCAGCTGGAGAGCGACTTTCTTTGGCTTCGGGGCCCAAATATGAAAGCTATGCATGGTTCAACTCCTCGCGGACAAGCAGGGCTACAGGAAAGGTACGCAGCAGATCTTGAAGGGCGACTGCACCGGCGTCAAAACGCTCGCCGGTGAGCCGGTTGGTCCAGACGCCTTCAGGCAGGCGGAGCGAGGTTCCTCCCCAGCCGTTGGCGACCGAGACGGTGTGCCGCGGGGCGATGGCGAGGACCGAGGAGCCGCGCAGGAAGGCAACGGCGTGCGACGCTTTGGGCCCGGTGGCGGCGAGCGGCGTGTAGTCGGCGGCGGGGCCGAACCACTCAGGGTGCTCGCGCCGGAGCAGCAGGCACTGGTGGATGAGGTGGAGCTTGGGCGTGCCGGGATCTTCGCGGTCAGCCAGACGACGCATCCGTTCAGCGGCCGAGAGACTGGGAAGCTCGGCGAGCAGGCGGCGGCGCAGATCGTAGTCGACCGGCCGCCGATTGTCGGGGTCGACCAGCGACAGATCCCAGAGCTCCGAGCCCTGGTAGAGGTCGGGAACCCCGGGCGCGATGTGCTTGAGCAGCGTCTGGCTGAGCGAGTTGACGCGGCCTGGCACGAGCGTTCTGGCGACCAACGCTTCGAGCTCGACCACGAACGCGGGATCGTTCAGAATGCCTTCCGTGAAGTGGCAGAGGGCGTCTTCGTAGTCCTTGTTATTGGCGACCCAGCTGGTCTGCTGCTTGGCCTCGCGCATGGCCTTCAGCATGTAGGCGTGGGTGCGATCGAAGTCGATAGGCCAGGCGCCGATGAGGGTCTGGTAGAGGAAGTACTCGGTGTTCCGGTCGGGAAAATTGTTCGTTTTGCGCGCCTGGTTCATCGCGCTCCAGCGCGCGAGAGCGCCGGCAAAGTGCTGCGGAATTTCACTGAGCACGGCGATCCGGATACGCAGGTCGTCGGAGCGCTTGGTGTCATGCGTCGAGAGCGTCGTCATCGTCGACGGATGGGTTGACTGCATTTTGGCCTGGTAGTTGTGGAAGTCCTCGATGGAGGAGCCGTCGCGCCCGGGATCGCCGCCGACCTCGCACATGGCGGTCAGCCGGTTGAAGCAGTAGAAGGCGGTGTCTTCAACGCCCTTGGCCATGACCGGCGAGGTGAACTGCTGGAAGCGCAGAACGAACTCGGCCTCGTTGCGGCCGGCGACCTGGAGAGTAAGCACCTGCTCGAAGAAGTCGAAGAGGCCACCGTCGATCTCCGGCCGGCCGCTGCGCGCGCACTGGATGGCGCGGGCGATGGCGCGGCGATCTTCGCCCGTGATCTCGTTGCGCTGCGGGACGACGTAGGTGCGGTAGATGCCGAAGCAGGCAGCGATCTCGCGGATAGCGCGGCGCACCTCGGCGCGGGTGTAGTCGCGCTGATTGCGGTGCTGCTCGCAAATTTCGACGAAGAGCGTGGTGAGACGGTTGACGTCCGAGCCCAGCGCCTGCTCGGCGACGGCGATCTTCTTGTCGTGCGCGATGGGCGGAAAGTCGGTGGGCTGGCCGGTGAACTCGCCGTAGATGCGGGAGAGCTCGGCCATGCCATGCGGGCGGACGAGCAGGCGCAGCGCGACGTTGAGGAAGTCGTAGCCACTGGTGCCTTCAATGGGCCAGGAGCCTTTTTTTCCGGAGCGGAGGAACTCGCCGGCGGCCAGGATTTTCTCGCCGATGATCCAGGCGTTGGGGGCGGCTTCGCGCAGGCGCGTGAAGTATTCAAGCGGGTCGCGCAGGCCGTCCGGGTGGTCGACGCGGACGCCATCGAGCACGCCGCGTCGCAGCCAATCGAGGATGAGCGCGTGGGTCTCGTCAAAGACGTGGCCGCGCTCCATGCGCAGGCCGATCAGCGAGTTGACGTCGAAGAAACGCCGGTAGCCGAGCTGCTGGTCGGCGGTCTTCCAGTAGGCCAGGCGATAGTTCTGGTGGTTGAGGAAGTCGTCAAGCGCGTCGTGATCGGCGTTGAGCTCATCGACGGCGCGGTCGATCGCCTCGTAGATGGAGGTCTGCTCGGCGCAGAGGCGTGCGACCAGCTGGGTGATGACGATCTTGTCGCGGTGCCGGGCGAGGACGGTGCGGCGGTCTTCATAAGAAGGCGTGGGCAGACGGCCGTAGGAGGCGGCGGCGAAGCTGAGCGCGTCGGAGTTGGCGTAGACGGCGGCTTTGGCGAGGATGGCGGGCAAGGATGTGGGGGCCGCGGGAAACTTTTCGCCGGAGGCTTCGACGACGAAGTTGGGGCCCGTGCGCTGGACCTTGATGCCTCCGGATTCGAGCACACGGCCGTACTGATCGCCCAGGACGGGCACCAGGACTTTATCGCGGAGCCGTTCTTCCTGCGGGTTCCAGTCGATGTCGAAGAACGAGGCGTAGCGGCTGGAGGTGCCGTTTTCGAGCACGTCCCACCAGAAGCGGTTCTGCATACCGATCGCCATGTGGTTCGGGACGATGTCGAGCACCTGGCCGAGACCGTTCTCGCCAAGGGTTTTTGAGAAACGCTCATGCGCGGTAGCGCCACCCAGTTCTTCGTTCACCCGCGCATGGTCGACCACATCGTAGCCATGCATGCTGGCAGGCGCGGCCTGCAGATAGGGCGAGCTGTAGACGTGCGAGATGCCAAGGTCGTACAGATACTGGGCCTGCGCAGCGGCGTCGTCGAAGGTGAAGCCTTTGTGCAGCTGCAGCCGGTAGGTGGAGACCGGCACGTGAGGCGTGGACATGGGTCTCCTTGCTGCAAGTAGAGGTGATTGAACAAACAATTAGGTGCGTGGGGAGAAGGTTGGGTTGCAAACCGCGCGACTGGGAAAGCCCGTTTGGAAACAGATTTCTCCGCGGCGCGAAGGAGGACAACCCGCTCTTCTGTAGCAGCTGGAATGAAATTTACTCTAGCGCCGGAAGAAGCCCTTCCGTTTCGCGACCTGCTCGCCGAGCTCGGGCCGCCAATGGCCGGAGATCGCGAACGCGGCGTGGGCGAGCGTGATGTGCGACAGCGCCTGGGGGAAGTTGCCGACCATGCGCTTTTGCTTGGTATCCCACTCCTCGGACAACAGACCGACGTCGTTCGCGAGGGCCAGCAGGCGCTCGAAGAGAGCTTCCGCCTCGGCGTGGCGGCCGATTAGCCAAAGGTTGATCACCATCCAGAAACTGCAAGCCAGGAACGCTCCTTCGCCGGGAGGCAAGCCATCCGACGAAGACTTGGTATCGTAACGCTCGACGAAGCCGTTTTTGGTCAGGCGCTTGCTGATCGCGTCGACAGTACCGACAATGCGCGGGTCGTCCATCGGTAGAAAACCCACCAGGCCGATGCGCAGGCAGGAAGCGTCCAACTCCTTCGATCCATACGACTGGGTAAAGGAGTTGAGCTTCTTTGAAAAGCCTTTGGCGCAGACTTCCTTGTGGATGAGGTCACGGTTTTTTCTCCACTTTTTGACATCCCCGTGACCATCAAACTTCTCGTGGTGCTTGATGGCCCGATCGAGCGCAACCCAGGCCATGACCTTCGAGTGGGTGAAGTGTTTACGTCCTCCGCGGGTCTCCCAGATGCCGTCGTCGGGCTGAGTCCAGACATTGCAAAGGTGGTCGATCAGTTGGCCCTGGACGGAGCTGGCCGAGACCTTGATGTCGCCGTCGGCTTCAGGCGTTTCAGCGAGCGCGGAGGCGACTTCGCCAAAGACGTCAAGCTGAAACTGGCCGGCGGCGGCGTTGCCGATGTTCACGGGTTTGGAGTTTTCGTAGCCCGGCAGCCAGTCCGCGGTCCACTCCTGCAGCTGCCGTTCGCCGGAGATGCCATAGATAGTCTGGATCTGGCTGGGAGCACCGGCGATCGCGCGCAGCAGCCACCTTCTCCAGGCGACGGCTTCCTCTTCGTAACCGGCGGAGAGCAGCGTCAGCAGGGTGAAGGAGGTGTCGCGCAGCCAGCAAAAGCGGTAGTCCCAGTTGCGTTTCCCGCCGAGCTGCTCGGGCAGAGACGTCGTGGGTGCCGCGACGATGCCTCCGGAGGGCTGATAGGTGAGCGCTTTAAGCGTCATCAAGGAGCGGCAGACAGCTGCCTGGTATTTGCCCTTGTAGGTGTTGCGCTGGTTCCATTCGCGCCAGAAGGTCAGCGTCGCTTCAAGCTCGTGCGCGGCGCGGATGGGCCGAGGATCTTCGACCGGGGTATTGGCATCGGTGCCGATGGAAGAGCCGTAGGTGAGGGTAAAAGGCGCCTCCTCGCCGGCATGCAAGGTGAACTCGGCGACGCTGCTCATGCCTTCGCCGCGGAGGCGGACTGGGGTCCGCAACAGGATCAGGTCCGGTCCGGCGATGGCGCGCAGGCCCTCCGAAGTATGAGTAACCCAGGGAATGGTGCGTCCATAGTCGAAGCGGATGGAGAGATCCATCCGCATGTCGACTTTGCCTTGCAGGCAGCGGACAATGCGGACAACATCGGAATTGGCGCCACGCGGAGGCATGAAGTCGAGCAGGCAGACGGTGCCGGAGTCAGTGGTAAAGGTGGTTTCGACGACCAGCGAGTCGGGCAGATAGCGTCGGCTGTTCGCTTTGATCTTGCCTGTGGGCGCAATCTTCCAAAAGCCATGCTCCTTGGTGCCGAGCAACGCGGCGAAGCAGGCGTTGGCAGAGAAGTTGGGCCAGCAGAGCCAGTCGATCGAGCCGTTGCGGCCGACGAGCGCGGCGGTCTCGCAGTCGCCGATCATGGCGTAGTCTTCAATGCGCTGGGCGTGCAGGGAATCCTGGGGGGCGGTCTTCGATTGCATCAACATGCTCTCCGTGGCGGTGCTTGGCCGGCCCGGCATACCGGAGAGACAGCCCGGCACACCGTAGCCGCATCCATAACCCGAGACACTGGCCGGTACGGATATAGATGCATGTGGATACAAGATGTATTCTTGCGCACGAGACACCATGCTGGGCGGCAAAGGGCATGACCATGGAAGTAACTCTGGAGAGCTGGCTACGATGAAACCTTCCGACGGCCGAAGCCGCGTTGTGATTGAAGAAGTCGAACCGCAAGTCAACTGTGGGCGCTATCCCGCATGCCGCATTGTCGGCGACGTCGTCACCGTGTCTGCGGCGATTTTTGCCGATGGGCACGATCACCTGGCGGCACGGCTGCTCTATCGGCCCAAGTCCGAGCGGCGCTGGCGCACGGTGCCGATGCGGGAGATGGGCAACGATCTGTGGGAGGCGTCGTTCGTCGCGGACGAGCTGGGTAGCTGGAGCTTTACGGTGGAGGGCTGGGTCGACCATCTGGACACGTGGGACAGCGACTTGAAGAAGCGGTTGGCCGCCCAGCCGGACCCCCGGCAGCCGGATGCCGCGGCGCTGGCGCAAAATATTCCGCTGGCGCTGCGTACGGGAGCGCTGCTGCTGGAGCAGGCCGCGCAACGCGCCAAGGGTGCCGACGCCAAACGGCTGACGAAAGCAGTTGGCTCGCTGCGGCAACTCGCGGACCAGGATGCCGCCCTCTACGAGGACCCGCTTGCTCCGGAGGTGCTGGCGCTCGCCGCGCGGTATCCGGATCTGAGCTTGACGACGAAGCACGCGGCGGAGCTGCCGCTGTGGGTGGATCGGGAGCGGGCGCGGTACTCCACCTGGTACGAGCTGTTTCCGCGCTCGGCCTCGCCGGTTCCGGGCCGGCATGGAACGTTCGCAGATGTAGAGGCGCAGCTGCCGGAGATCGCCGCCATGGGATTTGACGTGCTCTACATGCCACCCATTCACCCGATCGGCACAGCGTTTCGCAAGGGGCCGAACAACTCCGTGACGGCTGAACCCGGCGACGAAGGCAGCCCGTGGGCGATTGGCGCGCCACCCACCCCGGACAACGAAGGTGGACACAAGGCGCTCCATCCCAGCCTCGGCACATTCGCCGACTTCGACCGCCTGGTCGCGGCGGCACAGACGCATGGCATGGAGCTGGCGCTCGACATCGCATTCCAGTGTTCGCCCGATCATCCGTGGGTGAAGGCCCATCCGGCGTGGTTCATCACGCGGCCGGATGGAAGCATCCAGTACGCCGAAAATCCGCCCAAGAAGTACCAGGACATCTACCCGCTGAACTTCGAGTCGATCGAGTGGCGCTCGTTGTGGGAGGAGCTCCACTCAGTCTTTGAGTTCTGGATCAAGCGTGGTGTAAAGGTCTTTCGCGTCGACAACCCGCATACCAAAGCCCTTCCCTTCTGGGAGTGGTGCCTGGGCAGCCTGCGCGAAAAATATCCCGATACGATCTACCTAGCGGAGGCTTTCACGCGTCCGCATGTGATGTATTCGTTGGCCAAGGCCGGGTTTACGCAGTCCTATACCTACTTCACCTGGCGGACGACGAAGGTGGAGTTGCAGACTTATTTGGAGGAGATCACGCAGCCTCCGGTGAGCGAGTTTTTCCAGCCCAACTTCTGGCCAAACACTCCCGACATCCTGCACAAAAGCCTGCAGGAGGGAGGTCGACCGGCATTCATGCAGCGGCTTATTCTGGCGGCGACCTTGACCGCGAACTACGGCATCTATGGCCCGGCGTATGAGCTCTGCGAGAACGCGGCCGGCAAGCCGTCGGTCGGCAAGACGGAGTCCGAGGAGTACCTGGATAGCGAGAAGTACGAGATCCGGCAGCGCGACCGCAACCAGCCGGGATCGCTCGTTCCGCTGATTACAGAGCTGAACAGAATCCGGCGGGAGAACCCGGCCTTGCAGGCGAACGGGTCGCTGTGTTTCCACCCGGTCGACAATCCAGGCCTGATGGCCTACTCAAAAACAGCCCAGGACGCAGACGGCGGAGACAACACCATCCTGGTGGCCATCAATTTGGATCCGGTCACGGAACAGGGCGGCTGGATCGATCTGGATCTCAAGCAGCTCGGGATCCCGCATGGAGCGGATTTTGTGGTGGAGGATTTGCTAACCGGCGTCAGTTACACGTGGCACGACCGGAGTAATTATGTGGCGCTGCGGCCCGATGTGCAGCCGGCGCATGTGTTTCGAGTGCAGCGGCCGGGGTAGGGCGAGGAGCTAGACCGTTCCAGCAAATTCGCAGGAGTTAGACGACCGATCCAGCGGTGCTTGATCGCATGGTGCGACTCTGGACGGCATACATCATCCTGGCTAGGTCAAGGAACAAAATACCCTCGAGGGCGGTGCGGAACCTGGGGTCAGCATTGATCAGAATGAACGGCAAAAGGTATAGAATCGCCATCCAGATCACAGGAGGGTTGGCCAGGTGCAGACCCCTGATCGCTGAAAAGATCAGGAAGACGGCCCAGACGGTCATCCCAAGCAGCGTCAGAAACTTAATCGCCGTGCGAAACCGATGAAAATTTGCACTGCTGTGATCGACATTCGCCTCCAGGGGAAGCATGAAGGTCGAGAACTTGATTCCCATCAGCACCGGCACGGAGATTAAGTGCTGGCGAAGATACGATCGGCTTTCGTTTTTGTAGAGCGGGATGTAATGCTCGTCGCGGACATCGTCGACACCGGGCACATCGGATTGCCGGCTCCAGTCAAGCGTCGCGTGCTGACCCAGATCGTTCATCGCCGGCACGATCGATTGTTCTCCGTTGCCCACGCGCACAAGGGCGCTCTCCGTGCGCGAGTTATAGCCTGCAAAGAGATTGTAGGGTCCGTTCTCGGGGTAAAACGGACGCCCATGCACCGCCGCGGTCACCGCCGCATAGAGCAGCAGAGCCGTACCGCAGGCAGTGAAGATAAGAAATCCTGCTCGCGGAAGTCTCGACCCACGGACCGCCCAAAGCAGCAAAGGAACCATCAGTACCAGATTTGGCCGAACCGCAATCCCGCAAGCAAGCACCAGCCCAAACAAGCAGGCATTCCAGGCACTGTTCGACTGGCGCAGCCGCAGCAAGGTGAAAAGGAGTCCCAGCAGAAGCAGGAAGGTTACGTTTGCATCGGTCATTCGATTGGCGTTGTACAGCAGGGCCGGGTCCAGCGAGATGACCAGAGCGGCAGCGGTAGCGTAGGCGGCTGAGGTGTACCTCTTCAATATGGCGCGCGCCAAAACAAGGGTTCCCAGCAGGATTGCAATCTGGACGGGAAACACCAGAACTTCCGGCCGGGCAGGAGCGAACGTTGTCCCCAGAACCTCCAGATACCCAATCAGCGCCGCATACCCAATCGGTAAAAACGTGGATTGGATGTGATGGGTTGCTAGAATCTGTTGGAGTCCGAGCTCAAATTGTAGGAAAGCAGGATCGAGCGGCTTGCGGCGGCCCAGCATGTAGGCGGCCAAGGCCTCGAAAGCCAGGGCCATACCTAAAAAAAGCATGGGATGACGACTCAAAAACTGCCAGAGTCTGAACCAGAACTGCCGCATTAGGGGGTACGTCCAAGCATTAATTTGAGGGCTGACGTGAGGTTACCATCGCATGCCTGGAGCCGGGTCAAGACGAAATTGTCCGGAACGGCAAAAAAAGCGCGCCGGACGACTAAAGTTTTCCGGAAAAATGACGATAAGAAGAGAGTCAGATGGTTTGCATTTGCGAGGAGTGGCGGCGCGACCACCAGGCGAGCAGAAGACGTCGGCAGGGACGCTCAATGTAAAGGTGCATAAGAATGGCCAGGCAGGTAACCAGGAAGAGGTTGACTGCGGCTTCAGGCAGGCTCTGGTCGTAGCCGAAGCGGAAAGCAAAGGAGTTGAAGAGGATATGAATGAGGTAGAGGGCGTAGCTGGCTTCGCCGAGTAGGACGAGGATGGGGACGGAGAGCAGGCGGGAGAGCACGTTGTCTTCCGCCAGGCCGAGCAATAAAAGAGCATAGAGGGGGATGAGCAGGCCGTTGTGGAGCGCGACGTAGGGCAGGTGGTCGGCGAAGACGAGCGCAAGGACAAGCAGCCCTGAGCCAGTGACGGCGCAGACGGCGGCGGCTTTGGGCGAGGGACGGAAGCGGAGAAAGAGCCAGGCGAGAGACATGCCGGCGAGGAACTCGGGCAGGGCGAAGATGGGCAGGCGATTGATGAGAAAGACGGTGTCGAGGCCGCGCACACGGCTGAAGACCTCGGTCCAGGAGGCGTCCGGGTAGAGATGCAAGAGAGCGAGCGGAGCGGCGATGGCGAGAATATAAAAGAGGACGAGCCAAGCTAGGGCGGAATGGCGTGTGCGGGGACGAATACTCAGCAGAACAAAAGGAAAGACGAAGTAAAAGAAGGCTTCGCAGGAGAGCGTCCAGGCGCTCGCGTTGAAGAAGTTGATCATGCGCATCGACCAGGACTGGAGAAGCAGAAGGTCGGCGATAAAAGCCAGAATATGGATGTGCGAGCGAAACTGGTCGGCGTAGACAAAGCCGGCGAAGAACATGGAAACGAGATAGACGGGGTAAACCCGGGCGAAGCGGGCAAAGAAGAACTTGCGGGGATTCCCGCGGCCGCGTTCGTACTCGGTCGCATGGGCGTACGTGAGGATAAAGCCGGAGAGAAAAAAGAAGAAGCTGACGCCCGTATAGCCCACACTCATGGCGGCGGCAAGCACTCCCCACCGGGTAAAAGGGCGTACCAGGTGATAGAGCGCAACGTGGACTGCGGCGAAGAAGCGAACCGAGGTGAGAGCGCGCAGCAGAGGCAGGCGCGGGATACCGGGGGTAACAGCGGGGCTGCGCGGGTCGGTAAGGGTCTGGGTAGGGAGCATGGGGAGCTGCGAGCCCGGCTAGGATTGAGACGGGATTGCTGCCATCTTATCTGCAGCAGAGCGTGAGACGTTGCCTACGTCTGAAGAGAAGACCAGGAACAAAGCGCACAGAGGTATAGAGGGGCCCGCAAAGCGCAGTCTTCGGTCGTGCGGCGCGGCGCGTTCCCGGAACGGTGACGAACGGGTAAGATAGGGAGTTGTTGTGCGCAGACCTAATGCGTACCAGGTGCACCTTATATGGAGGAAGTTCGTCTTGGCGAAACGCGACCGTTTTTTATTTACCAGTGAGTCAGTCACCGAAGGGCATCCTGACAAGATTGCCGACCAGATTTCCGACTCGATTCTCGATGCCTGCTTGAAGCAGGATCCGATGAGCCGCGTAGCGTGCGAGACCCTGACCTGCACCGGGCTCGTAGTCATCGCAGGCGAAATTACGACCAAAGCCTACGTGGACTTCCAAGAGCTAGTCCGCTCCACCGTGGCGGAGATCGGGTACACGCACTCCTCCTACGGCTTTGACTCAAATACCTGCGCCGTCATCTCGACGATCAACAAGCAGTCGCCGGATATCGCCATGGGCGTGGATACGGGCGGCGCGGGCGACCAGGGTATGATGTTCGGCTACGCAACCAACGAGACGCCGGAGCTCATGCCGCTGCCCATCTCGCTCGCGCACCGGCTCAGCGAGAAGCTGTCCGAAGTCCGCAAGTCGGGGCTGATGCCGTATCTGCGGCCCGATGGCAAAAGCCAGGTCACGGTCGAGTATGCCGAGGTAGGCAAGCCCGCGCGCGTCGATGCCGTCGTGATCTCGACACAGCACGACGAAGACGTAACCAATGAGACGCTGCGTGCGGATGTCGAGCAGCACGTCATTCGCGCAGTCATTCCGGCGGAGCTGCTGGACGCGCAGACAAAGTTCCACATCAATCCGACGGGGCGCTTCGTCGTCGGTGGACCAATGGGCGACTCCGGGCTGACCGGACGCAAGATCATCGTCGACACCTACGGCGGCATGGGCCGGCACGGCGGCGGCGCGTTCTCCGGCAAGGATGCGACCAAGGTAGACCGCTCAGCCGCCTACATGGCGCGGTATGTGGCGAAGAATATTGTCGCGTCCGGGCTGGCGGAGCGCTGTGAGGTGCAGTTGGCCTACGCAATCGGCGTCGCTGAGCCGGTCAGCGTGCTGGTGGACACCTTCGGCACGGGAACACTCGACGCGGACAAGCTGGAGGAGCTCGTCCGAGCCAATTTCAGCCTCACACCCAAGGGCATCATCGAAACGCTGCAGCTGCGCCGGCCGATCTTCAAGCAGACTGCGGCCTACGGTCACTTCGGCCGAACCGGGGCAGACTTCACGTGGGAGCAGACCGACAAGGCTGCGGCGCTGAAAGCAGGCGCGACCGAGGCTGCTGCAGCGCGGTAACGGGCTCTGTTGACAAGCGCAAATGGGCGGGCCCAAGTGGCTCGCCTACTGCGCTTATAACAGCGATGCGTGAACCGGATGTCATGTCGAAAGTTGAATCCGCGTGCAAAAATGCTACCGAGGAGACATCGATGCTGATTCGAAATCAGTTTGCCGTTGAATTCGACATGCCCCAGGAAGCCGCCATGATCGGGCTGCTGCGTCTACACCCCTCACTCGATCAGCAGCAGTACGGCCAGGAGACCTTGCTGGCCGAGCACCTAGACGCGGGCATGGGGCACGCGCTCGCCATGGACGAGTACACGGATAGCTTCGGCAACCGGTGCAGCCGCTTCCTCACTCCCGCGGGACATCTTCGCCTGACCGGAAGCAGCCTCGTCAAGGCAGCCGCCGAGCCGGACGAGATCGCCACCGAGGCTCGGCAGCATGCGGTCGAGGAGCTGCCGACGGAAGTGCTGCAATTTCTTCTATCCAGTCGCTACTGCGAGGTCGATGCCCTGTCGCTGGTTGCCGGAGACCTCTTTGGGCACACGTCGCCGGGCTGGGCTCGGGCAATCTGGATTCGCGACTGGGTGCACACCCATGTGCGCTTCGACTACCGCTCGGCACGGCCCACCAAGACCGCGCTCGACGTCTTCACAGAGCGTGTAGGTGTGTGCCGCGATTTCCAGCATCTCGCGATCACAATGTGCCGCGCGATGAATCTTCCGGCGCGTTACGTCACCGGTTACCTCGGCGACATCCGCAGACCGTCGGGAGGCCCGGGAGATTTCAGCGCCTGGTATGAGGTATTCCTAGAAGGGCGCTGGTGGACGATGGACGCCCGCCACAACGACGGACGCATGGGCCGCGTGCTGATGGCGACGGGTCGCGATGCGACCGATGTGGCGATTACCACCAGCTTCGGCGTGGCCAACCTGACTTCGTTCCTGGTGGATAGCTTTGAGGTGGATGCGGAGGGCAAGGCGGTGCCGCTGCCGCCTAGGGTTTAGGAAGGCCAAACAGGGGATTTGCTGGTAGCGTAGCAGTTCTCAACTTCCCATAACCGCGTTTGTCAGGACTGATGCGCCTGTAGAAAGTACAATCCTTCTATGCCGTAAAGTCTGTGCGCTGGAGGGTGCTAGTGAAGGGTTCCGCCATTGTTGCTGTTTTCTGTTTGTCTCTCGCCTGTTTACAAGCAGAAGCGCAGGTCGCAAGCGATGGAGGGGCGATTCCGCAGAGCAAGGCCAACGATTACTTCAAAGAAGCTGAGGGGCTTTGTGGCCTAGACAACGGGAAGCTTTGGGGTGTGTCTACCTGCGGCCCCATCCTTTTCGTCGATCCCAAGACACGAGAGGTTGTGGCCAGTCAGCAGGATGGTGCTGGGCTTCTGCAGAGGAACGGTGATGTATGGGTGGGGCATCTTCCCAGCAGCGAGAACATCGCTAATACGGCAGTGGAATGGTCCGGCACGTATTGGTCTGAGATGTTCTGGCCGCTTCCAGAAGACACAGCCGAGCGCGATACGCTCATGGAACACGAGCTATACCACCACATTCAAAAGCGCCTAAACCTTTCTCCTGGCACAGTCGAAAATGTGCATTTAGACACTGTGAACGGGCGCTACTACCTTCAGCTTGAAGAGAGAGCGCTTGCTGCTAGCCTCTCTTCCTCGAGCCATGCCGCTCAGAAGCGGGCCATGGAGGACGCCTTTGTGTTTCGCGCTAGGCGGTACCAGCTCTTTCCTAAGGCAAGCGAAGAAGAGAAGGCGTTAGAGCTGAACGAAGGTTTAGCGGAGTACACAGGGGTGCGTCTAGGAAACCCTGCGAAAACGACCCAGGTCAGAATGACGCTCGCCGATCTAGATCGCCAACAAAAAGTACCAACGTTTGTCCGCTCGTTCGCTTACGGTACCGGTCCGGCCTATGGGCTTCTACTGGATGAGTACCTTCCGCAATGGCGTTCACGGGTGAGGCTTAACACAAGCATGCCTGAACTGCTGGAACAAGCGGTGCGTTGGCATCCCCCCGCTGATTTGGCTGCTGCTGCGTTGCAGCGGGCAGCGAATTACGGTGGTCCCGCGCTGCTGCAAGCAGAGGAGGAACGCGACGCTCTACGGCAGGCTACGATCAGGAAATATCAGGCTGCTCTGGTCCAAGGTCCGACCCTTACGCTTCGATTCCGACACATGAAAGTTCAATTCAACCCTCAGAACCTTCAGCCGCTCGGCGATGCTGGAACTGTCTACCCAACGATTCGCATTTCGGATGATTGGGGAGTCTTGGAAGCGGCAAACGGTGCGCTCATGAGACCTGATTGGACCGCTGTGGTCGTAAGCGCCCCAGAACACTTTGAAGACGATCTCATTACCGGTGACGGGTGGACATTACACCTTAAGGGCGGGTGGAAGGCTGTGCCAGGAGAGAGAAAGGGTGATCTAGTTCTGCAAGCCCCAGACAAGTCTCCATCCGCTTGAGCCATGTACTTCTTGTGAAGTCGCAATAGCGCTAGTTTGCAGCCGCAGGCTCGATCTGGAGAAGCTCAG
>CAXUNR010000062.1:0-13818 GCA_964252655.1 uncultured Acidobacteriaceae bacterium
GACCTCTGCGACAGCCCTAACGTACGATCTGGTCCGTTTTCTGAAGCTAACCCGACAATAGCGTAGACGGCGCGAAACGTTATAGGGTGGACGGCGACAAACCCCTCGATGGCTTCGAAGTGAAAATTGTTGTAAGTGCCACTTCGTTTTCCATTTGGGACAACTGTCGGGGCTTTGATAAAGCCGCCGCTCGCGATTATGCTTTTCGTTTCGGACGCCCTGAAACCCGTCCTTCGTCGCCTCACGCGATCGGCCAGTTCGGCGTCGGCATGAAGCGCGCTCTTTTCAAGTTTGGTCGTCACTTCACCGTCGCGTCGGCAACCGATAGTGAAAAATGGGCAATCGACGTCGATGTAGATCTATGGGAAGCCTCTCCCGGCAAGTGGACGTTTCCATGGTCGGAGCTGCCTGCAGGCACCGAATTGTCCGAGGCCAATCCAGGAACGTCAATCGTCGTCGATCAGCTGAGGCCCGAGGTAAGCGCGAGATTCGGAACGGACTATTTCGTCAGTGCGATTAAAGGGCTAATCGGATCGAAACATCGGCAGTTTCTAGCGGAGGGCCTATCGATTTCGGTGAATGGACGCTTTCTCAACGTGACGGTCCTGAACCTTTTGGTGACAAACAAGCTTCGCGCTGCAGTCGACAGTATTCGATTTAAGTATCCAGACGATGGAACGATCGTCGAAGCTCGGATTGTTGTGGGTATTGGTGAGTCCAGCCCGCGAGAAGCGGGTTGGTACATCGTCTGCAACGGACGCATGATCTTGGAGGCTGATCGTAGGCCCGTGACAGGCTGGGGTTTGATAGAAGCGGAAGACTCCAAGGCGAAAATACCGACGTTCCACAACCAGTTCGCTCGCTTCCGGGGAATCGTTTGGTTTGATTCCGACAACTCCTCCCGCGTGCCGTGGAACACGACCAAAACTGACGTCGATCAGGACAGCTCCATATGGCAGCAGACCTATCCGCGCATGGTGGAGATGATGCGCCCGGTGATCGATTTTATGAACGAGCTTGACCGAGATGTCGACGAGAACACGAAAGAGGCGAGCTTGCTCTTGAACCATCTCGGCAAGGCAGGACGGGTGAATGCCGAGGCCTTGCGAGCCCAGTACTCGGGACAAAAGACGATGTTTAGTTTCCCAAAGAGTGGGGACATCCTCCCACCAGGGCCGCCCCCTCCACAGATGGTTAAGATTCAATACTCGCGACGAAAAGACGAGATTGACTTCCTTGCGGATGCGTTGGGAATGAGTTCGGCCAAGGCTGTCGGTGAACTCACCTTCGATATGGCTTTACGCCAACAGGAAGGCGATTGAGCCAGGTCTAAAATATGAGCGCGAGCTTCCGCAATATCGATTATTCGCTACGTCCGGCAAAGCACGCCGAGCGAAAGATGTTGAGCGAAATTTTCCGCCGGCTTCGACCATTCGACTCCGTGGAAGACTACGCATATGTCGGCTTCGGCTCCCTCTGGTTTTCCGACTTTTCGCTGTTCCATCGCGCGTTGGGCATTCACAATATGACATCGATTGAACGCGAGAGAAGCGCACAGGCGCGGATCGACGCCAATAGGCCGTACTCGACCATCAAAATGCATTACGACGAGTCCGCGGTCATTTTGCCGCAACTGGACTGGTCAAAGAAGTCTTTCGTCTGGTTGGACTATGACGATCCGATTACCAACGATATGCTTCTGGATGCGCAGACCATAGCCAACCACGCTATTTCCGGCACGGTGCTGGCAATTTCGGTTCAGTGCCATCAAGCAAAGGAAGTTCAAGAAGCCGCATCGGACAATTCCGGCCCGAGCGCTATTGCTCTATTCCGGGACCGTTTCGGTCGCGAGTTGGTGCCCGCCGAAGTCGCCGAGATGGATTTGTATTCTTGGAAGTTCGCCACGCTAAGCCGGAGGATGTTTTTCAGCCAGATAGACAAAATGCTTGCGGCCCGCAACACGTCCTTGGGCACGTTCGACAAGCTCCAATTCCATCCGATCTGCGAAATCGAATACAAAGACGGTGCCAAGATGACGACCCTAGTCGGCATAGTAACGTCGGTTGCGGACATGGGCACCGTTCAGCAATGTAAGTTCGACTCGCTCGATTTTCTTAATGCGAACGGAAAGCCTATCAGAATCGATGTGCCCATTTTGACTGTGCGGGAGATTCGCCACCTCGAAAGGCAACTCCCCAAAACCGCAACCCCTCTGGATTACGGCTCCATCCCCGTCAAAGATGCCGACCAATTTGCAGAGTTCTATCGATACTTGCCCAACTTTGCAGTGCTGGAACAGTAATGTCGACTTAAGCGCTCGCCCTAGAATAACGATTCAGGGCTGCGTTACGCTCTAACTGCGTGGCAACAAGCCTTGAATATGGTGGGTCACCTTACCCGAACACTACGACATAGAGGAAGTTATATTGCGAGAAGCTGCTCCAAGCTAAGCACAACCTCAGCATTTCGCTGCACATGCAATTCGAAGGTCTTCCTTATTGAAGCTGAAAGCGGTCCCTGCATCAGCAAGCGGAGACGAGCGATTTGGGCTTCGTATCCCTCTATCATTCTAACCACGGGTTCGATGTCGTTCATCCTGGTTACGATAGCCATCACAATTTCCATATACAAGGTTTCCATATAAACCTCTCTCTTTAAGCTAAAGGTGATGTCAAGACCCTATAAAGTCAAATCCCGATCCTCTCGACCTCATCGAGCGAAACCTCATCATTTCTGCGGTCGTAAAGCCCGGTCGTACGAGCTGATTCATGCGCGGCCATCTGCTGAGCGATCTCTAGGCGGCCGCCGTTTTTGAGGTAAGCCGTGATGCCGGTAGCCCGGAAGGTGTGGCAGCCGATTTCAGTCTTGATACCGGCCGCAAGCGCTCGCTTGCGGATCATTCGCCAGACGTCGGACTGAAGCATAAAACGGCGATGCAACTTTCCGGTACGTCCGTACGCTGTGCGGAAGAGGGGGTACTTTCGTTCGTCTGCCATATCAGCAGCGCGAATGTACTCCTCCAGGTAACGGTCGAGGTTATGGTGTGTCGGCATCGTGTGTTGCTTTCCACCTTTCTCATGCAACCTGACCCAGCCGCGCCGGCCTTGCACATAGAAGTCCTCAACCTTCATTAAAATCGCGGCTCCCACGCGAGCGAAGGTGTAGACCATAAGGCCGATCAGCGCACGGTCGCGCAGACCGAGCAGGGAAGTGGTATCGATGGAATCTAGAAGTAAACGCGCCTCGTCAGCCTGGAGTACGGGAGTCTTGCCACGTCGCTGTGAATGTTTTGGGCCTCGAACGGCGTGGGCCGGATTTGTAGAGATTACCTGGCCGACCACCATCCAATCGAAAAGCATTCTCAGAGCGGCCAGTCGAAGCTTAACCGTGGGCTTGGAATGAAGCTGAAGCTGCGCCTCGACAAATGAGGCGATGTGGATAGGCCTTACCTGGGCGAGATCTGCAATACCCATCTCATCGCAAAACTTTGAGAACTGCCTCACGGCCTCCATATAAGCTCGGCGAGTATTTTGGTTGCGAATGTGTGAAGTGAAGAAATCGCGAGTCCGTTCATTAGCTTCAGGACTCGCGGTAAACACAGAGGGCAGGGAACTGGCAGGCGCCGGAAGAACTGCGGGTAGGGTGGTCATGGTAGGTGAACTCCCAGCTCAATCAACTTTTCTTTCGCAACACTCTTGCCAATTTCGAAAAGCACCTTGGCGCTGGCGACGCCGGCTTTCTTGGCGATACCCTTTGTAGCCTTCCAAACCTCAGAATCTCGGATCGTGTCAAGGAACTCGTGTCCGTCGTAGGTCAGCCGCTTGGCCCGCCAATCGTAACCGCTCGTGTCCGAGACGTCATCCGCTTCCAAGAAACCGGCTTCGTTCAGCAGTTCTATATGGTGAGCGATCTCCTCAGCGGAATGGTTGGCAATCATGAACTCAACCCAACCTCTCGGATGGGGGAAGGCCTCTACCTGCAGAAGAATGGTTCGGAGAAGGTCTTTATCAAGTTTCATTGTGGTGCTCCTTTGCCCGGATGTTCCCTCTGACTGTCGAAGCGTGTCAAATACTTGTACATGATAAAGGACATTATCATGCGTTGAAAGGGCCAGGCTCCGCACCGGGAACTAGGTTCCCGTTTTTAAAGCGAGGGGCTCTTTAGACGAGGCTTCTTGGAGTTGTGCTTCGGTGCTAACAGGACCTGCCACTTCTTCCATTCGCCAACGAGCAGGCGGGCATTCTTGCTCACCTTAGTGAGTGTGCCAAGCAGAAGGGCAATTCCGGATAAGCAAACGAGGATCAGACAAAAGAAATGATCCATATCACCATCCGTGCAAACAGGAAAGCCGCCCGGAGGGGCGGCCCGAACGACAAAAGGGCTGGCGCAATGGCTAGCCCTCTCAGAGAATCTCTCCCCTACTTACTAGTGTAGGAATCTGCCCCTTCCGGGACATGTTTCTCCATGTTTTTTTCTGCGAACTCCCGGAGACGCTGCTTGCCGGTTCGGTCGTAGCGCTTCCAGGCAGCCTGAAGCGCCTTCCGCGCGGTTTCATCCGGTTGCTCGGCTAAAGCTTTGTCCCGGCTGACGCTTTCTAATTGATAGTCTAGGACCCGCATCTCCCATTCATCGAACCCCGCCTGCTCCGCCCACTTTCCAAGATTGATTCCGATCACAGGCTGCGGGTGAATGTGCAATTCGTTGGTTGAAGCATTGAACTCTTCGACGGCTCTCTTGTAATCGTCCGGCGGTTCGATGACCGTTTTTAAGCTTCTCGGGACTTTCGCTAGCAATCGACTTTGGAGGGACAATGGCCGTCCATGTTCGTCCTCATCGAAACGCTCATACTCGTTGCGCTCAGCTCCGCCCCCGCGCCTCCAGACTCCATCCGGTCCCTGTATCACCTCAGCGGTGTCGTAAAGGTAAGAGGCGTGATCCAGAAATCCCTCTACTGAGGAACCCTCTTTACTGGCAGTTGCCGGCATCAGGACGAGACTGTTTTGCTTCTCAGCCGCGATTTGCTCCTTGAGGGATTCCCTGCGTACTACCGTCTTGAGATACGCTTTTGGGCTCTTGGCAGCTCGCCATCTGCCCTGGCGAAGAGCTCCTAAGAGCACCGGGTACTCCTCTGGTCCCATATCAAGCTGCTTGAGGAGCCACGTCCATTCGTCATTCAACTGGTCGCCTGGCTTTTGCAGGGCTGATTCCAAAATCACAAGCCACGTCTCGCGATCAATTACCACGGGGGAATTGAGCATAGCTCCACTTTAAGTCTCCTGTACGGGCATACAAAGTGCAGAACTGGACCGATTGCATGGTCAGCTGAAACGGACGTTTCAGAGCTGACAGGAGATTGATTAGCTTCTTTTTGCGCAAAGACACGGTCGTTAAGAGGCGATCAATGCTTGCTAAGTATTTTGGAATCAATCCGGAACGACAAAAATATGCTCCGGAACACCCAAGTGGACATACCTCAGAGTTTCAGCAAAATAACAGGTGTTCAGCCAACGCGCCCTCACATGCTGTTCTGATTCATTCGTGTGCTCGGCGAGAGTTTCTATCACCTTCTCAAACCAAGTCGGATCATCGCCATTGATTGCCAGATTCGCGACCATCTGCACCGGAGCAAGCTGAAAATAAGGCATATCGTGGATATGCTCAAACTTTCGCAGCATATCCGTAACGTAGGACATGCGCAGCATGCCGGTTACTACTTCCGTCCAGTTTATCGGTACTCGTATTACAGGCAGAAATGCTTCCAGCCGAAATATAAAGCGTGCGACGAGAGTCGCTGCGCTCATTGCCTCAATCGGGGCGATTGTGCCGAGCACGGATCGTGCGCCCATGAACAGGAAAGCGCTAGCCACGCTTGACTCGAAGCCTTCCACAGTATGCGTTTCGCAGGCGCTCAAGATGACAATCGGAGGCACCTTCATCTTTCTATAAAGTTTAAAGGGATTGAGCTTAAGCGAGCCGACTTGCAGCACTCCTTCTGCATCTTCAGCAGCTTGAGTGCCGTGTCCATCGAAGATCGCAAGTGGTCCCTCAAACGAATTGAAAGCCGCCATGAACTCCTCTTCGTTTGATACGTCTATCGTTCTCACCCTGATTTTGGAACCTTTTTTTAACACCACGTCTATAGACACTTGGAGCAGCTCTCTAAGCGGGTCGCCAGGCTTAAATGACCGCACAATGAGCACGTCATGAAAATCCGATGGCTTCAAATAGAGGGGAACTCGCATGAGCGAATGGCGCATGAGAAGGTTCCCCGGAAGAGTTGGCAGTCGCGACACGCTGCAGCGGAGTGAAAGAGGCAGTCCATCAATCGGTAGAAGTTCCAACGGCACGTCACCAATGAGCTTTACTCCTTTGTGGGCAAGACCATCGATGGTGTCGAGCAGTGGTTTAGGAAGTAGCATCCGGTAAGTCTGTCCAATGCGTAGGGCAAGCTGATTCCTGCGACTCTGAGCCGCATTGCCCTTTCGTGAAAGTGTGGCAAGTCCCACCAAAAGACCTCGAGCTAAATCCAGCTGAGGTGGCAATCTGAGAGATGAACAACACAAACTGCAAGCGGCGACCGTAATACCAGCCGTATAAAGAAACAGCTCACTTGCTCGCATATGGATCAGAGAACGTGCAAGATCTGAACTGAGAAACGCTTTTGTCTCCTCCCCAGATGCACGGAAAGCAATGTATTGCTTCTGTCGCATCACAGCTCGAATAGCTTTTCGCACCACTGCGGGCGTGTCTTTTCTAGGCCGAAGTGAAGCGAGATGCCTAAAAACAGATGGGACGGTCAAAATCATTGCTGGAAACCCCGGAGGACGATTGTCGTTTCCGGTCAGTTCCAACAAACTTTTCTCAAGAGCCTGCGCTGTGTCAACGAGAGCTTGCGCAAATGTTTCATCGTCATTGCCCCCGAGTCGGTCGTCTGGAGAATCGAAGCTATACCCCAAAGACAGGTACACGGTTTCAGTGGGAGTCAGAATATTGTGACCCCGGCTCACCACCGGAGTGGAGATACTGTCCCACTTTGGAAGTGGGCGAATATGGGATTCGTTCGGTTGAGGTCCTGGACGCTTCGACGTAATCTCAAGTACTGCGTCTTTGGTCCAGTCGTAAACATGCTGTCTGGTTAAATCCCACAGTTTGGGTTCATTCGTTGACTCCTCCATGGTGGTGACGTGGAGCCAGCGCTTGTCCTTCCTCCGTTCGAAATGTTTTGAAACTACCGCATGTGTTGCCGAAGTGGAAATGACACAAACAAAGCCTGGGTGCTCTTGCAACTGTTCAAAGAACTCCGTCTCAAGTAGAAGAATGGAATAGCCGGTCTGGCCATACATTCGCCAACGTGCCGCTTCGTCACGGCTACGAAAGAGTTCATCGACGTGAGCTGGCAATTCGCAGATCTGGCGTATCGGAGCGAATGCGTCCAATGCATTCAGGCTAAACCCCTGGAAAAAGGTGTACTCTCCAGCGTTCTTTGCGTCCAAAACGATCACGTAAAGGATCATTCCGACGGCGTAGTACTCTTGGCGATTTATAGATGGTGCTTTCTTTGCTCGACCACCGTCAATTTGACGCTCTACAGGCCTGCGCTTCGCTTGCCCTTCTAACCGATTCTTGCTTCGCATGTAGATGCCCTTTATCGTTCGTAGCCGGTGGCTGTGGGTTTGTGGGATGCGGGCCTCATCCGCGTTCCAAGCGCTTGCGCGTCAAATCCATAGCCTTACTTCGGTCCCAAAGCTCTGCCGGGGAGCTACCGGTGTTTCTTTCCCCCGCCTGGAATGCTCGGCGCTGAGATCGTCGCCGCCGGGGCCATCTGCTGCTGAATCGTGTTGAGCTGGGTCTGGATGTCGTCGAACTTGCGTATCTCCAGAAAGTGATAGCCGAGCGCTCCGAGCAGGATGCCCAGACCCAGAACCGAACCCCACCAGCTCACGGCATGGAATCGGGTCGCTTTACCGACCTCCGTCATCACACTCCGAGCTTCCCTCGTAGCCCGTTCGAGGTTTGCGATTGGGGCCTGAAACGATTCCTTGATGGGCGTATCGAAATCCTGCTGGATGGCTTCCCTAACCCCCATGCCGACGTATTGGCTGGTTTGCTTGCCGAGCGTGAAAGGAAGACCCTTCAACTCCGCCACTACGGCCTGAAGCGCGATCGTAGCCTTTTGCAACTCCGCCTCGCGCTGGTTCATGGATTCGAGCTGCTTCTTCGCCAGCCCGTAAAGCGCTACTGCATCGTCTGCCATCACGTCTCCTAAACTACCTCTCGATACCCTTGGAACGAACCTCTTGCCGAGCAAGCTCCTGCTCCCGGCTCCGTTCCTTTTCCTGCTGTGCTTTGGCTTCGGCCTCCATGCGCTTGTCGAGCGCGGCAAGCTTGGAATCCATGGATTCCTGCAAGGCCATCTGTCGGTCCAGCGCGAACAGCTTCTGCTCCATCAGCTCCTCGGTGGAAGGGGTAGGCGGGCGGGCTTGCTCCTGCTCTCTGGCCGGTATGTTCTGCGCCGAAGCATCTTGCTCTTTCGTTCCGAAAAATGTCTCCATTCGCTCGACCACATTCCGCGCCATCTCGGTCGTCCGCTCTTTGACCTCGACCACCAGTTCCCGCGCGGCAGCAATCAGCTTGTCCAGCCTGGACAGCTCTTGCGCTTCACGCTGCTGCACCTCGGCAATCTTCCGCTCTGCTGATTTCTGGATCTGTTCCGCCGCTGCCTCCCTGCTCAGAAACGGTGCAGGCAGCTCTGCCCGTTGCTCCCGTAGCGCGTCCACTTTGACATGCAATTCCCTCGCCTCGGCTTCACTGCCGGCAAGCAACTTCGGCTCCACCAACTCCGCAAGATCGTGACGGCTCTGGTTCGCCCAGGAACGCGCGTCCAGCCGCTGCTCCTGCACATGGCTCTCCATAGCGGCGTTCATCATCTCAACCCACTTCTCGCGCACCTCAAGAGGTTTGTCCTTGTCATTCCAGGAACGGTCTTTCTTCGCCCCATTGCGTTTGAAGAACTGCTCTTCCGGCATGGATTGAGTGTTCGAATCCACCACCCGTTCGGAGAACATCAGGTGCATGTGCGGCTGCTCGATGTTGTCCTTCGCCAGAGGCGTATGCACCGCAAGCGTGTACGCGAACCGGTCGCCCAGCAATTCCCTCGTCGCCTCCCGTGCAAGCTCATTGCGCTGCTCGGGATTGAGCTCACGGGGAAGGGCGATCTGAAGCTCCGTATAGGCGCGGCCATTCTTGCGCTCGTGCGCATCGGCGGCAGCCCAGAAGCTCAGCGGATCGGCCTGGGCGAACTCCGGCATATTGCCGGATTCGGCCAACTCCAGACCGCCGCGACGTGCGTACTGGCCATCCCGCGCGATGTACTGCGCGTGCGCCGCCGAGGGCGGTGCGGTGCTGGAGGACTTCATGACGACATGCACGATGGCCACGGTACGGACGCCTTTGCGGTTGCTCTTGCGGTTGCAGTTGTCGTTGCTGCTGCTCCTGCTTTTGCAGTTATTCTTGCCCTTGCTGCTGCTTTTACCGTTCGCGATACATTTGTGAAACAAATGAGGTATCGCGCATTAGGTGCTTACATGTGCTTGTTTGCCTACACGGATGATTGTATGCTGATTCCATGCCTCCCGCTAAGCCAAAGAACCTCGAAGAACTCGTAGCTCAACGAAAGGCGATCAAGGATGCTGCCCTGGCCGAGGTCGCAGCCATCAAGAAAGCGACTGCGGAAAGGCTAGCCGCCCTCAACGCACCTGAACGTCAAATGCGAGCGAAAGATATTCAAGATCGGAAGCGGCGGGAGAACCATGCCAAGATCCTTGTCGGCGTGGCTATGATCCATCAATGCCAAAATTCGGAAGCATCAGCCTCCAAGTTCAAAGGGCTGTTGGAAGAGTTTTACGCGGACTCACCCGAACGTCTCAAGGCTGCTCAGTCTGGACTGACACTAACAGTGAAAAAACCCGTAAGTGACGCCGAACAGGATTGACCGATGCCGCCTACCTTGTTTTTCTCATATTCCCACGTCGATGAGTCTCTTCGAGACGAGCTCGACGTTCATCTTACCGGGCTGAAGCGGCAAGGTCTGATTGCGTCTTTTCACGACCGGCGAATTACAGCAGGCAGTGATTTTGGAAAATCTATCGACGCGCATATCGACACCGCCGAAGTTATTCTTCTGCTAGTCAGCCCAAACTTCATTGCCTCCGACTACTGCTACGACCGGGAGATGATCCGAGCCATGGAAAGGCATGAAAAGGGAGAGGCGAGAGTGATTCCTGTCATTCTGCGCCCCTGCGATTGGCATGGACTTCCTTTCGGAAAGCTTCTCGGTGTGCCACGAGACGGAAAGGCGATTACGACCTGGACGAATGTCGATGAGGCATTTCAGGATGTGGTTCGTTCAATAAAAGCCACGTTGAAGGAACTTGAACAAAAAGCAGGCCAGTCCACTTCTCCACGGCCGACAGATCGAAATTGGGCAAGTGCAGTTGAATCAACTCTCGCCGGTCCTCCTCGTTCCAGCAATCTTAGAACTAAAAAGCAGTTCAGCGACTTCGACTTGGACCAGTTCCGGCATCAAGGATTTGAGTTCATTGCTAAGTTTTTTAAGAATTCGCTTGAGGAGTTGGTTGCACGAACTCCAGATCTCAATCAGGTATTTAGGCAGATCGACACGGATCATTTCACTGTTGCGGTCTACCGCAATGGAAACAAGGTCTGCATGGGGTCGGCGTCTCTATCCGGTGGCGCAATGATGGGAACGAACGCGATTGAGTATTCGATGACCGATGCTCCTCGTTCTGGATCAATGAATGAAGCAGTATATGCGAAGGCAGACGATCAAAAAATGTACTTCGAGCCGCTCGGAATGCAGTCTTACGGACACGATAAGGAAAAGCTGAGTCCAGAGGGTGCGGCGGAGCTGTTCTGGGAACTCTTCATCCAGCCGCTTCAACGGTAACGGATAAGGCTGATCCCATGAAACGTCGTTCTTTCCGTACCAGCCCTCTGCGGATTGTCTGCATTGGGGATACGCATGGGTTTCACCGGAGATTGACTCTTCCTCTCGGCGACATCCTGATTCACTCTGGCGACTTCGACGGGCGGTCTGTCGAAGAAATCGACGACTTCAACGCCTGGCTGGGCTCCCTCCCCTTCGAGCACAAGATCGTCATCGCCGGCAATCACGATCTGCTCTTCGACCGCGATCCAAAGCTGGCCCGCGCTCACCTGACGGAAGCCATTTACCTGCAGGACTCCGGCGTCACCATCGAAGGGGTAAAGTTCTGGGGATCGCCGGTCAACTCGGTTGGTGGAGACTGGGCGTTCTCACGGGAGCGCCTGGTCAAGATTCGCAAACACTGGGATCTGATCCCGGACGATACGGACGTGCTCATCACCCATGAACCTCCGTATGGCACGCTCGACAAACCGCACATCATGGCTAAACACGCCGGTTGCCAATACCTGCTCGGTGCCGTATTCAGGATCAAGCCGAGGCTGCACGTTTTCGGTCATGTCCACGGCGGCTATGGTCGGGAGTCCGCCCGGAGCGGAATGACCCTCGTCAACTGCGCGGTGGTCGATAATTCCCGCACCTTGGCTCATCCTCCCACAGTTGTTGAACTCATCCGCTAACGAATGCTGTCCAGTCTGGGATGCCAGGCTGGAAGGTGCCACCAAACTCCGTCCTCAACGGAAAGCTCTACCAGCTCGGCGTTCCCGATAGCGGGACTTCCCTTTCCCCAGAACTTGCGCATTTTCTGCCGCTCCGTCAACTCGAAATTGATGACGAGGGAACGCACCGCCTGGATGAACTGCCCATGGCTGAAGACGTAAACCAAGGCGTCATGCGGCATGGCTTTCAGCCAGTCTAATGCCGCTTTCGCCCGTTGAAGCAATGTCGCAAAACTCTCAGCTCCCTCCCCGTCGCAGTACCTCGGATCGGCCTCGACCCAATACCGTTCAATGTGGGGCATCCGTTCTACGCTGCGGGTTCCATTCCAGCGGCTCGGCTGCAGGTAGGTGAACTCCTGGATCGGCCAGACCTCTACTGGAACGTTTGGAAAACGCTCGCTGGTTGCGGCGGCGGTCTGCTGCGTGCGGAGGTAGGGTGAGGTCACGATCAGGCTGGGCGTCTCGATCCACCCGGCCGCCACTTCCCTGCTCTGCCGCCAACCCAGCTCCGTCAGCTCCAGGAGTGCAAGGTCGTGGGCGGGGATGCCGGCGTTTCCGGTGCTTTGTCCGTGGCGAATAAAGATGGCTCGCATGGTGGTTCTCTCTCTTTAGGAGCCCACAGCGTCAGGCAATCTCTTTGAGCAGTTCGTATGGCTTCAGCCCCAGCGAATGAGCGATAGCCACGATATTCAGAAGACTCAGATTTCGCTCTCCACGTTCGACGCTCCCAATGTAGGTCCGGTGGAGGCCACACACCTCGGCCAACGCCTCCTGAGACATCTGGTTTCCCTCCCTGGTTCGTCGAATTGTTTGCCCCAGGATAGTGCGGGGGTCGGAGATGGGCACAAGGCCACGATCCCCGTCTTGAACACTATACGTCTACAGATTATAAGTAGCACATGGCAAACGTACCGTTGGTTCACCTCATGCTGGGAAACGTTCGGGCGACGGGAAAGACGCAGTTCGCCGCCCTGCTCGCCGACTACTTCCGTCACCAAGGGGGAATAGTCCGCTCCGTCGATGTTTCCTCGCAGGGCCATGGGCTGTCCGGCTACCGGACGCTTAGGGCTGACCATATTCGCTGGCTCATGGATCCCGTCACCGGAGAACCCAACGAGCTGAGGAAGATTTTCAGTTTCAGCTCCGAGGTACGTGTTGTGGACGTTGCCGCCCGCGATTTTGCCGACGTGTCGAACTTCCTGAAAGATCATCGTCTCGGCGGCTTCCCCGGCTGGGTAGTCCACTTCCCCATCACGCCGCAAAGCCTCAAAGATGCTCGCGACGGGCTCTTGAAGCTGCTGCCGGCCATGCCGTTCCCGCTGGTCTTTTGGTTGAATGGGTTTCGCGGCAATGAAGCGGTGCAGACCGTTCTTTCAACCCTCACGATGGCAAAGAGCGATGTGACCGGATGGGTCGCGATCCCGGAACGGCATGCCATGTTGTCCCTTGGCAAGGAGCAGAGCCTGCTTTTGAGCGATATCGAAAGTGGGAAGTTCGGACTTGCGAAGGCTGTCGAAGCGGAAGACTTCAGAGCGCAGGTTGCGGATCAGCTCGACTCAATACTCGGTCTGGGTTTGAACCAACCAGCTTTGGTCCGTCAGCTTTCATAGGCTTCAACCCGTCTCTGGCGTGGGATGAACAGGCTGGGCCACAATACGCACTCCAAGTCGCAGGAGCTTCATACGGGGCTCTTGGCTTTCTAAATGAGGCAGAGTGTCACCTGACCCTCATCGGTCTGCTGAGGGTGCCTTTCTGTTCGCTGAGTAGCAAATTGAGATCGTTAGCCATAACCGCTAAACCAACCCCACTCTTATTAGGAAGGTTTTGCTTTTGTTGTTGCTTCTGCCGGGTTTGGGGCGTAGCTCCAAAGAAATTGGCCGTTAGGCCCTCAGATCGCGTCCGTAGGACGTGCTCCGATTGTTTTCCACGGATTCACTGTTTCCGACCAACCTTCATCCTGCTACTCCTCTTGTACTTCTTGTACTTCTTGACTTCCTTATAGCAGTGGCGAAACCATCCCGGAAGTCCCCTTCAACCGTCCCGGAAGTCCCCTCAAACCATCCCGGAAGTCCCCCTAAACCATCCCGGAAGTCCCTTTAGTCGTGACCAATTTCACAACTGAACAGTGGATAAAAC
>CAXUNR010000062.1:13828-15949 GCA_964252655.1 uncultured Acidobacteriaceae bacterium
ATTCCATTCGTGCAGTAGCTTTCGTCGTCATCAATTACAAACCTTAAGATGTTCTGAAACCATCCCGGAAGTCCCCTAACGCAGTCTCAAGACCATCCCGGAAGTCCCCCTCATCGAAACCAGGTGTCGATAAGCCAAACCACCCCGGAAGTCCCCTCTGAACCATCCGGGAAGTCCCCCCTCTGCCGCTAAGACAATTGTCGGGTGTTTGTCGCTTCCGGCAAGAGATATTGTCCATTACGGGGTGGCCCCACCATCAACCCGGTTTTCAAGGCTTCTGCTTGGAGCTCTGGCCAGAGAATCTTCAACGTGACGATCGCCTGGGCGAAGCGTTCCTTGATGCGCCAGGACTGTTTGTCTTCCTGCCAGAGCTGTTGTTTGAGGTAAGGCCAGGGAATTAGAGACGTGCTCTGTGCCGCGTAACACCTCCAATACAAGAAAATTACGAGGTCTTGAAGCTGCGATTGTTTACGGGTCGCTCGGATGATTTGTGCGGGTATCGGAACATGGTGGGCTAGTAGATCGGCATAGAAGAGCTCGTCGATCTCAACTCCATAAACGAGCTCCGGAGTGAGAGAAAGGGTTCCTTGCCCTCCCTGCTCCGCACTGACGTCCACACTCGTCGGGAGATGGGATTGCCGGATGATCGGCATCAGTTTAGTGCTTGTCCCGGTTGGACCTTTACGCTTGACTCCGATAGTGAGTCCACGGATGCGCTCGAAGCGTTGCCGCAAGTCGCGGCGATTTTTGCCTCCCAGGGCGAGATGCATTGTCGTCAAGAACTCCGTTGCGGTTTCCCAACTGACAAAACGCGATTGCGCCTTGATGGCTCTATCCAGAAGAAAGTGCAGCAAGCTTCGGTCGCTTCCGTAAGGCATACCGTCTTCAAGTCCGGTACTGAAGGTCACAGAAACTTCGCTCCCGTCGGCAAGACGTGCTCTTCGGGTGAAATGGCGGACAGATGTCGGCTGATAAGGAAGCCCGCAGAGAACGAGGGCTTGGGCCACCTGGAACAGTTCCGCCGCAAGTGTGCCGGCGTCTCGCTGGCTTCGAATATCCGCCATCTTTGCGGCTCTGCGACTGGTCGATACATGCTTCTCTACAGCATGATCTCGGACAGGCTTCGTGGAGGAGAGAGCCTTCTTGGCTTTCTTAGGGGCATCGATGGGTTCTTTACCGGAAGTAGGCGACATAAATGATCCCTCGAGTTGAACCGATCACACGTTCACGCGTTATTCCGTATGACTGTTATTCCAATCGTCCAGCAGCTTCTGTACCAGTTCAGATAAGTCCTTGTTCGGCTCCAAGTCCTCCCATTTCCTGGCGGCGATCTTCCTCGAATCTTTTCTAACGAGCACGGTAAGCCTCTCGTAGTCTGGATCGCTTCGCTTCCCTGCCGGTCGTCCAACTTTCCCGTTGAGCGATCGGGGAGGCTGCACTTCTTCCAATACCGGAGCCGATACCGGCTCTGGAGGGCGATTCAACCGGCTCAACGCGCCTGCAAATTTGCTCGTCTCAGCCATGCAGTAGTTCCTTTCCGGCAGCTGCGTATGCGCTCCAAGCCCGTTGTGCATTGCGGTCGTCCACTTTATCTACCGTTAGGCCAGCGGCGGCCGCTTTTTCGAATGCCTTAAGCCTTGGGATGTCGCGTTCAAATAGCGGAACGCCTTGAGCAAGTAAACCTGCCCTCAATTGCGGTCCCTCTTGTTCTGGAGGAGGAGCGACTTTAGTTAAGAGGACACGATAACGATCCGCTCCTATCTTGTGAAGCGCCTCAAGAGTGAGCACTAGCCCGTCGGTATCCAGGCTGGCTGGCACGGCCGGAATGATGAGCAGATCGCAGCCATCGGATAAGGCTTTCAAATCGACCTGCTTAGGACGTTGTCCGGTGTCTATAACCGTGTGAACGTAATCTCGGGCGAGTCGAGCTGCTTGAACTTCATCGGCGACCTTAAATGGAAAACCAGATCCTCGTTGACTCCACGCGGTTGCATTTCGGGTATCGTCGCCGTCCAAGAGCAGCGTCGGTCCCAAAGTTTGGAGATAGGCCGCCAAGTGGACGGCAGTCGTGGTTTTGCCGACGCCACCTTTGTAGCTCGATACGGTGAGAATCAAATGCTC
>CAXUNR010000063.1:0-15117 GCA_964252655.1 uncultured Acidobacteriaceae bacterium
GCTTGGCGATCGCCGGTGTACAGGCGAGGAGGGCGAGGGAGAGGGGGATTGCGGCCAATCTTATTTTCATGGGTGTTAGAAAACCTCTGGGTGTTGTCGGTGTTTGTTTCGGAAATGCGGGAGTTCCTGAGAGAGAGACCGAATTGTCGGCAGGGTTTGTTTATGAAAGAGTAGTCGAAGATGATTGTTGGTAGCACGTTTTCGACGAAGCTGTTTCTCCAACCGTTCTGACGTTCCGGATTTGAAATGGCGCACCTCTCAGATTTTGCATTGCGAAGGCGTACGCTCCGCTGGATGCGGTGGTTTGGCGTGCTGGCGACGAGCTCGGCGCTGGCGCTGGGGCCGCGGGCGAATACGCCGGTGATCTCGTTGCCGATTGGGCCGCTGGGATTTCAGGCCGCGTCGCCGCGATTGCTGGCGGCGGGTGGGTCGATGTTTACGCTGCACTTTGTAGACAGCACGCATCTGCTGTTTACGTTTAACAATCGCAGCCTGATCAAGCGGCTGCCGGATGCGAGTCCGGAGGACGATGACCGCAACGTGACGGCGCTGCTGCTGGAGTTGCCGACGGGTAAGGTGCTAGCGCGCACGGAGTGGCGTACGCGGGACCGCGAGCAGTACCTGTGGCCGCTTTCGCACGGGCGCTTTCTGCTGCGGGTGCGGATGCATTTGACGGTCATTGAACCGCTGGTGAATCTGGCGAAAGAAGAGGCGTTTCACGAGCAGCCGCTGTTGGATTTCAAGCGGCGGATCGGATATATCTCGGTCTCGCCGGGGGGTGAGCTGCTGACGATTGAGACGGTGCCTCCGCGGCACCAGATTGACGATGGCGGCGGTGGCAGTGGGCCTCCGCGGGGGGCGCAGGTGCTGCAGTTGCGGACGCCGGCTGCGGTGCAGGCGCCGGCGGCGGCTGGGGCGGCTGCTGCTGCGAAGCCGAGTGCGCCGCCGGCGGTGGAGTTTTCGTCTGAGCGGGCGGGTTTGCCGCCGGTCGATTTACACTTCTACCGGCTGGCAGTGGAGGGCGGAGCAGGCGGGACGGAGCGCATTGCGGCGCGGTCGGCGGGGGTGCTGGGGGCGCATAACTTGATCAGCATTCCGGCGACGGCGGATGGATTTCTGGATGTGATGAAAGAGTCGGCGGGGGTGTATGACTTTGACTACTTCTCGCATACGGGCAAGAAGATGGAGCTGTCTCCGTATGACACGACGTGCACGCCGCGGCCGTACTTTGTGAGCGCGAGCGAGTTTGTGGCGCTGGGCTGCCATGGCGGCACGGAGAGGATGATGCTGAGCGGGTTCAATCTGCGGGGGGAGGAGCCTTGGGTGCAGGCGCTTTCCGGGCAGTACATTGCGCCGTACCTGGTGGCGGCTCCGGCGGCGGGGCGCTTTGCGTTCAGCCGGGTGCTGGTTTCCGGCAGCTCTTACGATCCGGACAACGTTGTTCCGGAGGTGATGAATGCGCAGGAGGTGAGCGTGCTGCAGCACCATGACGGGCGTTTGCTGCTGAAGGTGCAGGCGACGCCGATCCAGCGGGCGGGGCAGAACTTCGATCTCTCGGCGGACGGGCTGGCGGTGGCGGTGCTGCGGGGGGGCAACATCGAGGTGTATCGGCTGGGGTCGCTTTCGGCACAGGACGTGCGTGCGGTCGAGATGGCGGCGAAGAGTGCACCGGAGCGGAATGATGCGGCGGTGCGGCTGAAGTCGGTGCCGATCGCCTCGGGGCGGATGGAGGATTTGCCTGCGATGACGGTGCGGCCGGCGGGAAGCATGATTGAGGTTCCTGCGCAGGCGGAGAGCGGTGCAGAGGCTGCGGAGCCGGAGCGGAAGGCGCCACCGAGTTTGTATAGCCCGGAGCATCCGAAGGACTGAGATGCGATTTTATTCAGGTCTCTTATCCTTTTCCACGGGGAAGGAGAGACCAAAGTGATCGCATGGACTTCCGGTCTGAGCCAAAGGCCGATACGGAAATTCTGGCTACGCCAGAAATAACGACGGGGGTGGGATTGAAGGGTTTGGCACCCACCTCAGACGGTGGAATTGTCTGAGATGGGCACCCGGAATTAGAAAGAATTTTTTTATGCTGCCTTTTTTGAGAGGATGGCAGTTTTTACGCGGGCATTCAGGCGACTCTTATAGCGGCTGGCAGTGTTTTTATGCAGGACGCCTTTTTGGACGCTCTTGTCTAGCAGGGAGGCGGTGGAGCTGTAGACCGCCATCAGGTTCTGCGTATCGCCCTTGAGGATGGCTTCACGCAGAGTGCGTAGGGTTCCGCGAAGCTTGGAGCGGTTGGAGCGGTTATGGGCGGTCTTGGTAACGGTCTGACGGGCGCGCTTCAGCGAGGAAACATGATTTGCCATGGAGATCTCTTTTCTCTAGACCGGCGGCCGGGAGGCGAAGCGCGCGCGGGAAATGGATGCAGAGATCAGGCTAGCCAGGACCATAGCCTGCGGTGCTCCCTGCAAGCTTCAAGTTTACGGATCTGGCCGGGTTCGGTCAACGTGGAGAGAGTGCAGGGCGGATTCGATGCCCTGAAATCCACGCTTGACGGCGGTGCTCGGAAGCTCTAGTCTCCAAGCATTATCGGCACCCGTACGGTACGGCTTCCCAGCCCGGTCGCAGCCACAAGACGCCTCTCCGGTGTCGCGCATGTCCCGCCCTGCATCGCCCTTCTTTTGCAAACATCCAATCGTCATCGCGCTGTTATGGGCGCCAACCTGTTTCAACCTGACGGAGGTCAGACACCCGCTTGACGAAAAAAACTCTCGACATTACCCCAGGGATCGAGCCCCTTTACGGGACCCGCGATGAGAATCTTCGCTTGTTGGAGGATGGTCTCCACGTTACGATCGATTTGCGTTCGGACGCAATTCATATTTGTGGTGAGGAGACGCCGGTGGCTCGCGCGGCGCAGGTCTTTGCCGATTTCGATTCGCTGCGACGCTCGGGAGTGACGCTGCAGAACGGCGAGCTGCATGGGCTGCTGAAGTTGGTGGTGGCCGATGCGCAGGCGACGCTGCGGCAACTGGTGGATCAGGGCAAGCAGCGGTCGGCGGGGGTGAAGCGGATGGTGCAGCCGCGCTCGCCGAACCAGAAGAAGTACGTAGAAGCGATTGAAGCGCACGATATGACATTCGGCATCGGGCCGGCGGGTACGGGCAAGACATACCTGGCAGTGGCGATGGCGGTCTCGGCGCTGCTGGCGAAGAAGGTTTCGCGGATTATCCTGGTGCGGCCGGCGGTCGAGGCGGGAGAGCGACTGGGGTTTCTTCCGGGATCGCTGCAGGAGAAGGTCGATCCGTATCTGCGGCCGCTCTACGACGCGCTCTATGATCTGCTGGACCAGGAGAAGGTGGATAAGCTGCTGGAGCGCAATGTAATCGAGGTTGCGCCGCTGGCGTTTATGCGGGGACGTACGTTGTCGGACGCGTTCATCATTATGGATGAGGCGCAGAATACGACGATGGAGCAGATGAAGATGTTCGTGACGCGCCTGGGGAACAACTCGAAGGCGGTGATTACGGGCGACCTGACGCAGACCGACCTGCCGAACCCGAAGAAGTCCGGGCTGCTTGAGGCGCTGCATGTGTTGGATGGGGTGGAAGGGATTCGCTTCTGCCACTTTGAGGATGTGGATGTGGTGCGGCATCATCTGGTGCAGCGGATTGTACGGGCGTACGACACGTACGGGCGGTCGCAGCATCCGATGCCGCTGCCGATCGATGCAAATTTGCTTGGAGCGAGTCTTCCGGTCACTCCGGGATCCTCGATGAATGCGCCCCATGGGGTTGCGAAACCGCAATGATCCTGCCGTATTGCGCTATGATTGAAGGGAACAGAGGCTGTACGGGCGTCTGTTCCCTCCGATGATTACGATCGACCCCCCAAGTAGTCCGCTCGCGCTCGAAGCGGTTTCCACCCTCAGCCGGGCCGGTCTTTCACGGTTTGTGAATCGTGCGTGCGCGGCGGTTGCTCTCGATGGCTCGGTGGAAGTGCTGCTGACGTCTGACGATGAGATGCGGCGCCTGAATCGTACCTTCCGCAAGAAGAATAAAGCTACCGATGTGCTTAGCTTCCCGGCACCGCCTGAGGCGGAGGGCATGGCCGGCGATCTGGCGATTTCGCTTGATACGGCGGCGCGCCAGGCGGAGGAGCAAGGGCATACGCTGCGTGAAGAAGTGCGCATTCTGCTGCTGCATGGCCTGCTGCATCTGGCCGGCGAGGATCATGAGACGGATGCGGGCGAGATGGCTGCGCGTGAGATAGAGCTGCGCGCGCAGTTGAAGCTGCGCTCCGGCCTGATTGAGCGAATGAAGGGGTCAGAAAAGAAAGCAGGAAGGATTTGATGACCGCTCTCGAGGTGGTGCTGACGGTTGTGCTGCTGGCGATTTTGACGCTGGCTGCCTATGTGGACCGGATTTACTCCGAGATGGGCAAGTTTCTGGCGCGCGAGTATCAGGACAATATTGATAGCTGGGAGGAGCTTGTGGAGCCGCCGTTGCGGCTGGGGCGTGAGTCGACGGCGCAGTCGGCCTCTGTTTTGCGGCAGCTGACGCTGGCGGGGCTGGCGCTGCTTTCGGGGATGCGGCTGTATCGGACGGGAACGCCGGCGTGGGGCGGGATCGCGGTGGCGGTGTTTGAGCTGGTGATGCAGATTCTGATCTTCGACCGGTTGATTCCGCAGGTGCTGTTTGTGCGCACGGAGGGCACGTGGGTCTCGCGGATACGGTACCTGCTGCAGCTGCTGTTTTATGTGATTTTGCCGGTGACGCTGCTGCTTGGGCTGCTGCTGTCGATTGTGGCGTTGGCCGAGGCGGAGGACAAGGAGGAAGACGAGCATCCGTCGGAGGCGATGGATGCTCTGCTTGAGGCGGGCGAGGAGGAGGGGATTCTGGAGGAGTCGGACCGCGAGCTGGTGCGGTCGGTGGTTGAGTTTGGCGACAAGGTGACGCGGGAGGTGATGACACCACGGCCGGAGGTGTTTGCGGTGTCGGACACGCTGACGCTGAAGGAATTTACGGCGGAGATTGGGAAGCGTCTTTTCTCGCGGGTTCCGGTGTTTCATGGGTCGCTCGACAATATTACGGGAATTGCGTTTGCGCACGATCTGCTGCAGGTGACGGACGAGGATGCCGAGACGCAGACGGTGGCGGGGATTCAGCGCCTGGCGGCGTTTGTGCCTGAGACGAAGATGGTGGCGGAGCTGCTGCGGGAGATGCAATCGGTGAAGCAGCATATGCGGATTGTGATCGACGAATATGGCTCGGTGGCGGGCCTGGTGACGATCGAGGATCTGCTGGAGGCGATTGTCGGCAACATTGTGGATGAGCATGATGAGCCGCAGGCCGATGATGCTCCGGTGCGGGAGCAGAATGGGGCGTATGTGGTGTCTGGGAGCTTTGAGCTTTCACGTTTGCGCGAGCTGTTTTTGGAGCAGGGCACGGTGGGCCGTGCACCGGGCGAGGAGGCGTGGCTGACGGCGGAAGAGGGGGCGGAGCGTACGTCGAAGCTGGACCGCGAGGAGGCTGCTGAGTTGCGACTTCCGGAGCACTATGAATCGACCACGGTGGGCGGTCTGGTGTCGGAGCTGGCCGGGCATATTCCTTTGCCGGGCGAGGTGGTGGAGGATGCGGGCCTGCGGCTGGAGGTGCTGGCAAGTACGGATCGGCGGATCGAGTCGATTCGGGTGAGTCTGCTGCCGCTGGCGGTAGCTTAGGTGGGGCTCGACATTTGGGCTGGGAAGCGGACACGGTCCTGGGAAGCGACGTATGCTGAGGAGAGATGCCTTTTCGCTCAGGATTTGTTTCGATTATCGGTCGGCCCAACGCGGGCAAGTCTACGCTGCTGAACGCGCTGCTGGGGCAGAAGATCGCCATTGTGACGCACAAGCCGCAGACGACGCGCACGCGGATCCACGGGGTTCTGGAGATTCCACTCAAGAAGAAGACGGCGGTGGATGCGGGACATCCGGCGGCGCAGATGGTGCTGGTGGATACGCCGGGCATTCACAAGCCGGATACGCAGCTGGACCGGCGCATGATGCAGGAGGTGCACGACGCGCTTGAGACGCGGGATGCGGTGTTGTTCCTGGTGGACGTGACGCATAAGCTGCCGAAGGAAGACTCGGGCAAGGTGACGGGGCGGATGACGCTATCGGTGGCGGAGGATGCGTTCTCGCTGCAGCTGATCCGGAAGCTGGAGTGTCCGGTGATTTTGCTGCTGAACAAGATCGACCAGATTGCGCAGGCGGAGATCATGCCGTTGATTGCGCACTGGGCGGCGCTGTATAAGTTTGCGGAGATTTTGCCGATTTCGGCGCGCAAGAAGATCAACCTGGATTTGCTGCTGGATAAGGTAGTGACGCATTTGCCGGAGGGGCAGCGGTATTTTCCGAAGGATCAGCTGACGGACCAGCCGGAGCGCTTTCTTGTGGCGGAGTTGATTCGCGAGAAGATCCTGCTGCTGACGGGCGAGGAGGTGCCGTATGCGACGGCGGTGGTGGTGGAGAAGTTTGAGGAGCCGGCGTCGATGAAGAAGCTGGCGGATGGGCGGCTGCCGGTGACGAAGATTGCGGCGGCGATTTTCTGCGAGCGGACGGGGCAGAAGGCGATTTTGATCGGCAAGCAGGGGAGCATGCTGAAGGAGATCGGCTCGGCGGCGCGCAAGGAGATTGAGAGTCTGCTGGGGACGCGGGTGTTTCTGGAGCTGTTCGTGAAGGTGCAGGAGGACTGGCGGTCAAAGCCGGGATTTATTGAGGATCTGGACTGGAGACGGCAGCTGGAGCAGATTGCGGAGAAGCAGGCGGGGGAGGAGTAGAGAGCGAGTACGTTCTTAGCTGATCGCGGAGAGTACAAACAACGACAAAGGCGGAATACAGGGGTCCTTCGCTTGGCTCAGGATGACGTGTTGGGTGAGCAGCAACGCTATTGCAGCAGGGACATGGAGACGGCGGTCAGGGTTTTGACTCCGGTTGCGAGGGTGGGCTCGGGGTCTGGCTCGAACTTGCTGGTGTGAAGGCCGGGCAGGTCTTTGCCGGCGGCCTGGGCTGCGGCGAAGCGGTCCGGATACATGGCGCCGAGGAAGTAGTAGGTGGTGGGGATCTTGTTGCCTGGAAGGCCAAAGACGCCGACGTCCTCGCTGCCCATGGCGGGCTGGCCGTCCATGACATTGTTTGCGCCGATCGTTTTGACGAGGATGGCTTTGACCCGGGCGGAGAGCTCCGGGTTGTTGTAGAGGGACGGCGTTGATTCGTCTTCGAGCACGGTGACGGTGGGCATCTTGTCGGCAGGCATGCCGGCGGAGGTGGCGACGCCTGTAGCCATCTGGCGGATGCCGTCGAGGATGACCTGCCGGCTCTTGTCGCTGAAGGCGCGGGTGGTGAGCTCGAGCTTGACTTCGTTGGGGATGATGTTGCGCCTGGTGCCGCCGTGGATGTCGCCGACGGTGACGACCGCGGGAGCGAGAGGGTTTTCTTCGCGGCTGACGATGGTCTGCATCTGGACGATGAGCATGGCGGCCATGACGACGGGGTCCTTGCCTGCCTCGGGGAAGGCGCCATGTCCGCCGATGCCGTGCAGGGTGACGTCGACGGAGGTGGAGCCGGCGAGGGCGGGACCGCTGGTGAGGACGACTTTGCCGGCGGGCGCGCCGTTGGTGTCGTGCAGGCCGATGATCATGTCGGGCCTGCCGAAGCGCTCGTAGAGGTGGTCGGCGAGCATGGCTTTGGCGCCGTCGATGCTCTCTTCGCTGGGCTGGCCGATGATCATGAGGGTGCCATGCCATTGGGACTTGGCGGAGGCGAGGGCGCGCGCGGTGCCGATGAGCACGGTGGTGTGGACGTCGTGCCCGCAGGCCTCCATGACGCCGACGTCCTGGCCGGACTTGTTTTTGACGGTGACGTGGCTGGCATAGGGGACGCCGGTCTCTTCGACGATGGGCAGGGCGTCCATGTCGCCGCGGACCAGCAGCGTGGGGCCGGCGCCGTTTTTGAGCATGCCGACGACGCCGAAGGCGCGGGAGCCGTCGGGGTAGACGCCGACGTGATCGGTGACGGTGTAGCCGGCCTTGCGCAGCTCGGCTGCGACGAGGGCGGAGGTGTTGGCTTCAAAGTGCGAGAGCTCGGGGTGCGCGTGGATCTGCTTGTAGGTGTCGACGAGTCCGGGGAGCTCCTGTTTCTCGAACGCGGAGACATCCTGCGCGATGGCGGGCGCAAGGGACAGGCTGAACAGAGCCAGGGCGAAACCTTTGATCATGGAAGCCTCGAAAAACTTGGGTGGTTCAACAGAGTTTACATGGGCTCGGTAAGCGAGCAGGCGTTAACATGCGATATCCAACAACGAACCTGCGCTCACGCAGCCGTTGACTCTCGCCTCTTCTCGGCGCGGTCTCGCGCCTGCAGCTTTTGCGCCTGCGCAAAGATGGGCCTGGTAAGGTCAATGCGGGGATCAAGGTCCAGTGCAAGCGGTCTGCCGGCTTGGTAGGCCTTCATGAAGTCTGAAGGCTCCTGCGCATCTGCAACTGGTGTTGCGAAGATCCGAGGTTTTGGGTTCTTTGCTGGCATCTGACCCTCTTTTCGAGAGTGTACGACCGGTTCACGATTCCTTGACGCTGACCCCGAGCGCTTTCATCTTGCGATATAAATGGCTGCGTTCGAGGCCGAGACCCTCGGCGGCTCGGCTTACGTTGCCGTGGCACTCGTCGATTTTTTTGAGGATGTAGTCACGCTCGTAGGCTTCGCGGGCTTCGAGGAGGGTGGCGAATTCTTCGCCGCGGGCGGGCTTGGTGAGGTCGCGGGAGTCTCGGGAATCTCGATAGACGAGCTTGGGGAGGTGCTTGCGCTCGATGCGGGCGGCTTTTGGGTTGAGGATGAGGACGCGTTCGACCAGGTTGCGGAGCTCGCGGACATTGCCGGGCCAGTGGTATTGCTTGAGCGCGGCGAGGGCGTCTTCGTGCATTTCGACGCGTGGCCGGCCGTACTGCGCGCCGAACTCGGCGAGGAACTCCTTGACGAGCAGCGGGATGTCTTCCTTGCGCTCGCGCAGCGGCGGCACGAAGAAGGGGATGACGTTGAGGCGGTAGAAGAGGTCTTCGCGGAAGTTGCCGCGAGCGATTTCTTCTTCCAAATCCTTGTTGGTAGCGGCGATCACGCGCACGTCGACGTGCACGGCATGGCTTGCGCCGACGGGCAGGAAGCGCTGTTCGTCGAGTGCGCGAAGGACCTTGGCCTGGGTTTTGAGGCTCATGTCGCCGACCTCGTCGAGGAAGAGGGTGCCTCCGTCGGCGCGCTCGAAGGTACCCCGCTTTTCGGCAGGGACGCCGGAGCCTCCACCGTGCGGGGCGGCTCCGTGGCGGTAGCCGAAGAGCTCGGTTTCGATGTAGTCCTCGGGGATGGCGGCGCAGTTGAGCTCGACGAAGACGCGCTCCTTGCGCAGGCTTTCCGCGTGCATGGAGCGCGCGATGAGTTCCTTGCCGGTGCCGCTTTCGCCAAAGATGAGCACGCGGCCGTTGGTGGGGGCCATGAGTTTGATCTGCTGGCGGAGCGCTTTCATGGGGACGCTTGAGCCGCTCAGGGGGCCTTTGACGGCGAGCTGCCGGGCGAACTCCTGGTTGTCTTCACGCATCTGGCGGGCGTGCATCGCGTTTTTGAGGACGATGAGGGTGCGGGCAAGCGAGAGCGGCTTTTCGAGGAAGTCGTAGGCCCCGAGCTTGGTGGCGCGGACGGCGGACTCAATGGTGCCGTGGCCGCTGATGATGACGACTTCGGGGACGTTGGCCGAATCCATCTGGCGGATTTCGCCGAGGGTCTCGAGGCCGTCGCGGTCGGGCAGCCAGATATCGAGCAGCACGACGTCGTAGGCCGCGTCGCGTAGCAGGGTGAGGGCTTCGCCGGCGGTGCCGGTGGAGGTGACGAGGTAGCCCTCTTCGGCGAGGATGTTCTCGAGCGATTGGCGGATCTCGGCTTCGTCGTCGACGATGAGGATGTGGTTCATAGAGAAGGAGTAAGGGGTAAGGGGCTAGGGATAAGGGCTAAGGGGTGGGGGTTAGGAGTTTGGGTTCGTTGGTGGGACGCTCGGCGGAGTCGGCCAGGGTGGCCAGGCGGAGTTCGAGGATGAATTTTGCGCCTGCGGGTTCGTTTTTTTCTGCGCGGATGGTGCCGCCATGCTCCTGGATGATCTTGGCAGCGATGGCGAGTCCGAGACCGGTGCCGCGCTGCTTGGTCGAAAAGTAGGGGAGGAAGAGGCGCTCCTTCATTTCGTCGGTGAGGCCGCTGCCGGTGTCTGCCAAAGTGAGCTCGACGAGGCCTGAGTCGAGCAGCGTGGTCGAGACGCGGAGCTCGCGGAGGAGGCTGCCCTGCATGGCTTCAACGGCGTTGTCGATGAGGTTGCCGAGGGCGCGCTTCATGGCTTCGGGGTCGGCGAGCACCAGGGGCAGATCGCGGCCGAGGCGGCGGATCAGGCGAATTTTTTGGGTGCGGCCGGCGAACATGGCGAGTGAGTTTTCGACGATGGTGTTGAGGTCTGCAGGGCGAGGCGTGGAGGCAGGGAACTGGGCGAGCGAGGCGAACTGGTCGACCAGGCCGCGCATGCTTTCGACCGAGGTGGAGATGACCTCACTGCAGCGGCGGATGACGGCGGTCGAAGGAGATTTCAGCTCAGCGTTTGCCAGGGTGGCGTCCAGGCGGTCGATGTGGCGAGCGATCTGTTCGGCGGAGAGCGAGATGGGGGTGAGGGGGTTTTTGATCTCGTGGGCGACCCGGCGCGCAACCTCTTTCCAGGCGCTCTGCTTCTGGGCTCGCAGCAGTTCCGTAGCGTTTTCGAGCACGACGACGTAGCCGAGGTGCTCGCGCGCGTGGCCTTCGAGCAGGGCGACGGTGGCAAGCAAATTTAAAGTGCTTCGGCCGTTGTCGGCGATCTCGAGCTCGCTGGAGGCGGAACCCATGCGGTGGCTGCGCTTCATGAGGCGGTCGAGCGGCTCCATCAGCTCGGCGGGGAAGACCTCTTCCATGCGCTGACCGAGGAAGGGCCGCTGGCCGCCTGGGTCGAGCATCTCGGTGAGGGCGCGGTTGGTGAGGACAATCGAGCGATGCGGGTCGATGGTGGCGACGCCGTTGGGGATGGTTTGGAGCATGGTTTCGAGCTCGCCGCGCCGGGCCTGGAGCGTGGCGTTGGCTTCGCTGAGCAGGGCGGTGGAGGCTTCGACCTGAGCGCGGCTGCCTTCGAGGTCACCGGCCATGCGGTTGAAGCTGCGGACGAGTTCGCCGAGCTCTTCGGTGGCGCTCTCGGCGACGCGATGCGCGTAGTCACCGGCGGCGATCGAATCCATGGCGTCGGCGAGGGCTTCGACC
Source organism: uncultured Acidobacteriaceae bacterium (assembly GCA_964252655.1). GTDB lineage: Bacteria > Acidobacteriota > Terriglobia > Terriglobales > Acidobacteriaceae > Edaphobacter. The sequence goes on from CAXUNR010000063.1 coordinate 11,342, forward strand.
GGTTTGGTGACCTGCTTTGAGAGATGGAGGGCGAGCCAGCTGGCGGCAAACAGCGCCAGACTGGTCATCATGAGCAGGAGGATCATGTAGGTGTTGCGGACGGAGCGGCGCGCGCGGAAGAGGGTCCAGTAGTCGGCGGAGGCTTTCTGCAGGTGCGCGAGGGTGGCGGACAACCCGTGCGGCAGCGGTAGCCCGGTGACGACGTTGCCGACCGCGCCGCCCTGCTTGACGAGCGTAGCCGAGCCGAGGGCGAAGTCTGCGCCAGCCAGGGTGAAGACGGGGTTGTCGCCGCGCTGGGCGGCGGCGAGGAGCTCGGCATTGGCGGGGTCGCGGGCGTCCAGGCGCTCCCCGGCATCGAGTGTGGAGGGCGAGGCAGCGTCTGTGGACTCGGCTTCCTGTTCGGCGGCGTTGGAGTTTGCCTCGGCGGCGCTGCGGGGCTCGGGAAGGAGTGGCTTGATGGTGGCGCCGGCGCCCATGCGTTGCGGCACGTTGAAGGCGGCCACGGCTTTGCCGTCGCGGAAGACGACCACGAAGCCTCCCTGAAGAGTGATGGCGTGGTCGTGCAGAACGCGCATGAGGCCGGCGCGATTGGCGAGCTCTCCGCGGCCCTCCTTGGCCGGCGTGAGTGTGGGCAGGTCCGCGGCAATGCTTTCAGCCTCGGCGCGGGCGTTGGCAGTGGCGTAGCCGGCCAGGTCGAGCGCCATCTGGTTGGACTCGCTGCGCATCTCGGTGACCGGCTGCGAGAACCAGCGGTCGACGGCGCGGTTCATGAGGCCGTAGCTGAAGAAAAACATGAAGGAGATGGGCAGCAGGCTGACGAGCACCGCGCCCCACAGCATGCGAGTGCGCAGGCGGCTGCCCAGGACGCGGCTGCGCTGGTCGGCGTAGAGCTTGAGCAGGTTGCGCACCAGCATGACCAGCATGCCGACGAAGAGCAGGAACGCGACGGCGGAGAGGCCGGTGTAGACGACGATCTGCCCGGTGGTGGCGGGGCGGAGCGAGCTGAGCTTGAAGGCGTTGAGGGCGGCGAGGATGAGAAAGACCACGAGCACGCCGGTGCCGGTGGCGATGATCCAGGCCTTGCGTTGCTGTGCGCTGGTGGTCATGGGGTGAGGGGTTTAGGGTTGGAGGGGGTGAGGGTAAGGGTAAGGGTGGATGTAGTTACGGTTCTACCGGATCTTGCATTCTCGCCTCTTCGACCCTTACTCTTTATCCCTCTTACCCCTGTTCTTAGAGCAGCTCTGCTACCGGCTTCCAGTCGCGCTGCTGGGCCTTGGCAACGGCCTGGTAGGTGAGGGTGCCGTTGTAGGTGTTGACGCCCTCGGCGATGCCCTGGTCCTCGGCAATGGCGGCCTTGGCGCCGCTGCTGGCGAGCTTGAGCAGATAGGGGAACGTTGCGTTGGTGAGTGCCAGGGTGGAGGTGTTGGGGACGGCGGCGGGCATGTTGGTGACGCAGTAGTGGACGACGCCGTCGACCTCGAAGCTGGGGTCGCTGTGGGTGGTGGGGCGGGCGGTTTCGATGCAGCCTCCCTGGTCGATGGCGACGTCGACGATGACCGCGCCTTTCTTCATTTTGGCGACCATGGCGCGGGTGACGATCTTGGGGGCGGCGGCGCCAGGGATGAGGACTCCGCCGATGACCAGGTCGGCTTCAGAGACGGCGCGCTCGACGTTGTAGCTGTTGGAGGCGAGGGTGTGGACGCGGCCGCCGAAGATATCGTCAATCTCGCGGAGGCGGTTCAGGTTGAGGTCGACGAGGGTGACGCGGGCTCCCATGCCGAGGGCGATCTTGGCGGCGTTGGTGCCGACGATGCCTCCGCCGACGATGCAGACGTTGCCCGGCGGGGTGCCAGGGACGCCGCCGAGCAGGACGCCGCGGCCGCCGTGCTCCTTTTCGAGATAGGTGGCGCCGACCTGGACGCTCATGCGGCCGGCGACCTCGCTCATGGGGGTCAGCAGCGGCAGGTGGCCGGCGCGGTCGCGGACGGTTTCGTAGGCGATGCCGGTAACCTTCTTGTCGAGCAGCGCGTCGGTGAGCTCACGCAGCGGCGCGAGGTGGAGGTAGGTGAAGAGGACGAGGCCTTCGCGGAAGTGGCGGTATTCTTTTTCCGTGGGCTCCTTGACCTTGACGACCATGTCGGCGAGGCGCCAGACGTCGTAGGCGGAGCCGACGATCTCGGCACCGGCGGACTGGAAGTCGTCGTCAGGGAAGGCGGAGAGTGCGCCCGCGTTGGTTTCGACGAGGACCGTATGGCCGCCCTCGGTAAGGGCTTTGACACCGGCCGGGGTGACGCCTACGCGGCTCTCGTGATCCTTTGTTTCCCTGGGTACGCCGATGGTCATTTGCCTTGTCTCCCGAACCTTGTTGTTCAAGTATCGCATCGTGCGCACCATGTCTGTGCTGGTCTGGCCCGCGTACAATGGTGGTATAGACAAGATCTGCATTCAACTGATTGGGAACAACGCCCGAAATGGCTTCAAACAATTATCAGTCGTCCCGCTACTCGCGTGTGCACAACATGCGTTCGCTGTTCAGCCTGTTTTCCTCCGACCTGGCGATCGATCTGGGGACGGCGAATACGCTGGTTTTCGCGCATAACAAGGGCATCATCGTCAACGAGCCGAGCATTATCGCCGTGAACCAGGTGACGGGCGAGATCGAGGCTGTGGGCAAGGAGGCCAAGGAGATGCTGGGGCGTACCCCGGGCAACATCGTGGCCATCAAGCCGATGAAGGACGGCGTGATCGCGGACTTCAAGCAGACCGAGAAGATGCTGAACTACTTCATCCAGAAGGCGCACAACCGCAAGATGCTGGTGCATCCGCGCATTGTGATCGGGGTGCCGTCCGAGATTACGCAGGTGGAGAAGCGTGCGGTGATGGACTCGGCTTACCGGGCCAAGGCGAGCGAAGTGCACCTGGTGGAGCAGGCGATGGTAGCGGCGATCGGTGCGGGGCTGCCGATTACGGAGCCAGGCGGGAACATGGTGGTGGATATTGGCGGAGGAACGACCGATATTGCGGTGATCTCGCTGGCCGGGATTGTGTATTCGCGCTCGGTGCGGATGGCCGGCAACCAGATGGACGAGTCGATCATTACGTACATCAAGCGCAAGTACAACCTGCTGATCGGCGAGCGGACGGCGGAGCAGATCAAGATTGAGCTGGGCTCGGCGTATGTGCTTGACCAGCCGATTACGATGACGATTACGGGACGCAACCTGATCGAAGGCGTGCCGAAGACGATTACGATCGACGACACGGAGATACGCGAGGCGCTGGCGGAGTCAATTGCGACGATCATCAATGGGATCCGGGTGGCGCTGGAGCGGACGCCTCCGGAGCTCTCGGCCGATATTTCAGATCGCGGGATTGTGCTGACGGGCGGCGGCGCGCTGATCAAGAATCTGGACAAGCGGATTCGTGAGGAGACCGGGCTGCCGGTGTCGATTGCGGATGATCCGCTGGCTTCCGTGGTGCTGGGGACGGGGCAGATGCTGAGTAACTTTAAGCTGCTGCGGAAGATTTCGATCGATTAGAGGGTGGTTGGGGTTGTGCTTCCCCACCTCAGACGGTGGGATTGTCTGAGATGGGGCACCCTGGTTTGGTGGTGGGTTGAACCCAGGTCTCAGGTGCGAGACCTGGGGCACCCAATTCTGTGTCCAGTTCTGGGGCGGGTGTCAGACGCGTGGGGTTGCGAGGATCTCGACAGGGCCGCGAGGGTGGATGGTGAAGTGGGGCTGGATGGGGAGGACTTCTAGGGTGGGGTCGGGCAG
>CAXUNR010000064.1:0-14608 GCA_964252655.1 uncultured Acidobacteriaceae bacterium
CCCGCCGCGCGGTCCGGCTGGCCATTACTACCAACCCCGACCCGCCTCCCCCCCAGCACGCCGCCGGCCCACACGCGGCGTGCCAGAATCCCACCCCCCCCGTATACCACCCTGGCCCGCCGACTTGATCCTTCGCCGCAATGGGCACCGCGTGGAACTGGCCGACGGCGGTTCGCGTTTCCGAAAAAGCCTCGGTTTTCCAACCCGAGCCGTCGAACGCGATTCTATCTGCATGCGCGCGAAGATCGATGTTTACCAACACAGACTCGCCTGCAGTGATCAGCGCGCGATCCACCAGCCCGGCCCCGCTTAGCCATGCTTTCTCTCCACTCAGCAGAAACCCACCGCTCGACTGCGAGGCAAGCGCGAGCGTCTGCCCCGGCTTTTCCGCGGCCCAGACACCATAAAGCGCCCCGAGTTCAGGTTTCTGCCCTGCCTCCGCTAGGATCGCCACCGCATCCCAGTGTGCCTCCGCCAGCCGCGCCAAGGAGAGATCTTCCTGGCCAATCTCCATCAAGCGTCGATGCCGCCGGACCGTATCGCCTGCGCCCGGCAACGGCAACCGCTCCTTGATCAAGTCTCGTAAGCGCAGTATCCGCTGCTCACTCGTCACGCGACAGCCTCATTGTGCGCGGCCAGCGCGTCTGCGAATCCCAGCGGTGCCCGGCCCATGCGACGGCCGCTGGTGACGACCTGAAGCCGGCCCATCGTCATGCGCTGACATCCGAGCGCGCCCAGCCGATTCCAGAGATCGTGATCCTCCGCGGTCGTCAGTTGTTGCCAGCCTCCTGCACGTAAATACGCATCGGCCCGCACACCAAGGTTGGCACCATGTACGTGCGGGTGTGTGCCATCGGGGTGGATGATATAGCTCTCGCGAAAGCGTCGCTCCACTCCCGCATCGTGATCGTTGAAGTGATCCACGTCAACGGTACCGGTGACGGCCTCAACTCCCGCCTCCGCAAGGGCCAGCTGGTCGAGCAGCCAGGTCTTGGGCACGACGCAGTCTGCGTCGGTGTTAGCCAGCCAGCACTGCCGTAGGTCACCGGCGTAGCCTGCCAGGGCAGCAGATGCTGCCGCGGCACGTGCAAGCCCTACACACCCAGCATCGATTTGGACGACTCTTCCGTGTCCGCGCAGTAGTCGCCTGGCAAGGCTCGCCGTACCGTCGCGGGAACGATCAACCGCGACCACAACTTGCGCGGAGACCCTTTCCGGAAGTTCAGCGCGCGCGCGCAGGATTGACGCCACGCAGCGCGGCAGCAGCTCTTCTTCGTTGCATGCTGGAATCAGGGCGCACAGCTGCCAGCTCGCGTTGTTCACGGTTTGGTCCACCGATCCAGCCGGAAGCCGGGGTGCCGCTCCTTGTGCTCCAGCTTGATACCGCCGAGCGAGCGCAGGATGGCGTGTACCTGATCTCCACTTAGCCGATGATCGCTCGAGTGACCGAGCCAATGTACTCCCAGCAAACAACCGCCGGGGCTCAGCTTTTCTACCAGCGCGGCGCCACATTGCGCCAGCTCGTCTGCGTCCAGGTAGTAGCCGATTTCACTTAGCACGATCAGGTCAAACGTAAGCTCCGGCAGAGGGTCGGTCAAAGAGCCGGTTTGGGCGCAGACGTGCTTTAAGCCCGCACAGCGAGATTTTGCCGCCTGAACCGCAGTGGCGGAGAGATCGATGGCATACACGCGGTCGCAAAGGCCTGCTAAGCGTTCCGTGAGGACGCCCACCGAGCAACCTGGCTCGAACGCCTGGTGAAAACGTCTGCCGGCGAGGGCTTGGAGCGTCCTTTGATACCGCTCCAATTCGTAGGCGGAGCTGCCGAAGTTCCACGGATCGGCATTGTGCCGGTACTTACGCTCAAAAAACTCTGCGCTTGATGGGTCGATGGTAGGCAGCTCGGTCATGGTCTTACCAGAAAGACTTCAAACGCGCGCCGCGCCGGTCCAAGCAGCTCTGGAGGCAGCACAGGCCCACCACCCTCGCGTTCAAGCTGCGAGCGATGACACGCCAACGCCTCCGTTTTTGCGTTCAACAACTCGTCATCGAGCGGAAAGACGGCAAGAGGCAGCCCGGCCAGCGTCTTCGGCGTGCCGCGATGCCACGTCCAGAAAAAGTATGAGATCAGTCGCGCGCCCGTGCGCTCTGCCGCCTCGGCCGCCGCTCGGCCGCAAGCTTCGTGGTCGGGGTGGAAATCGCCCTCCCACGGCGCAACGATGCAGCTTCCCGGACTGAGCCGTTCCACGAGTCGCTCCACCAGTTCGGCTTCGCGCACCCCGACATCGCTGTCCGTCATCCTAAAGCGCAGCACACACTCGCGTTCCACCCCGAGCCGCATCAGCGCCCGGTCCTGTTCTTCGCGCCGGGTGGCGGCCAGGGCTTCCCCGCCCTCTTCCCCCGGATAGGCATGTTCCCCGTCGGTTACAGCGGCCACCGTCACCTGCATCCCGCGCCTGCGTTCGGCGGCGATCAATCCGCCACATCCCAGCGTCTCGTCGTCCGGATGCGGTGAAACCACCAGCGTTGGGAGCGAGGGCGCGTTCCACACGGGCAGCCCGTGCAACGTCCGCTGCCATTCAATCTCGCTTACGCCGGAGAGAACCATCAGGCCGTGAGATGCAAAATTGCTTTCAGTTGCTCTTACAACTTTCATGATTCGAACAACTCAGGCCCGGATTGCAGGTGCAACCTGTTCTCCTAGCAGCCGAATCGCCGAGAGCAGCTGTGCGTGCCCCAGTGAGGCTACGCTCATCTGGAAGTCCAGCCGCGCGACTCCTCCGAGCACCTCATCGTAGTGCTTCACCTTGGCGATTACCGTCTCCGGCCCGCCCACAATCAGCGCTCCGGTCTTGCCGATCAGCGCGTCAAACTGCCTCCGCGTTACCGGCGGCCAGCCTCGCTCCTTTCCAATTTGTGTAAACGCCTGCGCATAGCCCGGGAAAAAGTCATCCGCCGCCTGCTTATCTGTATCGGCAACATAGCCCAAAGCATGAATGCCTATTTTCAGCGCCTCTGCGGGGTAGCCCGCACGACGGCCCGCCTCGCGGTAGAGATCGACCAGCGGCCGAAACCGGTGCGGCTCCCCGCCGATGATCGCCACCATGAGTGGCAGTCCCAGCATGCCCGCGCGCGCAAACGACTCCGGCGTTCCGCCCACCCCCAGCCAGATCGGCAGCTTCTCCTGCACCGGTCGCGGATAGACGCCCTGGCCGGTAAGAGGCGCGCGGAACTTGCCCGACCAGTGCACCTCAGTCCTCTCGCGAAGCTCGAGCAGTAGATCCAGTTTTTCCACAAACAGCGCGTCATAATCTTTCAGCTCCAGCCCAAATAGTGGAAACGACTCGACGAACGACCCTCGTCCCACCACGATTTCGGCGCGCCCCGCGCTCAGCAGGTCCAGCGTGGCGAACTCCTGAAACACGCGCACCGGGTCAGCCGCGCTTAGCACCGTCACCGCGCTGGTCAGCCGAATCTTCTTCGTCCGCGAGGCGGCCGCAGCCAAAATCATTGCCGGAGCCGAATCCAGGTACTCCTTGCGGTGATGCTCGCCCACCCCAAAGCTGTCGAGGCCGACCTGGTCGGCTAACTCAATCTCTTCAATGATCCCGGTCATACGCTCCAGCGCCGGAATCTTTCCCCCGGTCAGCGGATGTGTCCCCGCTGCCACAAAGCTGTCGCATCCAATCTCCATGTTTCTCCTCCCTCCGCCGCCATCTCGCCCTCAACCCTCGTTATTCCGGTAAGCCAGAATCTCCGTAGTTGCTTTCGCTAGGAAAGCTGGATGAGTGCGTCCACCATTCGATTCTCTCTTATCGCTACCCGGGTGATACCTTGCTAAAAACAGCCACGCACCCGAGGTTCCATGCGCCGTCTCTTCCGAGCCGCCTTCCCCCTGCTCCTCGTTCCCGCTCTTGCCGCAGCCCAGAAGCGTCCCATCACTGACCGCGACCTCTTCGCCTTCCACTGGATCGGCGACGAGCAGGTCTCGCCCTCAGGAAATGCGGTCGTCTTCGTGGAAGCCTCTGTTACGCCCGACCACTCCGGCTACCAGACCAGCCTCTACCTGCTCGACCTTACCCAGCGCGGTGCCAGTCCTCAGCCGCTCACCCCCGGCACCCACGACCATTCGCCCCGCTGGTCACCTGATAGCTCCCAGATTGCCTTTGTCCGCTCCGCCGAGCGCACCGGAGCTGCCGCCGGCCAGCCCTCTCCCGCACAGGTCTACGTGATGCCCGCCAAGGTGGACGCCCCCGTCATCAAGTTGACCGAACTGCCCAAAGGCGCCGGCTCGCCGCTCTGGACCCCCGACGGCAAAGCCCTCGTCGTCAGCTCCTCCACCCCGCAGGACCAGCCCAAAGCCAAGGCCGAAGCCACGAAGCTGGCCCGCTCTACCGGTGACGAAGCCCATGTCTCAGACATCCGCATCATCAATCGCGCCAGCTACCGCTTCAACGGCGAAGGTTACCTGGACCCATCCTTCGTTCCGCAACTCTACATGGTCTACCTGCCCGACACCGCCGGCACCCAGGCTCCGGCCTGGCAGCTCACCGGCGGACGTTATGGCGCGCAGGACGCCTTCCTCTCTCCCAATGGTTGGCTCTTCTACACCTCCTCGCACGTCGACGAGCCGATCTACGAGGAGTTCCCGCATAACACCCTTTACGGTCTGCCCGTCACCTCCGCCGCGAGCCACCCCAAGGACATCCTTACTCCCACCTTCACCCAAGACCTGAAGCACGAAGCCCGCGGCCTGGCCCTCTCCCCCGACACCAAGCATCTGGCCTTCCACGCCCAGGCCGAAGGCGCGCACGCGATCTCGCACCAGCAGACTGACCTGTGGGTGCTCGACCTGAACTGGTCCGGCTCTACGCCGACCGCCCCGGCCGATGCCCGCAACCTGACCGGAGGCCTGGCCTACGAGATGGGCTCGGGCGTCGGAGGAGACAATACTGCTCCTCGCGGCGGCGGACGCGACGCCCTCGCCTGGTCGGCAGACTCGACGCACCTTCTCGACATCGCCGGCCACCGCGGCTCGGCGCTGCTGGTCTCAGTCGACGCGACCCAACCGAATGCCGTCACCGAGCTGACCGCCGCAAAACAAGCCGTCCTCGGCTTCAGCTCTGCTACCGACGGCCAGCACCTCACCGCGCTGGTCTCGAACCCCATCGTCATCGGCGACCTCTACACCATCGCTGGCCCGCAGCAGCAAACCCAGCTCACCCATGTCAATGAGAAGCTTTTTTCTCAGCTCGACCTCGAAATGCCTCTCGACCTCCAGGTCAAGCCCACCGTCCACGCCGCTGACTTGCACGGTGAGACCATTGACACCTTCGTGGACCTTCCACCCGGCTACCAGCAAGGCACCAGGCTTCCGACGATCCTCAACATCCACGGCGGCCCGCACTCCGCCTATGGCTGGGTCTTCGACCACGAGATGCTCCTGATGGCCGCGCGAGGCTACGCGGTGATCTACCCAAACCCGCGCGGCAGCACCACGTACGGGCAGAACTTCGCCAACATCATCATGAACAACTATCCCGGAGACGACTTCCACGACCTAATGGACACCGTCGACGCCGCCATTAAAGCCGGCTATGCCGACCTCAACAAACTAGGCGTGACCGGAGGCTCCGGCGGCGGCTTGCTGACCGACTGGGTCGTCACCCAGACCACCCGCTTCAAAGCCGCCGTCGCCCAGCGAGACATCACCGACTGGGCCAACTGGTGGTACACCGCCGACGCCGCCGGCTTCCACCAAAGCTTCTACCCCAAAAGCCCGCCCTTCGACAACGTCGAGCTCTACCGCGCGCACTCCCCCATCACCTTCGTCAACAACGTCAAGACGCCCATGATGTTTATCCTCGGCGAGGCCGACTTCCGCACACCGCCTACCAGTGGCGGCGAAGACTTCTTCCGCGCCCTCAAGTACAAGCACATCCCCACCGTGATGGTCCGCTTTCCGCGTGAAAGCCACGAGCTCTCCCGCTCCGGCGAGCCCTGGCACCGCATCGAGCGCCTCGACAATATCCTCAGCTGGTTCGACGAATTTCTGCTGGGGAAATGCGAACCCCAGTACGACATCGCCCCAACCTGCGCTGTCCCCTCGACACCCGCCAACTAAGGCGGCACCTGGCTTGCCGTCCTACCTATCCTGTTGATCTTCTGTCGAACGCTGCGCAGTCAACGGTTGTCCGGCCGGGTACGCAGTATGGACCGCACTGCGTACCCCACTTCCATCGTCCCACTCAAACGTCGGCATTGCTTCCGCCTGAGACAAATTACCGGCCTGTCCTTGTCAGGCATCTTCGCATCCGCCTTACTCCTCCGGAGATGACTGCTAGACTGAGGTCTCAGGCAAATTCCAGGCGTACGCCGCCCGAGGTGATCTTTATGCCAGACCAAAATAGCAACGGCCACAAGAGCTTTTCCTCCACCGGCCTCCGCCTCAAGACAGGCCTCGCCGAGATGCTCAAAGGCGGGGTCATTATGGACGTTATGGACGTCGACCAGGCCGTCATCGCCGAGCAGGCCGGAGCGGTCGCGGTCATGGCGCTTGAACGGGTTCCCGCGATGATTCGCGCCCAGGGCGGGGTCGCGCGCATGTCCCACCCCGGCATGATCAAGGCCATCCAGAAGGCCGTATCGATCCCGGTCATGGCCAAGGTGCGCATCGGCCACTTCGTCGAAGCCCAGATCCTCGAGCAGCTCGCCGTAGACTTTATCGACGAGTCCGAGGTGCTGACCCCGGCTGATGAGCTCCATCATATCGACAAACACAACTTCCGCACCCCCTTCGTCTGCGGAGCCAAAGACCTCGGCGAGGCACTGCGTCGCGTTGCCGAAGGCGCAGCCCTGATCCGCACCAAGGGTGAACCGGGCACCGGCGATGTGATCCACGCCGTCAAGCACATGCGTCAGATTATGTCCGAGATCAGAGCCCTCACTGTGCTCTCTGAGCAAGAGCTGTATGCCGCCGCCAAGAACTTGCGTGCGCCCTATGAGCTTGTCGTAAGCGTCGCAAAGACCGGGCAGCTTCCCGTACCGAACTTCTCCGCCGGCGGCATCGCCACTCCTGCTGACGCCGCATTGATGATGCAGCTCGGCGCGCAGACGGTGTTCGTCGGATCCGGCATCTTTATGAAAGAAGGTAACTTCCGGCTTGAGGTAGGTTTGGATCCGAGCGGCCATCCGCTCTCACCGGATGAGCGGGAAGAAGCTGAATCCCGTGCCAAGGCAATCGTAAGAGCCGCCACTCACTTCGATAATCCTGCCATTCTTGCGGAAGCAAGCGAAGAGTGCCTCGGCGCAATGAAGGGCTTGGCGGTCGGCAATCTCGCCGAAGCGGACATGATGCAGACCCGCGGCTGGTAGCTTCGACGAAGCGGTTATCTGGCAACAAATGGCACATCGAGCGATAGTGTCTTCACCGGGTAGCAGGCTGCCCGATCGCATGCCTGATACTTCAAGGATCCATGCAGGGTGTGGCTACCGGCGCTAGCGAGGACCGGTAGCTGCACCGCAAAGTCGCCGGTGTAGACATCCAGCTTTCCACTCGGATTGAACGCTGGAGCGTACGTTTGTCCCGCTGGATATTGAGTCTCCTCCAGATGCACACCGACCTCGGGAACCAGTTTTACCGCCGTTGGGATCTGCAGCTCAGAGGCGGGCCGGTGCGAGTTGATGTGATAACCGCCTTCGATCCTGAACCGAAGCACAAGCACGGCCGGCTTCCCGGCTAGCACTGTCTGCGCTTCGGGAGCATAGGCGACCAACTGCCTGGCTTTCGGTCGCGGCGCGTCCAACTCGCCGAGTTGCAAACCACCCTGGGCCGCTGCGATCAGGAGCAGTCCAGCAGATAAAGCCGCCTGCATCTGCGCGACCATCAGTCTGCGCTCGTCGCAATCAGCCGCTTGATGTTGGCCTCGATCTCGTCCTTGCCGCCCTGCCCACCATCGCTGATGCCTGCGGTCGCAAGCATGACTTTGCCACTGCGGTCCACGTAAAACGATTCTGGAATGTAGTCGGCGCCGCCGTACGCTTCCTCGATCTTGTCATCTTTGAGCAGGATCGGATACGTGACTCCCAGCTTCTTCGCTGTACTTGCGATGACGGTTTTCCCTGCGTCATCCGCCGCGACCCCGAGTATAACCAGTCCCTGCCCCGCATATTTCTGGCTGAACTCCTGAAACCACGGCATCTCGAGCTTGCACGGGCCGCACCACGTCGCCCATAGATTCACCAGGACCGGCTTGCCTTTGAAGTCTGAAAGCGAGACCTTCTTGCCCTCGAGATCGACCAGCGTGAAGGCGGGCGCGGGTTTGCCCTGAAGCTTCGGTGCGGGGTTTCCGCCATCTTCCGCCGCGGCAGCTCCACCTTTATCCGGGATTAGCACCACCCGCGCGGCATCCTGCTCCTGCTGCTGCCGCCGGCGTTCGCGTGCGTTGTGTACTCCCGCCCAAATTATGAGCGTAATCGCCACGACCATGATCCCAACGACCGCCATCCTGCGCATTAATCCAGACTCCACATTGCCCTCATTTATGCTCTCTCGCCTATGCTAGAGTGTACTGCCAAAGGTTAGCCTGCACGGCGCATGCTCGATACCCTCTCCAAGACGTCGGACTTTGTTCGTACGGAAGCACAGGCTTTGACGCGCCTTGCGGATCGCCTCGACACGCACATGCGTCCGGCGCTTGACTACACGCTGGCCCTGCTGGCGGCGCGCACCGAAGAAGGCCACCGCATCGCCGTCACCGGCATTGGCAAATCCGGAATCATCGCCCGCAAAATCGCCGCCACGCTCAACTCCACCGGCACTGGAGCCTACTTCCTCCATCCGGCTGAGGCCATGCACGGAGACATCGGCATGCTGCACCGCGGCGACGCCGTCCTCGTTCTCTCTTACTCCGGCGAGACCGAGGAGATCCTTCGGCTGCTGCCGACGTTTGTTCGTCTGGAGCTGTCGATCATCAGCTTCACCGGCTGCCGCAGTTCGACTCTGGCCGCCGTCTCCACCATCACCCTTGATGTCAGCGTCGACGAAGAAGCTTGTGATCTGAACCTGGCGCCCACCGCCTCCACCACCGTCATGCTGGCGCTTGGCGACGCGATCGCGCTCGAGCTGAGCCGCCGCGCCGGATTCGAGCCGCACAACTTCGCCGACCTCCATCCCGGGGGCTTGCTGGGGCGGAGGCTGGCGCGGGTACGAGACATCATGCACACCGGCGAGGCGCTTCCCCAGGTAAACCCCTCCACCCCCTTGCACAAGCTGCTGCATGAGGTGTCGGACAAGAAGCTCGGCATGACCACCGTCGTGACGGTCGAGTCCGGGAGCCAGGGAACACCTATTCTGCAGCTGGCAGGCATTGTCTCCGACGGCGACCTACGCCGGCTGATGGAGCGCATGGGGGCGCAAGCCTTTCACCGCACCGCCGGCGACATCATGAACCGGATGCCGCAGACCATCGCTCCCAATGCCTACGCGTCCGAAGCCCTGACCCGCATGGAAGCGAAAAAGATCACCTCATTGGTAGTCGTCGAAGGGCAGTCCGTGCTCGGGGTGGTTCACCTGCACGATCTATGGCAATCTAACGACGGGCGGCAGCCGGCCGGAGAAGACGGCGCGCACGGCAGCTAGAATAAGGGATCGCATCCTGAACGCCGCGCTCCCCGAAAAGGACTGAAAGGCACGAAAACACCCCATGCACCGCTGGTCGAAACTGTTCATTCCCACCCTGCGCGAAGCTCCCGCCGACGCCGAAGTCGCGAGCCACAAACTGCTGCTGCGAGCGGGCTATGTGCGCCAGCTTGGCGCGGGCATCTACTCGTATTTGTTTCTGGGCAATCGATCGATCAACAAGATCGTCGCCATCATTCGGCAGGAGATGGACACCATCGGCCAGGAGTTTCTGCTCCCGACGCTGCACCCGCGCGAGCTTTGGGAGGAGTCCGGACGCTGGACCGGTATGGGCGAGAATATGTTTCGCCTCAAGGACCGCAAGGGCGCGGAGCTCTGCCTCGGCATGACCCACGAAGAGGTGATGACCTCAATCGCGCGCAACGAGCTGCGCAGCTATAAGCAGCTGCCGCAGATCTGGTACCAGATCCAGACCAAGTTCCGCGACGAGCCCCGGCCGAAGTCTGGACTGCTGCGCGTGCGCCAGTTTCTGATGAAGGACGCCTACTCCTTCGACCTGGACGAAGCCGGCCTCGACGCCAGCTACCAGGCGCATGACCGCGTTTACCGCCGGATCTTCACGCGCTGCGGCCTGGAGTTCGTCGCGGTCGAGGCCGACTCCGGGGCGATGGGAGGCTCGCAATCGCAGGAGTTCATGGTGTACACCGAAGCCGGTGAAGACCTGATTGCCAGCTCAGCCTCCGGTTATGCGGCGAATCTCGAAAAGGCGACCAGTATGCTCGCGCCGGTCGCGGACATGGAACCTACAGGCGACGGCCTGCCCGAGCTGGTGCACACCCCTGGACAAGCCGCCATCGTTGACGTCGCCGCCTTCTTCGGCATTGTGGCCTCGCAGGACATCAAGTGCGTGGCGTTCATGGGTCTTCCGACCGTGATGACCGCGAACAATCCAGCTCGCCCAGTCGTCGCTTTTCTGCGCGGCGATCACCAGGTCAACGAGACGAAGCTGGCCGCTGTCTCCGGCGTCGCTGAACTGCGGCCGATGCTGCCGGCGGAGCTTGAGCTGCACATTGGCGGCCCGGCCGGTTACCTCGGTCCCATCGGCATTGCCGAGGTCATGACCCAAGGCTCGCTGAACGGGCTGAACTCAGGCAAACCGCTCGACAAATTGAAGGGCGTCTCGCGTGCAATTCCAGGCGAAGGCCTGAGAACGATCGTGGTGATGGACCGCGGTCTCGAGGACCGGAAGAACCTGGTCGCCGGGGCCAACCAGGTAGACTTCCACTATCGCAACGTTACCCCTGGCCGCGACTTCACGCCGACCCGTACAGCCGATATCCGCAACGTCGTCGAGGGCGAGCTTGACCCCATCGGCCAGCAGCCTTTGCGCCTGGGCAAGGCCGTCGAGATCGGCCACATCTTCAAGCTCGGCTACAAATATTCGAAGTCCCTGGGCGCAACTGTGCTCGGACGCGATGGCAAGGAGGTTACCCCGATTATGGGCAGCTACGGTATCGGCGTTGAGCGCATCCTTACCGCTGCCACTGAGACCAGTGCCGCTCGGCATAACGGGGAAGCCTATGCGCTGCCGGCTGCGATCGCCCCGTTTGAGGTCGTCGTGACTATTACGAACGTCAACGAACTGGCACTGCTCGAGGCTGGGGAGAAGATCGCCGCGGAGCTTGAAGCTGACGGTTTCGACGTGCTGCTTGACGACCGTGACGAGCGCGCCGGAGTCAAGTTCAAGGACGCCGACCTGACCGGCATCCCATTCCGCATCGCTATAGGCAAGAAGCTGGCCGACGGTCATGTCGAACTACTAGATCGCCTGCGCGGCCGGAGCACGGACGTACCCGTAGCCCGGGTCGGCCAAGCCCTGCGTGAGGCGCTCACGTCTAAGCTGTAACCAGGTTGTATTCCGCGGACTTCATCTCATGCCAGTCAAAGTAAAACTCGGTGCCCGCAAGGCCAAAGTCGGTTTTGTCTCTACCGTCCTCCGCCTCTTCCTGGTGCTCGTTCTTTTCATCGCCGTAGCTGCAACAGGCATTTTCTTCTACTACTATCGCGAGTATCAGGAGATTGTGGATCAGCGGCTCGCGGCAGGTCCGATGTTTGCGTCCGTTGCCCAGATTTATGCAGCTCCGCAAGAGATTCGCGTTGGCCAGCAACGCACGATCGCATCGATAGCCGCCGATCTTCGCTCCGCCGGGTACAACACGAACTCCGAGCTCGGCACCTTCGACCTGCGGCCAGATTCGATTCTGATCAAGCCAGGGCCGCAGTCCTTCCACACAACCGACGGGGCCACCATTGCGACCGATGGGGAGCAAGTCGTCAGCATCACCGCTGACAACGGCGCGCCGCTGAAAGCTTATGAGCTTGAGCCGCAGCTGATCACCGCGCTCTCTGAAGACAAGAACCGCACCAAGCGCCGGCTGGTCACCTTTAAGGAGATTCCGCCGCGCATGGTCGAGGCCGTGGTCGCCATTGAGGACCGACGTTTTTTCGAGCACGGCGGCATCAACTACCTGCGCACCGCCAAGTGCGCCTACCAGGACCTGATGTCGCGCCAGAAGGAGTGCGGCGGCTCTACCATCACGCAGCAGCTCGCGCGTGGCTTTTTTCTCACGCCGGAAAAGAAGTACTCCCGCAAGCTGCGCGAAATCATGATCACCTATCAGCTGGAATCGCGCTTTAGCAAGCAGCAGATCTTCGAGATGTACGCCAACTATGTTCCGCTGGGGCAGCGCGGATCGTTTGCGATTAACGGCTTCGGTGAGGCTGCCCAGTCCTTCTTCGGTAAGGATCTCAGTCGTCTGGATGTAGCCGAGTACGCCCTGCTGGCTGGCATCATCCAATCGCCCAGCCGTCTGAACCCGTACCGCCACCCGGATCGGGCCATGGAACGCCGCAACGTCGTACTGGACTCGATGGTCGAGACCGGCGCGCTCACGCCGGCGCTGGCGACTCGCGCGAAAGCCGACCCCCTTCGCCTGGCTCCGACAAACGTGGATGCGAGTGAAGCTCCTTACTTTGTCGATCTCGTTCATGAACAGTTGGTCCAGCGGTTGGGCGATGATCTAAGCCGTCAGTCATTGCGCATTTATACCTCGCTCGACCCCCAGCTGCAGCGCGTCGCCTCCGAAGCCGTGGAGATCGGCATGCGCAACGTCGACGAACAAGTACGCAAACTGCACGCCAAGCAGTCCGCATCCATTACGTATCCGCAAGTGGCGCTGCTCGCCTTGAATCCACATACCGGCCAGATTCTTGCGCTCGTCGGCGGAAGAAACTACGGGACCTCGCAGCTGAATCATGCCGTGGCGCAGCGTCCCACCGGCTCCATCTTCAAACCATTCGTGTACGCCACGGCCTTCAACTCCTCCATCAACGGAACGAACTTTGACGGCAATGGCCCCTTCACCGCCGTAACCCGCATCAATGACGATCCGCAGGACTTCGGCACCAACGGCCAGTCGTATATTCCGGGCAACTTTGAAAAAGGCGAGTATCCCGGGATGGTCACCGCCGCCGACGCGATCGCTCATTCGCTTAACATTGCCACCATCGCGCTCGCCCGGGAGGTCGGTTACGAGAACGTCGCCCAGCTCGCTCGCGTATCCGGCATTACGCAAGCCAAGCCGACTCCATCGATGGCGATTGGCACCTATAGCGCGACCCCTATCGACATGGCGGGCGCCTACACTGTGTTCGCCAACAACGGCGTTCACCTCACGCCCTGGATGCTCGCCAGCGTTCGCAATCATAGCGGCGACGTGGTGGCCGATTTCGCCCCGGTCGCCAGTCAGGTCCTTGACGCGCGGGTAGCGTACCTGACGCAATCCCTGCTTCAGGGAGTCATGGCGCGGGGCACGGCGTCCACAGTACGTGCGCGCGGGTTCAAAGCTCCGGCGGCAGGCAAGACCGGTACTTCGCACGATGCATGGTTCGCCGGCTATACGTCGAACCTGATCTGTATCGTCTGGATCGGCAACGACGACTACACGGACATCAAGCTGCAGGGTGCGCTCGCCGCGGCTCCTCTGTGGGCGGAGTTCATGAACCGGGCAATTAAGCTTCCGCAGTATTCTGACGTACATGACTTCACCAAACCGGACGGCGTGACTGACGTTCGTCTCGACAGAGTCTCGAGCCTGCCTGCGGATGATACCTGCCCGAATGACTATGTAGCGGCATTTCTCAACGGCACCATTCCTCCAGGCTCCTGCTCGCGCATGGGGCAATCCAGCCAATCGATTGTGGACCAGATGCTGAACGCGGGCTCTTCTCCTGACCCGAACGACGGCCCCACAGATCCGAACACGCCTCCCAAGCGCAACCTGTTTAAGCGCCTCTTCGGCGGGCCTCAGCCTGCACCCTCGCCAAAGACTCCTCAATAGTCGGTGTCACGAAGAGTTTACGGTCCCTCCCTTCCCTGTCGTCGGCTTGGAACAAAAACTGCGGCAACGGCATCTTCGTAGACCAACTGAAAGTGAGGGTCTAGACGCAAAACCTGGGTCAGCGGTGCCTTAAGCGGCCCGATCACCAGGCCAGCCGCCATCAACTCGCTGTCTTTGCTCCAGGAGGGCTGCGCATCCCACGTCGCTTGAAAGCGTTCCAGCCGCGTATCCCCTGCGAGTGCTGCACGTCCGTCTAGGCTCACGGGCATGCGTAGGCTCCACATCAGATATCCCCCCCACTCATAATCGTTATAGAGCGGCCCTTGATAGCCTTTGCTCCGCACCGCCTCTATGGCACGAACAGGCATCTCCTTCGCGAGACTCTCGGCTAGCCGGAGATTATTGACCTGCAGCGCGTGAAAGCCGATTCCCAAGATGAGCGCTGTTCCGGCCCAGGTCAGCGCAAATGGGAGAGGCGTTCCGGGCAGTGATTGAATGGCCGTGTTTTGAGGCGATGTCCGACTCAGGCGAGATGCAATCGTTGCGCTGGCGACCACGACGAGGATCCACA
>CAXUNR010000065.1:0-14320 GCA_964252655.1 uncultured Acidobacteriaceae bacterium
CGACGATGTCGCCGTTGCGGAGCTTGGTGCGCAGGGGGACGATGCGACCGTTGACCTTGGCGCCGACGGTGGTGTTGCCGACCTCGGTGTGGATGGCGTAGGCGAAGTCGATGGGGCTGGCT
The DNA here is from genome assembly GCA_964252655.1 of uncultured Acidobacteriaceae bacterium. Classification (GTDB taxonomy): domain Bacteria; phylum Acidobacteriota; class Terriglobia; order Terriglobales; family Acidobacteriaceae; genus Edaphobacter. The sequence goes on from CAXUNR010000065.1 coordinate 123, forward strand.
TCCTTGGGCAGGACGACGACTTTGCCTTTGGGCGTGAAGGTGTAAACCTCCTCGGGGTACAGGTCGATTTTGAGGGTCGACATGAACTCGTTGGGGTCGGACATCTCGCGCTGCCACTCCATAAGCTGGCGCACCCAGGCGAGTCGCTGCTCGTCCTTGGCGGAGACGACGTCGCCGGCTTTGTATTTCCAATGCGCGGCGATTCCCTCTTCGGCAATGCGATGCATCTCCTCGGTGCGGATCTGGACCTCAAACTGGTGGCCGCCGGGAGCGATCAATGTCGTGTGCAGCGACTGGTAGAGGTTGGGCCGGGGCATCGCAATGAAGTCCTTGATGCGGCCGGGCACGGGACGCCACTGCGCATGCAGCAGGCCGAGCACGGCATAGCACTCGGCGACCGTGTTGCAAATCACGCGGATGGCGAGCAGATCGTAGACCTGCTCGACGGGTATCTTTTGCGCAACCAGTTTTTGCTGGATGGAGTAAAGGCGCTTGATGCGCGACTCAACATGGGCCTGGACGCCGGACTCGGCCAGCTTCGTTTGCAGCGTGGCGACGATGCTGGCGAGAAAGTCTTCGTTGGCGTTGCGGAGCGACTCGACCTCTTGCGCGACCTGGATGTAAGCGTAGGGATCGGTGTAGCGGAAGGCGAGGTCTTCAAGCTCGCCGCGCAGCTTTCCCATGCCGAGACGATGCGCGAGCGGCGCGTAAATGTCGAGGGTCTCGCGCGCGATCTTCTGCTGCTTTTCGGGCTTCAGGTGCTCGAGCGTACGCATGTTGTGCAGGCGGTCGGCGAGCTTGATCAGCACGACACGGACGTCGGTGACCATCGCGAGCAGCATCTTGCGGATGTTTTCGGCCTGATGGTCTTCGCGATTGGCGAACTTGATCCTGTCGAGCTTGGTGACGCCTTCGACGATGTGCGCGACCTGCTCGTTGAAGCGCCTGGCGATCTCGGGCGAGGTGACATCGGTGTCTTCGACAGCGTCGTGGAGCAGGCCGGCGGCGATGGCGGTCGAGTCCATCTTCATGTCGGCAAGGATCTGGCAGACCTCGAGCGGATGAATAATGTAGGGCTCGCCCGAGGCGCGAAACTGGCCGGTGTGCTGCTGGATGCAAAACTCCCACGCACGACGGATCAGGTCAAGGTCATCGTTGGGGCGGTTCTGGTGGACGGTGGCGAGGAGCTTGCTGAAACGCGCTGCAATGGAGGTGTCGGTTGCCTGGGCGGGCTCAGAGGGAAGAGGCGTGGCGGGCAGCGGGGCGAACACGCCGGACGGCTCGGCCAGGCTCTGCATCGGACCGGCAGAAGGGAGAGGCTCAGGCGGCGGAACCTGCAGGGCAGATTCAAGATCGATTCCGGCGACGCTGTCCGCAGGCTGCGCGGACGGGTCTTGCGCGGACGGGTCTGAAGGAGCCGGGTTCAGGAAACCAGCGTTTGAGAGCGCCGGAAGAGAGCTTGCCATAGCACATTATAGGCTTTCGCGGGTGGTGGGAGAGGGATTGCGGAAGGGGCTTGCGATAGTCTGAAGGGAAGTCGGGCGGAGGCGAAGACGACACAGCGGAATGTGGAGTTGATGGACGAGCTGGATACGTTTGTAGCGAACATGGTCGCCGAAATTACGGAAAGCGGAAGATTTACCAAGCAGACCTGGGTATAGGCAGGTGACCTGTATCTCAACGAATTTAAATTCACATTTAAGTTTCTGAGCTTATGTCCAAGACATAGAACATTCTGAGTTGAACAATAGAAGCTAGAATCTCGGTAGATGAGAACATGCCAGCCATGTGATCTTGTGCAGGGAAAGTTCCAGGCGCTTCTAACCTAGGTGCTGTTTTGCGGAAACGGCTGCTATCTTCTCTTCCTGGTGATTCATGGTGATGAAAGCTCTACATTATTGGGGAACCTGCAGACTAGGATCAATCGCCCTTGTCCTGGTTCTGCTCGGATTTGGGGTTGAGTACGTCCAGATGCTACGGCCCGGACAAAGCTGTCACCCTCCCGTATTCGATTGGTTTTGGAGAGTGGGGGAGATTGCCTTTTTTGGAATGCTCAGCGGCTTCATCATGTCGATGATCGGAATTATCGGCAATTCAGATAGAAAACGTGCCTTGACCGCCTTTGGTCTCTTCTTCCCACTTTTTCTGTTGATCCTGTCGGCTTCAGGATGTGATTGATAGACAGCTCGACGCTATGTTCTTGCAAAGCTGGTCCCGCCTTGCTGAGGCACACTGACGTACCGAGCGGAGGAATTATTAGAACAAAACCCCACGTCTCGGAAGCGAGACGTGGGGCACCCGACTTTGTGGTTGTCTTGGGGCTTAGTGGGCGGCCCACTCGATCTTGGTCAGGTCGATGCCTTCCTTGACCATCTCGTACAAAGGAGACATCTCGCGGAGGTGGTGGACGATCGTAATGATCTTGTCGGAGACATAGTCTACCTCGGCCTTGTTGTTGAAGCGGCCCAGGCCGAAGCGGATGGAGCTGTGAGCCACGTCATCGCCGAGGCCCAGAGCCTTGAGGACGTAAGACGGTTCAAGCGTAGCGGAGGTGCAGGCCGAGCCGGAGCTGACGGCGATGTCGTTGATGCCCATCAGGAGCGACTCGCCTTCGACGTGGACGAAGCTCATATTGAGATTGCCGGGAAGGTGGTGATCCATGTTTCCGTTGACATGGAGGTAGTCAAGCGCGTTCTCAAACTTGTTTTTGAGATAGTCGCGCATCTCGGTGAGGCGGGCGGTCTCGGCGGCCATCTCTTCGCCGGCGATCTCGCACGCCTTGCCCAGGCCAACAATGCCCGGAACATTCAAGGTTCCGGAACGCATGCCGCGCTCATGGCCTCCACCATTGATCTGCTCGGTGATCTGCACGCGCGGGTTGCGGCGGCGCACGTAGAGCGCGCCCACACCCTTGGGTCCGTACAGTTTGTGCGCAGTAAGCGAGAGGACGTCGATGTTGTCCTGCTGCACGTTAACCGGAATCTTGCCGACCGCCTGTACGGCGTCGGTGTGGAAGAGGATGCCGCGCTCATGGCATAACTTGCCGATCTCCTGCACAGGTTGCACGACACCAATCTCATTGTTGGCATACATGATGGTGACCAGGATCGTCTTGTCCGTCATCGCGGCCTTAAGGGCGTCGATTGAGATGAGACCGTCTTCCTGGACCGGAAGATAGGTGACGTCCAAGCCCTGACGCTCCAGCTTTTTGCAGGTGTCGAGCACAGCCTTGTGCTCAGTGACCTGAGTAATGACGTGGTTGCCCTTCTCGCGGTACATCTCGGCGATACCCTTAATAGCGAGATTGTTGGACTCGGTGGCGCCGGAGGTAAAGATGATCTCCTTGGGTGTGCAGCCGATGAGCTTCGAGATCTGGTCGCGTGCCTTGTCAACGGCCTGCTCGGCCTCCCAGCCGAACTGGTGGTTGCGGCTGGCGGCGTTGCCGAAGATGGTTCCGAAGTAAGGCAGCATGGCCTCGAGCACGCGCGGGTCCATCGGCGTGGTGGCGTGATTATCCATGTAGATGGGCAGGCGGACGCCGGCGGGCAGCGGCTCGTTCGACTCGGTGATGACGACGCCGTTGTGGGTCATATCGGCGGTCTGTTCCATCTGGTTTGCGGTTTGGTCAGTCATGGTGCGGGCTCCTGAGCGATGCTGAAATCGTAGTTCGAAGAGTGTATGTGCAGGGCTAAACGGCGATGGTGATGAGGCCGCTGCCGAGCGAAGCGGGTACGTGTCCGGCGTTCGGATCCGGTGCTTCAATCAGATCGGCGATCCGGATGGCGCTCAGCAGATCCTTGATCGAGTCGCTTACCTTACGCAGTGGTTCTTTGATGGTACAGTGACCGGCGAGGTCGCAGGTTCCGTGAATGGTGATGCAGCTGGTGATGAAAAGCGGCCCGTCAATTGCGCGTATGACTTCAAAAGCGGAGATCTCTGCAGCTGGCCGAGAGAGAGAGTAGCCGCCATTGGTGCCGGCGGTGGAGACCAGCAGGCCGGCGCGTGTGAGGACTTGAAGAATTTTGGCCAGCAGCTGCGGTGGGATGTGGTAGGCGTCGGCAATATCCTTTGCGGACAGCGCGCGTACCAGTGGGCTGCTGGAGTGGTCTTCCGACCTGGGCGCGGCTGCGTGTTCGGCCAGGTATTTCATGGCCATCAGCCCATAATCGGCTTTCTTGGTAAGACGGAGCATAAGTTTCCGAACGGCAGGTGATCCGTCCAGTCAGGTTTAGTGTACGGCTGGGCAGAAGCGGCTGCAACACCGCCTTGCGCGGTGGCAAGGTGAAAGGGGCGGCCCTTTTGCGGGATGAAGAGCCTGGGTACTGGACGATTCTTGTGCGGGGAGCATAGGATGGCAGCCGCTCTGGAAGCGAGGCTCCCGGCTTCTACGAAATTTTATCCCTTTTTAGCCGCGGGGAGCACCGAACCCGGCTAAAGGATACCCGCTTCAACTCCCCTTGGAGGAGCCATGCAATCGCTTTTCTCGAAACAGAGTTTCTCTTTTACCACGGCAATGAGCTTGCTGATGCTTGCCGGGGCTGCGACGGCGCAGACGGCTAGCGCGGGCAAGAGCCTTGCTGCGGATACGCGGTTTTATATTCCACCCCCGGCACCGGGCTCTCAGCAGCAGGTTCTGTCGCTGCTGACGACTGGAAATTTCAAGGGGGCGGAGCTGGTTACGGCCATGGAGTTGACACCGCAGGCGGTGTGGCTGGCGAGTGGAACTCCGGCGCAAGTATTGACGACGGTGACGCAGACGATGCGGGGGGCGGCGCTGCAGCGGGCTGTTCCTTTGTTTGTGGTGTACAACGTTCCAGGCCGTGACTGCGGCGGCTACTCCGCGGGGGGCGCGCAGACCACGGCGGCGTATCAGGCATGGATCAACGCGGTGGCCCAGGGCATTGGCAGCGGGAAGGCGATTGTTGCGCTGGAGCCGGATGCGCTGGCCAACCTGCCCAGCGACTGCGGCTACAACCCGTCGGTGGTGAACATTCCGCAGGCAACGGCGGACCGGTACACGCAGCTTCAGTATGCGGTGACGACCCTTGAAGCGGGTGCCGCGACCAGCGTGTATTTAGATGCGGGAAATAGCGCATTTCAGGGGGTGGGGACAATCGCAGGGCGGCTGGTGACCGCGGGCGTGCAGCAGGCGCAGGGCTATTTCTCGAATGTGTCGAACTACCGAGAGACGAGCTATGAGTTGAAGTTTGATAACTGGGTCTCGGAGTGTATTGCGTTCGGTACAAGCTCGGCTGACGGCGGATGGCGGCTGGGAAACTTTTCGTACTGCGCCAGCCAGTATTACTCGCCTTTGGGACCAGTGAATGTAAACGACATTACGACGTGGGTGTATACGGATCAATGGTTTGCGCAGAACCTGGGTACGGCGACTGCGACAACGCACTTTCTGATCGACACAAGCCGCAATGGGCAAGGACCGCTGACGGCGGTTGTGTACGGCAACGCACCGTACAACCAGCCGGGCTCTGTGGTGAGCACGATTGGCAATGGGTCGTGGTGCAATCCTCCGGGACGTGGCCTAGGAGCGACGCCGACGGCAAATACGGGAGTCCCGATGCTGGACGCGTATCTGTGGGTGAAGACGCCGGGACAATCCGACGGCATGTGCGATGCCGCGGGTGGAGTACGCGCGTGGAATTACACAGCCTACACGCAGCCGAGCTGGCCGACTACGGCCGCGACGCAATCGGTCTTCGATCCGCTTTGGGGGGTAAACGACCCGGTGGCGGGGGGATGGTTTTCGCAGCAGGCGCTTGATCTGGTTCGCAACGCCAGTCCAAGTTTGCTGCGGTAAGCGAGCGATATAAGTGTGCTTGATGTCTGAGTAGCCCCAACCGCGGCAGTGCGGCGGGGGCTACTCTTTTGTATCCGCGATCAGGTCTTCACGGAATGGTGCCAATGGGGGTTGACGTCCCACGTTGGTCGGATTACCTAAGTGCGTTTGGGCTTGATTTTGTTCTTTGCCTTTTGATGGGTGTCGCTATACTTCAGGCATGTACTTGCAGGCAGACGAGAGACTTAGGCGATGGAAGCTGCTTGGCGTGCTTGCGTTGGGACTTACGATGAGCGGGTCCAATGCGCAGCAGGCTGGTGCGAGCAAAGAGGCGAAAGATCAGAAGGTTGTGGTCGAGGGAAAGCCGGCGGAGACGGCAGCGTTGCCCGTGCCGGATTCCAGCACAGATCATGTGCTGACGCTCACTGGGCAGCGCTTTGCGTATACGGCTGTGGCGGGGACAATTACAGTCGGGTACAGCGATAGTTTTGATTCGATGCTGGGGCTGGATGGAAAGCTGTTGGCGAACTCTGGGATGAACCCGCCGGATGCGGCGAAGCCGGAGGAGGCTCCGGCGACGGCGCAGATGTTTTATACGGCTTACTTTAAGAAGGATACCTCGGCGGGAAGCCGGCCGGTGATGTTCTTGTATAATGGCGGGCCAGGGTCGGCCACGATGTGGCTGCATATGGGCTCGTTTGGGCCGCGGCGTGTGGTCACTCCGGACACCGAGCATAAGACGGCCGCGCCGTACACGATCGTGGATAACCAGTACAGCCTGCTGGATGTTGCGGACTTGGTTTTTATCGATGCTCCGGGCACGGGCTTCAGCCGGATTTTGGGCAAGGACAAGGAGAAGGCGTTCTGGGGGACGGACCAGGATGCACATGCCTTTGAGCGATTTATCCGACGATTTTTGACTAAATACGACCGCTGGAATTCACCCAAGTACCTGTTTGGCGAGAGCTACGGGACGCCGCGGTCGGCGGTGCTGAGCGCGGATCTGCAGAATGTCGACTTGAACGGCATTGTGCTGCTGTCAGCTATTTTGAGCTTTGACAACTCGATTGATTCGCCGCGCTGGAATCCAGGGGTGGACCAGGCGTATGCGATCGGACTGCCGACATTTGCGGCGACTGCGTTTTACCATCACAAACTACCGAACCAGCCGACGGCGCTTGGGCCTTTTCTGAAAGAGGTGGAGGCCTTCGCGATGGGCGAGTACATGACGGCGATGCTGCAGGGCTCGGATCTTCCGGCGGCGCAGCGGCAGGCCGTCGCCGAGAAGCTGCACACCTATACAGGTCTGCCGGTTGCGTACATTTTGAAGGACAATCTGCGGGTAGATGGCGGACAATTTACCAAGGAACTACAGGATAGCGAGGGTGTGACGACCGGGCGGCTGGATGCACGCTACAAGGGGCCGGACCTGAATCCGATGAGCGAGACCAGCGAGTACGATCCGCAATCAAACGCGATCTCTTCGGCCTATACGACGGCAATCAATCAGTATCTGCGGACGGAGCTGAAGTACGGGAGGAATGAGACCTACAAGCCGGGAGCCTATATGGATGCGAACTTTTCCTGGGATCTGCGGCACCAGGCACCGGGTGGACCACCGGTCGGGCAGGGCGAGAGTGGGACGAACGTGATGCCGGACTTGGCGTTTACGATGAAGACCAATCCGAGTATGCGGGTGATGCTGGCCGGTGGTTATTTCGATTTGGCGACCCCGTATTACGAGGGCTTCTACGAGATGCATCATCTGCCCATCCCGCAGAAGCTGCAGTCGAATATTTCCTACCACTATTACGAGGCTGGGCACATGGTGTACGTGAATGAGGGTGTGCTGGCCAAGTTTCACGACGACGTGGCGAACTTTGTGCGCGGAACGGAGGCGGGGAAGTAGACGGCTCGGAACGACGGCGGTCATTTATCTTCCTGTTACTTTCGTAAGCTTAAATGGCACTATACGGCGGAGCGAGCTGACACTTCTCCTCGCCGAGAGACCGCTTGTGGGTCGTCGTCTGTTTGTGAAGTCCGCTTCGGCAACCCAGTGCACTTGCCTGGATTCTGCCTCACGTGCTGAAAGGTCAATCTACAGTGTCTGACTCTTACCTGAACTCCGTGCCGTTCGTGCTTGATTCGAGACTGACCGGGCTTTCGGTTGCGGACCGCAACCTCTTGTTCGAGGTGAGCTCAGCGATAACTCCGGCGCTGCAGACGGCGCTCTATCCACAGTCGGTGGCCTCGGGCGATCCTCGTCCGGATGGCGTGGTGCTGTGGACGCGGGTGGAACCGACGCTGCAGGCGAGCCCCTCCGGCGGGATGCTGGCGTGGCAGATTGGCACAGACCCTGGCTTTGCGAAAGCAACGGTGTTGATCGAGGGAGTTGCGATCATCTCCAGCACGGCGGACGCGACGGTAAAGTTTGCGGTGGCAAATGCTGTGCTGCAGCCTTTTACTCAGTACTTCTACCGGTTTCTCTATAACCAGGTTCCGTCACGCACCGGTCGCTTCAAAACGCTGCCGCTGGCAACCGCGTCGCTGGCGCAGTTGAAGCTTGGCTATGTGGTGTGTCAGGACTATGGCAACGGTTACTACAACGCACTAACGTATCTGGCGCAGGAGGACGTGGATTACGTCGTTCACCTGGGCGACTATATCTACGAGACGATCGGCGACCCTTCATTTCAGGCGACTCCGGTGCGGTCGGTGCCTCCGTTTGCTTCGGGCGGGGTGATTCCGCAGAATGTGGACGACTACCGGCACCTGTACAAGGTGTATCGGTCCGACGTACATCAGCAGGCGGTGCATGAGAATTTTACTTACATTCTGCTGTGGGATGATCACGAGTTTGCCAACGACTGCTACCAGGATTTCCATCCAGACAACGACACCGCTCCGGTGACCGCGACGACTGCGCAGCCGGCGCTGCGTCAGGCGGCAAACCAAGCCTGGAGCGAGTACGGTCTGGCGGATACGCCGTTTACGCCGTCTTTGTTGCCGGACGGGACGCTGAACTGGGAGAGTTCGATTCAGGTGTATCGCACGTTCTCGTTTGGGACGCTAGCGGAGATGGTGGTGACCGACGAACGGCTGTACCGCGATGCGCCGCCGTGCGGTTCGAAGGAGATTGGGCAGCGATACTTCTCGTTGGGCTGCTCGGCGATGGGCGACTCAACGCGCTCGATGCTGGGCGCGACGCAGCATGCGTGGTTCGTGGATCAGATCTCGACCACGAAGGCGACGTGGAAGCTGTGGGCGAATGAAGTGATGCTGATGCAGCTCAAGTTTGGTCCGCTGTACATCGATTTGGATCAATGGGACGGGTACCAGCAGGAGCGCAACGCAATTTTGAACGTAGTGAAGCACGGCAAGATCAAGAACTTTGTGGCGTTGACGGGCGATCTGCATTCGTTCCTGGCTGGCTATTTGAAGACGGACTTCGACAATCCGTTCGAGTCGCATGTCGGGGTCGAGCTGATGGTGGGTTCGATCACCTCGGCAAATTTTGCGGAAGAGATCCGTTCGGAGCTGGGCCTCTCCAGTCGGCCGATTCCGGCCAAGGAAATGGGAATTGAACCGGCGCTGATCTCGGATACGCTGCGGGCGGCCAATCCTTGGATCGAGTTCTTGAATTCGTCGACGCATGGGTACGGGGTGCTGACGATTACGCCGAGTGAGATGGTGTGTGAGTTCAAGGCGGTAAGCACGATTACGGAACCGACGGCGACTCTGCTGTCCTTGGCTACGTTCACGATTCCGGTCGACCAAGTAAAGCTCAACCGGAGTTAGCCTCGTTAGTTAGCGCCGATATACTTGGAGAAATTATCGCAATGGCGGAAGACAAAATTGCTTAGTGATGTCGTGTCTTCTAAAAGCTAAGTCTTCTTTAGATTAGGGGCGCCGTTCCCATGTTCGAAGCATATTTTGACAAAAGCGGAACTCATGATAGCTCACCAGTTTTGTGCGTAGGCGGTGTAATCATCGAGAGCGCTGCCGTGAAGGAGCTAGATTGCCTTTTGTTTAGAAATGCTAGACCGATACGGTATTAAAGCGTTCCACATGACCGATTGCGCATCCGGCCTAGATGAGTTCAAGCCTTTGTGGAAGACAAGGTGTGTCGATATTGCGACGGAAGCTATCGGATTAGCTCGAGATTACATCACCGACGGACTCATGGTATCGGTGGTGCCACGGAATTTGAGCAGCATGCGGCACCGCATCCATTGGTAGGCACCGCGTACACCTGCTGCGCCTACGGATGCATCGTGGGAGTGCAGCGGTGGGCAGACAGAGCAGAATACTACGGAGATATAGCTTACTTCTTCGAAAGCGGACATCACAGTCAACGGCAAGCAAACGAGTTGATGAATAGGATCTTCAGCGAGTCCTTACTTAGGCGTCAGTATCGCTATGCTTCACACACGTTTGCTGATAAAAAGAAGGCTCGTCTTCTATAAATTACTGACATTGTTGCTTGGCATTGGTTTACGGAAAGCAAAAGAAAGATTGAAGGAGTAAGGCCAAACGCGAGGGCAGACTCAAGGGCACTGATGAGTCCCTACGAAAATAAAGCTTTCACCTTCTACGCCCTGCATCATACAGTCAAACTCCATCAAGATGGTTTCGCACTCTGCGTACCAAGATCTATACCCACAAACCTATCCAGGGATACTCCATGAAACATGATTTTAGATATGCTCAACGATGACCTGGTCACATTACGAAGGCTGACCCGCAATTCGTCAATGCAGGGCTGTATATGAGTGACAGGAAACGGACGTAATGGGGATGGCCAAACAAAGGACGGTTAGACGAACGGAGTGGACATAAACGGATAGGGCAAAACTTTACGCGAGGACAGCGAAGTTGAGAGTACCTGATTAGAGACGACGATAGCTTGACCCTGCCACCCTGCTCAGGGATGCCTGTTGTGCCAACTTCATCCTTGGTGCCACTGCCTACGATAGACAACGCCTTGACACTAAGGTGCATGTACGAGCCTTGCCGCCGATGAAGTTTTGTCCGCTTCGACTTCGTTGCTACGACCTTAGATCATGGCCCCATTCTAAAGAGCAGGCGGAGGCGGCGAGCATAACGGCGAACGATTTCGGGAGAAGCGGGGTGGATTGATAGCATGAAGGCTATGGCTGCTTCCGTTCTGCTTGCTCCCGAGGTCCTCGCCCAATACCAGCCAGTGATTGGGTTGGAGGTGCATGTCCAGCTGATGACTGAGTCGAAGGCCTTTTGCGGCTGCGTGAATCGCTATGGTGGAGAGCCGAATACGCATGTGTGCGCGACCTGCCTGGGGCTGCCGGGCGCGCTGCCGGTGCTGAACCGGAAGGCGGTCGAGTTTGCGGTGTTGGCGGCGAAGGCGATCCACTGCGAGATCCGCGAGCACAGTGTATTTGCGCGCAAGAACTATTTCTATCCGGACAATCCGAAGGGCTACCAGATCTCGCAGTTCGACAGGCCGATTGCGGAGCATGGCTGGCTCGATGTTCCGGAGGGCGACGGCAGCTCGGGCACGATGAAGCGCATCGGGATCACGCGGCTGCACATGGAAGAGGACGCGGGCAAGAGCCTGCATGACGGGTTTGCGGACTCAGTGTCGCGGACGTATATCGACCTGAACCGGTGCGGGACGCCGTTGCTTGAGATTGTGTCGGAGCCGGATCTGCGCTCGCCCGATGAGGTGTTTGAGTACCTGACGCGGCTGAAAGAGATTCTGCTCTATACGGGCGTGAGCGACTGCAATATGGAAGAGGGGAGCCTACGCTGCGATGCGAATGTGAGCGTGATGCGCAAGGGCGCGGGGCAGTTCGGGACCAAGGCCGAGGTAAAAAACGTGAACTCGTTTCGGTACATCCGGTCGGCGGTGCAGTATGAGATTGAGCGGCAGATCGGGGTGCTCGAGGACGGTGGGCGCGTGGTGCAGGAGAGCCGCTTGTGGAACCAGGCCGAGGGGCGGACGTACACGATGCGCTCGAAGGAGCAGGCGCATGATTACCGGTATTTTCCGGAGCCGGATCTTCCTCCGCTGGTGGTGAGCGAGGCGTGGCAGGAGGAGATTCTGCGCGAGCTGCCGGAGCTGCCCGAGGCGCGGCGTGCGCGGATGATCGCTGCGTACGGCATCAGCGAGCAGGATGCGATGACGTTTACGGCGACGCGGGCGTTCGCGGATCAATTTGAGGCGGCGGCACAGCGGGCGACGTCGGCGCGGCGGGTGGCGTCGCTGCTGACGAGCGAGATTACGATGCGGCTGCGGGCGGGTGAGATGGAGATGGCGGACTCGCCGATTACGCTGGAGGGCCTGGTGTTGGCGGCGGACCTGGCGGAGTCGGGCGAGATCTCGTCGAAGATGCTGAAGAGCATGCTGGATACGGCGTTTGCCAATCGCGAGGACTTCAAGGCGGTGTATAAGCGGGAGAAGCCGCAGCAGATCTCGGATAGCGCTGTGATTGAGCGGCTGATTGATGAGGTCATCGCGGTAAATCCGAAGCAGGTAGAGCAGTTTCGCGGCGGCAAGCGGACGGTGGCGGCGTTCTTTGTGGGGCAGGTGATGAGGGCGAGCAAGGGGCAGGCGAACCCGGCGATGCTGAATGAGCTGGTAGTGAAGAAGCTAGACGCGGTTTAGATTTTGAGACGCGCAGGCCGTTTGCTTCGAATGCGTTGTCACTCTTGATGTAGCTAATCGTGTTCGTTATCGACTCAGGCTGAGCTTTGCGTTCTGGCTTTCATTTCAGCGGTTGAGGCATTCTTGGTTTCGATGATCTTTTGAAAGTCCTCGCAATCTTTAAAGAGGTGATCGTAGGACATGACCTGAACGTCAGAATGCTCATATTGTTAAGCGGTCTGGGAACTTGGCGCGAAGCGAATCGGCCCTACGGCCAATTACAACGACAGCTTTGAACTTGCCGTGCAACTTCGGCCAGCTACTCTCAGCAAGAAAATGTCCATGCTGCCGGAGAACGCTTCGATACTCTGCAATTTGGCCGATTGCGTGATTGAGCATGCCGCTCGTATGGCCGTTCTGCCGAAGCGGGCTTTTAGTAGGGCTTTCCAGTTCGATTATGTACCAATCGGGCCCAACAGATGACCACTCGCAGACGATGAAGTCGGGCTCAACTGGAGCCCGACCAGGAATCGGAAGCTTGGGTTTTGGCACGACCCAGCATTGTGTGGACGCACAAGCCCGGTCAGCAGTGCTTGTGGGCATGCCTCGAAGAACTTTTGTAAAGGTCTCTTATCCTTGGCATTGTTGAGGGCCTCCTGAAAGCCTGAAGCAATCCAGTCGTTGGTCGGTTCCAACTAACGCGATTGAAGCCGCCAATTTTATATGGTGTCCAAAGAACAAGGTCCTGTTGTTGTGCGGGACGACCGTCTAGTATCTGAACTTCGTTTGTCGGCATGCATGAAATTAGCAGACAACTTATCCGTCAGCGCCGGGTAATGTCTCAGTTCGAAATCGTGACTGGAAATTCGTCGGTATGCCACTCGGAGGAACATGCGGGTTAGCGGGATTGTTCCGCGCGTGAAGGGACTGAGGAAATGAGACGTTCCAGTCCCGCAATGGACGAGCTATGTGGACAAGCGTGCTCTGGGTCGTGTTGAGGACCCACAGGCAAAACAAGCCGAGTACGAGAACAAGCCAAAAGAGAGAAGTCATGTCGCCATGCTATTACTGAGTCAACTCTGCGTCTCCGCGAAGTTTCCAAACATTCTTCGCTCAATCAGCCTCCATCGCCTCGGGTATTTGAAGCATCTCGTGAACGCAGGCGAAATTGCAATGAATGAAGAGACAGTAGATCCAAGCAAAGAACAGGTTGCGCTAAGTACATACTCCGCAATAACTTGGCCACGGGCGGCGGGAGGGTTGTTCGCGGTGTGTGCGGATTCTTCTTCTGCACTCATTATGGTGCAACTGATTTTGAGTGCTGAGCCTCCTACTTAGGCAGAGGTAATTGCGCATGGCGACGGCGAAGAAGGCTGCGGGGAAAAAGGTTGCGGGCAAGAAGGCGGTTGCGAAGAAGGTTGTGGGGCGGAAGTATTCGCCGGCGGCGAGTAAGAGTGTTGAACGCGAGATGAAAGCGATGAAAGAAGGCAAGCTGAAAAGCGGGGGCGGCGAGAAGGTGACCAACCCCAAGCAGGCGATTGCCATTGGACTTTCGGAGGCGCGGCGGGCCGGGGCGAGGATGCCTCCGCCACCGAAGATGCCTCCGTCACCGAAGAGAGCTGCGAAGAAGTCTGTGAAGGCCGCAGCAAAGAAGGCGCCCGGGAAGAGAGCAGCTGCGAAGAAGAGAGCTTCGGCGTAGAGCCAGCAGAGGGGCTGTGGACGCTTTCAGGAGCTACTTGTTCGAGGCAGGTGCGGCTGCCGGGGCTGGAGCGGCGGCTGGGG
>CAXUNR010000066.1:0-14256 GCA_964252655.1 uncultured Acidobacteriaceae bacterium
CACGCCTCGGCGGCCGACCCTCACCCGCCCCAAACTCACGCCTCGGCGGCCGACCGTCACTTCGTCCTGCACCCGGGCCGGCAAAGCCCTCGCGCTTCCGTCCAAACGTGCCCGGCTTGCTGAAGGTTCGCCGCGGAGCATCTCCACCTTCCGGCCTGGGGGCTCGTCGTGCCGGAGCCTCTGCCGCGCCCTCCGCTCCGGCGGCGAGCGTCTCGCCCTCTGGCCGCGGCTTTCGGTCCGGCCGGTTCTCATTCCAGGGCTTATCAAAGCGTGGCTTTGCGAACCCCGGCTTCCCCTCGCGCTGAAACGGCCGCCGCTCCCGGTCGCCGCTTTCCGGCCTGCTGCCAAACGCCGGTTTCGCTCCAAAAAACGACCTGCCCGTACTCTTTCCGCCCGCGCCCTTCGATCGCAAGCCCGTGCCGATCTTGCTCCCAGGCTTCGCAGCAAATTTCCGAATCCGCGATCCGGAATCCTCTGCGCCCGCGACCTCGGCAGCTTCTGGTGCTTTCGCACCTAGAGCCGCGGCAGCGAATGCCGGCAGCTCTCCTGCCACATGCAGCAGCGTCTTGCCTTCCACCACAATCGTCTCCAGCTGACGCGCTGCCAAGAGCGCATGCACCACATCCCGCACTCGCGAACGTGCAGCTAGGGGCGACAGAAACGTCTCGATCTCGTCCTCGCTTGCCGCCAGCGCCTGGCCGAGATAGAGCGAGATCAAGGCACTCAGCGCGCTGGGCTGGCCGGCGTTCGCCCCCGCCTTGATCTGCTTGGTGAAGCGTGCCGTGGTCAGCTCCCACAGGGTGACCGCCTGCTGTCCCGTACTCGCTCCCGCTGCCTGGTTCTCCGCTTGCGGAACCGGAACGACACGCAGCTGTCCCCACAGCTCGGTCAGCGCACGCAGAACCGCATTTTCTGTAACCTCTTTGCCCAGCTGCGTGGCCAGATCATAGGCCGACAGCGTTACCTTGGCCGCGAGCATCTCATACGTCGCCAATGCCAAGGGCGACACCTTCACCGCACCGGAGAGAGCCGGTGGCTGCTTCCAGGTCTTGTTTCCGCGCAACGTAAATACGTAGGAGAAGACGGCCGCTGAAGCCACGTAGTCCGGCACATCCGTTCCTGTGCCTCCGGTGACTCCCAGCAGATTGAGAGGCACCGCGCTTCCATCGGCGATCAGCCGCGTGAGCAGGGTGCGTGCCGCCTCCGTATCGTTCAACTCTGCTTCTGCGTCGAGCTTTTTGCCCAGCACTGCCTCAACCAGCGAAGGCGCCGGAGCCCCCAGCTGATGAATCCGCGGCCCGTACGCCACCAGGCCGCTTCGGTTCAGCCATGTGCGTAGGGCATCCGTCGTTAGCAGCGGCTGCTCGTTCTGGTGCCAGTGGGTGATGCGCTCGGCGGCAAACTGCTCGGCCGAAGGTGGCTCGGGAATGGCGGCCTGGCGCGGAGTAGGCCGCGTCTTGTTCTCCGCGGGCGAACTCGTCTTTTCTGCGGCGGAGCCCGCCTCGGAACCCTGATCGTCTGTCATGTGCTGATGTTGCCTTCCTGCCCGAACGCCATGCACGTGGCATGACGCCGATGAGCTCCCTTGTGGAAAGGGAAAAATCTGAACCAAAGAAAATCTATCGGAGAGCCGGCTTGACTGGCCGACGTGCGAATGCAATCGAGCTACCGGTATCAGATGCGCTGAAACGCCCGTTCAATCTCTTTATGAGAATACCTGAGTGCGATCGGTCGACCGTGCGGGCAGCTGGTCGGATGCTCGGTTTTCCCCAACTCCGTCAGCAGCCACTCAATCTTCTCGCGCTCGAGCGGCATGTTGATCTTCACCGCTGCGTGGCACGCCATGCTTGCCGCAATCCGCCGCCGCCGCGCCTCGGCGTTCTCGGTCTGCTGCAGACGGTCATCCATGCCGAGCACCTCTTCAAGCATGCCTTCAAGCTCCTTGCCTTCCAGTCCCACCGGCGCTGCCTTGACCGCCAGTGTTCGCGGCCCAAACGGCTCGGCCTCAAAGCCGTTGCGCTCGAGCTCCTGGGCGATGCGCGCGAACGACACCATCTGCGCCGGCAGCAAATCGATCAACAAAGGCATCAGCAGACGCTGCCGCTGCACCTGCTCGGTATCGCGCTCGCGCAGAATTCGCTCAAACAGCACACGCTCATGCGCCACATGCTGATCGACGATCCACAGCCCTTCCTCGTTCACCGCCAGGATGAACGAATCGCGTAGCTGGCCGAGCGGCTTCAGCGTCGCCAATGAATAAAGCGAGGGCTCTTCAATCACATGGCCACCCTCCCGCGTACGCTCCATGGGCGCGTCGTAACCCACCGCCAGTGAGCCTTCGCCGAAGGCCAGCCGCCCCGGAGAAGGAGCTACCGGCGTCGCCGCCAGGACGAACGGAGCGCCATCGTCCGGCCCCGCGAACGGCTCCGACTCCGGCACCAGGCGCGGCTCAAAGAAAGGCTGCGCCGGCCCGGAGGGCAAGGGACTCACATCGAGCAGCAAGCTTGCACTCGCGCTCGCATAGTTTGCGCCGGTGAGCGCCGAGGCGAAGCTGGCCGCGGGACGCGTCTTCATCAGCGCCGTCCGCACCGTGTCGCGCAGAAAATCGTGCACAAAGGTCGGCTGACGGAAGCGCACCTCGGTCTTGGCCGGATGCACGTTCACATCCACCTCGCCCGGAGGCATCTCGAGAAAGAGCAGTACCACCGGGAAGCTCGTCTGCGGAATGACATTGCGGTAGCCCTCCGCAAGCGCATGCAGGACCAGCTTGTCGCGAATCAGGCGCTGGTTGACAAATACGTAAATGGAGTTGCGGTTCAGCCGCTGCAGCTCCGGCTTCGAGACAAATCCGCTGACCCGCAAAAAGCCCGGCTCCGGAGCCGCGTAGTCCTCTTCGCGACGCCACGGCGGAGGCTCCGGCAGACCGGCACGGGCAAAATCCATCTCTGCGGCCGTCTGGATCATCAGCGCTGCTGTCTCCGCGCCGAAGATCTGAAAGAGTCGCTCGCCGGCATCCGCCACCGCCGGCGCGACGAGCAAGGCCTGGGTCGCCGTGTGCAGCTCGAAGTGCCGCGTCGGATGCGCGAGCGCGTAATGCGTGACAAGCGCCGCAATGTGGCTCAGCTCGGTTGACTCAGACTTGAGAAATTTGCGCCGTGCCGGTGTGTTGAAAAACAGATCGCGCACCGCAATGGTCGTTCCCTCGGGCAGACCGGCCTCGTCGACCCGCAGCATCTTGCCCCCTGCTATTTCAACCACCGTGCCGGCTGCATCTTCCGCTGCGCGCGTCTCAAGCTCCACCCGCGCCACACTGGCGATGGACGGCAGCGCCTCACCTCGAAAGCCCAGGGTGGAAATCGACAGCAGATCATCCGAGTTGCGTAACTTCGAGGTTGCGTGCCGCTCAAAGGCCAGCAGCGCGTCGTCCCGCACCATGCCGCAGCCGTTGTCAACCAGGCGCATGAGCTTGCGGCCGCCGCCCTCGACTTCAATGCGAATGCGCGTTGACCCGGCGTCGAGCGCGTTTTCAAGCAGCTCTTTAATCACCGAGGCTGGGCGCTCCACAACCTCCCCCGCAGCGATCTGGTTCGCGACCTGGTCGGAGAGTACGCGAATCCTACCCATTTTGTGATTGTACGTTTCTGCCTGCGAAACTGCGTCTGTGCGTCTCTACCTGCAATAGGGCCGTTTGGGCCATCCACGACTCTTTGCCCTCGCCGCGCAGCGATGCCCGGCACGCAGTCCTCGCGCCTTATCCTCAGCTGCTCTTGCGAATCGTTCCTGCAGCATCCCGCCCCGCGCTCGGCTTGCCTTTTTGGTTGTTGTGCATCACCCCGAAGATCACTGCTCCAATCAGCAGTCCTGCCATCACGATCAAAATCAAGACTGCCATGGACAATCCCCCAAGTGGATGAGAAGCCCGGCAGGACGGGAGCGTTGTGCTTGCAAGAGCAAGGCATCGCAAGCAACTTTCGTACGCTCACAAGCACCTCCTCATCCGCGCTGGGTAAATAGCCTCTCGCGGAGAGGAATCAGGGCTGCGGCGGAGTCGCGGGGGCGCTCTCCTGCGGCTGCGGTGCGTCGGGATCCACCTTCGTATAGTTCGGCAGCAGCGTAGAGGTTGCCCGAAACTTGCGGTAGTCGCTCATCTGCACACGGCCTTCGCCGTTCAGTGAAAAGAAGAGTAGATAACGCAGCTGGCCGCGCGCCTGGAACGCCTGAGGCAACCACGCTTCATTGTTGATCTTGATAAAGGTGATCTCAAACGAGGTTCCTTTTTTTACGCTGGCCACCAATCCACCGGCAATCTTGAAATCATTGGCGAAGTGCCCTTCCGCGTGCTGGACGACCTTATCCTGCTCGTCAATCCACACGGTGCCGCTCAGCTCATGGAAGAGGCTCTCGGCCGAGTTATGGGTCTTGGCCCTGGGATCGCCGGTGTAGTCGACGAGGATCGTGTTTCGCCCTTGAATGACCTGCCGTCGCGGATTGGAAAAGGTGCCAAGTTCAAGAATCCGCGATGCCGTCACCAGATCGTGTCCGCGAGGGTCGGTCTCCTTGCCCTGCGCGTCCGCCTTCGTCCGCCGCTCTTTCGCCTTGGCGGCTTCTTTGTCCACACGTTCCGCTTCTTTCTTTTGCTCGTCGGCGCTGAGCGGCCTGCCGTCGAGTGAGACCGTGCGCTCAATCGGCACACCGTCGACCCAAGACACGTCCGCCTCGCGCCGCTTGGTCTTCTTCAAACCCTCGTGGCTGTCGAACTCCTGAAGCTGCTCCGTTTCGCGATAGGTGTAGTCCCTGGCCAGCACCTCGAACTTACGTTGATTCGCCTCCACCTGCAGCATCAGCGCGGGAATATTAGGCAGGAGAGCGTTGGCCTGGGACGCTACAGCCGGCGTATCCTGCGCCTTCGCCACCGCAGGCGGCAAAAGCAGGAGTAGACAGGCAAATGCATGTGCTTTCAATGGCTTCCGCAATCGCATGTCCTTTCTTTTTGGACGCCAGCTCAGTTCTTTGGACGCCAGCCCGGCGCAATCGACGCGAAAACGTTTCGTACGAACGTTCGGGATAGCCCCATGCACGATTACCGACAAGTGGGATGCTGCACCAGGAAAGTTAGGAATAGCATACGGAAGTGGCGCGGAGAGTCGCCGCGTGACATCCAACAACTCAGTGCGATTGCCTCGCAGGCGCACAGGTAGGGGTGAGAAAAGAGATGGCAGCAAAGTCCAGGAAGTTTGCGGCAGGGATACAGGATGCGGTGGGGCCCGAGACCATGGGCAACGGTGCGGGGCTGGGCGTCCCGGGAGAGAGGCGCGAGGCCGTTTTCGACGTCTTCCGGCGCTGGGGTTACCTGCAGACCACGCTCGATCCGCTCGGCCAGTATCTTCCCCCCGAACCGTTTCCGGTTCCAGTGCCGGAGGGCGAAGAAGATGCCGCCTCCGACGCGCGCAGCTTTTACTGCAACACGATCGGCCTCGAATTTATGCACATGGCCAGCGCCGAGAAGCGCGAGTGGCTGCAGGGGCAGATCGAGCGCGAAGCTCCGGAAATCGATCGCAGAAGAATCCTCACCAGCCTGATCAAGGCGGACCTCTTCGAGCAGGTCATCCAGTCGCGCTATCTCGGCACCAAGCGCTTTTCGCTGGAAGGACTGACGGTGCTGATCCCGTATCTCGACCGGACGCTGGAAGTCAGCGCCAAGGTCGGCGTCACCAAGGCCGTCATCGCCATGAGCCATCGTGGGCGCCTCAACGTCATGGTCAATACGATCGGGCGTGACGCGTCGGAGATCTTCACCAAGTTCGAGGATGTTGACCCGCGCAGCACCATGGGGGGCGGCGACGTGAAGTACCACCAGGGCGCGACCGGGGACTACGTCTCACCGGAGGGCAAACAGATTGCCCTGCATCTGGTCTCGAATCCCAGCCATCTTGAGGCAGTGGACCCGGTGGCGCTCGGCCGTGCACGTGCCAAGCAGACCCGGGTTGACGATCAGCTGCACGCCGATGACTTCGGCCTCTCCGGCCAGCTGCAGGTGCTGCCCGTCATCGTCCACGGAGACGCAGCCTTTGCCGGGCAGGGCATCCTGGCCGAGCTGCTGAACATGACCACCCTCAAGGGCTACAACGTGGGCGGCACCATCCACGTCATCGTCAACAATCTGCTCGGCTTTACGGCGACTCCCGAAGAGGAGAACTCGTCACGCTTCCAGACCGACATCGCCAAGCGTCTGCCGATCCCGATCTTTCACGTCAACGCCGAGGATCCGGATGCGGTTCTCCGCGTCGCGAGCATCGCCGCGGAGTACCGCCATAAGTTCGGTTCGGACGTGGTCGTCGACCTGATCGGCTACCGGCGCCATGGGCACAGTGAGGTCGACGATCCGACAGTCACCTCGCCCCGGCGCTACGCCTTGATCAAAGACCTGCCGGAGCTCTACAAAACCTACGCTGCGCGGATTGGGGTCGACCCCGCCTCTGAGGTCGCACAGGTGCAGGAGCTGCTCCTGGCCGATCAGAAAGAAGCGACACATGCGGAAAAAACGCCTAAGCTGGTCGAGTTGCCTGACTATTGGTCGTGCTACCACGGTGGAGCGCTCGGTGCGGAAGACGCGGCCCTGAAGACCGGCATCGATGCGACCAGAGTCAAACAACTGGCCGACGTTCTGTGCGCATATCCAGAGCGCTTCGCGATTCATCCCAAGGTCAAAAAGCTGTATGAGCAGCGCTTAGAGATGGCTGAAGGAAAGCGGCCGCTCGACTACGGCATGGCCGAGCTGCTCGCCTTTGCCTCGCTTGTCACGGCCGGAACTCCGGTCCGTCTCACCGGCCAGGACTCCCAGCGCGGCACCTTCAACCAGCGCCATTCGGTCCTGACCGATGTTGAGACCGAGGCCAAGTACACGCCGCTCGAGCACATGGCCAAGGACCAGGCTCGCTTCGAGGTCTACAATACCTTGCTCAGTGAGGCCGCCGTGCTGGGTTTTGAGTACGGCTACTCGCGCGACTATCCCGAGACGCTGGTTCTATGGGAGGCGCAGTTCGGCGACTTCGCCAACGGTGCGCAGATCATCATCGACCAGTTCATCTCCGCCGGCGAGGCCAAGTGGAATCTGCTCAGCGGGCTGGTCATGCTGCTGCCACACGGTTACGAGGGCCAGGGTCCGGAGCACTCAAGCGCGCGCCTGGAGCGGTTTTTGCAGCTTGCCGCGCAGGACAACATGGTCATCGCGCAGCCTTCGACCGCCGCCCAGCACTTCCACCTTCTGCGTCGACAGGCTCTCCGCAACTGGCGCAAGCCGCTCGTCGTCATGAGCCCCAAGAGTATGCTGCGCCATCCGGATGCTTCGTCCACGCTCGCCGACCTGGCCGCGGACCGCTTCCTCAATGTCATCCCCGACACATCGGTCCAGAGTCCGCGTCGTCTGCTCGTCTGCTCGGGCAAGATCGGTCACAATCTGCGCGTCGAACGCGAGAAGCGCAAGGACAGCTCCGTCGCCATCGTCTTCCTCGACCAGCTCTACCCCTGGCCGGAGGAAGAGATGCAGGCCGCGCTCGACATGCATCCCGCAGCCGAAGTCGTCTGGGTCCAGGAAGAGCCGGCCAATATGGGCGCGCTCTTCTACGTCATGCCGCATCTACGCCGCATTTCCCGGGATCGCGTGGTGGTTTCGGTCAAGCGGCGTGCCAGCGCCAGCCCTGCTACCGGCTCCGGCAAGGCCCATGACCTTGAGGAGCGCGCGCTGCTGGACGTGGCCTTCGGAGCAAAGCACTAGACCACAGCTTCTTTTTCGCAGCAAAAAGCCCACCGGTTCCGTATCGGAGCGGGTGGGCTTCTCAGTCCCTGGAGGTGGCATGAAAGTTTTGACGGCGTCTGAAATGGGCGCAACAGACCGGCGAACGGTGGAGGCGGGGCTCTCGTTCGGCATGCTCATGGAAAATGCCGGGCAGGCGGTTGCGTCCTTCCTCATGCGCCGCTACCCGGAGGCAGCGCACGTCCTGGTGCTCTGCGGCAAGGGCAACAATGGGGGCGACGGCTTGGTGGTGGCGCGGTTGCTGGCCGGCGAAGGCATCGGCGTACGGGTGCTGCTGGCCGGGAGCCAGGAAGACGTTCAGGGCGAGGCCGCGGAGGCGCTCCGCCAACTTAAACAGGCGACCTCAGACGAGGTCGTCGCGGAGTGGGCCGAGCCGGTCGACCCGGACGAGCTAGTTGATTTGCTCAGCGAAGCCGATTTACTAGTCGACGCCCTGGTCGGCACCGGCTTCAAACCTCCGCTGCGTGGAGCCACGGCCGCCCTGCGCGATGCGGTTCTGCGCGTCCAGGTGCCGGTTGTAGCGGTCGATCTTCCCAGTGGTTGGGATGCCGACTCCCAGGCCGAAATGGTGGAGGGGGCCTTTCGCGCCGATGCCGTCGTCACGTTCACCGCGCCCAAGCTGGCGCACGTCTTCGGCCACCTGACCGCGGACACCTTCGGCCCGGTGGTCGTGGCGGAGATCGGTTCACCCGAGAGCGCGCTCGAGACCGCAAGCCAGCTTACCTGGACTGGCGCTTCGAAAGCCGTCACAGAGACGCCACGCCCGATCAACTCGAACAAGGGTAAATTCGGCCATGTGCTGGTCATCGGCGGAAGCTACGGCACGTCCGGTGCGCCGAGCATGGCTTCGCTTGCCTGTATGCGGGCCGGCGCCGGCCTGGTCACGGCTGCGGTGCCGCGCGGCATTATGGTGCCCGTCGGCAGCATCGCGCCGGAGCTGATGGTGCGTGGCTTGGACGAAGGCCCGGAAGGCAGCGCCGCCACCGCCAATCTTGATCGTCTGGAAGAGCTGCTCACCGGGATCAAGGTCCTGGCCATCGGTCCCGGGCTGTCCACGCGTGGGGAGGCCTCCGCCTTTGCCCGAGGCCTGGTCGCACAGACCATGCTGCCGATCGTCATGGACGCCGATGCCCTGAACGCGTTCGATGCGGAGCGGGCCCGGCAGCTCGACGGCCGCGGCCGGACGATGGTGCTGACGCCGCATCCGGGTGAGATGGCTCGCCTGCTCGGCAAGACGGTCAAGGAGGTAGAAGCCGATCGCGTCGAACTCGCACGCAGCTTTGCGACCGCGCACCAGGTTACCCTTGTACTCAAGGGCTGGCGCACCCTCGTCGCGCACCCCGATGGACGCGTCGCCGTCAACACCACCGGCAACCCCGCGCTGGCCAAAGGCGGCAGCGGCGACATCCTTACCGGCATCGTCGCCGCCATGCTCGCGCAGTTCCCCGGCCAGGTAGCCGAAGCAGTGGAGGCCGCCGTCTTCCTCCATGGACTTGCCGCCGATCTCGTCGCGCAGGACATGGACGAGAAGACAGTTCTGGCCACCGACGTGATTGGCCGCCTCAGCCAGGCGTTCCGTTACCGGACACGCGATGAGGACGGTCTCACCTGGCTTTGCGGTGTGCGGACCGAGGAGGCGGAGCAACGATGAAGGTGTTCACTCGGGAGAAGCGGTTTAAAACGCGTTCCGTCGCGGGAATGCTCGCCATCGCGCAAACCATTGCGGAGATCCTAACCGCGCCGCGGGTTGTGATCCTGCGTGGAGACCTCGGCGCAGGCAAGACCACGCTCGTCAAAGGCTGGGTGGCGGCGCTCGGGGCCGGAGCCCAGGAGGACGTAACCAGCCCAACCTTTACCCTGGTGCACGAGTACACCGGGCCGCGCGTGAAGATCTACCACCTCGACCTCTATCGGCTGGAGACCGAACGCGAGCTCGCCACACTCGGTCTTGAGGAGTTGGCTGCCGAGCCTGCGACCCTGCTCCTGGTCGAGTGGGGCGACAAATTTCCAAGCGTGCTCGAACGTGCCGACGCCGAAGTCCGCATTACGCCTCTTGAAGGAGACGAACGTAGTTTGGAGGTGCGTTGGCGAGAGGCGTGAGAGCATTTTGCTCCCGGACGAGAGACGTTTTATACCTTTTGCGTGAGGGCAACTTTTTCATGCAAAACGCATCCTCGGGGGATGCGCTGAACGAACAAATGGACTAGCTTTGTAGATATGGATACAGCCGCGCGCATTTTATTGATCGGAAACAAAGAGGCGCAATTGGACGCCCGCGCGGCCGTCCTCCGCAGCTTCTGGCAGGTCGCGACCTTCTCCGTGGACACAGGCAAGCTGCCTATGATCGATACAGACTTAGTAGTTGTCTGTGAGACTTTGCCGGAACCGGAACGCCAGAGATGGGTAGAGCGTGTGCGGCTGGAGTCCTCGACCACGCTGGTCGTCAAGCTCAACGGCTACGATGCCGGGCCGCATGCCAGCGCCGACGCGACAATCGACGTGGAACATGGTCCGGGAGCGCTGGTCGCAACGATTTACGAGCTGCTGACCGAGCGTGGCCTGGAAAGCCGCGGCTGGCCTGCCGCTCACCAGGCTGTGCCGGTACATTAACCACTTCAGCCTTCAGCTCGTCTCCAGACCCTGGAATCGGAAGATCGTACAAAATTCATCGCCGGTCGAGCCGTACTCCTTCTGCTCGGCGATCTCCGCCATATCCGCCAGGTGGTCCTCAGCGCTCATCGGGATCATTCCGTTGAACAGCCGGATAAACGCCGGGTTACGATCCAGCACGGCCGCATGTTCAGCATTCACATAGAGCAAATCGAAGCTGCCGGGCCGCTGTTCAAAATGTCGTTCGACGCGTGCCAGAAAGCGACGCAGCACCGGCGCTTCAAAAGGATGAAAAAGGAATCCCACCGTCGGCGTAGAAGGTAACGGCGCATCCAGCGCATCGCCCTCGATTAGCCTGACGGGAGCCAGCGGATGGGCGTCGGGGTGACTCGCGAAGCGCCGCAGGTTCTCCCGCGCGATCCCGGCCAGCGTTGGGTTGATCTCAATACCCACCACCTCTCGGAACGGGTGCAGCGCGGCAGTCAGCAGCGCACGGCCCTTTCCTGCACCCACATCGAGGAAGGTATACGCGTCGATCGGGTACGGCGGCGAAGTTTGTTGCCACAGGTCGACGATACCGTCGAGGATCGAGGACGCGATCGCATAATAAGCCGTGATGTGCGCGTCATTGGGGTGCCCGGTGAGGAGGCTGCTCTGCCGGATCAGACCGCCCGTGTCCGTACCGTACTGCCGATCGAACGGGTGGACCGGCGGAAGCTTTGGCATCTTGGCGCGCGGCGTCCGGAGCCGGCGCTCAATGGGTGACATTCTCGAATCTTAGCCGACTACGACCGGCTGCGTCTGCTTCGCACGGTCTACGAGGGTGCAACCGCGCCCAACTGGGTGAGCAGGAAGGCGTAGTCGAAGGCGATCTCCTTCAGGTAGTCGTAGCGCCCGGAGGCACCGCCGTGCCCGGCCTCCATGTTGATATGGAGCAGCAGGGGCGTGTCATTTCGTTTGAGAGTGCGGAGTTTAGCGACGTATTTGGCCGGCTCCCAATACATGACCTGCGAGTCGTTCAGGCTAGTCTTGACGAGCATGGCAGGTACGACCTCCACGGTGAGCCGGTCAAGGTTTTCATAAGGCGAGTAGCTCAACATATAAGCGAAATCTCCAGGCTCATTCGGGTTTCCCCACTCCTCATACTCACCTATCGTCAAGGGCAGCGAGGCATCGAGCATCGTGTTCATCACATCGACGAACGGAACGTGAGAGAGGACAGCGCGAAAGAGCTCAGGACGCAGGTTGACGACCGCGCCCATCAGCAGCCCGCCGGCGCTGCCTCCTTCAATGGCCACCCGGTCCACCGCGCCATAGCCCTGCTTTACGAGCGCTTCGACCACGGCGATAAAGTCGGTGAAGGTGTTCATCTTTAAGCGCATCTTGCCGGCATCGTGCCAGGTGTCGCCCAGATCGCCGCCGCCGCGGATGTGTGCGTAGGCCAGCGTCACGCCGCGGTCCAGTAGCGCCAGCCGCGCCGGACTGAAGCCGACCGGCAGCGCGTAGCCATAGGAGCCGTAGCCGTACACGTAAAGCGGGCCGGAGGCAGAACTCGCGCGAAACTCGCGGCGATAGACGAGAGAGACGGGAACACGGATTCCGTCTTCGGCAGCAATCCAGAGCCGCTCAGAGGCATAGCGCGCGGGGTCGAAGCCACCCGGAATCGCCTGCTGCTTCAAGAGCGTCGATTGGCCGGTACGGGTGTCAAAATCATAGACCGAGGGCGGCGAGACCAGCGACGTATAGCTGTAGCGGAAGAGAGAGCTCGCAAACTCGCGATTGTTGTGGGTTCCGGCGGTGTAGGTGGGCTCGGGGAACTCGATCAGGTGCGGAGAGGTCCGGAAGATGGATGCGGGGACGTCCATATGCGGTGAGCCCACCTCAGACGGCGAGCCTGCGTTGAAGCGGTAGACAGCCAGCGTAGGCAGGCCGGCGCGGCGCTCGGAGAGCACGCAGAAGCTCTCGAAAAGGTCGAAGTCTTCAAGCGGAATCTCCGGGCCACCCACATAGACCTCACGCCAATGTTCGCGGCCAGGCGTGGCGACTGGCGTGGTCACCAGACGAAAGTTGCGCGTGGTGTCGTTGACCCGAAGATAGAAGAGGCCGTCGCGGTGGTCGGGGTAGTACTGCTGATCGTCGATCCGGGGAGCGATCAGCTGAAGCGACGCGCCGGGCTCGTCCGCCGGCAGGAAGCGGCACTCCGTCGTGGTATGGCTGCCGGTCTCGACCAGCAGGTACTTGCGGTCGCGGGTGCGGCCCACGCCCAGGTTGAAGCGTTCGTCCGGCTCATGGTGCAGCAGCACAGCCGGATCCGCGGAGCCGAGCGTGTGGCGAAAGAGCCTGTCGTGGCGCTTGGTCTGCTCGTCCTCAGTGGTGTACAGGAGCGTCGTGGAATCGGCCGCCCAGACGAGCGAGCCGACGCGTTCGGCGGTGTCCGGCAGCTCCTGCCCCGTCGCCAGATCACGCAGGTGCAGCGTGTACTGGCGGAAGCCGGTGTTGTCGGTCGAGTAGGCCAGCAGGCGTCCGTCGGGGCTGACGGCCAGCGTGCCGACCGCCATATACGGCTGGCCCTCGGCAAGCTGGTTCACGTCGAGCAGCACTTGCTCCGGCTGGCTCGGGTCGAAGCGAGCCTCCGGGCCGGACGTCGCTGCGGGACGGCGGCAATGGATCGGGTACTGACTGCCTTCGACGGTGCGAGTCGAGTAGAAGAAGCCGCTGTCCAGAAACGGCACCGACTCGTCCGTCTCCTGGATGTGCGAGAGCATCTCTGCGTAGAGCGTGTCCTGCAGCTCCGCAGTCGGCGTCATCACGGCCGCGGTATAGGCATTCTCCGCATGAAGATAAGCCAGCAGCTCGGGGCTTGTCTTGTCGCGCATCCAGGCGTAGTCGTCTTCAAGAGTCTGGCCATGGAGCACGGTGGGATTCGGTTGGCGGCGAGCGATAGGTGGCTGTGCGGTGTCGGTCATAGCGCGGATCAAGTGGCTTGTCGAAGGCTCCCGAAAACAGAATACAGCGCAGTGTGTGGATGCTCGCCGGATCCCTGCGCACGGTGAAGGAACTGAACGCGGCAACCAAAGGAGCCATGACGTCGATGCCTCACCTCCTCGCGCACAGGCAAAGCGTAGACTTGAGGACGATGACTCGCTTGCTTCTTCGCTGGATGATCGCGGTGCTGCTGTTCTGTTCCGTGCTGGCGATGCACGCGCAGAAGGTCGCGGATCTTCCTGCCCCGACTCGGTATGTCGAAGACTTTGCGCAGGTGCTGACGCCTGCCGGACAGCAGCAGATCGGAGATTTATGCCGAGAGGTCCATGCCCAGGCGAATGCGGACCTGGAGGTCGTCACCATCAAGTCGCTTGACGACGGCGAGAGCGTCGAGGACTTTACCTCTGCGCTTGAAGAAAAATGGAAGATCGGGAAGAAGGGCGTGGATCGCAGCGCGCTAATCGTCTTGGTGCTCAACCCGCACCGTCTACGGGTCGAGACCGGCTATGGGCTCGAGGGAATGCTCCCCGACGCAAAGGTGGGCCGCATCCTCGATCAGGCCACACCCTTCGCCGCGCAGGGCGACTACGATCGCGCGCTGCTGACGACGACCGAAGACGTGGCCGATGTGATTGCAACCGACGCACACGTGTCGCTGACGCCGATCGCGCACTCCTACCGGCAGACCGCGGGCGCGCAACGCGGTGGGCCGGGACAGCTGATTCTCGGCATCGTCTTCGTCGTCATCATTGTCATTCTAGCCATGACCGGCAACCTCGGCTGGGCTTTCTACCTGGTGATGAGCTTGATGGGTGGTGGCGGCGGAGGCGGAGGGGGCGGCTATGACG
>CAXUNR010000067.1:0-13906 GCA_964252655.1 uncultured Acidobacteriaceae bacterium
ATCCGGCGGCGGTGGAACTGCCGCGCGATGCGGAGGCGGAGCACTGGTGCGAGCTCAAGGTTTCCGAGTTTGCTGCCGATAAGGGCTTTGTGTTGCTTTGTCCAGGCGCGGGCTGGGGAGCCAAGCAGTGGCCAGCGGCTCGATATGCGGAGCTGGCGCGGAGCTGGCACACGGAGGGTTGGCGGGTGCTGGTGAATGGAGGGAGCACGGAGGACGAGGGGGTGGAGGCGATTACGGGAGCTTCGGAGGCGAAGACAGTCCGGTGCGATCTAGGGCAGCTGATTGCGTTGAGCCGACGGGCTGCGCTGGTGGTCGGCGGGGATACGGGTCCGGTGCATCTGGCGGCGGCGCTGGGCCGACCGGTGGTCGCGCTGTTTGGGCCGACCGACCCGCTGCGCAATGGACCCGCGTTTCCGGGTGCACGGGTAAAGGTGCTGCGGCATGCGAGCAGTGGGCTCGATTACCGGCGGCACACGGAGACGGAGGCGGGGCTCGGTAGAATCGGAGTGGGTGAGGTCCTGGCCGCGTCCCAAGATTTGCTGAGGGAGGCGAAGCGGAAGGATGGCTGAGGGTACTAGATGGCGGCAGGTTGCGAAGCGGATCCGGGTTCCGATGGGATTTGTGTTTACGGCGCTGTTTTTGTTCCTGGCGCGGCCGAGCGGGAGAACGATGCTGTGGAGCCTTCTGCTGGTAATTCCGGGACTTTGGCTGCGGGCGTATGCGTCGGGATATGTGCGCAAGAATGCGGAGCTGACGACCTCCGGGCCGTACGCGTATACGCGCAATCCGCTGTACCTGGGCTCGATGCTGATTGCGTTCGGGTTTGGCGCGGCTTCGGCGAGCTGGCCTCTGCTGGTGTGCCTGGCGGTGCTGTTCGCGGCAATCTATGTGCCGACGATCCAGGGGGAGGAAGAGTATCTGCGAGCGCGGTTTGCGGAATTCGACCGGTATGCGGCTGAGGTGCCGCGTCTGCTGCCAAGGCTGCGCGGGGCGATGTCCTCACAGGTGCGTGGAGGCTTTTCGCGGACGCTCTACCTCCATCACCGCGAGTACAATTCGGTGATGGGGGCCGGAGCGGTTTACCTCGCGTTGGCGTTGCGGCTCCTGGTGGAGCGTCATGCCGCCCGTTGAGCCGTTCTTCCTTTGTACCAACCCGAAGCGGATGTTTTCGGAAGCTCAGATGCAGGTGACGGACTTTGCCTCAACGCGGAACGCGGAACTCTTCCTTTCTTCCAAGTCTTTTTTTCTTGCTCAGCCTTCCGTCGCTTGCGTGCGCGCAGATTTTGGGGCTCGGCAAACCGGCAGCTCCGGTCGTGATTCCGACGCTGCCGCCGCCGGAGCCGGGCTACACGTTTCCAGCCCGCGAGACGCTGACGTTTTCGGTCGACTGGCGCGTGTTCACGGCGGGCACGGCGGTCTTCCACCTGGAGCAGCAGGGATCGGTCGAGACGGTGACGGCGACGGCAGATACAGTGGGCAACGTCAATATGATCTTTCCCGTGGTCGATCGATTTGAGGGCGGGTTCGATACCAGGACGGGCTGCTCGGTGGGGTTTAAGAAGCAGATGCAGGAGGGCCGGCGCAAGGTGAGCGGCGACCTGGCGTTCAACTATGGCACGGGCAAGCAAAGCGAGATCAACCGGAATCTGGTGAAGGGCACGACCACGACCCAACAAGCGTCCATTCCGGCGTGCGTGGCGGATTCCCTGTCGGCCATCTTCTATGTGGCATCGCGGCCGCTGGTGGTGGGGCAGCAGGTGCGGTTCCCTCTGGCGGACTCGATGCGCACGGTGACCGTGGCGATGAAGGTGGAGGGCAAGGAAGAGATTAAGACGCCGGCAGGTACCTTCCAGACCATCCGGGTACAGCCGACGGCGGACGAGGGCATCGTGAAGAATCGGGGCAACATCTGGATCTGGTATACGGACGACGCACGGCACCTGCCCGTGCAGATTCGGGCTCGGCTGTTCTGGGGGACGATTACGTTCCATCTTCAGTCGTATGAGGCCAAGTAGATGAATCGGGTAGAGCAGGAGCAGGAGCGGGAACATTGGCTGGTTGAGGTTGGGCGGTTTCGCGATCCGGTCGAGGCGCAGATGGCCAAAGGTATGCTTGAATCCGTTGGGATTGAATGCTTTTTGCAAGGCGCGAATGCGAATGCTTTGTATCCGTTGGCGCTGCGGGTGCGTTTGCAGGTGCGGGGCAGTGATGAAGCGATGGCGGTGCAGCTGCTAATGGAGGCGGAGTTAGGGGTGAGCGGTGAGTGAGCGGTCCGTGAGTGAGCGGCCGAAGGCGGTGCTGTGCCTCTCGGGAGGCATGGATTCGTGCGTGTGCGCGGCGCTGGCGGCGAAGACGCATGAGGTCCACGCGCTGCACTTCAGCTATGGACAGCGGACCGAGACACGGGAGCTGCGGTCGGCGAAGGCCATCGCGGAGTTGACCGGCGCGCGGCAGGTGCTGCCTCTGAAGATCGATTTGTTTCGGCGGATTGGCGGGTCAGCGCTGACGGATACGACCATCGAGATTCCGCGGGCGGAAGCGGCGACGATCGGAAACGAGATTCCGGTGACGTATGTCCCGTTTCGGAACGCGCATTTTCTTTCGGCGGCGGTAAGCTGGGCGGAGGTTTTGGGTGCACAGACGGTGTTGATTGGCGCGGTCGAGCAGGACAGCTCGGGTTACCCGGATTGCCGGCCAGCGTACTACGACGCGTTCAACGAGTTGATTCGGATGGGGACCAAAGACGGAACAATCCGGGTAGAGACGCCGCTGATCCGGATGCGCAAGAGCGAGATTGTGCAGTTGGGAGTTGAACTGGGCGCGCCGTTCCATGTAAGTTGGTCATGCTACGCCAGCGAACGGGAAGCCTGCGGCGTGTGCGATAGTTGCGTGTTGCGGTTGAGAGCCTTTCGTGAGGCCGGAGCGACAGACCCGGTGGCCTATGCAGATCGCAACGCGGCAGAGTGACCATACGCATTTCGAAGCAGCATGAGGCATTGCGCGACATCAGCGCTCAAGGGAGATTGAATTTGAAACGGTCAATAGGAACGGTTCGGCTGCTGGCGCTTTCCGCCGCAGCCTCGGCAACTTTGCTGCAAGGATCTATGGCGATGGCACAGGCTCCGGCGGCCACTGTGCATGGGCACGTCATCAATCCGGCGGGAGCGGTGCTGAAGTCGGGCGACGTGAAGCTGACGACGGACAAGGGTGCGGAGAAAGACCGTACGTACAAGTTCGACTTTACGATCGATGCGAACGGCGACTACAAGGGCGCCAGTGTGACCCCGGGCGACTACCTGATCGTGGTGGTGGCGGATGGAAAGATCATCGATTTTCAGCAGGTGGTGTTGAAGGCCGGCCAGGACGCAACGGTGGACTTCGACATGACGCGCGCGGAGTATGTGAAGAGCATGTCCGCGGAAGACCGGGCAAGGCTTGAAGAGTACAAGAAGAAGAATGCGTCGATTAATGCGGATAACGCCAAGATTGCGAACATCAACAAGACGCTGGCTGAGGCGCGGGCGGATGAGAAGAACGGCAAGGCGGACGAGGCAGTGAAGGCGCTCTCGGAGCTGACGCAGCAAAAGCCGGATGAGCCTGTGTTGTGGGCGAGCCTGGGCGAGGCGCAGCTGGCCTCGGCGGATGCGGCGGCGGCGGCGGCCAAGGCGGCGAAGACTTCGCAGACCGACCCTGCGATCGTGCAGAAGTACAGCGATGCGGCTGCTTCTTACCAGAAGGCGATCGACCTGAACGCAACCGCGAAGAAGCCGAGTACGGAGAATCTGGCAGCAGCCTACCTGAACGAGGGCCAGGCGCTGGCGAAGTCCGGAAAGGTGACCGAGGCGGCGACGGCGTACGAGAACTCGGCGAAGACGCTGCCTGCGAGCGCAGGTTCGGCGTACAACAACGAGGCGGCGGTCTTCTTCAACGCGGGCAAGCTGGATGAGGCGGGCGCGGCGGCGGACAAGGCGATCCAGGCGGACCCGAAGCGTCCGGACCCGTACTACATCAAGGGCCAGGCGCTGATTCCGAAGGCGACGCTCGATGCCAAGACGAACAAGTTTATTTTGCCGCCGGGCTGTTTGGAGGCCTACCAGGAGTATCTGGAGCTGGCGCCGACGGGCAGGTTTGCGCCCGAAGTGAAGGATCTGCTGGCGAACCTGGGCCAGCCGGTGAAGAACTCGTTCAAGGCGGGCAAGAAGTAGGTATGGCTGGTTGGCAAGGGCCCTGGGCAGAGATGCCTGGGGCCGTTTGTTTTGGGAGGGAGACGCGGGATGGGATCGGCACCGGGGCGGGTGGTGGAGTTTGAGGAGGCGCTGGCGATTGTGCTGCGGGAGGCGCGGGCCAGGACCGGAGAGACGCGGGTGGCGCTGCTTGCCTCCGCGGGCCGGGTGCTGGCGGAGGACGTGACGGCGGACCGCGATCAACCGCCGTTTGACCGGGCGACGCGGGATGGGTTTGCGGTGCGGGCAGCGGAGTGGAGCGCGGGCGCGAAGCTGCATATGACGGGCCAGGTGCGGGCCGGCGAGCAGTGGCGCGGCGCGGCGATGCGGGAGGGCGAGGCGGTGGAGATCATGACCGGCGCTTCGATGCCGGGGGGCGCGGACGCGGTGGCGATGGTGGAGCATGCGGAGCGCGAGCCGGGGTGGGTGCAGGCGGCTGCCGGGCGGCGATTGAGCGTCGGGGAAAACGTGGTGGCACGGGGAAGCGAGGCGCGCACGGGACAGGTGGTGGTGGCTGCCGAAACGCGGGTGGGCGCGGCGGAGATTGCGCTGGCGGCGACGTGTGGCTTGGCAGAGCTGACGGTGTTTGCCAAGCCTAAGGTGGCAATTGTGGCGACCGGGGATGAGTTGGTGGAGGTGGCGGACGTTCCGGAGACGCAGCAGATCCGAAACTCGAACAGCTATGCGCTTGCGGCGATGGTGACGGCGGCGGGTGGCGAGGCGGGGCGGCTGGCGATTGCGCGGGATGTGCGCGAGGAGGTGCGGGAGAGGGTAGCGGAAGGGAGGATGGGAGACCTGATGATTCTTTCGGGCGGGGTCTCGATGGGCGAGTACGACCTGGTGGAGGAGGTGCTGGAGGAGTTTGGGGCGGAGTTTTTCTTCACCGGGGTAAAGATGCAGCCGGGCAAACCCGTGGTGTTCGGGCGGCTCCCGGCGCGAGAAGCTGATCCTGAGTGCTATTTCTTTGGATTGCCGGGCAATCCGATTTCTACACAGGTAACGTTTCATTGCTTTGCGGAGATCTTCCTAAGGGCGCTGGGAGGTGAGGTGAGTCCGCAGCCGAGGTGGGCGCAGGCGACGCTGGCCGAGGAGGCTGCAGCCAGGCCGGGGCTGACGCGGCTTCTGCCGGCGCGGATGGACGG
Organism: uncultured Acidobacteriaceae bacterium; assembly: GCA_964252655.1. Lineage (GTDB taxonomy): Bacteria > Acidobacteriota > Terriglobia > Terriglobales > Acidobacteriaceae > Edaphobacter. The sequence continues at coordinate 5,366 of CAXUNR010000067.1, forward strand.
GGTGGAAGTGCGGCTGGTGGGGTGGCAGGGTTCAGGTGACCTGGCGGCGAATGCGCGGGCAAACTGCTATGCGGAGCTGCTGCCGGGGAGAAGCTACGTACCGGGCGAGGTGGTGCGGGTGCTGCTACGCTGAGGCTTATGGCGGATACGGATCCAGGGGAAGCAGGACGGCTGTCGCACTTCGACGCGCAGGGCCAGGCGCACATGGTGGATGTGAGCGCCAAGGGTGAGACGCGGCGGGAGGCGGTGGCGGTGGCGTTTGTGGAGCTGTCGGACGTCGTGCTGGCGGCGCTGCCGGCGAATCCGAAGGGCAACCCGCTCGAGGTGGCGCGGTTTGCAGGGATTCAGGCAGCCAAGCAGACGGCGACGCTGATTCCGATGTGCCATCCGCTGCCGCTCAGTTTCGTCGATGTGCAGGCGCGGGTGGTGGCGGGTGGGGTGGCGATCGAGGCGACGGCGGCGACCGTGGCCGGCACAGGGGTGGAGATGGAGGCGATGGTGGCAGCCAGCGTTGCGGCGCTGACCGTGTACGACATGACCAAGGCGCTCGATAAAGGCATTCGCATCCGCGAGGTGCTGCTGCTGCGCAAAAGTGGTGGCAAGAGCGGGGAGTATGTGCGGGGACAGGAGGAAGCAAACGTGCGTCTTACGTCCCATGAGACGCCTACGTAGCCCGCGAGCCGGGTTGATTCTGTTGCTGGGCTGGAGCTCCACAGCCTTTGCGCAACAGACACTGGCCGCGCTGAAGGACAAGCATCGTGTGCTGCTGGTGTTTGCTCGGAGCGATCGTGATCCGCGCTTTCTAGAGCAGGCGAAGCTCCTGTCGCATCATGGGGCGGAGCTCCAGGAGCGCGACTTGGTGGTGATCCCGGTGGTGACTGAGATGGGACCGCAGATTACGCCGGACACGCTGCGGGTGATCCGTGGGCCGGGGCTGTCCGATGAGGAGCAACGACTAATTCGGCAGCGCTTTCAGATTGCTCCGGAGGCTTTTGCGGTGGTGCTGCTGGGGAAGGACGGCGGGGGAAAGCTGCGGCTGACTTCACCGGTGAGCATCGGATGCCTGAGTCAGACGATCGATGCCATGCCGATGCGCAAGGACGAGATGCTGGGGTGTAAGCCGCAGTGATGGGGCGGTGATCCTACTCCGGGTTCTGAGACATCATTTCGTTGAACTTGGCAAAGAACTCCCACTCGTTAGGACCCGGACTGTTGCGGTAGGCACCCGCTTCTTTAACTAGAATTTCGTCGGTATCCCTCCCTAGAACATCGATCGTTTCCTGGATGAAGGCGTTAAGCGGCATGGCACGCGGGTTCGCTTTCGAAAGGTCGCCCAGTAGCTCGGTCTGCACGTAGGGCGGCGCAATCTCAAGCACGCGCACGTTGGTTCCTTTCAGCTGGAAGCGCTGCGACATCGCGTAGGAGTGCAAGGCGGCTTTGGTGGCGGAGTAGGTGGCCGAGGCGGCCATCGGGACAAACGCCAGAATAGATGTGACGTACGCGACGGCTGCCTCAGGCTGCGCCTTCAAGTGCTCGATCAGTGCGGAGCTCATGCGGATCGAACCCATGAGGTTGGTCGTAATAAGCGAGGTCATGTTGGCTTCATGGACGACGTTTTCGGCTTGATCCATCTTCATCATGCCAGCGTTGTTGATGAGCATGTTGAGCTTTGGGAATTGCTTGACGAGATCGCCGGCTACGGACTGGATCGCGGCAGGATCTTCGATGTCAAGCTGGAAAGACTTCATGCCAGGATGGGCGGCGGTCGTCTCGTCGAGGTATTCCTTCCGCCGGCCGGAGATGATGATCTGATTGCCACACTTGTGCAATGCTTCGGCAAGGCCGCGGCCGATGCCGGACCTCCGCCTGAGATGAAATTGTGTTCCCGGTGAGCTTCATCATGGTCTCCAGTCTTCGCTTTCGACGATGATGATTGGAGATTGCTGGAAGATTCCGTATTCTGGGTATCTCAAGATGCCGACGGCCCCCGATCTCTTCTCGCAAGCAAGTGCTGCTGTTGCATGGGTGCGGCAGCGGACGACATTGGTGCCGCGGGTGGGAGTAGTGCTGGGGTCGGGGTTGGGGGCGTTTGCCGGGCAGGTGGAGGAGCCGGTGGTGCTTGCCTACGCGAGCCTGCCGTACTTTCCTCAGTCGACGGTAGAGGGTCACTCCGGCAACCTGATTCTGGGCACGATTGCGGGTGTGGCCGTGGCGGTGCTGCAAGGCAGGGTCCATGCCTATGAGGGCTACTCGATGGCGGAGGTGACGTTTCCGACGCGGGTGCTGGCGCTGCTTGGGTGCGAGACGCTGATCGTGACCAACGCGGCGGGCGGGATCGATCCGGCTCTGGGCCCGGGGCAGCTGGTGGTGCTCTCCGACCACATCAACCTGACGGGAACCAACGCGGCGCTAGGGCCGAACGAGCCGCGCTTTGGACGGCACGGCCTGGCAGCGCCGCGGTTCTTCGATATGAGTGCGGCGTACGCGCCACGGCTGCGGGCGCTGGCGATGGCGGAAGCCGCGGCGCAGGGATATCAGCTGCCGGAGGGCGTGTACCTGGCGGTGCTGGGTCCTTCGTTTGAGACGCCGGCGGAGATTCGGGCGTTCCGGATGCTGGGAGCGGATCTGGTCGGCATGTCGACCGTGCACGAGGTGATTGTGGCACGGCACATGGGGCTGGAGGTGCTGGGGCTGTCCCTGGTGACGAACGCGGCGGCCGGGGTGACGGCGGAGACGATTCACCATGAAGAGGTAATGGATGTGGGGCGGCAGGTGGAGGGCCGGTTTACGGCTCTGCTGACGAGAGTTCTGCGCGGGCTATCAGGAGATCCACATTTTGACTACGGGCGGGAATAAGCTGCGCGTTGCAGGGACAACCTCGGCCGGATCGTCCGCGACTAATAGTGAGGGTACCGGGTGGGATCAAAGTGTCCTGCGGCGGCGCAAAAGGGAGTTTATGGGAAATCGTTGGATGGTTGGATCGGGTGTGAAGGTAGTGGCCCTTGCTCTGGCGTTTACGTGGGGAGCGGCGAATGCGGTCGCACAAAGTACGGTTGCCTCTTCGCAGGATACGCAGTTCCTGCAGGATCTAGCGCAAGATTCAAATTTCGAGATCGGAACCAGCAAGCTTGCGCTTAGAAAAAGTCAAAGCGCGGATGTGAAGCAATACGCCACGATGGTCATTCATGATCATAAGGAGCTGAAGCGGGAGATCAAGTCCGCCGATAACGCCACGCACCAGACGCCCGTTGCGGTCAAGAGCATGACCTCCGACGATCAGAATATGTACCACAGCCTGAAGGGTCTTAGCGGCACGGAGTTCGACCAGGCTTATATAAGGCAGCTGATCAAGGGCAACGACACGATTGAGAAGGAAGAAAAGTCGGAGTCCACGGACAGCACCATACCGATGGTGAAGAATCTGGCGACGCAGAGTGCAGCGATCGACGCCAAGCACGCCGAGAAGGCGAAGCAGTTGGCGCAGGCACACAACGTTACCCAGTAGAAGCGCTTGACTTCCGGAGGGCAACGCGTAGCTTGACGGCTATGCGTTTCCGTCTGCGGTCAAAACGCACGCCATAGCCAACCGTCGGGTGGCTGATTTATTTCAGCCTTTTCTCACTATCACGATCGGCTGGTAGTAGAGACTCTCCTCAGGCATCCGCCAACGTAGCTCGCAGAAGCCTGCGTCCTGCAGCATGTTCGTGATCTCGTCGCGTTGCACGCAGTGATAAACGGCTGCGGCATGGTGTGTCTTCCATCCCTGCTGCTCTTGCTGCGTGATGTACATGTGCGGCACATAGGTTCGCTTATCGAGCCACTCCCACACCTGATGCACAATGCGCCGCTGGCCGGGCTCGCCGAAGAAGGCCGGTGCCTGGATAGACGGCCTCTCCTCAAGGAGGTGGTCGTAGTCGCGCATACTGGCCATGAAGAGGCCGCCGGGACGTAATTTGGCTGCGATTGCGTGGAACGCCGTGGGAAGCTGATCGGACGGGAGATGCGGAAGCGCATTGTCCATGCTGATGACCACGTCGAACCCGTCATGTTTCACGTTGCGCAACGAGCGCACATCGTCAACGACCGTCTCGAGATCTAGACCGCGCGCTCGCGCTTCCCTGCTCGCGCGATGGACGGCTGCCGCGCTCAGGTCCGATGCGGTGACGTGATGGCCGAGAGCAGCCAAGCCGAGCGACTGGGTCCCGATGCCGCACGTGCAGTCGAGCACTCGCAATCGACCCTTGAAACCGTCAGCTTGAAGCAAGGAATCCAGGATCTTCGCCTGGCGCGCTATCGATCTGTTCCAGTCCTCAAATTGGAGATGGTAGATCTCCGCCAGATCCTCATAGAACTGCAGCACGGTCGGTCACTGCCCCAGCCTGACTGGCGCGGCAGGCTGCGGCTGGTCTGCACGCTCGCGAGACACGCCACGCTCACGGCTGCTTGCAAGCGCGAGGACAGCTTCGCGGGCCTCGATCGCGGCCTGTTTGCGATGAAGATCGGGGTTGGAGAATTGGATGGGCTCCGGGGCGATGCGGACGTGGGCGTGCACGCCGACGAGCGAGTTGAAGTGAAAGATGTGTTTGAGCAGAGGCGTGTCGTCTCCCCAGCAGATCTGGGTTTGGGCAGAGGCGTCGCCGTTGCGGCGGTCGGGTGCGAGCGTGTAGGCGATGCGGGCGGCGGTGACGGGCTCTGCGGCGGCGAGAGCCTGAGCGAGCAGGCCCGAGCGAAAGGGCAGGAGGTGGGTCCCGTCAGTGGTGGTGCCCTCCGGGAAGAAGGTGACGGGGATGCCGGCGCGGGCGGCAAGCCGCATGCCGGTCTGGGCGCGTTGGGCCGAGCCCCCGGCGCCGCGCTCGACGAAGACCGTGCCGGCCATCATGGTCATCCAGCCGATGATGGGCCAGTGCTCCATCTCGGCCTTGGCGCAGTAGACGACGGGGCTGAGCGCGGCATAGACGACGATGTCGAGATAGCTCAGGTGGTTGGAGATAAGCGCGCCGTGCGGCGGGAAGCTGCCCTCGACCGTCAGGATGACGCCGAAGCCGCGGAGGATGCGGGCCATGAAGCGATGCAGCCAGGCGGCGCGAGCCTGCGGAGTTCTGGGGCGGGTAAGGACAAGCTCAAGGGCGGCGACCGCGAAGTAGAGAAACAGCTTGATGGATCGTGTGATCGCCCGAAGTACCGCCACAAACACCTCCCGGGAATCCCCGTGCCTGCTCCGGCACGTCTATTCTTACACTGTGGCTTTTTCTCCCCGGGTTCTTGACGATGCGGCTGAACGGCAAGGGACGCAGTCCGGGCCGAAAAGCGCGATACACCGGCACGTGTTCGAGCCGGTGTACCGGCTATTGCGAACGGGGATCACGCCGCGTCAGCTTGCCTGGTCGCTGGCGGCAGGGGTGGCGGTCGGGGTCAATCCGGTGGTGGGCTCGACGACCGTGGTGTGCCTGGCGGTGGCGTTTCTGTTTCGGTTGAACGTGGTGGCGTCGCAGATTACCAATCATCTGGTCTTCCCTGCTCAACTAGCGCTGGTGTTTCCCTTTTTGCGGGCGGGTGAGCTGCTCTTCCATACAGGCCCGCTGCCGCTCGAGCGGAGGCACTTCCTGCATGCGGTGACGCACCATGCGTGGCAGACGACGCGCTTGCTGTGGATGTGGGAGTGGCACGCGCTGGTGGTTTGGCTGGCGGCGGCGGCGGTCGCGGTGCCTCTGCTGGCGGCGCTGCTGACGCCCGTACTGCGACGCGTGTTGGGCAGGATGCATGTCGAGCCGGAGGGGGTTTCTTAGGGGTGGGCTTGATCGCCCCACCTCAGACGAAAAACTTGTCTGAGATGGGGCACCCCGGAAATTTTAGTTTGTGCGGGGCTTGGCTGCCTAGGCGGGGCCGGTGGTTTTTTGGGAGTTGCGGTACTGCGGGACCGGGTCGGCGCTGCGGACCCAGGCGGTGTAAATCAGGTTGCGTAACTCCGTGGCTCCGGCGGCAAGACGCTCATCGACAAAGGCGCGTCCGGCGGGAGTTCCCATGCCGTTGAAAGCTCCGGTTTTCTCGAGCTTGTACGTCTGCTCAACGAGCGAGTTGGAGTGGCGGAGATACTTCATGTAGTCGTCAAAGACATCGCCGAGCAGGACGGGTTTGGCGGGGATGAGAGGCGCTATCTCCGCCATGCCGTCGATGTTGGCGCCGCGCGGACCGACGAACTCGGTTTCAAACTGGGCGTGAATCCTGTGCTCGGTGGTGTAGCCGTTGGGGTTGGGGCCGGTCCAGCCGTTGTACTGGATGGTGACGTGCAGCGGCTGGGAGGCGTCGGCGACGAAGTGGCCGAGGATGCCGGCGGTATAGAGGATTTCGGACTGAACGGGACGGGTGTCTTTGTGGGCGGCGGCGAGCTCGCGGTAGTTGCGCATGGCGGCTTTCAGGCGCTCGTAGCGTTCGGTGGCCGCGTAGGGTTGGAGGCCGACGCTTTCGGGCGAAAGCGGGAGTTCGGGGTGGGCCTTCTGGGCGAAGGCGAGAGCGCGGATGAAGTCGTAGCGCTTGCGGGGGAGCGGGCCGCCGATGAGGTCGGCATATTCGAGGTCGATGTAATGCTCGGGGGAGCCGGCGGAGGAGAGCTCGGGTTCGGCGGGAGACTTCCAGCGGTCGGGCTCGGGGCCGAAGTACTCCATGGCGTCGAGGGCGGCGGGCGAGCGGAGGAAGTCAGGGACATCGGGAGGGAGCGCGGCGGCGGCGAGACGGTTGATCATGCGATGGCCGTCGCTGCCCCAGGCGGCGGATTGCTGGACGAGAATAAGAGGGACCACGGCTGCGGCTGCGAAGGCGTGGAGGAGGCGAGGGAGGGGCATGACGGGAGTATAGCGGGGACGTGTTGAAAGGGAGTTGATGGCTGGCGGAGGTCGTTTCGGGTGGTTTTTTTAGAGAGGGCGTGGGTAGACTTCTGCCTGCCCAAACCTCAGACCGTTAAGACTATCTCAGATGGGTTTCGGCCGGTGTGCACAGTGGTTTGCATGCGTTGTCGACGGGATACTTGAAAGGTCGTATTTACGCCGCGTCCTTCCATGAAAGAAGAGTAAGGCTTTCCTACGCGACCTCCATTCTGCGATGCAAAAACTGAGTTGAGCAAAGTGCAATGAACTCCGGCTTCGCTTCGCGGAATGGTGACCTGTTCCACTTCATGTTCATCTGCAGATTGATCCTGGATAGGGCAGGATGCAACTTTTGTGGCGATGAAGTGAGGCGGTGTGCCGGCGCGGGCACTTTAGAGGTGCATGCGCGCCACGATGGTGGAATTCACATCCCAGCGGGCCTTCCCTAACGTTATTAGGGGGCCGCATGAAAGAGAGATTCACCTGTCGATCTGCTGAGCTGGTGAGGCATGGTCTCTTTTCTGTTTTAGCAAAGGTTTTTTTGCTTCTTGCATTCTTCTCTGCAGTCTTTGGATGCGGGGATACCGTAGCTTTTATCCCGGATCCGCCAAGCAGTATCAGCCTCAAGGGAATCGTGATTGGGGCCCAGCAACCCATCGTTTCTTCAACACTGGAATTATATGCTGCAGGATCCGATGGGCACGAGTCACCCGCACAGCCGTTGCTTGCACGGTCGTTTGTAACGGATGAAAACGGTAGGTTTACGATCACCGGCCCTGTGCTTTGCCCCTCTCCAGGTTCTCTGGTTTATCTTGTTGCAACCAGTGGAAAGATGAAGACTTATGTGGGTAAACCAAATTCTTCCATCGCTCTCATGGCGGCTTTGGGTCCGTGCGCAAATCTAGGCAGTCTGGGTTCCATCACAGTAGATGAGTTGACCACAATCGGCTCCATCTGGCCTCTTGCACCGTACATTAAGTCGTATGCGCAGGTTGGATCGAAGAGTGTGAGTGGGCAAGTGATTGAAGCGGCGATGGAGACAGTCAACAAACTCGTCTCTGTTGCCGATGGGATCACGCCTGGTCCGTTGCTTGCTACGGACGAAGTGGCACCCGTTCTTAAACTTCAGACGCTCGCGAGCGTACTGGCGGGATGCGTGGATTCGGGCGGCGGTTTTGCTGGAGATGGGAGTGCGTGTGGACAGCTTTTCTCGATGACCACACCAAAGAACGGGGCAGCCCCGCAGGATACCTTTGCTGCCGCACTGGAGATTGCGCAGGCTCCGTCGGAAAACGTCCAAGAGATCTATAACCTTCTCCCGGTGGCAGTTCCCTTTCAGGTCGTTTTGTCTTCAGCTCCGTCAGACTGGACTCTGCCCATTCTGTCCGCACCAGCGATGCCTACCATCTCCCCGACAACTGGCACGTTGTCGCCTGGGCAGGCAGTCTCTCTTACAGGGGATACTCCGGATGCTGCTCTCTACTACACCACGGACGGTGGCTTGCCGACTGCAGGCTCTCAGCAGTATTCGGGACCGTTCGTCTTACCCGTATCTGCAAATGTACGGGCGATTGCAATCAAAAGTGGCGTTAGTAGCTCGGCTGCTTCCAAGTACTTCACCGTCACTGAAGCAGTGAGTCTTGCTGTGGTGCCAGGGTCGGTCACGCTGGGCTCCGCGGGA
>CAXUNR010000068.1:0-13613 GCA_964252655.1 uncultured Acidobacteriaceae bacterium
TCTCGTTGCCGTCGTTCGGCTGCGACGAATTGGAAAGATAAAAAGTTTGGACGGCAAGCTCGTCAAGATCGGTGCGTTTGGTGCGCGTATTCTGCGCGACGAAGATGGTGTTGGGTGTCACGGGCTTGTAGAACGTGCCGGCAACCGTGCCGACGATCCGCAAGGCGTCGGCCAGCGAAACATTGGTGAGGTCGACGGGGATGCGCTTCGACGTGTAGTCCGGATCGAAGAGCACGTTTAGGCCGGCCAGCTTGCCGATGGCCTGGTAGATGTTCTTCACATCTTCCACCGCGTGCAGCGTAATCGGGTCGTTTGAGACCGGCTTGAGCTCGATGGGCGGGGCGATCGACCCGATCGCGTCCAGCGAGGCGCGCTGCTGAGACATCTGCTCCCGGGCGGCGATGGCAGCGGACCCCGTTAGTCCCGGTGGGGGCTGCTCGCGCTGAGTGCGCTCGATCTCCTGCTGGGCGGCTTGATTGGATTTGTCGATCTCGGCCGCGCGCATAAATTGCGTGATGGCACCGGCATAATCGCCGTTCTGGCGGAGGACGCGGCCGCGATCGATGTGCTGGGTTGCTGCAAGAAAGCGCATGCGATCGAGGTGCGTGGTGTAACGAAGGTCGGAGGGCCTCTTCTCGTGGGCCTGCCGGTAGTCTTCGTAGGCCGTGTCGTAGTCTTCGCGGATCTCGGCAGCCTGGCCGCGCTTATTCCAGCTGGCAGCGGATTGCGCACGGGCCGACGGCACACAAACACCCGCTAGCCACAGCAGCAAAAGGCCGGAAGGGAGAGCAAAGCAGCGAATCGGCACGCGGGGGAAGCAGAAAGAAGAGGACAGGCCGAGGCTCATGCTGAAAGGGTTCGCTTTCTGTACACGTCGAGTCCGGCCACTGCAGCCTGCGGAAGAAGTACAGAAGCCTTCGTGATGCGGAAGTAAGACGGCGCCACGTTCATCGCTTTGTGCGCGAGCTTTTGGCTCTGGCGAGTATAGCATTGGGGTCACGTTCAGCCTCTCCGAAGATAGAGCGCGTATAACAGTCAGTCCGCGGGTGTGTAGGTACAGCCTCGCAGCTTGGTGGTTTCGTCGCGCGGCCAAGGACGTCGCAACGGAGTGATTTGGTTTTGCGGCAGGCAACCTGTCGCAGTGTTGAAGGTTAGACGCGGGTGCCTGGCCGTGGTGAGGCGGCGGCCGAACCCGTGTTAAACTTGAAGATTCTATGAGCCGTGGCATGCAGACAACGACGCCCTCTACGCCGGTCAAGCCGGTGGTGAAGGAAAAGGACCGAGATCCGGTGGCGGCGGGAAAACGGGACGCCGCGTTCAATCGCTCAGCCAGTTTCAACTACTTTCTGACCGACAAATACGAGGCCGGCGTGGCGCTGCGCGGCACGGAGGTCAAGTCGATCCGCGAGGGCAAGGCGAACCTGAAGGATGCGTATGGCCTGCTGAAGGATGGCGAGTGCTTTCTGCTGAACGCGCACATCGGTCCGTTTTCGCACGGCAATGCGATGAACCACGAGGCGTTGCGCACCCGCAAGCTGCTCTTGCATAAGCAGGAGATCAGCAAGCTGGTAGCGGCCACAAAGCAGAAAGGCTACACGCTGATCCCGGTGCGGCTCTACTTTCGCAACGGACGCGTCAAGTGTGAGATTGCGCTCGCCAAGGGCAAGATGGAATACGACAAACGTGCTACGGAGAAGAAGCGCGACGGGGATAACGAGGCCAGGGCGGCGATTGCGCGGAGCCAGCGGCAATAAGGTGGGCTGGGGTGGTGAGGAGACGGCTGCTGCTCCGATATTTAGAAAATGAGGAAAATGACTCGTCCATGCTCTTGCCGAAGACGCGACTCCGTAAAATCATGAACCTGAGCATCGTCAGACCCGAAGCTCGGGTGAAACGCATTTGTGAGGGAATGATACGGTGTATTCAATCGAGCAGCGTACTTCATTATCATCCGGAGATGGCAAACAACATGGAGATCACGCGCCCGGTGAATTGGTAAGGTGGCTATGGGGTCCTTTAGGCCTCGTGGCCCTCGATATGGCGCTTGGGTGGTCTGACAGGAGTACGGAAATCACTCCCAGTCACGACGGTGTTCTCAACTTTTGTTTTGCGTTAAGTGGCCTTGGTGCACTAGGTCTAGCCTCCGTAGCCGTTTTGAGTCATCAGAAGATGAAAGCGTGGCGTCGCATCTATTTCGCCATCTGTCTGGGGTTGGTCGGATTTCTATCAGTGTTCCTGCTAAGTAGCAGGGTCGCGCATTTGGTTCAAAACTACCGTGACTTCCCCGCCAGCAGCACACGCACCTTTACTGGAAACCTGCTCATCAGTCGCGCATACGCGACACATGGCAAAGGGCAAAGCTGGAGTATACAGACGATGCCAATCTGGTCCAACCTCTCAATCACTAAAGGCGACTATCAGTTCATGCTGGACCACCGCCGTCCGGGAGATCCGACACTCAGTTCCGATGAGATTTCCAGCAAAGGGTACTTTTGTGCGCAAGTGAAGATGCAGCAATCAGGTAATGCTCTCCGCGTGCTGAATGCGGGAAGCAACCCACTACCTAGTGGCACCATTGTTCTTTGTCCAGCTAGTGGCAGCTCTCCACACGGGATGAGTCCCAGGTAGATTCGCTGCGGCTGTGGAGTTGCGCCCGACCGTAAGTCCCTACAACTCGCATTGTGGTAAGTAGCGCCGAATCTCTCTGGCCATTCCCTAAGCCGGCGTTCGGCAACTACGTTACGAGCGTCCGTCCCCTACCCAGCAATGCCTGGCGAACTCGAGCGGGTTAGGATAGTCGCATGGACACTCGGGTCATCTTTCAGGACGCTGCCACCGTGGCGACGCCTATGCTGTGCGTGTTTGCGGTCGACCTAGCCACCGGCAAGGATGCCGATCCGATTCCGGTGCTGCTGACGACGTCCGACGCGATCACCAGCAGCAGCGGGCGGTTTGTGCGGTCGGGCGAGTTCAAGGCGGGGCTGGGCGAGACGATGCTGCTGCATGCGCCGGCCGGGGTGAAGGCGGAGCGGCTGCTGCTGGTGGGCCTCGGCAAGGCCAAGACGCTCTCCGCGGATAGCGTGCGCAAGGGCGCGGGGGCGGCGGTGCGCGCGGCCAAACCACGCGGGATCCGGGAGATGGCGATTGCCTTTCCGGAGGACCATGCGCTCTCGGATGAACACCTGGAGGAGCTTCCGTGCACGCTGACCGCGCGGGCCTTGACCGAGGGCGCGGAGCTTGCGGAGCCGGACTGGGACACGTACCGGAGCGATCGCAAGGACCTGTCGGTGCGCAAGCTGACCGTGGTCGCGAAGGAGGAAGAGCCTTCGACGCGGGCGGAGATTGAGGCCGGGTTCGAGGAGGGGCTGGCCGTGGCTGCGGCGCAGAATTTTGCGCGGTCGCTGGTCAATGAGCCGGGCAATGTGCTGACGCCGACCGTACTTGCCGCGCGCACCAAGGCGATGTGCGACGAAGCCGGGCTGCCCTGCGAGGTGTACTCGACCGCGAAGTTGGCGGAGTTGAAGATGGGTGCGTTTGCGGCTGTGGCGCAGGGCTCGGCAGAGCCGCCGGCGCTGATCGTGATGACCTACACGCCGGAAGGTGGAGCTGCCGAGGGCGCGCCGGTGATGGGATTGGTGGGCAAAGGGATCACGTTTGACACGGGCGGTATCTCGCTCAAGCCGGCCGACGGCATGGAGAAGATGAAGTACGACATGGGCGGCGCGGCGGCCATGATAGGCGCCATGAAAGGGATCGCCGCGCTGAAACCGCGCGTGAAGGTGATCGGCGTAATCTGCTCGGCGGAGAACATGCCGGACGGCAAAGCCTACAAGCCAGGCGACGTGGTCACCGCGATGAGCGGCAAGACGATCGAGATTATCAACACCGATGCCGAGGGCAGGCTGGTGCTGGCCGATGGTTTGCACTATGCCAAGACGCTCGGCTGCACGCATCTGATCGATGCGGCGACGCTGACGGGAGCATGTGTCGTGGCACTCGGCCACCTGAACGTCGGGCTGTTTTCCAACGACGAGACGGCGTGGGAGACGTTCATGGCCGGGACCGTAGCCTCAGGCGAAAAATTCTGGCGGCTGCCCTGCACAGACGACTACCGCGAGCAGATCAAGAGCCAGATCGGCGACATCATGAACACCGGCGGCCGACCCGGTGGAGCCATCACGGCAGCCATGTTCCTGAAGGAGTTCGCGGGCGAAACGCCGTGGATCCACCTAGACATCGCAGGCTGCGCATGGAACGAAGAGACAAAGCCTTGGCTGCCGAAAGGCCCAACAGGCATCGCGGTGCGCTCGATTGTGGAATGGGTGCGGGGGTACGACCGGCAGGCGTGAAGTGCCGTAAGATACCCGGCGATGCGCTGCGCCCATCCCATGCGAGCTTCAGAAGGTAAAGGAAAGTCCTGCCTGGATGGTTCGCGGTGCCTGCGCGAAGTAGACGGTTTGTCCATCCGCCGAGAGGTAGGGTCGATAACCTTGAGCCAGCAGATTCGTCACGTCAATGGTTGCGTCCAGCCCTCTCGCGTTGCGATTGTGCAGCAAGGACTGGCGAACACCGCAACTGAGGAACGCCTCTCCGCTGAATGTCCCGTACGGATTCACCGCCGAGACGGTCCCCGCCGTCTGCCAGTGATAACTCGCATGGACCCTCGTCCCAGTCTCAAGCACCTTCCCTTTTACCGCGACTCCCGCCGCCTGGGCACTACGTCCGTGCAGCAGCTCAGCGACACTCTGCCCCGGCAGCAGCCGCTGTCGGTCCGGAGTGACCGCAGTGCCTGAGCTAAATTCCGCGGCCAGCAACCATCCGTTCGACAGCGGCGTATTCAAGGTGATGCTCGTTCCATTTGAGGTGGACCCACCAGCCAGGGTCTGCAACGCACCTGTACTTCGATCTACGCTCCAGCCCTGGGCGGCCAGCGACGTTCCCGCGCCAGGCGCACCTGAGAGCCCAGCTACCCTCAGGTTTTCCAGTGCGTCGTGGTAATAGGCAAGCTCCACCGTTCCCTGCCCCAGCCGGCGTCCGAACGCGATCTCCTGATGCCGCCCGGATTCGAGCGCCAACTTTCCATTGCGCACCAGGGCGACCGGGACGTCACTCTGTCCTGCCGCTACCTCGTCAAAATCCTGTACCTGCCGGTCGCTCGCCATCCGGTAGCGTAGCGTCCAGACTCCACCCGGATGCGCGGTCACCCGCAAGAACGGTCGTGCCGCCAAAGCGCTCGGTCCGGCATGTTCAACATCGACGCTGCCGCCCACCTCCACCGCCAGCACATCTCCCACATTCATGCGCCGCGCGCTGGTAATGGCGAGTACCTGCAGGCCTCCGGTCTCTGCGGCGCCCAACAGTTCCGGATGCGTCTCGTACCGCATCATCGTACGGGACGCGCCGTCGAGGCCGGCTCTATTTTCGACCCCAGCCTCGATCCGCTGCGATACACCATATGGTGAAGTCGCGAAGTCGGTCGCGAGCAGTCCATCGCCATGCTCGCCCGAGAAACTGCGATGAAGCGCAAGCATGTTGTGCACACCACCCTCGCCAAAGCCTCCTGTGCGAGCCACAAGCGCGTCCCGTGCCTCCGTTCTCCCGACCGGACGGCTTCCCGGAGCTTCCACACTCACTTCGATCGCCGTGCCGTCTTCCACTACGCGCAGCAGCGGCCGGTTTGCGCTCGACCGCAGCGTCCAACGCCACTCGTCCGCCGATTCCTCAGCTCCGCGCCGCGTCGCCGGCAGCCAGGCAGCCGTATCGAACAGAGCGGCCATCGTCAGATTTACGACGGTTTTAGCCCCAGTGCGTAGTTGCACATCGCCATGCGAAACCGGGACGTACAGGCTCTGGCTTGCGCGCACTAGATAACGGCCTGCGCTTAGGTTGCCAATGGCATACCGCCCACGCGCGTCGGTAAACGCGGTGCCCACGGTTGAAGAGTCGCCAGCCAGCACCTGTACCAGCGCACCCATTTGCACCGCGCCACTCACATCCCGCACCACCCCGGACACCGTGGCACCTGTGCCGGCTGCCAGGCAGGACCGCAGACACACAAGCAGAACCGCCCAGCCAAGCGCGCATTTGCAGAACGTTTTTTCCACCCGCCTTACTCGTGCCACAGCGTTCCCCGGTACGTCGATGGCTTCCCCTAAGTCTCCGCTTCTACACAGTGGAAGATCGCCTGTACTCCGCGCCTTCCTGCTGCATGAGTTCCACAAACACTAGTTCATCCATGAGCCCGAACCAAGAACTTATCCGGTCGCTCTACTCCACCGTAAAGGGCGCCGTCTCGGCAAACTGCTGCTTTTTTACCCCATCCTTCACCGTGATGCTCACCTGGTATTTGCCAGGCTGCAAGCTCGCCAACGGCAGACTCTTCTCAAGCGTTACCTGGTCTGCATTTGGACTCATCTTGTTGGTCTGTTCAGACGCGTCCAGTACCGCCTTGTTGGTTGCTAGATCCATAATCTGGTACTCGATCGTCGCGCCGTTCTGCTTGTTGTCCCCGATGCCAAGGTTGTAGACCTGCATCCAAAAGTTGAGGCTCTGATTCTGCTTGAAGGCGATCGGGACCTGCATGCCGGTCGAGACCCTCGGCCGCACATGCGTATTGCCGATCACAAAGTTCCCTGCCCCGATATCCTTTGAAGGTACCCGGAACATCTGGTCCGCGAGGATAAGGGACGAGTGTGCCAGCTGGTCATCGTCGTACTTCGGTACGTTGACGCTGCGCTCCCAGCGTCCTACGTGATCCGGATTGTTGACGTCTTTGATCACGACATCCACTTTGTACAAGCCGGGAGGCAGCGGAAAGGCCTTCCAGTAGACCGACTGCTTCTGCTGCTCTTGAGCCAGCAACTCGCTTGGAGCTTGCACGGCGACCGTCTCTTCAAACGTCTGCAGCGGGCGGCCAGTCAGTGTCGAAATTCTCCCGAGCACGTTCACTGTGCCCATCGAGACACCATCCTTGGTGTTGAAGGTAATATCCTTATTGTGAATCTGCAGCGTCAACGGCACCAGCACGGTGTCGTTGGTGATCTTCACGTAGTCCGTCCGCACCTCAAAGAGAAACGGAGGTCCGCTAAGAATCTTCGAGTTCACCATGAAGCTCTCGAGATCTTTAAACTTGATTACCGGAGGCGCCTGCAGCTTGGCAAAGCGGTCCAGCCGGTCGAACTGCTTGGATTGATTTTGCTCTGAGCCCGGCCCACGTCCCAGTTGCTCTATTCCGCCGCCAGAGAAGCGGTCCGCCTTGCTAGCCTGACCCTGCTCTTCATAGAGCGTCTGGCCCGCGCCCGGAACATGCTTGAGCGCGTCCTTCTCTGAGCGGTCGATGGTCATGTGATAGTCGCCGCACATACAGGTGTCGACGAACTCAATATCGATGTTGTCGCCGATGCCTTCTAGGTAGCGGTAATGCCAAATCTCGAACGGGAAGGTCGACGTGTTTCCGCCACCCTCTTCCATGGGCCGGTCATAATTGCCGCCGCTCGGGTGCGAATCGATCGAGTCCGGCTTGCCGTACGCGATGTACATGTGGCCGCGGTCCGTGCGCCAACCCGCTTTGCCCGCCGCAAAGTGCTCATTCGCATACGCGATGCGCGCATAATGCTCTTCGCGATACTCATTCTCCGGGCTTTCTGGATTCGGGTTTCGTCGGAGCCAGAAGTTTTCGATGAACTGATCACGCTCTTCATCGTTCGAGAGGTGCTTGAATGCGGAAAGCTCCTGGTCCGTGATGATCCACCGGACATCCTGCTCCACCCAGGTTTTGTACGATCCCTTCAACTCCTGCTTCAGAGCCTTGTTCGTCGCAATCTTCTCTGAATCGGTCCGCCCCCGCTTGGTCGGATCCGGCTTATCGTCCGTCACCGGGCCCTTCTTCACATCCGGATCCTGCGTCTGCGCCGTCCCCCCGCTTACGCCCGCCAGGCCGAAGGTTGCCAGGCACAGCCCCATGGCACACGCCCGCCACCCACCTGGAGAAACCACACTTTGGAGAAAGCGAAACCGCTGGATCGTCATTGATGCAACCCCTGCTCTGTTGATGGTAAGAGTGTAGGCCGAATTCATGCAACATTCAAACGGGTTCCGGCATCCCGCGTTTATCGGTGACCGTCCAGGCGACGCCGTTCCTCTGCCGCTTGAACGAACTTCACAGCAGAAGCACCCGCCTCCCTGAAACTTTGCCTTACCTTTTTCAGGAACCTTCCCTTTCTTCCCTGCGTACCGCTCATCAGAGGTATCTTGAAGGTGGACCGTCGCCTGAGAAGCCTGCCAGAACGTGAGATCAATGGAAGCATGAAGACTCGAACTATCGTGATCGTCATTCTCGTCGTGCTCGCCGTTGGAGGCGTGGCCGCCTTCGCCTTCTACCGCAACCAGGCCAGCATCACCAAGGTCACCACCGCGACCATCGCCCGCCAGGACCTGACCTCCGTCGTCAGCGGTACCGGCCAGATCAAGCCCAAGACCTACGTCAATATCGGTGCCACCGCCTTCGGCCGCATCACCAATTTGAACGTCAAGGAAGGCGACCACGTTCGCAAGGGCGCCGTCCTGGCTACGCTTGAAAATGTTCAGCCGAGCGCCACCGTCGCCGCGCAGACCGCCACCATCGCCTCCTCCCGAACCGACGTCAACTCCTTCCTCGCCGCCGAAACCACAGCCAAGGCCAACATCGCCGCCGCCCAGGCTGACCTCGAGCAGCGCAAGCTCGACTTCACCCGCGCACAGGAGCTCTATAAAGACCAGCTGATCGCCAAGCAGGACTTCGACTCGAAAAAAGCGGCTTACGACAGCTCCGTCGCAACGCTGGACCAGCGCCAAGCCGTCTCCGTCCAGGCCCAGGCTCAGACCGCCTCTCAGCGCGCCAAGGTCAACCAGGCCGTTGCCTCACAGCGCTCGAACTTCGACGCACTCGACAAAACCGTGAGCCGCGCTCCCTTCGACGGCCTGGTCACCAACGTCCCCGTGCGCGAGGGCGAAACCGTCGTCGTCGGCATCCAGAACGCCGAGGGCTCCACCCTCATGACGCTCGCTGACATGAGCGTCATCACCGCCGAAGTCAAGGTCGACGAAACCGACATCGTCAACGTCAAGATGGGTCAGGCCGCCGATGTGACCGTCGATGCCCTGCCTGGCCGCATCTTTAAAGGTCACGTCACCGAGGTTGGCGACCAGGCCCTGCTCCGCACGACGGGCGTCGCCACCAGCCAGTCCACCACCGGCACCGAGGAGGCCAAGGACTTCAAGGTCGTCGTCACCATGGATGCCGCCAACGGAGCCATGAACGACGAACTCCGCCCCGGCCTCTCCGCCACCGCCAAGATCACCACCGCCCGCCGCACCAACATCGTCACCATCCCCATCCAGGCCCTCGTGCAGCGCGACCCCGCACTCGAAAGCGAGCTCACTCAAAACGGCGGCAAGCCCGCCAAGCAAAACGCCTCTGCCCCCGTCACTCAGAACAAACTCAAGCCCACGCTCGTTCAGGGCATCTATATCCTCAAGGCCGACCACGGCAAGGACCGCGCCGCCTTCCTGCCCGTCTCGACCGGCGTCACCGGGGCCACCGACATCGAAGTCACCGGAGGTGTCGCGCCGGGGGAAATCATGATTACCGGACGTTACAAAATCCTGCGCTCCCTCAAAAGTGGCACCATCGTCAAACCCGATAACGCCGCCGACACCGCACCCGACTCCTCGAAATCCTAAGGCACCGCCCATGGCCACCACCGCGCTCGACCCCACCCTCATCAACGCTCAAGGCCCCCTCGCCGGAGACGTCATCGTCGCCAGCAATCTGTGGAAGACCTACGAGATGGGCGACCAGAAGGTACACGCCCTGCGCGGCGTCAACCTCCGCATCCGCCACAACGAGTACGTCGCCATCATGGGCCCGTCCGGCTCCGGCAAGTCGACTCTGATGAACCTCATCGGTTGCCTCGACACACCGAGCGAAGGCCGCTATTGGCTCAACGGCCACGACGTCTCCTCGCTCAATGACGACGAGCTCGCCCGCATCCGCAACAAGGAGATCGGCTTCGTCTTTCAGACTTTTAATCTACTCGCCCGCGCCACCTCGCTGCACAACGTCGAGCTTCCCCTCATTTACAACGGCACCCCCCACGCCGAGCGCATCCGCCGCGCCACCGAGGTACTCGAAAGCGTCCACCTCGGCAGCCGCATGATGCACAAGCCCAACGAGCTTTCGGGTGGCCAGCGTCAGCGCGTGGCGATTGCCAGGGCCTTGGTCAACAGGCCCAGTATCATCCTTGCCGACGAGCCCACCGGCAACCTCGACTCCAAGACCGGCGACGAGATCATGGCCCTCTTCGACGAGCTGCAGGCCAAGGGAAATACTATCGTCGTCGTCACCCACGAGCCCGACATCGCCGAGTATGCGCAACGCGTCATCACGATTCGCGATGGGGTGATTGCTAGCGACCAGCCCTCGTCGCGGCACTTGGCGAAGACGCAGTAGCTTTCGAAAACCTACAAAGCCAGATCAGAGTAAGCGTTGAAGTGCCGAATGCTGTATTTGTCAAACGGGCGGTTGTGCGATGTCGCTAATGTTAGACCTGATGCTAGACGTGGATCAGGTCGGGCTCGAGGTGCGACTCACATGCGAAGACGAAGGGCTCGTACTCAGCTGGACGGGCATAAAATCGCATGGCCGCAGTTTACCTTGGAAAATAAGCAAATTCAAACATACCCATTTCCATTCGCAATCCCGTTTTTGAATCGTGGGTTCGTCAGTGGGAGTTGCCGCACATGAAACAGGCGCTTACATCGTAAATGCCCACGCCTCACCCCCGGGTGTGAGGTTCAGGCGGTGAAAACACGGTACCTCCGTGCATCTGTTCGTCGCCCCCGCCATCCGCTACTCCCGCCACACCGTCTAAACTGGGACTATGGCTTTTTTGCGGCGCTTGCGTCTCGTCCTTCTGCTCACGGTCCTCGCTCCCGCCGCGAAAGCACAGGCGCGCTTCGATCTTGCCGGCCCAAAAATTGACATTCACGTTACCCGCAAGGGCGTTTCCCTGCCCATCTCGATCGTTCCCAACCTTCAACCGGGCGACCAGATCTGGCTGCACCCCGACCTTCCTCCCTCACAGTCGGTTCGCTATCTCCTCATCGTCGCCTTTCTCCGCGGCACCACCAACCCTCCTCCCGACACCTGGTTCACCCGCATCGAGACCTGGCAGAAGCGCGTCGTCGAAGAAGGCGTTATCGTCACCGTGCCGCCCGAGGCGCAGCAGGCTATCCTCTTTCTTGCGCCCGAGACCGGCGGAGACTTTTCCACCCTCCGCTCCGCCGTCAAGGGCCGCCCCGGCATCTTTGTCCGCGCCACCCAGGACCTCACTGAGGCCGGCTTTGAGGAGGCCCGCACCACCAAGTACCTCGAAGAGATGAAGAAGGTCCCCGCCGGCGACACCGCAGCTTTGCTCGATCACTCCAACCTGCTCGCCCGCACGCTGAACCTGAAGCCCAATCCCGAGTGCTTTAAGCGCCCCGTCGATCAGCAGTACACCTGTCTTACCCAAACCGGCACGCAGACCCTGCTCGACGACGGCCACGCCGGCTCCATCGTCGCCGCGCTCTCCACCGGTCCGGGCTCTGACTTCATCACGCAGGCCTCCTATACCCAGCTCGCCGGAGGAGGCAACTACTCGGCCTACGTCGGGGCCATCGTCGACTTTGTGCGCATCGTCAGCAGCCTGCACACCGCAAAATACCAGTACATCCCCGCCATTGCCGCGCCTCAGAACGAATCCCTCAACCTCCGCCTCAACACGCCTCCTTCATTCAATAATCCGAAATCCGTCATCGTCATCAGCCTTCCCCCGGTTGCCTCTGCGGTCCTGCCGCCGCTGCGCTCCGTCGACAACCGGCACATCTCGTGCCTGCTCGACCCCTCGATGGCGATTCCCGTGGAGGGTGCGCCGTTGGTTTTCTCGACCGCTTATGTGCATGACCTCCGCCTACACCTGAACCTTCCTGCCGCCGACCCCAAAAAGGCTACCGACGATCTCCCTCTCGTTCCCGACGCCTTCCTCGGCGGCCTGACTCTCGGCCCTAAGGCTCCGGAGCGTCACGAGCTTCCTCTGAATGTGCCTGCGCCAACGGCGGCTCCGCTCATCCAGGGACCGAAGGCCGTACCTTCCGCACTCGCTGTCGCCGCGGCTCCCGTGCTTCCCGGTCAGCCCATCTCGGCGACCATCCAAGGCATGTGGGGCTTTGATTCCTTCACCGGCCCCAGCGTCTCTGTGCAGCGGCTGCCCGGAGAAAACTGGCGTATCGTCAGTTCTCCCTACAGTTCCAACAACGCTCCCGCCACCCTCATCGCCGGCCAACCTAACCATCTTGAGGTCCTCTCCTCCGGCACAGCCTGTATCCAGGCCATTACACTTCAGCCCAGCGAGGTCCGGGTCGGTTGGAAGTTTGAAGGAACCAAGTCTCCCGCAGTCGGGCCAACTGCAGCTTCCACCATCGCTGCCATCACTACTCCGGCCAAGCCCGACCCTGCACTGCCTGATCCGGACCCTAAGAAAGCCGCCGTTATTCGAGCGGCCGTTCCTAAGCCGGTAGAGATCTCTCCCGCGCCCGGGCTGGTCGAGACTGCCGCAGTCGCTCCCCTCGACCTCACCCTCGACCTCCAACAGGCCGCTACCCCCGGCTCTATCCACCTGGCCATCCAGCAGTTCGGCCGCGCCGTCCCTGACCAGCTCGGCACCCGAACCTTTGCAGAGCCGGCCCGCATCCAGGCTCTGCAACTTCATGTAGGTGACACCTCCGCCACCCTTACCGGGACCAGCCTCGACCAGGTCAAGACCCTCACCTTCAGGGATCTCACCTACACCCCGATCTGCCTCACGCCTCCCTTGAACCAGTCTCCAGGCACCCCATCCCAGACCACTCCACCATCGGAGGCGGGGTGCACCAACTCCAGCACCGCCCGTGTCTTCGGCCTTCCACCTTCCGCCAAAGCCCCTGGTCTCAAATCCGACGAAAAACTGACCGCGCAGGCCCACCTGGAAGACGGCCGCACCCTCGACATCACCGCCGTCGTGCTTCCCCCGCGGCCTTCCGTCACCTATCTCTCGAGTCGCATCGCCCCGGCCGGCGGTTCACCCGCACCATCTTCCATCCAGATCGCCACCAGTGCCGACCTTCCTCTCGGCGATCAGCTTCTCTTCTTCCTCAAATCCCGCGCTTCTTTTCCTCGCACTTCAAAGATCGAGATTGCCAGCCTGGACGACTCGCTTCAGACCGCGCTCACCGTTCCCGCCGGCACCCTCGTCCTGCAGGATGCCCACACCGTCCTCGCCACCTTTGACCCTCTGAAAGCCTTTGGTCCTTCCACCTTCGGTCCATTCCACATGCGCGCGGTTGACCCCGCCGGCACCCCCGGCGAGTGGCTCCCGCTCACCACCATCGTCCGCCTGCCCACCCTGACCGGCCTGCGCTGCCCCGCCGCCACCGCCGCGTCTTGCCAACTCGAAGGCTCTGCCCTTTACCTGATCGATGCCGTCTCGGCAGAACAGAATTTCAGCTCCCCCACCCTGGTCCCTGAGGGCTTTGTCGATCCCTCACTCACCATGCCC
>CAXUNR010000069.1:0-13441 GCA_964252655.1 uncultured Acidobacteriaceae bacterium
GGTTTGGGGGTGGTTGTGGGTTTGGTTCGGTGGGATTCTACTTTCCCACTTCAGACGGTGAGGCTGTCTGAGATGGGGCACCCGGGAGGTTGGGGGGTGTGACTTGGGGAGGACGTTTGGGGGTTAGAAGAGGATTTTGCCGGCGAACTGCAGGATGCGCGGGGGGAAGGTGGAGGCTGCGGCTACTACGCCGAAGCCGCCGGCACCGCTCGATACGTTGCTGGTGGGGAAGGCGAAGTTGGTGAGATTGAAGACGTTGAAGGCCTCCACCCGGAAGTCGAACTTGGCGTTCTCGGGATAGAGATCGAATTGCTTGTGCAGGCCGACGTCGGTGTTGTAGTAGGGGTCGAAGCGGAGGGAGTTTCGGCCTGCGTTGCCGTACGGCTGGTTGACCGTGGGCAGGCTGAAGTTGGCGAGGTTGAGCGAGAAGAGGTCCTGATTGCCACCGAACTTGGTCCGCTGCGATTTGGGCCGGACCGCGTTGCCGGAAGTTTGGTTGGGCCGCTGCACAAGCAGAGGGCTGACCTGCTGAAAGCTGTTGGGCGAGTAATATACGTTGACCGGCAGGCCGCTGTTGACGTCGTTGATGAGGGTGAGCTGCCAGCCGCCGAGAGCCTCGCGGATGACAAGCGGGGCGTTGCCGCCGAACCTGCGGCCTGGTCCGTAGGGAAGGTCGTAGACCATGGAGAGCGTGTCGTTGAGGGGCTGATTGTAGGCCGAAGGACCGATCTCGCCGAGTGGATTGGCGAGGTTGATGCGGGAGTTGTCGCCATCGGGCGTATCGAGGTGGCCGGCGGCGTTGTCCTCGGCGCGCGACCAGGTGAAGGAGTTCAGGAGATAGAGGCCATGGCCGGTGCGGTGTTCGAATTTGGCCTGCAGCGAGTTGTAGTAGAGCAGGCCGGCGGGCAGGGTTTCTTCGATGGTGGTGAAGCTCTGGATGGGCCGGCGCTGGGCGAGGGTGAGGCAGCCGGCGGTCGTGAGGGTGTTGCAGGTGGCGGTGACGGCGTTGGGGGCGGCCTGGTTGAGGTCGGCGAGGGTCTCGAGCTTGAGGCCGTGCGAGCCGACATAGGAGACCTCGAAGGTGGTAGCCGGGCCAAGCTGGCGCTGCACCGTCAGGTGATAGGTCTGCACATAGCCGGTGGGCAGGTTTTTGGGGATGTAGCGGGCCTGGGTCGATAGATTACTGGCCGCTGTGACGTTGGCGGGATTGGCAAAGTTGGTGGGATAGCCCTGGTAAGTGGGTCGAAAGCAGGGCATGGGCGTGGCCGGGTTGAAGGGCGCGGCGGCCTGGGCGGCGGTGCAGGTGGAGAGCGCGGCGGATTTGCCGATGATACCCGGGACGGCAAACTGCGGCACCTGCACGATGTTGGTGTTGACGATGGCGGGAAGGTTATAGACGAGGAGGTTTTCACCGCCTTCGCGATTGAACTGGGCGTAGTTGAGCCCGTATGCGGCGCGGATGACGGTCTTGGGATCGACGGTGTAGGCGAGACCGAAGCGCGGGGCGAAGTCCTTCAACGGCATGTTGACGAGGGCGCGGTTAGAGAGTGAACCGGACGTGGCCTGGACCAGGGACTGGGTGGCGGGGTTGTAGTTGGCGAGCAGGTTGTTGGACTCCCACTGCGGCGTGACGAGCTCATAGCGGAGACCGGCGTTGACGGTGAGCCGGGAGTTTACGCGGATGTCGTCCTGGACGTACATGAAGTTGTAGCGCTGATTGAGGTGGACGACGACGAAGTTGTTGAGCTGGTAGGTATCGCGCGCGCCGAAGAGGAAGTCGGCGAGGGCGACGGCCTCGCGGGTGCCGAGATTGGAGGCGGCGAGGGCGGAGGCGGTGGTTCCGGTGAAGCTGTAGCCGCCGTTGTAGGTGTCCTGGCCGAAGGTGGGATTGAAGTCGTCGATGGTGGTATAGACGCCCTGGTACTCGTACCCCAATTTGATCTGGTTGCGGCCTTTGAGCAAGGTGAAGTTGACCTTTGGGTTGTAGACGGTGGGGTTTTGAAATTGCGGGTTGGAGCCCTGGTTGCCGAACTGCGAAAAGGTGTTGACGCTTTGCACGTTGAGGCTGCGGGTGACGGTCGAGCTGGTGGGCAAGCCGACGATTCCGGTTTCGAGACTGGCGAGGTTGGCGCCGTACGGAGCTTTGCCGCCATCGGTGAGGGTGAAGGCGAAACGTGCGTCCAGGATGGCGTTCTGGTTAAAGGCGTGGGTGACGCCTCCGGCCGCCTGCTGGTTGAAGATATTGACGGTTCCGTTGCTGTTGCCACCGGCGGGACCCTGGATGTTGGGCGGCGAGGCGATGATGCCCTGGTGCTCGCTATAGCGGAAGAAGGCGGTGGATTTCTGGCTGACGGTGTAATCCAGGCGTAGGTCGCCCTTGTCGTCATGGATGGTGTCGGCGGGCAGCGAAGCGTAGTTGTTGGTCAAGGCTCCGCCGGGAGAGTCGGCGGAGGGGAGTGCGTTGATGACCCCCTTGGCGAAGGCGGAGACGGCGGGATCGTTGAACGGGATGACGCCGTTGGGGTAGGTGACGCCGGTGGTGGGATTGACGAGCGGGACAGCAGTGCCGTTGTCGGTGGTCGTTCCGGAGAGAAAGGTATAGCCGCCCTTGGCGAGGGCGAGTGCGCTGCGACCACTCTGATTGAGGGTGGGCACGGTGGCGAGCAGGACGGAGTGCACGATCTGCCGTGTGCCCTCGTAGTCGCCGAAGAAGAAGAGCTTGTTGCGGAAGACGGGCCCGCCGAGGGTTCCGCCGAACTGGTTGCGGATGAGGATCGGTTTCTGGGCTGCTCCGGTGAGCGGGTTGGTGGGCGGGGTGAAGGGGCCGACGGCGTTGAGGACGGTGTTGCGGAGGTAGTCGTAGGCTTTGCCGTGGAAGTTGTTGGTGCCACTGCGGATGCTGACGTTGATGACTGCTCCGGCCGAGCGTCCGTACTCGGCGGAGTAGTTGTCGGTCTCTACGCGGAACTCGTTGATGGCATCGGGCGAGGGTGGGATGGCCTGATTCGAGAAGCCCTGGTTGGAGGTGCCGTAGGCATTGTTGTCGAGGCCGTCGAGCAGAAAGTTGTTGAACTCGCTGCGCTGGCCGTTGACGTTGAAGGAGGCGTCGCGGCTGGTGTCCGTGGAGTTCTCAAGAATGTTGCGGCGGACTCCGGGAACGAGCGCGGCCAGGTCGGCGTATTCGCGCCCGTTGAGGGGAAGATTCTCGACTTCGCGGGTACCGAGGACTTGCCCGCGCTCGCTGTTGTCGGTGTCCAGGACGGACGCGGCGGAGTTGACGGTGACGGTCTCGTTGTTGGCGCCTACGCGGAGGGCGAGGTCGACGCGCTGACGTGCGTTGACGGTGACGGTGAAGGGTTGGGTGACGCTGAGGTCGAAGCCGTCAGCCTCAGCGGTGACAAGGTACTGGCCGATCTTGACGTCGGTGAACTCGTACGCGCCCTGGCGGTTGGTCCTTGCGGTGACGACGGCCTTGGTCTGCTGATCGGTCAAGGTGACGACGGCTTGGGCAATGGTGGCTCCGGAAGCGTCGCGCACATAGCCGAGCACGGAAGCGGTTTCAAATTGAGCGTGGAGCGAAGCAGAGGCAAACGCGACCAGACACAGGGCTGGAAAAACGGAAAGACTATGTCCCAAAAGAGTGCGCATGGGAAAGTTTTAGCGTTCGTGCACGGGGGCAGACGTTACAGCTCGATGAGCGCAGGATGAATTCGGCGGGCGGCAATGGGGGAGTTGCTGCAGAGGCCTCTTGGGAGGGGAGGCGAAGTGGACAAGCAGCTCGCAGAGATTGGGGTTTGTGGTGGACGCGGAAGGAATCGAACCTTCAACCAGTCGATTAAGAGTCGAATGCTCTGCCAGTTGAGCTACGCGTCCGGGGTGAAGCGGGTGAGGTGATCCGAGCTGCCAGGCATGGCTCGAAGGCTACGCCAGCGCTCCACTTCACTCTTGCGAGGATAGCATAGCCGGATCACCTGTGAGGGTGCGGGAGGCGTCAGCCGACGAAGTCTACTTTGGCTTCCATGGGAATGATGCCGCGCTCGTGGCCCATGGCGAGGATGCGCCGGATGGCTTGGCGGCCGTCGTCGCCGAAGTCCAGCGAACGCTGGTTGACGTACATGCCTACGTAGCGGCTGGCGAGGTTTGGGTCGAGGTCGCGGGCGAACTGCATGGCGTAGGCGAGGGCCTCTTCACGATTGTCGAGCGCGTGCTGGATGGAGTCCCGGACGGCGTTGGCGACGATGAGCATGGTCTCGGGGCCGAGCGCACGGCGGATGACGTTGCCGCCAAGGGGCAGGGGCAGGCCGGTCTCGCCGTGCCACCACTGGCCGAGGTCGAGGATTTTGTGCAGGCCGTCGTTGCCGTAGGTGAGCTGGCCCTCGTGGATGAGCAGACCCGCGTCGAACTCGCCGGCGGCGACGGCGGGGATGATCTTGTCGAAGTCGACGGTGACGGTTTCGATTTCAGGCGCGAAGAGCTTGAGGGTGAGATAGGCGGTGGTGAGAGTTCCGGGCACGGCGATGCGCAGGCGGCGAATTTCGTCCACGGTGTAGCGGCGCGGGGCGACGATCATGGGGCCGTATTTATCGCCCATGCTGCCGCCGGAGGCCAGGATGCTGTAGCGATCCTGCAGGTAGGGGTAGGCGTGGAAGCTGATGGCGGTGAGGTCGAAGAAGGCTTCGTCGATGGCGCGGTGATTGAGGGTCTCGATGTCGGTGAGGGTGTGGACGAACTTGAAGCCCGGGACGCGGATTTTGCTGGTGGCGAGACCGTAGAACATGAAGGCGTCGTCGGAGTCGGGACTGTGGGCGACCTGGATCTCTTGTGCGGAACTCATGTGTTGCTGTCCTTCTGAAGAAGCGGGTGCAAGCGGAGGGAAAGGAAATGCTCCCCGGAGAGGTACGCGGCCGGGGAGGATAGCTGCGGTTGTGCCGGACGCTAGACCGACCGTCGAGAGGCTTGCATCAGGCGCGACGCCAACGCCGAAGCGAGGTGAAGATACCGGCGGCGGCGAGTACCTTGACCGCCTGTCCGGGCAGGAAGGGGAGTAGGCCGAGCCGCAGCGCGACTGCCGGGGTGAGATGGAGCAAGCTGCCCAGCCAAAGTACGCCGGCGATCATTAGCAGAGCGCTTCCGGCCAGGGCGGAGAGCAGGTTGGCGGCGAAGGCGGCGGGAAGCTTGCGGCGCATCCAGCCGGCGGCGCAGGCGGCGAGCGGGTAGGCGAAGAGAAAGCCGCCGGTGGGCCCGAGAAGCTGAGCGACGCCGCCCAGGCCTCCGGGAGCGAAGACGGGCATGCCCAGCGCGCCCTCAAGCAGATAAAGCATCATGGCGGCAAAGGCGGTGGCCGGGGCGAGGGTAAGCCCAACCAGGACCACGGCGAAATCGCTGAGCGAGAAGGGGACGGGGGTGAAGGGGATGCGGACGGAAGCGTGGGCGCAGAAGGCGACGCAGGCGCTGGCGGCGACGGCGAGCAGAATCTGGCCGGGGAAGGTCTCGGCCCGGAGCGCGAGCAGGGAGACGGGAAGGGAAGCGGCGCTCTGGTGCGGCTCGGCTCGGTGCGACTCGGCTGTGTGGGACTCGGCTGTGTGGGGCTCGGCTGTGAACATCGGGGCACGTCCTTTCAGAGGGTGCGACGCTCTTCAGCATACCAAGGCGCGGCGGCGCTTGCGCGGAAGCGGAGCGCTGGTTTGCGTGCAGCCAAGGGGCGGAGCGGCAGGGTGACGAGTGTGGTTCCGTTGCCGGCCCGGCGAACCGATGCGGGCACACGGGACTTGACGGCAGAGCGCCGGCCCGTTTCACTAGAGAGCGATGAGCAACTACAGAACTTCCGCGCGTATGCTGGCCTGGCGCCGCCGCCTGTTCGGGCAGTGGCGGAAGCTGGCGACGGTGCTGGCCGTTGCGCTGGCTGCGGGCGTGGGTTATCACGTGGTGTTTGGGCAGAACGGGCTAACGGTGTACGAAGGGAAGCGGGCCAGTGAGCGGGCGCTGACGCAGCAGCTGCAAACCCTGCGCAGCGAGAACGAAGCCTTGAAGGGGCATGTCGACCGGCTGCAGTCCGATCCGGGAGCGATCGAGCACCAGGCGCGCGAGGAGCTGCACTACACGCGGCCGGGTGAGGTGATTGTGACCATGCCGGTTGAACCTGCAGCTGCGAGCAATCCCGCAGCCCCGACCAATCCTGCGGGACCGCGTTGACGCTGACGGAAGCGGCGAGAGGCGGGGATGCCACCTAACCTGTTGAGCCGCACGGCTGCGAAGGCCGACCACCGGGTGGCGTATGGGGCAGAGGCGTCGCAGTTTGGCGATCTTTGGTTGCCGACGGGTGTGCGGGCGGGTGCTTCGGGAGCGAAGGCTCCGGTCGTGGTTGTGCTGCATGGAGGCTGGTGGACTTCGGAGTTTGGACTTGCGTACGTGAGCCATTTTTGCGCGGCGTTGAAGCGGGAGGGAATCGCCTGCTGGTCGCTTGAGTATCGGCGGCTGGGCCAGGCCGGCGGAGGGTGGCCGGGAACGTTCGAAGATGTGGCGTTCGGCTATGCGTATCTGCGGGTGCTGGCTACGATGTATGCGCTCGATCTTACGCAAGTGGTGGTGGTGGGGCACTCGGCAGGAGGACATCTGGCGTTCTGGCTTGCGGGCCGGCAGCACCTTCCGCAGAGCGGGCCGTTACAACCTCCGGAGCGATTGCTGCCGATGCGCGGGGTGCTGGGGCTGGCAGCGGTGGTGGATCTGCGTATGACGCTCGAGCTGGCGGAGGGAATCTTTGCGCCGGCGCGGGAGGAGGTTCTCGACTTTATGGGGGGCACCCCGGCTACGGCTCCGGAGAGGTACCGGGCCGGCAATCCTGGGGATCTGCTACCGCTGAATGTGCCGCAGATGCTGCTGCAGGGAAGCCTGGACGGGCAGATTCCGCCAGAGCTTCCGGTACGCTGGGTCGCTCGCGGGCATCGGATAGGAGAACCGGTAGCGTTTGAACGTATTGCCAACGCGGACCACTTCGATGTTGTCGATCCAGAGTCGAAGTCCTGGCCGCGGGTGCGGGATGCGGTCCAGCGATTGCTGCTGTCGCGAAAGGTAAAGCGAAGATGATTTTTGCAGTAGACGGAACTGAGCCGAAGACGATTTATAACCTGCTGATCGGCCTGGTTGCACCGCGGCCGATTGCGCTGGTGACGAGCATGAATGAAGAGGGCCGGCTGAATGCCGCGCCCTTCAGCGCCTACAACTATCTCTGCACCGACCCGCCGATTGTGGGTTTGGGCGTGACGGACAAGTCCGGAGACAAATTTGTTCCCAAAGATACGGCGCGCAACATCCGGCGCGGCGGCGAATTTGTGGTGAACGTGGTGACGGAGGATCTGCTGCAGCCGATGAATATCTGCGGGATCGATTTTCCGGCCGAGGTGGACGAGCTGGAGCAAGCCGGGCTGACGACGGTCGCGTCAAGTCAGGTGAAGGTTCCGCGGGTTCGCGAGGCCCACGCTGCGCTGGAGTGCGTGGAGCATACGACGCTTGAGATCGGCCGGTCGCGGATCATCCTTGGGCGGGTGGTGGCGATGTATGTGGAGGACACGTTTGTCGATCCGGCCGGCCCGTACATTCGCTCCAAGGAGCTGCACGCGGTGGGACGGATGAACGGGCAGGGTGCGTATGTGAAGACGCGGGACGCGTTTGTGACGGCCCCGCGGATCACGTATGCGGATTGGCAAAAGGGAAAGCGTTAGACCATTTTCCCTGTGACTGGGGTTCCCGAATGAGCTGTTCGGCGGCGTTTCCATGAGAGAGAACGCCCACCAAGGTTGTGGCACCAGCGACACCTACAGGGAAATGCTCTAGTTGATTTCGATGTCTCCGGAGCCGGTCTGGACGGTCAGCGCCGGGCCTCCGCCGTTGAGTGGAGCGCTGAGGTGATGGCTGTTCGAGTTCGAAAGGCCGGCGACGCGGAGGGAGCCGGAGCCGGTGGACACGTCGATGTTAAGGTGTGCGTCATGGCCAAGATGGGCGCGGATGGAGCCTGAGCCGCTCTGGAGCCTGGAGGTTCCGGTGATCTGGCCGTTGGCTTCGATGTCTCCGGAGCCGGTCTGGGCGGTGAGCGCGCCGGAGAGCCCCTGGAGGCGGATGGATCCGGAGCCGGTGTGGGCTTGGACCTCGCCTGCGGCGGCCTGCTGGAGCTCGATGTCTCCGGAGCCGGTGCGCAGATCGGCGGGGCCGGCGATGTTGTGGGCGCGCACGGATCCGGAGCCGGTGTCGGCCTTGAGGAAGCGGCCCAGATTGTCGATCAGGAGGTCGCCCGAGCCGGTGCGAAGATTGAGCGCGACGGACTTGGGTGCGGAGATCTCGTAGTCGATGGTGATGTTGTTGTAGAGGCGACGGTCTTCCCTGCTGGGCTCGCCAATATGGACTGTGTTGCCGCTTTGCTGGATGGGGGGATTGCGGGAGATCTGGCGGATGCGCTCTTCGGCATCGCTGCCGGCGTTCGAATTTGCGTGCAGGTGGGCTTTGACGTGGATGCTGTTTTCCGCACCCGGAACGACATGGATTGTGCCGGAGCCGGAGGAGACGTAGAGGTCGCTTTGGGATGAAACGTTGAGGGTGCGATCGAAGTCCTGGCTGTGCGCCGCGACGGCGAGCGGAAGGACGGCGACGAGGCTGGCGAGGGTGGTGCGGAGGAACATCGGGACTCCTTTTTGGCTCCTAGAGTGGGCCTGGTTTGAAAGCTGAACCAGGCGGCCGGGTAACTTTCTTCAGTACGGAGCAGAGGGTCTTCCGGTTCCATGTCATTTCGGGTCGCGCCGAACCCATGTCTTTGGCCCATGACCGGTGGTCATGTATGATGACTATGAGTCATGGAGGGTGACAAGCATGTCAAAGCAAGCAGGGCAGTGGGCGTTGGTGACAGGAGCTTCGAGCGGGCTGGGCAAAGAGTTTGCGCGAGCTTTGGCGAGCAGACAGTGCAAGGTGGTGTTGGCGGCTCGTCGTGAGGAGCCAATGCAGGCGCTGGCGGCGGAACTTCGCCAGACGCACCGGGTCGAGGTTGTGGTCGAGCCGGTCGATCTCAGCGTTCCGGGCAGTCCGGCAGAGCTTCAAAAACGCCTCGACGCGCGGGGCATTGAGCTGGGCATCCTGATCAACAACGCGGGGTTTGGGTTGAGCGGCGAGTTTCTTACGCAGAAGCCGGAGCGTCTGCGCGAGATGCTGGAGCTGGACATCATCAGCCTGATGGAGCTTACCCATCTGTACGGCAAACGCATGGAGGCGCGGGGCGCGGGACATATTTTGCTGGTTGCGAGCCTGGCGGCTTACCAGCCGGATCCGTTGCTGGCGGCCTATGGCGCGGCGAAGCACTTTGTGCTTGCCTTTGGAGTTGCGCTGCATGTGGAACTTGCTTCGAGGGGCGTGGGCGTGACCGTGGTCTCTCCCGGGTTGATGGATACGGGGTTCAATGAAGTTGCGAGTTATCAACCGAAGGCTTCGTTACGGCCGTCGGTGGTCTCTCCGGCCAGGGTGGCGGAGGTTGGCTTGAAGGCTCTGTTTGCGGGGAAATCGAGTGTGATTGTGGGCAGGCTGAACCGGCTGGCGGCGTTCTCCAATCGGTTTACCTCGCGGTATCTGCAGGCGAAGGTCACGTATCGTATGACGAAGTGAAAAGAATCATCGCACCGCATGCCCATGCCGTGGAGGATAAGGCTGCGCGGCGGTCCGCCATTCTGCAGGCGGCCGGCGCGCTGTTTTTGGCCGGTCCGGGCAGTCTGCCCACAGCGGCGGAGATTGCCCTGGCCGCCGGACTGGCCAAGGGCACGGTTTATCTCTACTTTCGGACCAAGGAGGAGATCTTTGCCGCGCTGCTGCTCGAGGGCTGGGGGGACGTGATGGACCAGAGCCAGCTTCTTTTCCAGGCAAATCAAGGAAGCTGTGCCGCGAAGATCGACGCTTTTCTGTCCGCCCTGGTGACCCATCTGGAGGCGCATACGGAGCTGCTGCGGCTCGATGCTCTGGGTTATGGGGTGCTCGAGAGGAATATGACGCTCGATGCGCTTACCGCGCACAAGGTGGACTACCTGGTGCGGCTGGAGGAGACGGGAAGGGTGATCGATGGGGCGCTGCGGCTGGAGAAGGGGCGCGGGGTGCAGCTGCTGATGCGGACGTATGCGCTGACCCGGGGGCTGTGGCAGTCGTATCAACATGCTGCCGATACGCTTCTGGCTGGGGTCAATGTCGCCCAGAGCCTGACGGCGAATCCCTTTGGTGAGGAGCTGCGGCAGGCGCTGACGGAGTATTGGCGCGGCGCTATGCCGGGGCTTGCGCGGTCCGGCGGGAAAAAGCCGGGGCGAAGACGGAGTCAACGCAAGGGACTAAGCCGGCGCGGGTAGATTTGGCGAGCCGACGGTGGGTGGCGGTGGAACAAGAGCAACCGCAGATTCCCTTCGGGAATGACAACAAGGGGTCTTTGGAAATAACAACAAGTCCTTACGGAGCGACAACAAAGGAGTGAGGGTTCTACCTCCTTTGCCGATCAGCTCTAGGCGATGGAAGCCAGACCGGGGATGGACGGAACGCCGCTTTCCTGGTCCTGGTATTGGAGCTGGTAGAGCTTGAAGTAGAGGCCGTGCTGGGCGAGGAGCTGTTGGTGAGTGCCTTTTTCCCGTAGCTGGCCCTTGTGCATGACGAGGATCGTACTTGCCGACTGGACGGTCGACAGCCGGTGCGCGATGAGGACGGAGGTGCGGCCGGTAATCATGCGGGCGAGAGCCTGGCGGACGCGGAGTTCGGTCTCGGTGTCGACGGAGCTGGTGGCTTCATCGAGGATGAGGATGCCGGGTGAGTGGGCGAGAGCGCGGGCGAAGCTGATGAGCTGCTTCTGCCCGGTGGAGAGGCCGGCGCCGCGTTCGCGCACAGGCTCGTTGAAGCCGAGGGGGAGCGAGCGGATGAAGTCGCCGATGTTGACCTCGTCGGCGGCTTGTTCGACCTGGGTGGCGGTGATGGAGGAGGTACCGAGGCGAATGTTGTCGGTGATGGTTCCGGAGAAGAGGAAGGGGTCCTGAAGGACCACGCCGAAGCGTTGGCGGAGGGCGGTGAGGTCCTGCTCGCGGATGTCGATGCCGTCGACGAGAATCTGGCCGCGCTGAATGTCGTAGAAGCGCATCATGAGGCCGGTGATGGTGGTCTTACCGGCTCCGGTGTGGCCGACGATGGCGGCGGTTTCGTTGGGCTCGAGGATGAAGCTGACGTCGCGGAGAATCCACTCGATGGTGGGGTCGGAAGTTGAGAAGCCCTGGTCCACTTTCTGGTAAGTGAACCAGACGTTCTTAAACTCGATGCGGCCGTAGGCGGGGCTGCCGGCCTTGGCAGCGACGGGGTTCGCGGGGGAGACGATCTCAGGGGCCTGGTCGAGGAGCTTGAAGACGCGCTCAGAGGCGGCCATGGCGGCCTGGAGGATGTTGAATTTGTCGGAGAGCTCGAGGATGGGGCGGAAGAAGCGCTGGGCGTACTGGATGAAGGCGATCAGGACGCCGAGGGTGACGGTCGAGAACATGCCGCGCAGCCAGACGTGGCCGGTGGGGACGCCGAGGTGGTCGATGACGGCGATGCCTCCGCGCCAGAGGACGAGGGCGATGGCGAGGGATGAGAGGAACTCGACGACGGGATAGTAGAGGGCGTAGGCGAAGATGGCGTCGGTCCAGGCGCGCTTGTTCTCCTCGTTGACGGCGGCGAAGTCGTCGTAGGCGCGCTGCTCGCGGTTGAAGAGCTGGACGACGCTCATGCCGGAGACGTACTCCTGGGTGAAGGCGTTGATCTTGGCGGTGGCGGCGCGTTGGGCGCGATAGCTGATGCGGACGAACTTGCGGAAGACGTTGGTGGAGAAGATGATGAGCGGGATGACGGACAAGGTGAGCAGCGCCAGGGGCCAGGACATCCAAAGCATGATGGCGACGATGTAGACCAGGGTGACGACGTTCTCGAGGATGGCAAGGACGCCTGAGGTGAACATCTCGTTGATGGCGTCGACATCGGACGTTACGCGGGTGACGAGGCGGCCCACCGGGTTGCGGTCGAAGAAGGCGACGTCCTGATCCTGGATGTGGCGGAAGATCTGGCGGCGGAGGTCGAACATGATCTTCTGGCCGGTCCACTGCATGAGGTAGGTCTGGACGAACTCGAGGCCGAAGGAGATGACGAGGGCGGCGAAGTAGAGGCCGGCGAGCTGGGTGACGCCGGTCATCGGCGCGGGGGAGAGCTGGCGGCCGAGCCAGGAGGGGTGGTGGTCGGGGGAGAGGTAGGTGTCGACGGCGACCTTGATGAGGAGCGGGCCGGCGACGTCGGTCGAGGATTTGAGGAAGATGGAGAGCGCGGAGATGGCGGTCTGGATTTTGTAGGGCCCGAGATAGCGGAGGAGACGGCGCATGAGGACGCCGTCGTACACCTTGCCCACGACGTCGTCATCCGGGGCGGCGGGCTTGGCGGGCTGCTCCTTTGCGGCGGACGGTTTTTGCTTTGGCTTACTGGCTTCGGTGCGGTCGCTCATGCGGTATCTCCATAGTAGATGCGACGGGGTTTGGCGACGCTTCTATTGTGCCGGCGCGGCATGAAAGAATTGAGGCCATGGGAGCCAGAGGCGCAGATGCGTTAGGGATCTATGTGTCGATCCCGTTTTGCAAGGCCAAGTGCAGCTTCTGCAACTTTGCTTCAGGCGTGTTCGGCTCGGGCGCGATGCCCGGTTACCTGGAGCGGATGGGCGCGGAGATGCGGCAGGCGCATGCGTTTGCGGAGGAGCTGGGAGTGCGCCTGCCGGGTCGGGTGGATTCCATCTACCTGGGCGGGGGGACCCCTTCGCTGCTCGAGCCGCACGCGGTGGAGCGGCTGTTTGGGGAGCTTCGGGCGGAGTTCGCAATAGAGCCTGGGGCGGAGATCACGGTTGAGTGCGCGCCGGGCCAGGTGAGCGACCGGACGCTCGAAGCCCTGCTGCGCGCAGGGGTGAACCGGCTGAGCTTCGGGGTGCAGAGCTTTGTGGATGCGGAATGTGCTGCGACCGGGCGGCTGCATACGGGGCAGACGTGCCGGGAGGAGCTGGTACGGATGGAGCGGGCTGGGGTTCGGCGGCTGGGGCTGGACCTGGTGGTGGGGCTGCCGCACCAGACCGAGGCGAGCTGGCGATACTCGGTCGAGCAGGCGATCGAGTGCGGGGTGGAGCATGTGAGTGTGTATCTGCTGGAGGTGGATGAGGGCTCGCGGCTGGGCCGGGAGGCGCTGGCGGGCGGAGCGCGGTACGGGGCGGGGACGCTGCCGGAGGACGATCGGGCGGCGGACTGGTATCAGGCGAGCTGCGACTGGCTGGAGGCGGCGGGTGTGGGACAGTATGAGATTTCGAACTTTGCGCGAGAGGGTGGACAGTCGCGGC
Source organism: uncultured Acidobacteriaceae bacterium (assembly GCA_964252655.1). Taxonomy (GTDB): domain Bacteria; phylum Acidobacteriota; class Terriglobia; order Terriglobales; family Acidobacteriaceae; genus Edaphobacter. The sequence goes on from CAXUNR010000069.1 coordinate 13,391, forward strand.
ACAATCGCAAGTACTGGGAGCGCGCTGCGTACGTAGGGTTTGGGCTGGATG
>CAXUNR010000070.1:0-12442 GCA_964252655.1 uncultured Acidobacteriaceae bacterium
CCGTCGCCTTCCACCCCGAGCTCGAATACGTCGCCCTCCAGGCCTCCACCCCGGACTCCGGCGAAGCCGTCTACCTCGTCGCCTCCGCACTCCAGCCGGAAGTCGCCCAGCGCTGCAATCTCACCGTCAGCCCCGAGCCCCTAGCCCGCTTCAACGGCTCACGCCTCGAACACACGACCTTCCAGCACCCCTTCCTCGATCGCACCGTCCTCGGCGTCACCGCCGATTACGTCACCGCCGACCAGGGCACCGGGGCCGTCCACACCGCCCCCGCCCACGGCGTCGACGACTTCTACACCGGCAAGCGCTACAACCTGCCCGAACTTCAGTTCGTCGACAACGCCGGCCGTCAGCGGAACGTTCCCCCTCAGACCGACGGCACTCCCTACCCCTTCACCGACCAGACCGTCTTCGAGTCCAACGCCGCCATCACGCAGGTCCTGCGTGACCACGGCGCCCTGCTCAGCACCACCTTCTTCGAGCACAGCTACCCGCACTGCTGGCGCTGCCACAATCCCGTCATCGTCCGCGCCACCGAGCAGTGGTTCATCTCCATGGAAACCCCCATCCCCGCAGCCGACGGAACCTCCGCCACCTTCCGCCAGCGCGCCCTCGACGAGATCAAAACCGTCACCTGGGATCCCGCCTGGGGCGAAGAGCGCATCTCGAACATGATCGCCACCCGCCCCGATTGGTGCATCTCCCGCCAGCGCATCTGGGGCGTGCCCATCGCCGTCTTCCTCTGCAACCGCTGCCACCACCCGCTCCAGTCTGAAACCGTCAACCGCAGCATCGTCGAGCTCTTCCGCCAGCACTCCGCCGATGCCTGGTACACCAAAACTCCCGCCGAGCTCCTGCCCCCCGGCACCCAGTGCGCCTCCTGCGGCAATGCCGACACCTCCGAGTTCCGCAAGGAAATGGACATCCTCGACGTCTGGTTCGAGTCCGGCGCAAGCTGGCACGCGGTCCTCGACGTCGAACCCGAACTCGGCTTCCCTGCCGACCTCTACACCGAGGGCGGCGACCAGCACCGCGGCTGGTTTCACTCCTCGCTCCTCACCAGCGTCGCCCTCCGCGGCATCGCGCCCTACCGCACGGTCGCCACCTCCGGCTGGACGCTCGACGAGCAGGGCCGCGCCTTCTCGAAATCCCTCGGCAACGGCGTCGACCCCGTCGACGTCGCCAAGCGCCTCGGGGCCGAGATCATCCGCCTCTGGGTCGCTTCCGTCGACTTCCGCGAAGACGTCGCCGCCAGCGAGCCCCTCATGCAGCGCGTCGGCGACAACTACCGCAAGCTGCGCAACACCCTCCGCTTCCTGCTCGGCAACCTGCACGACTTTACCCCGGCGATACACTCCATCGCGTTTTCTGCGATGGAACCTTTAGACCAGTACATCCTCGCGCGCACCGCGGAACTTGACGCCTCTATCCGCAAGGCCTACGACGACTTCGAGTTCCACCGCGCCTACCACGCGCTCAACGAGTTCGTGAACACCGACCTCAGCGCCCTCTACCTCGACGTCCTCAAGGACCGCCTCTACACCCTCGCCCCCAACCACCCCGCCCGCCGCTCTGCGCAAACGGCCCTCTGGCGCATCGCGGAAGCCCTCGTTCGTCTCATCGCTCCCATCCTCAGCTTCACCGCCGACGAGGTCTGGCCGCTGTTGCCGCACGTCGAAGGCCGCGAGCCGAGCGTTCACCTCGCCCTCTTCCCGGACCTCGCCGACATCATCCCCGGCAACGAAACCAGTCTCGAGGCAGAGTGGAGAGAGCTGCTCTCCATCCGTGAACAGGTGCTCGGCAAACTGGAAGCACTCCGCGCAGCCAAAGTCATCGGCAAGCCGCTGGAGGCTGTGGTCACCCTGTCTCTCCCTGAGCAGGAAGAGATCGCCCGCAAGTACGCCAAGGCCCTCCCGGAGCTCTTCAACGTATCGGAAGTCGAAATACTAGCCGGAATACAGAGCGTTTCCGCCGAACGTTCCACGCAGCCAAAATGCGAGCGCTGCTGGCGCTATCTCGCCGAAGTCGGCAATGACCCCCGTTACCCCACCGTATGCCTCCGCTGCGCCGAGGCCCTGGAAGCCATCGGTTACCCCGCCTACGCTCCGCCCCTGGAGACAGTCCAGTGAGCGCCCAGCCTCTCCGCACCCGCGACGCCCGGCCCTGGATTTTCCTCATCGCCGCGGTCATCATCCTGCTCGATCGCCTCACCAAAATCTGGGTGTCGAGCCACATCGATCGCGGCCACTTCCTCACCGTCATCCCCGGCATCTTCCGCATCTCGCACGTCTTCAACACCGGCGCAGCCTTCTCCCTCTTCGCCGAGTCGCTCTCCCCCGTCCTCGTCCGCAACGGCCTCATCGCCTTCTCGATCGTCGCCGTCGTGGTCGTTCTCGGCATGATCTGGCAGATGGGCCGCGGCTTCACCCCCAGCGCCGTCGCCCTCGGCCTCATCCTTGGCGGAGCCCTCGGCAACCTCTATGACCGCATCCGCTTCTCCTACGTCATCGACTTTCTCGAAGTCCGGATCATCCACTATCACTGGCCGGACTTCAACGTAGCCGACTCCGCCATCGTCGTCGGTGCCTGCCTCCTCCTGCTCGAAATCTTCCGCACCCAACCCGTCGAATCCTAGTTGCATTCAGTTCCATCTCGTCTCATGCTGGAGCAGGAGTGTACACAATGGCTACCGTGGTCATCCCCGATGAGATACTGGCAATCGTAGAAGCGGAAGTCCGGGAGCACAGCTACCGCGATGCGACGGAATATCTCACGCGACTTGTTCGCCAAGATCAAAAACGCCATGCCAACGAGCAGCTCGAAGCCTACGTGCTCGAAGGCGTTGATTCTGGAGACGAATGCGAAATGACCGCCCAGAGCTGGCGCGAGCTGAGGGCGGAGTTGCACAAGCAGGCCGGGATCGAAGGATGACGCAGATCGTCTCTACCAGTGCCAAGGCGCGGAGAGACATTCAATGCGAATGGCACTATCTGTTGTCGGTGTCTGGCAGCTCTGCAGCAGACAGCTTCCTGGAGGCTGTGGAGCAGACCTCCACCTTGTTGCTCTCTACGCCCGGAATGGGCATCCTGTGCGACTTCACAGCGCCCAGAGGAAAATGATCCGACGCTTCCCGGTAAGCCTTCCCTTCGGGCGCTGGCTCATGTTCTACCTCCCCACTCAGCGCGGCATCACTGTCTACCGTCTTGCTCACGGAGCCCGGGATTTGACAGGCTTGTTCGGAAGTGGGTTCGTGTAAATCCACCTTCACGACCAGAGTGTTGGTCAGTCGGACCATCGGCTATACGCCGGGTGCAGTAAACCGCTGCAAAGCGTTAGCATCGATCGAGTCACTTCAATTCTCGCCCGAGTAAGAAGACAGCCATGTTCCTGTCGTTCCACTTCGTTGCGCCCGCAACCCTTTTAGCAGCCTTGTGCTCCCCCCTCGCCGCACAAGCCCCACCCGACACCCCTCCCAAACTCCCGGTCTTCGCCCTGGCCTCCATCCACCCGAACAACTCCGCCACGCAACAGTTCAATCTCCGCTTCACCCCCGACGGCGTGCACATCGAGAACGCCTCGCTCCTGCTTATCCTTCGTGCCGCCTACGGCATGTTCAACTCCCTCGATGACAAGTTCATCGGCGTCCCTAACTGGGCGAAATCAGAAAAATTCAACATCGACGCCAAGGTCGATCCCGCCGATCTCCAGACCTTTACCAGGCTCGACTTCAACCATCGTCAACAGATGGTGCAGGCCCTTCTCGTCGATCGCTGCCACCTTCTGGCGCACAACGAAACGCGCGACCAGCCCATCTACGCCCTCTCGATTGCGAAGAATGGCCCGAAACTGACTCCCGCCAAACCCAACGACGACCCCAAAGCAATCTTCGTCCTGAGCGGGTCCGGCAAAATCACCGCGAGCCAGGCCGTCCTCTCGCAACTCGTCACCCAGTTCACGCAGGCACTCGGCCGCACCGTCGAAGACCGCACCGGGCTGACCGGCAAGTACAACTTCACCCTCACCTGGACCCCCGAGGAGCAAGGCTCCGACTCGACCGCCGGCCTCTCCCTCTTCACCGCACTCCAGGAGCAGCTCGGCCTGAAACTATCGCCCGCCAAGGCTCCTGTCCCCGTTCTCGTCGTCGATCATCTCGAGCGACCCAGCGAGAACTGACCGCCTCTCTCCAGAACCTCCTCTCCCGCCGTTCGCAATCCGAGCCCATCTATCCGACAATAGAGAGTGGCCATGACCCTCGAGACCCAAACGCCCGACCAGAACACAGCCGCACTGTCACATCCGTCTGCGACCGATCAGATCACCATCCGCGGCGCCCGCACCCACAACCTCAAGGGCATCGACGTCAATATCCCGCACAACGCCCTCACCGTGGTCTCCGGCGTCTCCGGCTCCGGCAAGAGCTCGCTCGCCTTTGACACCGTCTACGCCGAAGGGCAGCGCCGCTACGTCGAGTCGCTTTCGGCCTACGCCCGCCAGTTCCTCGAGCGCATCGAGAAGCCCGACGTCGACCACATGGATGGCCTTGCCCCCGCCATTGCCATCAAGCAGAAAAATCAGACCCGCAATCCACGCTCCACCGTCGCCACCGCCACCGAGATCTACGACTACCTCCGCCTGCTTTTTGCCCGCTGCGGCACCGTCACCTGCCTCCACTGCGGCGGCACCGTCCAGCGCGACACCGTCGACGAAGTGGTCGCCACCATGCTGGCGCTCCCTGAAGCCACCCGCATCTACGCGCTCTTCCCCATCGTCCGCGCCGAGATCAAGCTTGAGCCCCTGCAGCCCGCCTCCACCGAACAGCCCGAAGCCCCGAAACCCGTCAAGCGCGCCGCGAAAAAAGCCACCAAGCCCGACTCCAAGCTCTCCGGCAACATCGCCGCCGAAACCCTGACCGACACCCTCAAAGCGCGTCTAATTGAGCTTCGAGGCCGCGGCTACAACCGCCTCTTCCAGAACGGCGCCATCGTCGAGTTCTCGACGCCCGAGTCGCTCCTCGAACTCGACTTCTCGCAACCCATCTGCGTCCTCGTCGATCGCCTCGCGCTCTCCCCCGACATCCGCTCGCGGCTGGTCGACGCCATCGAGACCGGCTACCGCGAGGCCGGCGAAATCCAGTTCCAGACTCTTCCTCGCGAGGACCAAGGTGAGCCCCGCAGACTCAGGTTCTCTTCCGCCTTTGAGTGCACCTCCTGCCACCGCGCCTACCGCGAGCCCGAGCCGCGCCTCTTCTCCTTCAACAATCCCTTTGGCGCCTGCCCGCGCTGCCAGGGCTTCGGCAATACCATCGACTTCGACCCCGCACTCATCATCCCTGATCTCTCGAAGTCTCTCGACGACAACGCCATCCATCCCTGGACCAGCGGCAAGTATCGTCCCATGCACGCCGAGATGAAGAAAGCCGCCAAGGCCGCCGGCATCCCTACCAACATACCCTGGTACGACCTCACCCCGGCCCAGCAGCGCGTGATTGAGGACGGCGCCGGCACCTTCCCGGGCATCCGCGGCTTCTTCGTTGAGCTCGACAAAAAAAAATACAAGCTCCACGTCCGCGTCTTCCTCTCGAAATACCGTGGCTACGCCACCTGCCCCGACTGCCGCGGCACCCGCCTCCGCGCCGAAGCCCGCGCCGTCAATCTCCGTTCCGGCGACGCCCCGCCCAAGAACATCAGCGAGGTCACCGCCCTTACCATCACCGCCGCCACCCACTTCTTCGACGGCCTCACCCTGTCCCCCGCCCAGATGGAGATCGCCGGCAAGGTGCTCGAAGAAGTCCGCCAGCGCACCCACTTCCTCGAGCAGGTCGGCCTCGACTACCTCACCCTCGACCGGCTCTCCTCGACGCTTTCCGGCGGCGAATCCCAACGCATCCAGCTCGCCACCTCCCTTGGTTCCCGCCTCGTCGGCGCCCTCTACGTCCTCGATGAGCCCTCCATCGGCCTCCACACCCGCGACACCGCCAAGCTCATCCGCATCATGGAAGACCTCCGCGACCTCGGCAACACCATCCTCGTCGTCGAGCACGACCCCGACGTCATCCGCGCCGCTGACTACCTCCTTGACCTCGGCCCCGGCGCCGGCGAGCTCGGTGGCCAGCTCCTCGCCGCCGGCACCGTCGCACAGGTCACCGCGGACCCCGACTCCATCACCGGCAAATACCTCTCCGGCCGCCTCTCCATTCCCGTCCCCAAGGCCCGCCGTGAGCCCGGCCGCGAGCACCTCAAACTCACCGGCGCCCGCATCCACAACCTCCGCGGCGTCGACCTCGACATCCCCCTCAACCTGCTTTGCTGCGTCACCGGCGTCTCCGGCTCCGGCAAATCGACCATCGTCCACCAGGTCCTCTACCGCGCCCTCCAGCAGGCGCTCGGCCAAACCGAATCTGGCGACCCCAGCTCGCTGTTCCGCAGCCTCGCCGGCGTCCAGCACCTCAACGACGTCATCCTCGTCGACCAGTCCCCCATCGGCCGCACCCCGCGCTCCAACCCCGTCACCTACATCAAGGCCTTCGACGACATCCGCGCCCTCTTCGCCGCGCAGCCCGACGCCAAGCGCAAAAACTTCGCCGCCGGAGCCTTCTCCTTCAACGTCCCCGGAGGCCGCTGCGACGTCTGCGAAGGCGACGGCACGGTCACCGTCGAAATGCAGTTCCTCGCCGACATCGAGCTGCCCTGCGAAGAGTGCAACGGCACCCGCTACAAGCCCGCCATCCTGGACATTAAGTACAAAAACCGCAACATCTTCGACGTCCTCTCGATGACCGTCAAGGAAGCTCTGGTCTACTTCGCCGGCCACCCCAAGATCGTCGACAAGCTCTACGTCCTCGACGAGGTAGGCCTCTCCTACGTGCGCCTCGGCCAGTCCGCCACCACGCTCTCCGGCGGCGAAGCCCAGCGCGTCAAGCTCGCCTCCCACCTCGCGACCGCCCGCTCCATCGTCAACCGCAGCGGGGCCTCGAACGAAGCAGCCGCCCGCGCCCGCAGCCGCACCCTCTACATCCTCGACGAGCCCACCACCGGCCTCCACTTCGACGACGTCGCCAAGCTCCTCGCCGCCTTCCACAAGCTCATCGAGGGTGGCGGCTCGCTCCTCGTCATCGAACACAATCTCGACGTCATCAAGTCCGCCGACTGGGTCATCGACATGGGCCCCGAAGGCGGAGACGCTGGCGGCCAGGTCGTCGCCTTCGGAACGCCCGAAGAGATCGCCGCTAACCCCGCCAGCCACACCGGCCATTGGCTCGCCCCCGTCCTCCACGCCACCTCGCAACCTGTCGAGGTCCCGGCGTGAAATCCATCCTGCTCGCCCTTACCCTCTCCGCTTCCTCACTCTTTGCTCAGGATTTCAACACCGACGTCCACACCCCGCCCGCCACCCAACCCGCCCAGCGCCACCAGGCGAACGCCGCGCTCGAAACCCACGACTTCGAACGCGCCCTCAAGCTCCTCACCCCGCTCGCCGAGGCCAGCCCCAAAGACGCCCGCCTCCTCTACGATCTCGGCTCCGCCCAGGACGCCCTCGACCAGGCCTCCGCCGCCGAAGCCAGCTACCGCGCCTCCATCGCCGACGACCCCACCTTCGCCGAGCCGCAGGTCGCCCTAGGACTCCTTCTCGCCCGCGCCGGACGCTTCGACGACGCCCGCTCCTCCTTCCTGGCCGCTACCAAACTCACCGCCAGCGACTTTGCCCTCCGCGCCCATGCCTGGCGCGCCCTCGCCCGCCTCGACGCCAAGCCCCGCCCCGCGGACGCCAGTGCCGAGCTCCTCGAAGCCCTCAAGCTCTCGACCGAGACCCCCGACGACAGCCTGCTCGCCGCCGAACTGGCGCAAGCCACGCCCGGCAATTCCGCCGACGCGGAAGCCGCCTATCGCCATCTCCTTGCCGTGCATCCCGACGACCCCGCCGCCGCCGCCGCGCTCGCCCATCTCCTGCTCGCTCAGAAGCGCCCCGCCGAGGCCGAGCCGATCCTCGCCTCCGCGCTCGCCGCCCATCCCGGTGACCCCGCCCTCACCGCTCAGCTCGCCGCGCTCGATAGTATCCAAGGCAAAACGCCCGAGGCCGTCGCCTTGATGGAGCAGCTGCACCAGGCCCAGCCGCAGGATGCCAACATCACCCGCCTGCTCGCCGACCTCTACCTCGACGCTGGCGCCGACATCAAAGCCGAGCCTCTGCTCACCCGCCTCAGCACCCGTGACCCCAAAAACATATCGCTCGCCGAGGACCGCGCCCGCGCCCTCATCCATCTCAAGCGCTTCCCCGAAGCCCAGGCCGTGCTCGCCCCGCTCGTCGCGCAGCCTGCGCTCTTCCCTACCCCCGCCGACCTTGGCCAGATGGCCGGCGAATTAGCCTTTGTTTGCTCGCAGAACAATGACCCAAACGGTGCGTTGCATGCGATCGACGTGCGTGCTACAGTTCTCCCAACTTCGGTGTCCATCCTGTTCCTGACGGCCATCTCGCAAGACAAGCTGCACCACGTCAAGCTTGCGCAGCAGGCCTACAAGGAGTTCCTGGCAGCATCGAACGGCAGCAATCCCGATGAGGAGTTCGAGGCTCAGCATCGCCTCGTCGCTCTGCAGCACGCCAGATGACGTAACCCGCTCCAACCAGCAGGTGCACTATGATATTTTCGCTCGCACGGGCTGCCCTTCTTCTGATCGTCTCGTCTGCCCCCGCGTACGCGGCCCCAAGCGGAAGCTTCACGCTCGACGCTGCCGGCCTCGCTCAGCTCGAATCCCGCGCCGAACACGCGGCTGCTCGCGAGCAGTGCTACCTCTACACGGAGCTCGTCCAAGCCTACATTGAGCTCGCCGGCCATCAAGTCTCGGCAGGCGAAATGGAACAAGCTCAGGCCAGCATGAAGCGGGTGCAAGCCTTTGTCGAGCACGCCCACACCGGCATGGCCAAAGATAGCAAGCGCCTCAAAGAGGCAGAAATGGTCGTGCACGCCGCCACCTACCGTCTCGAACAGGCAATGCACGCGGTCTCGGATGAAGACAAAGTAGTTTTTGATACCACCATGAAGCAACTAAACAAGGTGCATGAAGAGCTGTTGTCCCAGGTGTTCGCACACTGAAGGAGTATATGCAGGCAGACAAGACTCACGTCATCCTGAGCAAAGCGAAGGACCCCTGTACTGTTGCTTATTCTTGCGCTCTGGCTTTGGCTACTAAGTGCTTCACGTAAGTGCATCGCATCGGTCCATTTTTCGCCGTCATTGCGGCAAGTCGGACCCCGTATTGTTTTCCATCACCACACTCCCTAGATGCCGCGTACATACCCACCTCGCACGTACCTTCCGGCCCGCAGGGCTGCCCTGCGCACCCTCGGTATAGGGGTTCTCATCCTTATCACCCGCTCCCTCATCGCGCAAGCCCATGCATCCGCCCTCTCAGACGGCGAAGTCGAAAAGCTACGTGACACCGCCTACTATCCACCCGAGCGCGTGCTCGCCTTTATCGCCTTCCTGGACCAGCGCACCAAAGAGATCGATCGCCTCAACACCGGCCCACGCCGTCCCGGCCGCGAGCAGGACATCGACGACCAGATGCAGCAGTTTGCCTCCATCGCCGACGACCTTGACGACAATCTCGACGAGTACGATAAACACCATCGCGACATCCGCAAAGCCCTGCCGAAGCTCGTCGCCGCCACGGAACGCTGGGGAACCGCACTCAAATCGCCACCCGTGCACCCCCTCTACACCGTCTCCCGTAAGCTTGCAATTGACTCGCTCAACGACGTGCACCAAAGCGCGGCTGAACTCATCGAATCGCAAAAAGCTTGGTTTCTCGCGCACCCTCCCCCAAAGGACGACGGCAAAGCACCCCGCTCTTGACCAGCTGTTGCGATCCCCACCCAGCAACACCTCCCGGGTGCCCCATCTCACGCAGCCGTACCGCGTGAGGTGAGAACAAACACCCCACCCGCAGCATGTTAATCTGGGTCGTGTTTGTAACCCTGATCGACATCTTCGCAGAAGAGTACCGCGAGCTTCGGCCCCGCGCTCCCATCCCGGTCCTCGACATCCGCTTTCGCCGTTTCACTTCCCTCAATACCACCATCCGCCTGCGCGAGGGCACCTTGCACGTCCGGCTCTCGGACCTCCTTGAAGCCTCACCCGAGGCCGTCCACCACGCCATCGCCCACATTTTGCTGGCCAAGCTCTACCGCAAGCCGATCAAACCCACCCACGCCGACCGCTACCGCCGCTACGTCTCCTCTGAAGCCGTGGCCAAAGGCGCCGAACACATCCGGGTCACCCGCGGACGCAAGCGCATCTCCACCCACATCGGCCGCCATTACAACCTCGACGAGGTCTTCGAGACCGTGAACACCCGCTTCTTCCACGGTCTACTCGGCCGGCCCACGCTGACCTGGTCGGCCCACACAGCGCGCCGCATGCTCGGCCACTACGACGCCGCGCATAACACCATCGTCGTCTCCCGCGTCTTCGATCAGCCCGACACCCCCCGCTGCGCCATCGAGTACCTCCTCTACCACGAGATGCTCCACCTCAAGCATCCCGTCCGCGTCAAAGCCGGCCGCCGCTGCGTCCACTCGCGCGAGTTCCAGGCCGAAGAACGCCTCTTTCCCGAGCTCGCCCAGGCCAAGGAATACCTAAAAAAGATCTAAGTTCGACCCATCTAAAGCTGATGATGGGGAGAGACTCTTGCGCCTTTGTTGTCATCCCTGAAGGGAATCTGCGGTTGCTCTTTCTTTATCTCTGCACACACCTTTGGCGAATCAGCTTTAGACAGATTGCCTTCTATACAACGCAGCAAACCAGCATTTGGTACCGTCCGGCGTCTCCCGTATCCTCACCCCATGTCTTCTGAGTCCCACCTACCCCTCGATTTCGCCCCAGAGCACGCCCGCACCATCGACGAGCGCACCGGCTTCTGCTTTGGCTGCGGCCCCGACAATCCCCAGGGCCTGCACCTCATCTTCACCGTGCATGCCCCCGACCCCAGCCAGATCTCCGCCACCTCTACCGTCAACTTTGGTCGCAATCACGAAGGTCCTCCGGGCTACATCCACGGCGGCATCCTCGCCACCCTGCTCGACGAAGCCATGAGCAAGCTCAACCGTCCCTTGAACGTGCTCGCCATGACCCGCCACCTGGAGATCGACTATCTCCGTCCCGCCCCCCTGCACACCCCGCTCACGCTCAACGCCCAGCACCTCCGCCGCGAGAGCCGCAAGTTATTCCACACCGCAGAACTCGTCGCTCCGGACGGCACAGTGCTTACCCGCGGCAAAGGCCTCTTCGTAATCCTCGACCCTGCCCTGATTGCCGCTCATCTCGCCACTTCCGAGCGATCCTAATACTTGGTCCCGTCCGGAGCCCCAATCCGAAGCTCGAGCTGTATCGTCGTCTTCACTTCCACCGGCTCCCCGTTCAAGATGTACGGCCGATATGTCCATTGCGACACCGCATCCACCACCGGCTGCCGCAGCATCTCCGGTCCGGAGAGAACACTCAGCCTCTTCACTCGTCCCTCCGTCCCGATCAACGCAGCGAGAACCACGATCCCCGAAACGTGCGCCCCTACCGCCCAAGCCGGGATCACCGGCATCACCTTGGTCAAAAGCAATCCCGCCAGCACTCTACCGAAACCCGCGCTGGTCCTCTCGGCGGTCTCTGCGGCGGTGCCAAGGTAGGCCCCCCGGGAGGGCCCGCAGGCTCTGGATCCTCAGGTGAAGATTTGACTGTCACCACCGTATCTACCACTGTCGGCTGCCCGTTCAGCTGACATCGTCGATACCTCCAGTACCAAGCCGCTCGAAGTGCAGCGTCGCGTAAAATCTCTGGTCCGCTCACCACCGTGAGCCCATCGACCCGGCCTTCACGATCAATCAGAACATGCAAAACTACCGTTCCCCACACCCCCGCAGCTCGCGCCGCCTCTGGGTAGATCGGTGCCACTCGGTACACTAACGATTGTTCCATTACCCGACCTGAAATCCGCTTCGGCGCCCGCGTCTGAGCCGTACCGGCTATCGCCAATACCGGCAAGATGGCCAGCAGCACCGCGCATTGCAGTCCACGAGTCCGCATAGCGCCTCCTTCTGCCAGGCTAGGCCTTCAGCACAATCTTCATCGAATCCGCCTTGGGATGCGACGCCAGCTCGATCGCCGCCGCACATTCCTCGAGCCCAAACCGATGCGAGATTAGCTTCGTCAGATCAAGCGTCCCATCCCGGTACCCCTCAAATACCAGGTCAATCCCCTCCCGCTGGATCGCCACACTTGCCGAGTACGACCCCATCAGCGTTTTCTCATCCATGCACACCGCCGCCGGGTCGAACGCCGCCGTTCCGTGCTGCGTACTGGCAAACAGCATCACGCGCCCTCCCGGCCGCACCGCCTCCATCGCCTGCGCGATCAGTGCATCCGCCCCCACCGCGACCAGCGCCGCATCCGCCC
>CAXUNR010000071.1:0-12096 GCA_964252655.1 uncultured Acidobacteriaceae bacterium
GTGTAGACGTTCTTGCCGGCGAGGGCGGGGTGGATCTGGGCGGGATCGCTGGTGAGCTTGTAGCGGACGTAGACGGAGGGGCTGGTGTGTTGCTCGTACTCGACTTCGGCCTCGGCAAGGGCGGTCTGGTCGTGGATGCACCAGAAGACGGGTTTGAGGCCCTTGTAGACGAAGCCCTGCTCGCAGAAGGCGTAGAAGGTTTCGAGGATGCTGGCCTCGTAGCCGAAGGACATGGTGAGGTAGGGGTCGTTCCAGCGGCCGAAGACGCCGAGGCGCTGGAACTGCTGGCGCTGGAGGTCGACGTACTTCTGGGCGTACTCGCGGCAGGCGCGGCGCACGCTGACGGCGGGCATGTCGAGCTTTTTGCGGCCGAGCTGCTCGTCTACCTTGATTTCGATGGGGAGGCCGTGGCAGTCCCAGCCGGGGACGTAGGGAGCGTCGAAGCCGGCCATGGTCTTGGTCTTGACGACGAAGTCCTTGATGCACTTGTTGAGTGCGTGGCCGAGGTGGATGGCGCCGTTGGCGTAGGGCGGGCCATCATGCACGATGTATCTCGGCCTGCCGGCGCGTGCGGCTCGGATCTGTCCGTAGAGATCGTCCGCCAACCAGCCGGCCAGGCGCGCTGGCTCGTTCTGCGGAAGGTTCGCCTTCATGGCGAAGGCTGTCTCCGGCAGATTGAGCGTCGCTTTGAGCGGCTTCGGCGCGGCACCTGCGGGTAGTTCGGTTTCGCTTCGCACGTCGGACATGCTTCCTCTCGCTCCGTCAATCAGCTTATTCAGCCGGAATTCTGATTGTATCGGGTCAAGGGGAGAGTTGGTTTGCGGGCACGAAGGTGGGCATTGTCTGTGACGAGACCTCGTTGCCCTCTCGTGCGTCCAAGTGAGGAGATCGACGATGGGGCCGCGCTGCTAAGATAGGTACGGGGTTAAGCTCGCGTCGCGGTATCAGCCACCGGCGATGAGACCGGGACGATGGGAAGAATGTAGATGCTGAGCGGGACACGACTCCCGGCCGGCCGAGGGTGAACGAGCGTATGGCGAACAATATCCGGTTATCCCCCGAAGAGGACGTGGCTGTACCGAAGCAGACTCTGCAGCCCATCCAATCTGTACGGTTGAGCGGGGACCTGGGCGACGCTGAGCAAGGCGTCTTCCAATCGCTGGTGAGCAGTGTTCGGGACGTGTTTTTCCCGGCGAAGCTTCCTCCGCTTGAGCTTACGTCCACCCCGATCCCGGTGGTCGACCGGATGGCGGTCAAGCGCGATCCCACCTCGACGGCTATTTCGATAGCGATTAATTTAGCGGTGATTGCATTACTGCTGTGGGTTGCTGCGAAGAAGACCGGCATTATCGCTCCAAAGAAGGTGCAGGAGATCACCTTGCTGGCACCGCCTCCACCGCCTCCAAAAGCTCCACCCAAGGCAATTGTAATGGGCGGCGGCGGCGGTCAGAAGGGTCCGGCTCCGGTAAGCAAGGGCAATCCTCCAAAGTTTGCTCCGGATCAGATCAACCCTCCGAAGGCTCCTCCGCTCGAGGCTCCAAAGATCAACATTCCGGTGACGGTCGATGTGGATCAAAACATAAAGATGGCGAAGGTGGATGTTGCGAACCTTGGCATGCCCAACTCGCCGAATGTGGGTACGTCCCTCGGCAATGGTCGAGGCACTGGAATCGGGTCAGGGAACGGAAGCGGTATTGGTCCCGGGAGCGGCGGAAACATGGGCGGCGGAGTACGGCGCATCGGCGGCGGAGTTTCCGCTCCGGTGGTGCTTTTTGCGCCTGAACCGGAGTTTTCGGAAGAGGCTCGCAAGGCCAAAGTTGCCGGCAACGTTCTAGTTTATCTGCAAGTAGACGCAAATGGACGGCCTACCCACGTGCGGGTCCTGCGGGGCATTGGGCTTGGGCTGGATGAGAAAGCCACGGAGGCTGTGCGTCAGTACAAGTTCAAGCCCGCGATGGAGAACGGTCATCCAGTTACCGTTGAGATGAACGTCGAGGTCAATTTTCAGATCTTCTAACGACCGGAGAGGGTTGGCATCGGCAGCCTAACCTCTCCGCGACGCCGACCTATGTGTCTTCAGGCGGCTATTACGTGGAACCGATCTACCTGCTTCTCGAGCCGGACAGCCGTTCCACGGAGTCCTTCGATGCCAGCTTTGGTGGTCGACATCTCTACAAGATTCTCATTGGCAAGCGAGTGAATGGAGTCGAGCGAAGCGCTTGACTGATCCGCTGCTGTCGCCTGCTGGGAGGCGGCGATAGCGATCTGGGTAATCATGCGGTCGACGCGCTCTGCCATTCCGATGATCCGCTCCAACGCTTCTCCCGCCTGGTTGGTCGTGACGACGCCCTCTTGAACGGTTCCGGTGCCTGCAGCCATGCTGGCGATAGCGGTTCGTGTCCGGTCCTGAATGCCCTGAATCATGCTGGCAATCTCCCCGGTGGCCTGTGCGGTGGATTCGGCCAGCCGTCTGACCTCGCCGGCGACGACGGCGAATCCACGACCTTGATCCCCGGCACGAGCGGCTTCGATGGCGGCGTTAAGCGCCAGTAGATTCGTCTTGCGGGCGATCTCGTCGATGACGGTGACAATCTGAGAGATGCGTTTGGAATCGTCGCCGAGCAGGCCGACCGTATTGCTGGTTTCAGTGACTGCCGAAGCGATGGAGTGCATGGAGCCAAGTACCTGCTTGACGATGGTGCCTCCGTCGCGGGCTGTTTGTGCCGCGGACCGTGCTGTCTCCGCTGCCGATTGGGTGTGTCGCGACACCTCAGCGATCGAGGCCGACATCTCCTGCATGGCTGTTGCTGCCTGCTGGGTCTGCTGTGCCTGCTGGTCGATACGCCGATGCATTTGGTCGGAAGCCGAGCGCATGGAGACCGCGCTTGAAGAGAGTGTGCCGGCAGTGCTAGCCACGGTACCGATGATGGAAGCCAATTCACCCTGCATCGATTCCATACCGTGAGCGAGCGCACCGATTTGGTCGGCGGACTTGATTCCGAGCTCGGTTCCCGTCAGGTCTCCGGACGCAATGGCTGCAGCCCGGACCGCGATTCTGCTGACAGCCTTGAGGCGGCGCGCCGAGAGCAGGGACCGAGTGACGCCGAGCAGAGCACTCAAGAGGGCCGCAATCCATAAAGAGCGTACGGCTTTGCGATCGCAGTCGGTCAGAATCTCGATGTCTTTGTTACGGAGAACTCTTTCAGTCTGAATCAGGGACTCGGTCGCCTGTTCAAGACCGGCATGAAGAGGAAGAACTTTCTCGACCAAAATCGTCTGCGCCCGCCGTCTGTCGGTATCGCTCGCCTCGGCGAGTTGATCGACCTGAGTCTCGAGATTGGTCAGTTCGCGAAGTTGAAAGGTGAGCTGAAGCAGGCGGACGCCGATAGACCCGAATCCCGGATCGTCGGCGAGACGCTGCAGATTAAACATCTCCTGCTCCAACCGATGCCGGGCCTCGTTCCCGCTGATGTCTGCTGTGCGGTGTGCCTGGGTTTCCGGGGTCTCAAGGATGGACGATTCGAGCGCAATCGTGGTCTCGGAGAGGTCCTTGCGCAGGCTTTGGAGTTCATCGCCGAAGACCCCCTGGTTGGCTGAGGATTGCGCTGACACACGCAAGACCTGGGCTAGACGCCATTGGGCGATACCTGCGCTGGCAAGCATTGCGAACACCAGGATTCCTGTGCTGACGTTCAGTTTCATCTCAAGTTTCATCGTGTCCTCGCGGGAGCCCGGATGGTGTCTGTGGCGTCCTTGAAGACCTTATCGGCGGGTTCTCGAAAAACATGAGGGATCTTCGCGTTTTTTTCGCTTGACCAATGAGATTTGCAGCTTGCGGTAGAGGCTGCTCATCTTCCGGCGAGAACCGGAGCGGCAACCTCGTCGAAGGTGAGGTTTTCGGCAGGGCTTCCCGTCTCTTTGCGCCAGGCAAGAAACAGCTTGCCATAGCTTTCGGTGAGGCAATCGGAGGGACTGACACCGAGATCGGCGAGGGTGGCATCGATCCAGGCGGTTGGGCCTTCAAGCTCTGCGAAGATGCCGATTGGAGTTTCGTCGAGGACGACGTGCGTTCCGGGGTAGCAGAGATGCGAGTATTCGCTGCGGTACTTTTCATAGCGAAAGGCGGAGCGGTAGCCGAGACGTCCGAAGATTTCGGCAAGGGCTGCTGCATCGGTGACCTCAGACTCGGTTTCGATACGCACCTTGTAGCGGCTGGTGCGGTCTTCGTCTTCAGGGTGCCGCTTATGGGTGACCGTGACGCGGCCGCCGTACTCGCGTATCCGTAGCAGTTCACCGCGAGCGCGGAGGTCCCGGTCCGATGTGTCGTAAAGCGTATTTCGCTCGAGAGTAGAGTCGGTATCGAGGTGGTAGCCAAGCTCCAAGAGACGCCATTTCAGAGTGGATTGAGAGTGGACGCGGAACTTTAACTCGATCTCAGCAGCCTGCATGAGACGGAGTATACGGCGGCGCGTCCCTGCATTCTGTCCGATCTGTTGCTTGGAGAGGCATTTACGATGGTTTCTGTGGATTTATCGCCCAAAACGGAACGCCTGGATGCAACTCGGTCCGAGGCGATCGCTGACGCCGCGAGGATTCTCCGGGGTGGAGGTCTGGTCGCGTTTCCTACTGAGACGGTGTACGGGCTGGGGGCCAATGCACTTTCCGGGGCTGCGGTGGAGGGTATTTTCCGGGCCAAACAGAGGCCGCACTGGGATCCGTTGATCGTGCACGTCTCGGATAGGACGATTCTGGGGCGCGTTTGCCTGGTGTCCAAAGCGGCAGAGGCGTTGATGACGCGGTTTTGGCCGGGTCCGCTGACGCTGCTTCTCCCGCGGACGGCCGCCATCCCGGATGCGGTAACGGCGGGGCGTGCGCTGGTCGGGGTGCGTATGCCGGCGCATCCGGTGGCGCTTGAGCTGATTCGGCAAGCGGGAGTTCCAATCGCGGCGCCGAGCGCGAATATTTTCGGACATACGAGTCCGACGACCGCCGAGCACGTTCTGGCGGATCTGGACGGCAGGATAGACGCTGTGCTGGACGGCGGTCCGACCGAGGTCGGGGTTGAATCTACGGTCGCAGAAATCACCAGCCAAGGTGTGCGGATCTATCGGCCGGGAGCGATCGACCGGTCGATGCTCGAAACGGTGGTCGACTTCGCGGAGCTATATCAACCGGGAGAGATCTCTTCTTTGTCTCCTGAGTCTCTTCCGTCTCCTGGCGTTGGGTTGCGGCACTATGCACCTCGGGCACGGCTGGTGCTGGTGGAAGAGGAGCGCTCAGCGGCAGGGCGTGCCGGCCAGCCTCTGGAACTTGCGCTGGTGCAGGCGATCGATCGGGTCTTTGATGGCGTGGCGACGATCGGCGTAATGCTTCCAAATGGTTGGGATGGTTCTTGCGCGCAGCGGGTATACCGCTGGGGTCCGTGGCGAGACCCGGAGAGGCTGGCGCAGCGGCTGTTTAGCGGGCTTCGCGAGCTCGACGCTTCCGGGGCAAGTACCATCGTTTGTCCTCTCCCGGGTACAAACGGGATTGCTGAGGCGATCCGCGACCGGCTGCACAAGGCGGCGCGACGCGACTGACGATTACGTACGTGCGGGTGAAATGCGGAGAATCCGGTTCTTTTCTGGCGAACGTTCATCTAGAAGCGTGAGTTTTCTGCACGGCTGGAGAGGATCGACCTGCCGCAACGCACCTGGTTCATCCCAGGATTAAACAGGGCTTTGGTCGCCATTATGACGGTGAACCCTGATTGGCTCGATCCAGGTGATCCGCGCGGCGCTCCCGCATCTTCGCAAGCAGGGCGGTGGGCGCATTCTGCAGGTGTCCTCGACCGGCGGGCAGTTTGCTCTCCATCGTTCAGCCTGTACCACGCGACCAAGTGGGGCATGGAGGGCTTGTGGAATCAGTGGCGCGGGAAGTGGCGCCGTTTGGAATCGAGTGTACGCTCGTCGAGCCGGGAGCGAATGGAACCAATTTCGCTGCCGGTATGGTCTGCCCTGCGCCCATGGAGGTGCATGACAAGAATCCGGTAGGCGATGTGCGCAGGATGGTGGCGAATCGTGAGTTTCCGATGCCCAGGCGATCCCGCGAAGGCTGTGCAAGCGATGATCGTGTGCGTGGATAGAAGCCCGGCTCCGCTGCGGCTGCCGTTGGGAAGCGATACGTATACGCGTTGCGAGGAGCGCTGGAGGGGCGGATTGCCGCGCTCGAGTCGCAGAAGGGAAGTGCCCTTGGTGCGGATAGGAAGCTGGGTGCCGTCTAGCCTGCGAGGCTGACGGCGAAGGCATCGAGCGATAGATTGCGGAGCAGGTTCCGACGCATGCCGCTGGTGACGTGGTCGAGGCCGCGGCTGGCGTTTTCTATCCAGGCGAAAGAGACTGCGGCTGCGAGGCGTTCGAGCTCGGGGCGAATGTCTGTGTTGCGGACGAGCTCAGGGGTGCCAGCCTGGAGGAGGAGAAGGTCTTCTAGGAGGAGGCCGAGGGTGCGCAGGAGCGAGGTGGTTTTCAGTTGACCCTCGGCGCCGGCGCGGTAGGCTTCGGTCATCTTGAACAAGGGGGTGTGATCAGGGTCGGTAAGGGCGGACCGGAGCAGCAAGAGGGCGTCGGTGCGGGCGGCAATGTACTCGGGGAGTTGGAAGCTGAGGGCACGGCCGGCGGCTCCCTGGGCAAGGCGGGAGACCAGGGTGCGATGGATCGGTTGCCAGTCGGGACGACGATCCGTAAGCATCATCTCCAGGTCCTCAACCGGCAGGGCGCCGAGGCGGACGAGGGCGCAGCGGGAACGGATGGTGGGCAGAAGCTCGCCGGGGTTTTCCGCACAGAGGATGAGGTGAGCGTAGTCCGGCGGCTCTTCCAGGATCTTCAGCAGCGAATTGGCGGCTTCTTTCATGAAGCTGGCGGCGGTAACGACGAAGACCTTGCGGGGGGCCTCGGCGGGGAGGTACTGGGCGCTGGCGATGAGGGTGCGAACCTGGCCCAGTTTGATCAGCAGCTGCGGGGGATCGGGAGGGAGGATGAGAACATCGGGGTGCGGCTGGATGAGGACGCGAGTGTCTTTCTGGTCGGTGGTGGAGAGGGCTTCGCGGGCGGTGACGGCGGCGTCGACTTGGGCGGGGAGGTCGATAGCAGAGGCGATGCGGGTGCAGTTGGAGCAGACGCCGCAGTAGGAGGCGAGGGACTGGCCGGTGGACCAAAGCTCACGGGGCTGGCGCTCGCACTCGACCGCCAGCGTGAGCATGAGGGCAAGGGTGTATTTGCCGGCACCCTGCGGACCGGCGAGGATGAGTGAGTGCGGTAGGCGTCCGGAGGCGATGGCCATGCGGAGGCCTTCGACGGCCTGGCTGTTGCCGAGGAAGTCATGGAAGGTAGCCGGGAAGGCGGGGGGAAGGCTCACGTGTTCCATGATACGGCTCGGGTTAGGAGCGGGGTTTCTTGAACGCCGACCGAGCGGCTTATCGGGTAGCTATACTTTGGCCGTGAGTGCACTGACAATATATTAGAGACGAGCGCATCACTAGCGAGGCGAGCATACCACCGGGGTTAGAAGGCGCGACGGCCTTCGAGTGAGCGGGACATGGTGACTTCATCGGCGTACTCGATGTCGGAGCCGGCGGGGACTCCGGTGGCGATGCGGGTGACACGAAGGGGCGGGGCGGCTTTGTGCAGCTCGGCGCTGAGATAGACGGCGGTGGCTTCGCCCTCGGTGGTGGGAGAGGTGGCCAGGATGACCTCTTCAACCTCCGCTAGGCGGGTGAGTAGATTGGCGATGCGCAGTTGCTCCGGGCCGACGCCGCCGATGGGCGAGAGCGTGCCGTGGAGGACGTGGTAGACGCCGTTGTAGGTGCGGGTCTTCTCGATGGTGGCGATGTTGGTGGGTTCTTCGACGACGCAGACGAGGCGCTGGTTGCGGGTGGGGCTGGTGCAGAAGCTGCAGGGGTCGACGTCAGTGATGTTGTTGCAGATGGAGCAGAGGCGCAGGTGTTTTTTGACTTCGCGGATCGCGTGGGCGAGGAGTTCGGCATCGCCTTCCGGCGAGCGCAGAACGTGGAAGGCCAATCGCTGAGCGGTCTTGGTACCGATGCCGGGAAGCTTGCGCAGCTCTTCGATGAGGCGCGCCATGGGCTCGGCGAAACGGGTGCTGCCGCTGGAGTAAGCTAGGCTCAATCGGTGAGCCCTGGAAGGTTAAGGCCGCCCATCATGCCGGCGACGGAGGACTTCATGGCGTCATCGGCACGGCGTCCGGCTTCATTGACGGCAGCGGTGATGAGGTCTTCGAGTAGCTCGAGATCGCTGGCGGTAGCGCCCACGGCGGTGGGCTCGATGCGCAGGCGCAGGACTTCCTTGCGGCCATTCATTCGGACGGTGACCATGCCTCCGCCAGACTGGGCTTCGACGACGGTTTCCGAGAGCTTGTGCTCCATCTCGTCCTGCATGGCTTGCGCCTGGGACATCATGTCTTTCATCTTGCCGAGATCAGAGAAATCCATTGGGAAGGCACCTTTAGTTTTGTTCGATGACACACACCGTCTCTGGTCCAGATCGATGTGTTTACCAGTTCGTTGTCTTTTGACGCGCATATAAAGCCCAGATGAGAACTACGATCCAGCCTGCACCGGTGCCACCGGCTACCAGGTTTGCGAAGACGATCCATCCGAAGTGTTCCGCATTACGCCATCGCGCAATCCAGGATGGAATGAGGAAGAAAGCCAGGAAGAGTGAGACCAGGACACTAACGAGCAAGACATGAAGGACCCTTTCCATAAGTCTCGGCGCTTCCTGTCTAGTCACTCCCGCTAAGGTCGATCACGGTCTGGATCTCGGCGTTGAAAAGCTTCTGAGCTTGCTGAACTATGGGATGCTCGCGGGCCTTGGCCTGGGCAGACCCGGAGCGGACGGTACGCGGTTTCTTCTGGATGGCTTTCAACGTTGAGGCTCCGGGGAGCAGGGCGAGTTTGAGGATGCCGAGCGAGCGGAGGACGGTGCGGACGATTTTCTCGGCTTCAGGATTGAGGACGGCGGGAAGCATGGTGGGGGAGAGCTCGGTCTGGACGCGGGCTTCGCCATCGAGGAGCGTCCAGGCGGCGTCGTCGAGGGCATCGGCGGCGGAGGACTGGCGGGCGGATTGTAGAGCGTCGACGGCGGCTTTTTGGACTGTGGAAGAATTCGTGTGGGCATCTGCAGAGTTTGCGGGTTCAGGCGTGCGAGTCGGCGGTTCTTGGGCTGGTTCGGCAATAATTAGCTCAGGCGCAGCGCTTGCAGGAGGAGTAGGTGCAATGGGTAGCGGCTCGGGTGCGCGTTCCGAAAGAAGGACGGTAGAGCTGGTTTCGAAGGGCGTGGCCCGAATGGGCGCGGTTTGGACAGGCACGGCTTGGACGGGCACGGCTTGAACGGGCAGTTCGGGGACCGCGGCTGGAGAGACACTTGTGCTGCTGGGGATGCCGTCGTATTTGCGGCGGTTGCGGTCCTGCTCAAAGGGGGAGAAAGCTGCTTTGGACGGGGCGGCGGTGATGGTGGCCGGCCGGGGCAGTACGACGGGGCTGGGAGCACCGGCTGGGATCCGAGGTTGGGGGGCGGCTGATTTCGCGGAGCCGGTGCTCATGCCGCTGAGGATCTCTTCGATCGGCAGCAGGCGCCGCAGGTGGACGAGCTTGAGCAGGCCGAGCTCGAAATGGAAGCGCTGCTCCTGCCGGTAGCCGAGCTCGTCGAAGGTGCGGAGCATGGTCTGGAGGAAGCGGGTGAGCTCTTCCTCGCTGAAGAGGGCGGCGGTGCGAGCGGCGCGACGCTGCTCCTCGGGGGAGATCTGGAGGAGCTCGGTTGTGCTGTGCTCGGTGCCGGGTTCGGCGTCGGGGTTCAGGCCGGCGATCTTGGCGAGCAGGCAGCTGCGCAGGTAACGAACGGCCTGGCGGGCGAGCTGGGCGGGCGAGTTGCCGGCGTCGAGCAGATCGTTGGCCGAGGTGATGACCTCCGCCGCGCGGTTTTGGTCTACCGCTTGCAGGATGCGCTCGAAGACGGTGTTGGGAACGGTGCCCATCAGCTCGCGAATCTGGCTGACCTCGAGTCGCGGCTTACCTTCTTCGGTGGGCGCGGAGGCGATGGCCTGGTCCATAATGGAGAGCGCATCGCGCATGGAGCCGTCACCGGCTTCGGCAAGCATGGCGAGTGAGGATTCGTCGGCGTCGACGCCCTCGTGCTCGGCGATGCCGCGGAGTTCGGTGAGGATGTCGGCGAGCTTGACGGCGTGGAAGCTGAAGTGCTGGCAGCGTGAGCGGACGGTCTGGGGAATGTCTTCGGGCTGGGTGGTGGCCATCATGAAGACGATGTGATCGGGCGGCTCTTCAAGGGTCTTGAGCAGCGCGTTGAAGGCTGCGTCGGTGATCTGGTGGGCCTCGTCGAGAATGTAGATCTTGTACTTGTCGCGCGAGGGGCGGTAGCGGGCGGCGTCGCGCAGCTCGCGGATGTCGTCGATGCCACGGTTGGTGGCGGCGTCGATCTCGAGCACGTCGACGGAGTTTCCGGCACGGATCTCGGTGCAGGACTCGCAGACCAGGCAGGGCTCAGGCGTGGGACGCAGGGGCGAGCCGATGAGGTTGCGGCAGTTGAGCGCGCAGGCCAGGATGCGGGCGATGGTGGTTTTGCCGATGCCCCGGTGGCCGGAGAAGATGTAGCCGTGGGCGATGCGGTTCTGGCGCAGCGCGTTCATCAGGGTGACGGTGACGTGATCCTGGCCGGCGACGTCGGCGAAGAGTTGGGGACGGTACTTGCGGGCTAGGACCTGGTACGCCATGAGGATGCTATGGATATTCTATCGCCGCGAGAGCTTCGCTCCCGAGTGGTATACGAACCAGTTCAAAGCTGCCTGTGCTGGAGCGGGCTACCGCGTCTGCGAGCTTTACAGCGAAGCGTTCAAGAGCTGGCCGATAGTTCGTGCTGTCGACCACGAGAGCGAGCTTGCGCAGCTAGTTGTTTTGCTGATAGAAGATGCTCTGGTCAGCGGCCACCATGGCATCGAAGCCGCTTTGCTCACATGCTTTCAGCAGGTCGCCCTTTTTAAGATGATTCCATCTCATCTGGCAGCTGTGCTCATTCGTAGCCGGACAGGAGAAGGACGAGCTGTGCAGGGATGTTGTACCCTCAAGGGATGGCTTTCGTCCGTCTGATAGCGGCGAAGCGGAGAATCTCCTCGACTGCCCGCTTCTCGACGCCGAGCTATCGACGATCTCGTCAATCGTCAGGCCGCCTTCGTAGTTGATAAGAACACCGTCAGCGTCCATTCGGGTGTCGCCGACCGTGGCTCGACCGCTCAACTTTTCTGGATCAAACTGGACTGCGTCACAGCCGTGCCAGTCGATTAGATCTTCGAACCTACGGTTTTCGATGGTAAGCCTCTACTGCTATTTTCCTTCCTGCGTTTCGCCAGCTTCGCCCGCCGTTCTACCTCGGCTGGCGCGAACATGGTTCCGCGGCAGGCGGGTTTGCCGCAGAAGCAGTCCTGGGTGGCTTCGTCGGAATCCCAGAGGTTGTACTCGTATACGAGCTCCTCTCCGGCGGCGATATCGCGCAGGGCGACGACGAAGATGCGTTCGTTCTCTTCGCGGGTCTCGCAGTTGGGCTCACAGCAGTGATTCATAAACATGGCTGCGCCGAAGCCGTCAATGACCATGTTGTCCTCGCCGTAGCCGAAAAGGTAGGTGACGACGCGGTCGGCGTAGCGGAGGTCGGCGACTTTCTTCGACATGCGCGGGCCGTCGTACTCGCAGACGCGGCGACCTTTGCGGATAGGCCGCGTGGTGTAGCAGCCGGCGGCGTGGATGTCGGAGGATCGAACGATCAGGCCGTTGCTCAAGGGACCTCAAGGAATGCTTGCTATGCGAAAACCGATGCGCTCCAATGCTCGTCCAACTAAACTGGAAAGCAATGCAGCTGACTATACCAAAGCGTAGGAGGCACGGTGGGACGTGTCAGCAAATCCTTACCGGTGCTGGTCTGCTGGCGGCGATGCTCCCGACGCTGTGTGCGCAGTACACGCCTCCGCCTCCGCCGCTTACGACCGCGCCCTGCCAGCCCACTAAGAAAGACCCTTGCACACCCCCGCCGCCCC
>CAXUNR010000072.1:0-11735 GCA_964252655.1 uncultured Acidobacteriaceae bacterium
CAGACCTCTGCGACAGCCCTAACGTACGATCTGGTCCGTTTTCTGAAGCTAACCCACCCAGCACTCGTCACACAGGCAGAGGAGCAGATTCTGGTTCGGCTTGGGCCTTGCCGATGTGAAGAATGGCGCACAGTACAAGTGCCGCTCCGATAGCATGATTCATTCCCTGGAAAAGAGTATAGAAAGAACCTGGAGTCAAGTTCGCGCCGGAGGTAAGCTTCAAAGACGAGTGAAGCGCTAGACGCAGTTCACCCTGTTCAATAAAGTCAGACAAATAGGGCCAAACTAGTACCGCCACTCCCAGCCACAACAGCCCAATATCTCGCGTCCGCAGATACCTGCGTATCAAGAAGACGGTGGCGATGATGTACAGTAAAGGACTCAACGAGAGCAGAACGATCGTAAGCATATTGGTCACCTCATCCAAGAGTTCTCGTTCGAACCTAAAGCGTAGCAAAGCTTTGTAGCTGCGGTCGGCTTCTCATCCGTATGGGACAGCAAGTGGGTCTTCGGGTTCATCCTCTGGGGTAATTGGGGGTACGGTCTGGTGGTATTTCATCGCGCTTTTTGCTCCGCAAGATGAGATGCCACGTACGCAAACAGTAGGGAGTTCAGTACGAAATGCGCTCGACCTCATCGAGAGCGACCTCATCACTGCGCCGGTCATAAAGCCCGGTGGTCCGTGCCGACTCATGGCCGGCCATCTGCTGGGCGATCTCCAGCTTGCCGCCGTTCTGCAGGTAGGTGGTGATTCCGGTCGCACGAAAGCTGTGGGCGCTGATCTTGGTTCGCAGGCCTGCAGCTCGCGCCCGCCGCTGAATCATCATGTGCACGTTGGCCTGGGGCAGGGAAGTGCGATCGGTCAGCCGGCCATAGCGCAGGGTAGGGAAGAGCGGGGCCTCGGGCTCGGTGCCGAGACCAGACGCCGCAATCCACTCCTCTAAATACAGGTCCAGATTGTGGTGGCAGGGAAGTTCGGTAACCTTGCCGCCCTTCTCGTGCAGCCGCACCCAGCCGCGGCGTTTCTGGACATAGAAGTCTTCGACCTTCATTCCTGTGGCCGCGCCGACGCGAGCAAAGGTGTAGCCCATGAGGGCGATCAAGGCACGGTCGCGGAGTCCGAGCAGGGAAGTGGTGTCGATCGCGGCCAGCAGTTCCCGCATCTCGTCGGCCGAGAGGACGGAGGTCTTGCCCTTCCGAACGCTATGCTTCGGTCCCCGCACTGCGTGAGCGGGGTTGGTCTCCATGATGTGCCCGGTGACCAGCCAATCGAAGAGCATCCGGATCGCGGCCAAGTGCTGTTTGACGGTCGGCTTCGAGTGGGTTTGGCCGAGCTGCTCGACATAGGCCGCGACATGCATCGGCGTCACTCCGGCCAGATCTCCAAGACCTCTCTCCTCACACCAGGCGGCGAAGCCCTCGACGGCTTTGAAGTAGGCGCGCCGGGTGTTCGGGTTGCGGATGTTGACGGTGAAGAACTCCCAAAAGCGCCGTCCACCCTCGGGTATGGACCGAAACAGCGCGAGTGGAGCCTTATCTTTACCAATGAGAAACGTGCTCATATTCCTTCGCCCCCGATGGCTTGGGTGGTGACTGGATCGAAAGCGATGTAGTGCGGTGTCCAGCAATCCGTGCGTTTGGTCGCCACATAGGCGGCGCAGACCTCACACTGAAGGTTGGGACCATCGCAGCCGTCCAGACCGCAGCAGCCATTGAGGCGGCGAGACTCAGAGGTCAACTGCACGCCTTTGGCGTCGGCGAGGTTTGTCAGAAAATGCCCGGCCTCGCACGGCAAGGAAGAACCGTCCTCCTGCATGAGCTGTCCGGGAGCAAGGAGGTCCTCCCCCATGACCTCGTTTCGAGAGGCAAGCGGAACCAGCTGCAGGTCGGTGGTGAGGCGCGTGGAGCACTGCCGGCAAATCAGTTGCATGGCGTCTCCGCATGTATATGATAACGTCCTTTATCGTATACAGAAAAGAACCAGGTCCCGACTAAAGTACAGACAGAGCCGGATCAATTTGGCTGACATCATCGCTGATTTGCGGGGGATTGTAGAAGTCCTAGCAACACGTCGGCGATCTTGTCGTGCTGATGTCGACCCGAAGCGTAATGCCGATTGAGCTCGACCTGAT
This sequence comes from uncultured Acidobacteriaceae bacterium, assembly GCA_964252655.1. Classification (GTDB taxonomy): domain Bacteria; phylum Acidobacteriota; class Terriglobia; order Terriglobales; family Acidobacteriaceae; genus Edaphobacter. The sequence goes on from CAXUNR010000072.1 coordinate 2,133, forward strand.
AGCGTTGCACCCTACGGTGAGTAGTACGATTGGAGCCGCACGCAAGATAGCCCTCGATATACCCTTGGTCTGCATTGGCTAGGTTCGACGGCCAGGGCCTCCCCTCAAAGCTACCCCACCACTCACCATCAAGAAATCCGTGGGGCCCGATATAGCGTTCTCCACATCGAATGTCCCTTGCCGGAAGCGTCGTCCAGGCTTGCTCGATAGACTTTGTGACAGCATTCACTCCCCTCGCCTTTTGAGATTTCATCATCTCGGATACAGCAGTTTGATACTCAACTATCGAAGCGTTAGAAGTCTTCGGCGGCTGGCGACAGTCCATGTACCCGTAGATGAAGCCCTGCTGTTCGTCGCTGTCCGCGTACTGCCACCACTTCGAATCAAAACGCATAGGCGAAGCAGAGGAGCTTGCTTGCTGGGCTCCATTGAGGAAAGGCGCTAAGGATGCAACTGCAAGGATGACAACGTAAAAGGTCTGCCATCGCCTGATCATGCCCGCAATTCTATCGGAGAACTCGGGCCGCATGTATTCGCCTAAAACGTCCGTTTTTGAGGTAATAGCCGCCTTACAAAGATGGAGACCAAAGGCAATCAGTCACGCTTGGAAAGTGTAGCCAAGCCTTCAAGCCGGTTCGTCCTTCTCCGTCATAGGTGCAGTGGACCCATGATCCAAAGATCTCAAGAATGGTCAAATTACTGTAGGTCTGTGAACTTACCGTGTTGGTCATAGCCACCGGCTTCCCACGGTGAAAGCGGGCGGGAGACTGCCCTGCTCCGAGTTAGTTACGAATACAGGCAGAGGAGTAGCAGCAGAGATTTCAGAGGTTGGCATGCAGGGAGTTTACCAGGGCACAACTACCCACAGGGCAAACAGTTGATCTCAATTCAAGGTCTATCGTCGACCACGACAACACCGGTTAGCGTGGGAAGGGAAGCGATGGCTATGTTGGGAAACGGCCTCGGTCCACCGGCTCGCATTGAGTGCCGCCATCGTCGTGGGCGCTTTGGATCTCGTCCCTCTTTCGGTATTTCCATGATCGACCAACCAGGCAAAACCGGGCCTCTATGAAAGCGGGGAACAGCTCTGCCATCGTTCGCCACGCATGATCGAAAAGCATCTCGGCGGTCTTGGGCTGATAGTAGGCGGCAAATACTGCGGGATCCTTTTTACGGTGCTCTAGGAAGTCATTGCGGAACTCGGCAAGCCCCTGCTGCCAGTTTGCCCGCTGCCGCCGCAACAACTGTGGTACGTCCAAGATCAACGACGGAGCTTTACTCATGAACTTTGCTAGACCCTTCTCAAAGTCAGTATCTGCCGTGAACAGAAAGCCGATCTCGAATCCCAAGAGACGTGCCGCCTTCGGGAACAGGTCTTTATAGGGATGCCATAGCACCCGTGCGAAATCCTCATAAAGCTGCCGCCGATTGAGTTCCGGCAGGGACGTGGTAACGGACGCACGTATCTGTCGCAGGCGCTCAAATGCGGGCATCAGTCCTTCCGTTAGAACTGTCATAATTGCATTCTTCACGGTGTCTCGCTCGACTCCGTGGATGTGGCTGGCGTCCACAAGCTCCAAAAACTCACCGGAAAACGTATCTATGAACTCCTCGGATGTGCCGACGTTTGCGAAGTGGACCACCTGCCACTGATTTGGCTCTTTGCCTTCCTCTGCAGTGACGCTCCAAACCTGACCATCTCGGACGAAGTGCAGGGTATCGTCCTTTACGAACATGCCTTTGATTTCGTCGGCCATGGTCAAAATTCTAGCTTCACTCTTAACATCGGGCATGAGGAAAATTGCCGCTGTCCTGGTTGAACGCCTCGGTCTCGCTGTACTTGGCGGCGCTGCCATCTCGTTGTTACATCTCAACGGCGGGCTTAACCTCCAGCCCTCAATACTGATCGGCGGAGCGTTCACCATCGTAGGCGTTTGGTTATATAGCCTCGGTCAGGCTACCGCGTTCAGACCTTACCGGCTCACCATCGGAATTCGGTATGCCTCGTTATGGGAAGACCTGAAACTGACGCCAGCCACGGAAAACGGGAAGTTTGAAAACGTTACACTCACCGCCATTACTCCCGCGATCTTCGCACGGTCCGACGATCGGCAATACAGTGCGCACCCAGAAATTTACAAAGACATTCCCTGTGGCGCACCGGCCTGGCTTAAGGACCTGGGCGATATCAAGGACGTGCCGACCTTCTTTCTACGGCTCCATCGCGATGGGTATCAATTCGGAGTCCGCGTACAGGAGAAATGGTGGAAGCAGCACAGCGGTCAGTTTGGCGAAGACCTGCAAAACCGTCCCCTGGGCTATGACAACACCATTGTCTTAGGATTTCTGCCGTACGGCTATATCCCCAACCATGTGAAGCGTTGGAATGAACCTGTGGACTTGTTCGGTGGCTTCAGTCGCAAACAGCGACGATGGAAAAAACAGCTGGCACAGAAAGGTTGGACCTTTGACGACAACGAACCGACGTGGATTACGCATCGCTATCTCGAGATTGGCTATTACGAGCTTTAGCAAGGTAGCAACAGATGCACCTAACAATCCGGTTGCTAGGCGAAGACGATGGACATCGCGCCCTGCTCCTTGTGCGTCGGTGTCACTGTAATCTCCACGTCCTGGCCCAGAGCCGTCAGAAAGTCGATCAGCCGGCCGATCGAGAAATTGCCGGCCCGGTTCCGGGTCAGCGCCGAAACGTGGGGCTGCTGAATTCCGAGGATCTTCGCCGCCTCTACCTGGGTCAGGCCGCGGTCCTTAATGATGCGAGCGATCTGAAGCGTCAGCCTGGCCTTGGTCAGTTCCTGATCCGCGTTCGGCATGCCCAGATCAGCGAACACGTTGCCGCTGCCTTCAAGAACATCGTCTGCCTTGATCGTCTTGCGTGTGGTGGTCATGTCAGCTCTGCCTTTCCTTGTAGTGACGCTCGGCGGCGGCCAGCCGCTGATGAATGAGGTCGATTTCAGCTTTTGGAGTGGCGATGCCGGACTTCGACTTTTTCTGGAAGGCGTGTAGCACGTACACCACATCCCGCAGCCGAACGGTATAGACGGTGCGCCAGGTGTTGCCGTCGAATGGGGTCACGATCTCCATCACCGCATGGCCGCCAAAGCCCTTCAGGGGCTTGGCCGTCGAATCGGTCTCGCCCTTCTGCGCGGCATAGAGAGCGTAGCCGACATCCAGCCTCACCTCTGGCGGGAAGGTCCGCAAATCCTTCTGCGACGATCCGACCCAACGAACGGCTTTCAGCTCCTCGTGCACCATACAAATATACGTCTACTTGTATCTGCTTAGGAAAACTCAATCGCCGTCGAGGCTGTGGGTTTGTGGGACGCGGGCTTCATCCGCGTTCCAAGCGCTTGCGCGTCAAATCCATAGCCTGCCTTTAGGGCCGGCCCATGCTTTCAGGGTGCCTACTTCGCTTTTACTTTGCGAGTCGAGGCATGCGGATCGGGCGCTGCTGGAGCCGGTGCCGCTGGCTGCTGGGCGGCCAGGTACTGCTCGATCCGGTTCACCTGCTCCTGCATGTTGTTCTGGCTGCTCCGCATCGGCCAGTAGCCGAGCATGAGACCCAGGATCAGACCGGCAGAGACCATCAGGGCGATGGTGAACCACTTCATCTCTTTTACGTTCTGACGCACCTGGGCGGCGGCCTGCTGGATGTCGTGGAGCGGCGCCGCAAACGCCTGCACGGTTTGCCGTTCGATGTCGCCACTCTGCGACCGCACGGCTTCACGGATCGCCCATTGTGCGTTCTGGTCCAGGCTGACACTCGCCTGCTGTAGCTTGCTCCGCTCGGTCTCCAGATTCTTGATGGCGGTGTCGGCCCGCTTCTGCAGATCGACTGATGCCTGCACGGCCCACGCCTTCACCTGGGCAAGCTCCTTGATCCGTTCGGCCAGAACGCGTTGCGTCTCGGCCATTGACTCTTCAATCCGCTCGGCATGCTCGATCAGACCGAACATCATCGAATCACCGACACGGCTCCCTGACTGCGGCTGTTCTTCCATGACCCCACCCTCTACAAACCTGCTCTATCGCCCGATCCCAAACCCACGTCCGCGCTCGATCTTCTTTTCCTGCTCCTGCGCCTTCTCTGGAGCTTTTTCTATTGCCTGTTCCTGCTTCGGCTCTGAAACCGCTGGCGGCTTCTTTGCCTGCTTGTACGCCTCGTAGCGTTCCCGGAACGCCTGCCGGCCCTGCGCAAAATGCTCGGTAGCAATCTGGGCGGCAGCAACCGTCCGCTCTTTCGCTTCGTTCGCCAGCTCGCGGAAGGTGGCAATCAATTTGTCCAGACGAGAGAGTTCCTGGGCTGTGCTCTTTTCGACTTCAGCGACCCGCTGCTCGGCCTGCTGCTCCAGATGCTGGATCGCTGCTGCCTGGTCAAGATTCGACGGAGGAAAAGCGGCTCGCTCCTGGCGCAGTTGGTCGATCTCCGCATGCCGCTCCTTGGCCTCCGGCCCGTCACCTCGAAGAGTCTTTTCCTCACGCAACGCGGCAAGGTCTCCGCGTCCCTGCTCCTCCCAGGACCGGGCGTCCAAGCGCTGCTCAGGATGATGAATATGGCCGTGCCGCTCCATGGCCGCATTCATCATCTCGACCCACTTCTCCCGCACTTCTTCCGGCTTGTTCCGGTTGTTCCACTCTGGGTCTTTCTTCGCCCCGTTGCGTTTGAAGAAACGCTCCTCGGGCATCTCCCGCGTAGTCTTCGTAACAGCCCGCTCGGAGAACATGAGGTGCATATGCGGCTGCTCGATATTGTCCTTGGCCAGCGGAGTATGGACAGCCAGCGTATACGCAAAACGATCCCCCAGCAGCTCCCGCGTTGCTTCGCGGGCCAGCTCCTGGCGCTGCGCTGGCTCAAGCTCACGCGGCAAGGCGATCTGCAGCTCGGTATAGGTGCGGCCATTTGCGCGTTCATGCGCGTCGGCAGCCACCCAGAACGCGTGCGGATCGGCCTGGGCAAAATCCGGCATATTGCCGGACTCGACCAGCTCCAGGCCGCCGCGCTCCTGGTACTGGCCATCGCGCGCAATGTACTGCGCATGCGCCGCTGCGGGCGGTGCGGTGCTCGACGACTTGAAGGCGACGTGCACGATGGCCATGCGGTTGTTCTTGCCTTTGCGGTTGCGGCGGCTGTTGCTGTTGCGGTTGTTCTTGCTGTTGCGGTTTTTTTTGCCTCTGCCCACCGCAGGTGCGCGTAGTTTGTGAAACAAACTAGGTATCACGCATTAGGTGCTAACGAACGTTTACGCCTGCACGCTATTGATTGTATGCTAGGACGCATGGCCCATTAGGTGCTAACGAACGCAGAAAGCTGCAGTAAAAAAAATTGTCGCCGCTACCCTCCGCTTTTACCGCGAAGGATTGACCGAAGAACGACAAGCCAACCCAGAGCAATGGGCCGAAAACTCTTATCTTGCTTGGGATGAATGGATCTACAAGCTCGCTCCACTTGCGAAAGATGTGCGGTGGGAAGCCGAGAACGAATTCCGGTTAGTACATGAACTGAAAGTGTCCGAGTTCTCAAAGGTCCGCTTCGCCCAAAAGGGTAACACCCTTGCCCGCTTACTGCCGTTGGACACACCGAGCTGGATGAAGAGCCGGCAGCCGCTCCTGCCGATTGCGAAGGTCATGGTCGGTCCTGGTAATGATGCAAACTTTACCGCTATTAGCGTTCGCCTTCTTTTGGATCAAATGGGCTACTTCAACGTACCTGTCGAAAAGACCCTTACCGATCTTGTTTGGCGCTAATGATCCGGGAGCGTCTTACCGTGCCGCTCTCATCTCCGCGACTGCTTCCTGGATAGCTTGCTCTGGCACACCATGGGCGATGAGCCTCTGGCTGAACTCCTCGACGGTGGAGTCCTTGGCCCTCTGCGCTTCCCTTTCGGCCAGGTGCTTGCGGAGTCCGTTCGAGATGTAGGCCCGGATGAGCGCCTGGTACCCGCCGAAACCGAGCGAGGGGGCGACCTCTTTAAGATCCTCGATGACGTGATCGGGCAGCCGGAGGGAGATGAGGGTCATGGGTTTGTCTGGCTGCATGTTGCGCTTGATGCGATCAGTCATTTTCATAGCGTCTTCTTTCCGCCGGTTCCGCAATCCTTGCGGAGGATGAGGCGGAGCACATCACCTTCCTGAACCACATGGACGACGTAGAGGAGCCGGTACTCAATCGTGAGGCCGATACACGCCTGCCGTGCCTCTTCCTGAGGGCTGGCGTCCTCGTAGCGGGCGAGCTGATCGAGAAAGACCTCTCGGGCCTGCTCGAACCGTACGCCGTCCCTGGAAGCATTGCTGGCGGCTTTATCGTTATCCCAGACAAAGCCCTGCCCATCCAGCGTCGAGTACACGCCCATATAGCTATTGTATATACACGGCTCGCATGCTGGCTACAACCTTCGCAGATCGGAGAGGCGCTAGTGTTTCACCGTATGGGTTTTGGCCGTTCCTCGTTTGAAAATCCACAAGCTCGGCCTCGCCGACTATAGGAATAGTGAAAACTAAAGGCAAAGACTAAAGGCTTAACTACAGGCTTCCTTTAAGTAGATAAATTCCGGGACCGTTTCACCGTAAGGCCGGGACCGTTTCACCGTAGCGCCGGGACCATTTCACCGTACAAAACCAAAAAAGCCCCTGTAGTTGCCGGGACCGTTTCACCGTGGAAAAGCCCCTAGTCTGAGAAGCTTTTTGTGGGAATCGCTGTGCTGGATGGATGGATCACGAGGCCATCGGTAGTCGTTTCCAATTTCAACGCAGGATAAGCAAGCTGGACCTTGCGCAGCGTAGCAATCACCTTCTTTTTGAAATCCCGAAGCTCGGCGTACTCGGCACCCATTTGGCCGTGCAAACCTTCCCACGGAACGAGGCGGTCCTTCCGGCTGCGGGACGCTACAAAGGTCGTGTACGTTAGCCAGGAATAGAGATCGAGGGCTAGCGGCGACCGTTTCAGCGCCCGAAGTGCTCTGAGGTCAACTGGCACAGAGGAGGTAATAACGGCTTCGTAGAACGACTCTCCAAGCTCTATCCAACTGTCCCAGAGATTGTCCTGCTGTGTGCGGCTGGCGTCCCACCAGAGCTCTGCCTTGGGCGCTACCTGCATGTCCAGGTAACGTATGTGGGTCTCACGTGTGTCCTCGAAGCTGATGAGAGCACGGAAGAGCCGCATCATCTGCTCCTGCAGACGCTTGGCATCACCGCGCTTCCCTCCCCCTGTTCGAGGGTTGAGCCCGACATCCCGCATGAATGAATCCAAGCTATTGCCCAGGCGTAGATGTCGGCTCTTCTTCCGTTTGGCTTCAGTGACAATCCAGAACAACAGCAACCGGGGAACGGAGCCATAAGGGTAGAGCGCTTTATGAGTCTTGCGATCGAAGTCTGGCCGGACAGTCAGGGTGAGGTTTCCATTTGTACGGGTCCAGATCGGCACGTTTCCAGGATCGCTGTGGGGGAGGGTGCATTGCACGAGCTGACGGGCCATGAAAGCGGCTTCCGTGGCGTCCGGGTTTTGCTGAATATCGACTACAGCGTCCAAGAGGAGCTGTTCTGTAAAGCTGGGACCGGCGAGAGCGCGTTTCATTTCAAAGTCTCCGAGGCGTAGAGAAGGCCCCCTAAGCGACTAGGATCTTAGTAGATTAGTCGCCTAGTCTCTTATATATTTACTGAGCAAAGTCTCAATCAAATCAGAGAGATCGCCACCGGCTTGGTCTTCCCATTTCCGCTCGGCTTTCCTGCGCGTCTCTGTTCTGACGTACACGCCTACCTTTTCAAAATCCGGATTGCTGCTCTTGCCAGACACTCGACTTCCAACGGGAGGTTTTTTAGTCCTGAGTGCCTTGGGGCGAGGTGTTTGAACGTTTGTGGCCGTTATATCCGTCCTGACCTGGTCTTGGTCCGTCTGGCTCTGCTTCACTCCTGCAAGAGCGTCTCTGAGGCTCATAGGATCTCCTTTCCTGCAGCAGCGTATGTCTCCCATGCTCTCGCTGCGTTTCGGTCGTCTACCTGATTCACAATCTGTCCATGTGTAGCGGCTTTCTCAAAAGCTGTCAGTCGCGGGATCTCTGATTTGAAGACGGGAGCCTTCAAGTCAGCCAGCAACCCTCGAAGCTCTAAGGCCTCCTTGGCGGCATACGGAGGAACCTTCGTAAGCAGAACCCTGTAACCTGTTGCTCCGATCTCTTGAAGCGCTCGAAGAGTCTGGCCAAGCCCATCTGTATCGAGACTGGCTGGAACAGCCGGGATCACCAGCAAGTCGCAATCCTCGGCTGCCGCCTTCAGATCTTCCATGTTTGGCCGTTGGCCGGTGTCGATCACGACGTGAGTGAAATCCTTTGCCAACTTGGCCGCTTGCCCAATACCAGCCACACGGAACGGGAATCCTGTCCCGCGTTGGCTCCAAGCAGTGGCATTTTTCGTTTGGTCGGCATCCAAAAGCAGCGTCGGTGCAAGCGTCTGCAGATACGCTGCAAGGTGCACGGCGGTAGTGGTTTTTCCAACTCCACCTTTGAATGATGCAACGCTGAGAATCACGGCGATTAGTCTCCTAGTCTCTTGAGAGATTAGGAGACTAGGAGACTAATTACAAGGGGAAGGAATCGAAGTTGCCGACAACACCGACTTTGCAGAAGCGTAGCTATACTCAATTCGAATGAAGGAACCGGATAAACGCGATTTGTACGCGGAGATCGTAAAGTCAGGAACCTGGCTCTATGACGATTCGGTGCCGTCTGAAGTTTGGATCGTAAAGCAGAACTTTGAGTACCACTTCGAAGAGGACTGGACGGACGAACCCGAGAAGCTCAATGGTTGCGGAGAGTGCTTTGCAGTCGTCATTGCAAGGAACGGTCAAAAGATTGGGCGTGGCTCCGAAGAGATGTCTCTTGAGGATGCCGTGATTGCAGCGGAATCTGTAGTCTCAGGTCTCTTTTGGGATGATCATCTGCTAGGCAAGCTCTATCGTGGCCGATTTCATTCCCGAGTGCCCTGATGCGGCTCCCGCGAAACGGCGTTTGCGGAAACTACGTCTCAAGCGTCTCCCGGACACCTCCCAGGCACCCTGTTACATTCTTTCTACGGACGTAGAAGAAACGTACAAAGCTTGATTTGATCTTGCGGCGATGCTCGATTCACTGAGAAGACGAGCCGTTCCCATAAGCAATCTCAGAATGTTTCTCGTCCTTTGCGTAGGAGTCGCCTTCTCTATTCTGACTGGTTGGCTACTAGACAAGATGTTCCGAAAGTCCAGACTACGGGACTCGCTTCTGACCGGAGCTGGTATTTACATTGCTCTAACGCTTTACGAGATGTGGATGCGAGGCATCCCCCTTTAGAACAACCTCTCAGGAGGTTGTAACGTCCCCTGAAGTCTGGGTTGCGGCAAAGCGGCCTCAACGCCTTCTTTGCAGGTCGAAGGCAGATGGACGCTGTTTTCAGACAGATCAAACTCAACGCCGCTAAAATTCTTCCATGAACGGCTCGGATTACAAGGCAGCATATCCGATTTTTAGCATTGATCAGGCCACGATCAACGTGCTCACCCAGGGGTCGCTTCAGAAAACGGACCGTATCGTACGCTAAGCCGCGGGAACAACC
>CAXUNR010000073.1:0-11659 GCA_964252655.1 uncultured Acidobacteriaceae bacterium
GCTATGACGACCGGGGCGGTGGGGGCGGCTTCGGCGGTTCGGGTGGCGGCGAGTCTGGTGGTGGCGGAGCCTCAAGGGATTTCTAAGTACAGTGATACAGTCGAGCGGATAAGCAACAGGAGGAATGATGAAGGGTTCGTGGATAGGATTAGGAGCGGCGGCAATCGTAATTGTGGCGCTGCTGCTGGTAGGCGGAAGCTATGTGAGCGCACGCAACCAGATGGTCTCGAAGACCGAACATGTGGACGCCATGTACTCGGATGTAAACGTGGAGCAGCAGCGCCGGCTGGATCTGATCCCCAATCTGGTGGCTTCAGTCAAAGGCTACGTCGCCGAAGAGTCGACGGTGCTCACCAATATCGCGAACGCGCGAGCAGGTGTCGTTGCCGCCGGCGCTGACCGTTCGGCCAGCATCAAGGCCAACGCATCGCTCGACGTAGCGATCAGTCCGCTGCTCCGCCTGCAGGAGGCGTATCCAAACCTCAAGTCGAACGAGCAGTTCCGTACGCTGACCGATGAGCTTGCAGGCACGGAGAACCGCATCCAGGTAGCGCGGCGTCGCTACAACGTGGCACTTGAGGACTACAACGTCTACGTCTCGCAGTTCCCGAACAGCCTGTGGGCGGGCGCGAAGTTCCCCCGCCGCGATGAGTACTTCAAGGGCGACCCAAGCAACGCCGTCGCGCCGAAGGTGGATTTCGGCAAGTAGCGCGATGAGAATCCTATACGCGGGCGGGCAGGCTTCGGGAAGTTCGAGCCTGTACCGTCGCTGGGCCCTCGAGAAGCTGGGGCACACGGTAGTCCCTTTTGACATCCACGCCTATCTTTACCGGAGTCCACTACTGCATAAGATCGCTTTCCGGCTGGCGGCTGGACCCAGGACCGAGGCTCTCAACCGCGATCTCCTGCGGCTTGCGGAACAGGTTCGGCCGGAGGTCTTCTGGGCGGACAAGGTGCTGCAGCTCCAGCCCCAAACGTTAATGAAAATGGAACGCATGGGCATTCCCACCGTGAGCTACATGATCGATAACGCGTTCGGGCCGCGGCGCGATCCGGGCTGGCGGCTCTACCGCAAAGACGTGCCGCTCTTCAACCTACACATCACGCAGCGGGACGTAAGCGTCCGTGACCTCGAGGCACGCGGCGCGCAGGCCGTGATGAAGGTACAAACCGCCTACGAGCAGACGATCCACTACGCGCCTCCTACGCCGCTGGCGGAGGCAAGCCGCGACCGGGGCGTCTCGTTTATCGGCACCCCCTACGACGATCGCGCCGACATACTTACGAGGCTAGGCGCAGCCGGAGTGCCGGTCGTGATCTCCGGCAATCAGCGGTCCTGGCAAAGAGCGCTCAGCGTTGAGGCTTTCACCGCTTTGTACCGCGAAGGCGAACTCTACGAGCAGCAGTACCGCGAGGCCATCTGGCGTTCGAAGATCAACCTGAGCTTCCTGACCCACTCCAATCAAGACGAGTACACCCACAAGAGCTTCGAGATCGCGGGCTGCGGAGGGTTTCTACTGGCGGAGCGCTCAACGGGACATGCGTTGAAGTTTAGGGAGGACGAGGAAGCGGTCTTTTTCTCGGGATACGACCAGCTGCTCGCGAAAGTTCGCCGTTACCTGCCGGATGCGGCGGCGCGGGCCAAAATTGCCGCTGCCGGCCATGCACGCGCGGTGCGGGATGGCTACCATAACGATCATCAGATGGCGCTCATGATGGAGCGGGTACAGGCCCTTCGTGCGGCGCAGCGTCGGGAGCTTCCGTAAGCTCGCGAGCCTACAGCAGCTTGCCCTCAGACAGATCCCGGATCAGCCCCAGGTCGGCGGCGAGGAAATCGTATCCCGGCAGCGCCACCAGCGAAGACCACCGCACGTCGTTGAAGATGCGGTTCTCGATGGTTCCGGTAAAGTTATCGACGACAAAGAACTGCAGGTCGATCGCTCCGCCGTTGCGGTATTTGTGCCGGAGGCCGGCGACGCGGCGGCCGATGGTCGCCGTGATCCCGAGCTCTTCATTCAGCTCGCGAGCCAGTGCCTGCTCAGAGGTCTCGCCGTCTTCGACCTTGCCGCCTGGAAACTCCCACTTCAAACTCATCGGCTGATCGACTTTGCGTTGGCAGATCAGAACCTCCGGCTGGGCGGAGGCACCGTTCGCGGCCGGCGGATCGGATGCGCGCAAAATCAGCGCGGCAACCACCAGACGCGCCGGCCTTTGCACGACGCTTTCAGCACGATGGTCCAATTTTCGTATCGGCTCTTTCATGCGCTGCCCTGTTAAACAAGATGCTAAATGGAGTGTCGCAGCCGCCAGTCTGCACCGTTAGTGGTAGAGCAGGTACGGACGGCGATTCGACTCGAAGGCAAGGATGCCTTTGCGCCAGGTGTCCGCGATCTCGCGTGGGTCCCGGTCGTGCCGGATAGCGTTCAGAGTTTCCGTGTTGAGCAGGATCGTTTTCGCCTTTTCAAGCTGAAAGTGCGTGGGATACAGATGATGGAGAGCGGATAGCAGTTCAACCCCCATCTCGGGCGTGTCAAGTTGAGTACGATCCGTAACGATCAGGTGGATTCCCGGGATGGTTTGGCCGTGAAAGGGATAATGCTCGGCAGTCTCGGCGATGGCCAGGGTCGTAGGGCTGAAGGTGATGCCGGGGATGTGCCGGGCCTCGAGATAAGCGGCCAGTTCAGCGGCATGGAGGAAGGGTGCGCCGAAGTTCTCGTACGGTGCAGGTGAGCCGCGACCGACGGACATGTTGGTGTACTCGATCATCGCGCCGCCGGGTTAGCCGTGGTTGGTGGCGGGGGTCTTCATGTTGGGGGGGGGCGGTATCCAGGGGAGGCCGGTCTGGTCGAAGAACTCGGCGCGCGTCCAGTTCTGCATGGGGATGACGGTGAGGTCGGCATGGAGGCCGGGCTGGGTCGCGGGCGCGACGATATGGCCTCCGTCGGCGGCGACGTTACCCGGTACGCCGAGGACGACGGCGCGGCCATCGAGCAGGCGGGGGTCGAGCGGAGACTGGACGGCGTAGGCGTTGAAGTAGCGGGCGAGCTCGCCGAGTGTGAGGCCGTGGCGGATGGGAATGGGGGTGAAGTTCAAGTAAGACTGAGTGCCGGGGTCGGCCGTGGGTCCCTGGACGGCAAGGCCGCCGATGGGGTTGGGCCGGTCTAGGATGACGACCGGGACATGGGCGCGGGAGCAGGACTCCAGGAAGTAGCCGGTGAGGGTTTCGTAGGTCCAGAAGGGAACGCCGGCGTCCGGGAGGTCGATGAGGACGGCATCGAGGTCGCGTAGGTCGGACTGCTTGGGATGCTTGTCGGAGGCCTTGGGGCCGTAGACGGAGATGACGGGCAGATGGGTGACGGGGTCGGTTTCGGAGGTGAGGTGCTCGGTGTCCTGGCGGGCGTAGAGTCCGTGCTCGGGGGTGAAGATGCTGGTGAGGGTGATGTCCGCAGAGGCATGGGCGAGGATGTCGATGGTGCGGGTGCCGTGGGCGTCGACGCCGGACTGGTTCGTGAGGAGGCCGACGCGGAGGGGCGTGTTGGGGGCGTGCGGGAGAAATTTGAGGGCAGCAAACTGAGTGGATTCAAGGACGTCGATTCCGGTTTGGGTATGGGGCGGGACTGGACCGGAGGTAGACGGTCGAGCTTCGCTCGATATTGCACCGTTAGGATGAGACGCGAAGGATGGGGCACCCAGTCCGAGGGCACGGGCTACCGCGGTGGCGACCTGGCTGCGGAGCGGGGAGATATTGGGGCCGCCGCGGGGGTGGACGGAGTTCGCGAGCAGGATGACGTAGGTGTCGGAGGTGGGGTCGATCCAGAGCGAGGTGCCCGTGAAGCCGGTGTGGCCGAAGCTCCCCGGGTGGCCCGCAGAGGTGATGGGGAAGAGCTCGCCGCGAGGGCGGGAGAAGGGCGAGTTGAGGTCCCAGCCGAGGCCGCGCTGGGCGATGCCAGTGGTGGTCTGGCCGTTGGAGGTGAAGATGGTGGCCGTGGCGACGGCGGTCGCGGGGGCTTGCGGGCTGGTGGCGAGCTGGAGGGTGGACTGCTTCAGCGGGAACGGGCCAGTGTTGTGGAGGAGCTTGGCTAGAAGGGCGTCGCAGAAAAGGCTCATGTCGTGGGCGGTTGAGAAAACCCCGGCGTGTCCGGCGACTCCGCCCATGCGGCGTGCGGTGGGGTCGTGGACCGTGCCACGGAGCAGGTGGTCGAAGTCGGGGTTGGTAGCGGTGGTGCCTTGGTCGTCGTAGGCGGTGGGTGCGGTTTGCGAGTCCAGCACCGCGGGTGACCAGGTGTCGGGCAAACATTGCAAAAGGATGCGGATGTTGGGCTTTGGATCGCGCTCAACGGCAGCGCCGACGCGAAGGGCAGGGCCGCAGACCTCGTCGTAGGAGTGATAACCGGTTTGGTGGATCTCCAGGGGCTTGAAGATGTGTTCGAGGGCGTACACATCCAAAGAGTGACCGGAGATGCTCTCCACAAGGCGTCCGAGGGTGATGAAGTTGATGTCGGAGTACTTGAACGTTGCACCGGGAGGACCGTAGGGAACAGAGGCCATGGCGCGGCGAAGACCCTCGGCTTTGTCGGGTTTGGCCAGACCCCAGTCGTCTTTCAGGTCTACGTCTTCGGGCAGGCCGGAGTAATGGGTCAGCAGCTGGCGGATGGTGATCTTGCTCTTGCCATTGGCGGCGAACGCGGGGAGGTATTTTGCTACGGGTGCGTCTAGCTCAAGCTTGTCCTGCTCGTAAAGCTGCAGGATGGCGGTGGTGGTGACGAGGACCTTGGTGAGCGAAGCCATGTCGAAGATCGTGTCTTCGGTCATGGGTTCCATGGTGGCTTCGAGGGCGCGGTTGCCGTAGGCGTGCTCGAAGACGACTTGGCCGTTGTGGCCCACCACCAGCACGGCTCCCGGGAGCTTGTGCTGGGCGATTGCGTCCGTGATGAGGGCGGACGCAGGGGTGAAATCGTACGATCGGCTCGCCGGAGCAGCTACGGCAGATGGAGAAGCAGACATCTGCGCTTCGCTCCGGACGGAAAAGCAGGAGAGGCAGAGTAAGAAGGCGACACCGGTCGTCAACGGTTTGAGGCGAGGCTTCGGAAGCAGGAGACTGAAGACGGAACCAAGGACGAAGGTCGCAACGGAGCCGATGAGGACGTACCAGGTGAAAGCAATCTTCGGGAGGGTGAAGAAGCCGAGATGCATCGGGAAGGATGCTTGCCAAAGGGTGAGATTGAGGGCGAGGCCGCAAATCATGCCGAGGATAGCTCCAGTCTGGGTAGCGTAGCGCGTGAGCGTGCCGAGCAGGAAGACGCCCAGCAGGCAGCCGTAGGCGACCGAAGCGATGCTGAGCCCGGTTTCGACGACGTGGCCCTTGCCTCCAGCGTGAATGCTGTAGACCGCGATGGCAAAGAGGACCAACGCCCAGAACAGGGTCGCGGCTCGGGAGAGCAGGGTGGTGTTGAACGGCGTGGGGCTGCGGTCCGTACTTCCCACCCGGGATGTGTGCCAGGGGACAAGGAAGTCGATCACCGACGTGCTGGCGAGCGAGTTCAAGGCGGCGGAGAGGTTGCTCATGGCCGCGGCGAGGATGGCGGCGACCAGCAGGCCAGCCACACCGTGCGGCATCTGCTGGACGATGAAGGTGGGGAAGATGTGGTCGTTGGTCTTGAAACGCGTCGGATGGCTGCCATAGAAGACGAAGAGGCCGACCCCGATGAGCAGAAAGAGCGTGAACTGGAGAAAGATAACGGCGCCGGACGAGAGCAGGGCGAGGCGGGACTCGCGCAGGTTGCGGGCGGCGAGCATGCGCTGCACCATGAGCTGGTCGGTGCCGTGCGAGGCCATGGTAAGGAAGGTTCCGCCGAGCAGGCCGGCCCAAAAGGTGTAGGACTGCGTCAGGTTGACGGCGAAGTTGAGCATGTGGAACTTGGCGGATTGCTGGCCCACGGCCACGATGTGGGGCCAGTGGCCGGCGGTCTGGTGGCCGATCGACCAGAGTGCGACGAAGGTTCCAGCGACATAGAGTGTCATCTGGACGACGTCGGTCCAGATGACGGCAGCCATGCCTCCTTCAAAGGTGTAGAGCAGAGTCAGGCCGCTGATGATGGCGATCGAGAGCACATCGCCGGTGCCGATGGCGATCGAGACGACGATGGAGATGGCGAAGACCCGGACACCCTCGGCGGCGGCGCGGGTGAGGAGGAAGAGCCCGGCGGTGAGCTTGTGCAAGGTGTGCCCGAAGCGTTGGTCGATCAGTTGGTAGGCGGTGAGCATCTCGCCGCGGAAGTAGCGCGGCAGAAAGAGCAGCGCCACGACGACGCGCCCGAGCATGTAGCCCAGCACGACCTGCAGGAAGCCGAGGTCGCCGGCGAAGGCGACTCCGGGAATGGAGACGATGGTTAGGGTCGAGGTCTCGGCCGAGACAATGGAGAGCGCGATCGCCCACCAGGGAATCGTGTTGTCGGCAAGAAAGTAGCTCTTGAGCGAGGAGCCCTGTCCCAAATTGCGACGGAAGCGAAGGCCGAAGAGCGTGATGCCGATAAGGTAGAGAGCGACGATGACGAGGTCGGGCGTGGAAAGACGCGAGGGCGCGAGATGGCTGGCGATGGTGCTGGGCACGCTGGGCGGCAAAGGGGGCACTCCTGCGAAATGGCGCGAGGTCTCGGTGAAGGTATGATACCGGGCTTACGAGAGCACGAGCGGAGAGACGGCAGATGGAGCAGGAGCTTGCCAAGGCTGCGGAAGGCGCGCTCCGCGACGTGGAGAGACGGTGGATCAGGCGAAGACGCGTTCGCCTCGGATCCAGGTGGCTTCCAGGCGGCCGGAGGCAGAGTACTGGTTGAAGCTGGCGGGCTGGCCTGCGCGGAGGCTGCCTACCGTATCGGCCAAGCCGAGCAGCGCAGCGGGATGGCTACCGGCGCAGCGGACGGCGGTCTCGAGCGAGCAGCCGGTGAAATGCTGCAGGTTGGCCACTGCCTGGTCGAGGGTGAGGACCGATCCGGCAAGAGTCTCCGGGCTGTCCGTGAGCGTGCAGCGGCGGTCGCGGACGGTGACGGCGAGTGCGCCGAGCTGGTACGCGCCGTCGGGCATGCCGGTCGCGGACATGCCGTCGGTGACCAGAATGGCGTGGTCGGCTTTGAGGCGAAGCCACAGGCGGACGAGCGGAGGCGCAACGTGGATGCCGTCGCAGATGAGCTCGGCGTAGAGATCCGGGTGATCGAGCACGGTGCCGAGCACTCCGGGTTCGCGGTGATCGAGCGGACGCATGGCGTTGAAGGTGTGGGTTGCAGACGCGGCGCCGGCAAGGAGGGCGGCCTCGGCTTCGGCGGCGGTGGCGTTTGTGTGGCCCAGGCTTACGCGGACGCCGGCTTGCGTGGCGTGTCGGATGAGCTCGGGTGCGCCGGCGAGTTCAGGTGCCAAGGTGAGCAGGCGGACGTGACCGCGGGCGGCTTGTTGGAAGCGGTCGAAGAGCGCGATCGATGGTGGTTGCAGAAGGCTGCTGGGATGGACGCCGCGTTTGGCGTGGGAGAGGAAGGGGCCCTCGACGTGGATGCCGAGGGGGATGGCTTCGTTGGCGGGCGTGGATCGCTCGATGGCGTCGGCGAGGGACTCGAGGGCGCGAAGCGTTTCGTCGATCGGTGCGGTGACGGTGGTGGGCAGGTAGTGCGCGGTGCCGCGGCGGGCGAGGAAGCGCTGCACGGTGCCGAGCTCGGCGGGCGAGGCGGACATGACGTCATGGCCGGCGGCGCCGTGGAGGTGAATGTCGAGGAAGGTGGGAGTGAGAATGGCTTCGGAGCGGATGGTTGCGTCTGTAGAGATGTCGGCGATGCAACCGGCCTCGTCGATGGTGATGGCTGGATAGGCGATGGTGCCGATGGCGGTGATGAGGGTGCGGGCGGTGAGGATGGGCATGCGGGTTCGCGGGAGGCGCTCTTTACTTTAGCGTGTCCGGCATGTCTGCGGTTGAGTTCGGCAACTCGGGTGGTGTGGTGCTCATCGCATGTGAGGCAGTTCAGATGGTTGGAGGAGAATGCATGCAGGCAATGGGATTGAGATTGGCAGTAATTGGCTTGGCCGTGTGCTCGCTGTGCGGTGTAGTCCGGGCGCAGGAGCCTACTTCAGCAGATAAGAGTTTTATTGAGGATGCCGGGCAGGGCAGCCTGGGAGAGATAAACGTCGCTAAGCTGGCCCTGCAGAAGAGTCAGGATAAGAATGTTCGTGACTTTGCGACGAAGATGATTCATGACCACGCGATGCTGATTGAGCAGATGAAGCCATTGGCAGTGAAGTACCATGTGAAGCCGCCGACCGGTCCCTCAATCAAAGATCGAGCGATTTACGAAGAGCTGAAGATCAAGTCAGGCTCTGAGTTCGATAAGGCGTATGTGGAAGCGATGGTCAAGGATCATGACAACGATTTGAAGGCCTTTCTAAAGGAAGAGCACGATACGCAGCTTGCGGACTTGAAGGCTGTGGTTGCCAAGGGCGAGACCGTGATCCGTGGGCATGCGGAGATGATCGACAACATTGCACACATGGGCGGAATTCAGACTCCGCCATTGCCGAGCTAGACAGTTTCTGTTTGAGATTGCCGCATTTGACGTGCGGCATTCTTCTTGCAGAGCGGGAGGACGCAGGCTGCTGGCTCTGCGTTTTCCCGTGGAATATTTTTTTGATTTCGGCTTACGAGGGGGGCTAGCCCCCCTACTTTCTTGTAAGTTGCTTTGAATGAGAGACTTCTGTGGATGAGGGAAGCTAAAGTCCTCTATCTACTGAAGTTATCGGCAAAGTCCTGTCAACAAACGACTTAGGCTTTGTTCTGGAACTACTTTCGGTGTGCTGTGGCTTGAACGAGAGCCAATACGGGGATTCCGGCTTCGCCAGAATGACGGTTGTTGGTTTGATCGTCCGGTCGGGTTTTTCCGTCTGGTCGGGTTCTTGGTTGCGGATTAGATGTGTGGGACACCGGATCGTCTTCGGGAAAGACAAGTAGAGGATTACCGCCGTGATCGAAGAATTCCTGGAATGTACTTCTGTGGTTCCCATCTCAGACGGTGAAACTGTCTGAGATGGGGCACCCGGAGAGTAGTGGTTGGGGGTGGTTTGTGAGATTTCTTTGGCTTGTTACAAGAGTAGCAGGATGGGCGGGGTGGGTATGCCAACTTTCTTCGGGAGCTAAGTGGTTTGGATTGAGTTTGTTAAGGAAGCTCGTGAAGGTCGAGGGGGTTGACAGCGTCCGGCCTTTGGCGAACAGCAGATCCTCTCTTTGGGGAAGGACGACAGAGTGGTCCGCCATTGACTGTGCCGTTCCCACCTCAGACGGTGGGACTGTCTGAGATGGGGCACCCCCACACTTTGCGATTTTTATCTCGGACGGTGGGCTGTCTCAAATGGGGCCATACCCACACTGTCCGGCTCCCACCTCAGACGGCGGGACTGTCTGAGATGGGGCACCCCTGAGTTTTGCGGGGTCCTTGGTTGCAGCTTGGAGACTGGTTGGTTATGGCGGGTGAGGAGCCCGTTGCTTTAGCGGGTGAGAGGAAGGCCGAGTTCGGCGGCGGTGGGAAGGGTTTTGGTTTCGCCGTATTGGCGGTTGGCGGTGCGGAAGCGGTCGCTGCGGGCCTGCCAGAGCTGGATGGTGGCGTCGTAGTGCTCGAGCACGGGGCGTAGAGCGTAGGCGCGATTGGAGCGGAGCCAGGTTTGCTCGTACAGGTCGCGGAGCAGGGCGTAGGTGTCGCGGATGTCTTCGAGCCGGCCGTTGATGCCGCGAATGTCCGAGAGCTCCCGGCTGACGGTGGCGTGGAGCTTGCGGTCGGAGCTGGATTGGGCTACCAGGGCGCGGTTATAGCCGGCGACGATCTCGTCGGTGAGCTGAAATTTGAGGCCGATGAGATCCAGGCGGCGGGCTCCGAGCTCGAGGGCGTCGATGGCGTCGGGGTAGCGGAGGGTTGTGGGGTTCGAGGGGAAGGCGTTGGCGGCGTCGAAAGGAACCCAGGTCTCAGAGGCGAGATGTGGGGTTCCCGGTAACGGGGTGGCTCCATCGATGCGGTCAAAGACCTTGCGGGGGTAGGCGGCGCGGGCCTTGGCGATGAGGGTGAGGGCTCGCTCGGCGGCGAGGCGCTCTTCGCGGATGGTGGAGCGGAACTTGGCGGCGGTGGCCTGGCCGTCTTTCGACCAGGGGTCGATCCAGAAGAGGCCGTCGGAGCCGTCACCGATTTTGGCTTGGCGGAGGAGAGTGTGGGCCTGCATGAGGGCGAGCTGGGCCTGGTTGAGGTCTCCGGTCTGGTCGCCGTGGAAGACCTGGGCGAAGGATTGCTCGAAGGGCTCGAGGGGGGACTGACCCTGCTGCCAGGAGGCGGCGGCGCCGAAGAGGATGCCGTACCAGTTGTTGTTGCTGAGCGATTCGCCGTCGTCGTTCCAGATGGTGTTGAGGGTGCCGGTGGAGTGCTGGCGCTGGCCTTCGGCGACGAACTGCTGGATGTTGGTGAGGCCGTCGTTGTAGTTGGGGTAGACGACGGACCAGTTGTTGATGCCGGGGGCGACCCAGGTTTCGAAGCCGGCGCTGGTGAAGGGGGTGAGGAACTTGGCGAAGCCGCCGGAGGGGCTGGGCGTGTACCACCAGGCGACGGCGATGGTGTTCTGCTTGAAGGCGGCGGGCACGTTGCGGAGGATGTCGGGGTCGAGGCGATCGGGCGAGGAGGCACCGGCCGAGGCGCTGTAGGCGGTGGAGCGCTGGACGATGGACTGGGCGATGTCTCCCCAGAAGAGCAGGCGGCGGTGGAGCGGGGCGAGGGCGGTGTCGATGCGCTCGAGGAAGTCGAGGTAGACGGGGCCGAGGCCGCGGGCGTCGACGTCGGCTTTGGTCTGGCCGAGACCGAGGTCGGTGGTTTCATCGGCGCCGATGTGCAGGAAGGGTCCGGGATAGTCGGCGGCGAGCTCGGTGAACATTTGCTGGATGAGGGCGAGGGAGCCGGGCTGGCCGGGGGCGAGGACGGCGCCGTGGGGGGTCTCGGCGAGCGGCTGGTATTGCTCCCAGGTGAGGTTGTGGTGGAGGTGGCCGAAGGCTTCCTGCTCAGGGATGACGGTGACGTGGTAGCGGGCGGCGAAGGCGGTGAGTTCGCGGGCGTCGGCGGGAGAGAGGCTGCCGCCGGGGGGCGCGGGCAGGGGATTGGAGGTGTACTGCTGGGTGTGCTCGAAGTACGGGGAGTAGACGTTGCTTTTGTAGGCGGCGAGGGTCTGGATGAGCTGCTTCTGGAAGGCGAGGGTGGGGACGGGGCCGCGGGAGAGGTCGTCATGCAGGCCGCGGTAGCGCATGGCTGGCCAGTCGCGGATGGAGGCCAGATGGATGGTGGCGGCGGGGCCATCGCCCTGGATGAGCTGCTTGGCGGTCTGAGCGGCGTAGAAGAGGCCTGCGGTGGAGACGGCGGCGAGGGTGAGGGAGTTGGGGCCTGGGGTGATGGTATAGCCTTCGGCGGCCATCTCTGGCGGGAGCGAGGAGGTGCGGGTGAGCTGGAGGGTGAAGGCTCCGGAGGTGGAGATACCGCGGGCGGCGAGAGTGGCTTCGAGGTCCTGGCGAGTGAAGGCGTCTTCGGAGTTGGGGTCTGAGGCGCAGGAGGGGCAGACGATGCGGACGCCCTGGGCAATGGGCTGGCTGGTGCCGGGCTGGACC
>CAXUNR010000074.1:0-11472 GCA_964252655.1 uncultured Acidobacteriaceae bacterium
GCCCGCAACCGCTGCGCGTCATGCTTGTCAAACGCCTCGTCGATGCCCCGCAGCACCACCTCGAGCGGCACGCCGGCTTCCCGCCACGTCTC
Source organism: uncultured Acidobacteriaceae bacterium (assembly GCA_964252655.1). Classification (GTDB taxonomy): domain Bacteria; phylum Acidobacteriota; class Terriglobia; order Terriglobales; family Acidobacteriaceae; genus Edaphobacter. Next base: position 93 of record CAXUNR010000074.1, read on the forward strand.
GATCAGCGCCCAGTCCAGCGTCGACAGCATCAGCAGCGACCCCCGCCGCCGCTGGAATCGTTCCTCAATCTCTGTAAAGTAGTCGAAATAATTCAGCACGTTCCGTCGTCGCCCGCCTTACGTCCGGCGCCGGTGCCGCACCTGCTTGACCTGCCGCTCCAGGTTCCGCTCAAACACAATCCTCAGCCCCGTCAGCGTCAGCTTGTCGTCCACCACACCGATGAACCGCGAGCCTCCCGCGATCAAATGCGCCAGCCCGCCTGTCGCGATCACCTGTACCACGCTCTCCGGCTCCGCATCCGCGCTCAGCTTCTCGAGCATCCGCTCCAGAATCCCGTCCACCAGCCCGACGTACCCGTAATAGAGCCCAATCTGCAGGTTGTCTACCGTACCGGTGCCAATGACCTTCGCCGGCTTGCGAATCTCAATCCGCGGCAGCCGCGCCGCCCGCGTAAATAACGCCTCGGACGCTATCCCCAGCCCCGGAGCAATTGCCCCGCCCACAAACTCACCGCGCACAGACACCACGTCAAACGTCGTCGCCGTCCCCATGTCCACAACAATGCACGCGCCCTGAAAGCGCTCAAACGCCGCCACGCAGTTCACAATCCGGTCCGCACCCACCTCCGCCGGATTATCCGTCAGTACCGGCATGCCCGTCTTGACCCCAGGCTCGACAAAGAGCGGCTTGATCTTGAAGAACACCTCGCACAACTGGCGCAGCATTGAGTCCAGCGGCGGCACCACCGATGAGATGGCCACCCCGGTAATCTCCGCCACCGACACGCCGCTCGCCCCAAACAAGCTACGCAGCGTTACCCCGAGTTCGTCCACCGTTCGCGATTCCGGAGTCGTAATCCTCCACTGCGCCACCAGTTCCGGCGAAAAGCGAACCTGCCCCGGCCCAGCAGCCGCCGTACCCGACCAAGCCGCTGTCCCCGATCCGGCCTGGCGAAACAGCCCCAGCACCATGTTCGAGTTCCCCACGTCCATCGCAAACAGCATCGTTCCAGCACTCCTAAAAGGGACGAACCCCGCCGGACAGCACCGTCCGCACGTTGCCCTCCCCATCCCTGACTTTGAGAAACCCGCGCGTATCCAGACCACAGGTCCAGCCAGTATAGCCGCCCTCTTCGTCCACTCTCACCTGCTTGCCGTTCACCCAGGAGGACGCCGCCGCAAACCGCTTCAGCAATCCCGCCGCGCCTTGATCCAGCTGCTGCAGCTCCCCGTTCAGCCCTCGTAGAATCGCCCCCAGCAGATTCTCCCGCGCAAACAGCCGGCTACTTTCTAAATAGATCGACGTAGCCAGCTCCCGCAGCTCCTCTGGAAATGCCTTCTGCCCGACATTCACGCCAATCCCCACCACTGCATACCGCAGCCCCGCCCCTCCATCCAGGCGAGCCTCCGAGACCGACTCCACCAAAATCCCCCCCACCTTGCGCACCCCAAACATCAGGTCGTTCGGCCAGCGCAGATCAATCGCAACTCCCGCCACTTCCGCCACCGCCGCCTGCACCGCAAGCCCCGTTGCCAGCGCAATCCACGGAGCCTCACTCAGCGGCACCCGTGGCGTCACCAGCGCACTCATATATAGTCCATCCCCAGCGGCCGAATGCCACCGGTGCCCGCCGCGCCCGCGCCCGGCCGTCTGCTCATCGGCGACCCACACTCCCACTCGCGCCCCGCCCACGGCCGCCTCGAGCGCCACCTGGTTGGTCGAGCCAGTCGTCCGCAGATGCATCACGCAGCCCGTAAATCGCGTCCCCCGGAGCTGCTCCTCTACCGCGCCCACATCGAACTCAGCCGGCATCGAACGCACTTCGTACACGCCCATTCCATCCGCCCATAGTCAAAGTCTACGCCGCCGTTACGCCCCTAGCCGCACTCGCTACCGTGGGGCGAGAGCTCCTCTGTGGGCTCATGCAGAAATGATCCAGCATCTTCCTCCGCGTTGCGGCATCACACCTCAGGAAAGCGCGCTCGCTCAGGTCCTCCATGCCCCTTCGCGTACAGCTCGGGTTTCTCCTCCTGCTCAGTCTTCCCATCGCTTGTGCCTCCTGGACCGTCACCCACGAGGAAGTCTTCCGCGAGCTGCGAGAGTTCTGCCAAAAACAATCGCAGAGCTCCAAATCTCTTGCCCAAAGAAAATTCTTCTATCTTTTCACCTGCGAGTACTGCTTCTCCCACTACGTCGCGCTCTTCTTCCTCGTCCTCACCCGCTTCCAGATGCTTCTTACCGGCTGGAGCGGATATCTGATCGCCTGGTTTGCCCTCGTCTGGATGGCCAACGTCTACATGAGCATCTTCAATCGGCTGCGGCTCGACATCAAGCACGAGAACGTCGTCATTGCGACCGAGCAGACGGTACAGAAGATGTGTGAAGAAAACGACCCGCACACGGCTCCTCCAGAGCACATCCCAAACCCCATACCAGCCATCTCAGCCAGCAAGAGGTAATTCATGGAAGACACCAAACTGGCACACGCGGACGAACCCCGCGGCTTCGGCACTCACACCCGCGGCCTGTCAGGCGAGTACGCCCACGAGCAAGGTTGGGGCCTCGAAGAAGATCAGCGCACCCGGCTTCCGGACTCGTATCAGGACATCGACGGCAGCTCCAACCAAAAGGATGGCGCGTTCCCCACGTCGGCCTCCCCCGAGTCGGCGGTACCCCAGAAAGAGAGCGGCAAGCAGCAGGGCGATCCGCTCGATGCCGACCCGGATACTCTCACGCCCAGCCCAGATCCCCTGCCCGCGCCGGACGACAACCGCCACCCCCACTCCCCGGTAGCGCCCTAGGCAACGACGGCTGCAACCGCTGTTCTCGCTGCCGGCTCAATCGCCGTATAGCACCGCCAGCAGCTCACCCGCCAGCCGATGCAGCGGCCTTAGAAATGGCAGACCGGCCAGCTTCAACGTCACCAGCAGCATCTTCAACGTCTTCTCATACAGCAGCCGCGTCCGCTCCTGCTCCGCGCTCTTGTCATAGACCCAGAACAGGATCAGCCCCATCTGGTACATCCACAATAGCCGTCCCAGGTAAGGCGCAACCGGAGGCGGCAGCTTCACTGCACTCTCCCGCACCGCACGTTCAAAGCTTTCCACATCCTGCTCCCGGATCGACGCCGTCTCTACCGAAAACGGCGAGAGCGGATGCTCCGGGTCAGTGTGCGCGCTGAGCGTTCCCAGCAACTTTCGGTTCGGCGCAAAGTAGCAGAACTTGGTCTCGATGATCGCGCGCAGACGGCTCTCCAGCGTCTTTGCCCCGTCAAGCGCCGCCTCGATCCCGGGATGCATCTCCGCCTGCGATCGCTCGTAAAACGCCATCACAATCGCATCCTTCGAATCGAAGTAGTAGTACGCGGCACCCGTGGCGACCTCGGCCCGGCCGGCGATCTCGCGCATGGTGGCCTGTGCAAAACCGCGCTCACGAAAAATTGTGAGCGCAGCCTCCAAAATGCGTGCACGCGTCTCCTCGGACTTCTTCCCCTTGCCGGGAAGCGGAGCCGCTGACGGAATCGTTGGATCGAGAAGTCCAGCCAAAACGTCCCTCACTGCTATAAAACATTAGAGAACCGCACCTATTCGAAAGCAGAAAACGCTTCTAGAAAAGTTCCCTATCCTGGTATCTGAACACGTTCATGAACAATTCACCTCAAAGTTGCAGACGTTCGCATCTCGGTTGAATCCCTTCCAACCTCGATCTTCTGATACGCTGGTGGCGAAGGAAAGACGAATATGCTCATCGCCGTCCTACTCGTCCAGTTCGTCCTCTTGGCTTGCCTCCTCCTCCTGCTCCTCAGGCGAGCTCCGGTCGCAGCCGTGCCCGACGCCCGGGCCCTCCAAATGCCGGATCAGCTCGCACGGGTCGACACCCGGGCCGAGGCCCTCGACAGCCATGTGCGCATGGCTTTCGCGCAAATGCGGTCCGATATGCTGGCCGAGACGCACACCTCCCGAGAAGCAAGCGCTACCTCCGCCGCCGCCTTGCGCACCGAGATCACCCACACAGTCGCGGCGCTCGGAACCGCGCTCACGGCCGGCCTCGACGGCTTCCGCACCGACAACAAAACCTCCGCCGAAGCCCTGCGCGCCGCCGTCCACACCCAGCTCGACGGCCTCGCGCAGCGATTGAGCGGCTTTGTAGCCGAAAACACACGTCACCAGCTTGATGCCCAGACTGCTCTGCACGCCCGGCTAGCCGAGTTGGGCAGTGCCAGCCTGCAGGATGGAGAGCGGCTGCGCAAAACAGTGCAGGAGCGCCTCGACCATCTAAACGCCGCCAACACCGCTAAGCTCGAAGAGATGCGCGCCACCGTCGACGAGAAACTCCACGCCACGCTCCACACGCGCCTCTCCGAGAGCTTCGGCCAGGTCACCGACCAGCTCAACAAGGTACACAGCGGGTTGGGCGAGATGTCCAAGCTCTCTGAGGGCGTGGACGATCTCTCCCGCATCTTCACCAACGTCAAGTCACGCGGCGGCTTCGCGGAGGTACAGCTCGGTATGCTGCTCGAGCAGATGCTCGCGCCCTCCCAGTTTGTCCGCAACGCCCGCATCAAGCCGAACACGCAGGAGTCGGTCGAGTTCGCCGTACGCTTCCCCGGCCAGCACGGGGAGACGTTGCTGCCCATCGACGCGAAGTTCCCCCGTGAGGCGTGGGAGCGGCTCGAAAACGCCTACACCGCAAACGACCCAGAACTGCTGACGGCCGCCGGCAAGGGGTTTGAGGCAGCCATTCGCGTAGAAGGCAAACGCATCTGCGAAAAGTACATCCATCCGCCGCGTACCACGCCGCACGCCATCATGTTCCTTCCCACAGAAGGACTCTATGCCGAGGTCATGCGACGCGACGCGCTGCAGGCAGAGATCCAGTCCAAGTTTCAGGTCACCATCGCCGGACCATCTACTTTGTCCGCCATCCTCACCAGCTTCCAAATGGGCTTCCACATGCTCGCGCTGCAGGAGAAGGGCGACGAGGTCTGGAAGGTCCTTGAATCAGCCAAAACAGAGTTCGGCAAGTTCGGCACGCTCATGGATAAAGTCGAAGGCGATGTCGGCAAAATCCAAAAAACCCTCGCCGATGTCGGCGTCCGCACTCGCGCCATCAACCGCACCTTGCGTGAGGTAAGCGACCCTGCAACTTCACCGGAGCTGGCCAACGGAACACTGCGCCTGGTCGCCAATGAGGACTGAAAGCCGCAGCCTACTTCTTCAAGCCCAGCTTCACCGCCGCCGCGTCCAGTTCCGCCTGCGTCTTGAAAAATTGCTTGCCTGGGTTACTGTGCGGGTAGTACCGAATCACGATCTCCGCATGGTCCACCGAGTCGTCAATTCCGTTTTTCAGCGGATAGCCCAGCGCCCGTACCAGCGCGAGCGATCCTTCCGCTCCACTCTCGTTGCCGGAGTCCGCGAGAATCGCGTAAACAGCCTTGCCCGTCCGGCAGCTGGACACCACGGCAAAGTCCCCCATCACCGCACCCGCCTCCCGCGCCACTTTGCCCTGCACCACGTAGTTGATCCGTGTCGCATCGATATAACGCCGCGGATCTTCCATATGCGGATTGTTCTGGTCCGCGAAGTCAGTCTGCGAGACGTAGTAGCCGGGATACGGATCGTTCTTCCCCTGCACCGTAGGAGGCCCTCCCGTGTACTCGGTCATGTAGCCGACGATCTCGCCCGGATGCTCACTGCCCTTCGGCGAGCGAGCATGCTTCAAGATATCCAGCGTCGGCTTGCCCTTTGGTCCGTAAGCGTTTGGTGCGCCGTCCACATCGACATCCATCTTCACCTGAACCTCAACCGTCGGCCGCCCACCTTCTCGTCCGGTGCGTGGCTGCTTCAGATCCGGGCAGGGAATCTGTGCACGCTCAGGCTTCCCGGCAGGAGCTCCAGCCGCCTCCCTTGGCAGGCTCTGCGAACTCGCCCGCGAAGCCAGGCATACCATCGTACCCACGAGTACACTCAGCAATGCACCGCGACTCCATCGTCCAGCGATCATCTGGGCAGAACAACCATGCGTGTCTCGCTCGCTCACGATGGTTTAGACGCGATCGTGCCCCGGATGGAGCACCCCGCAACGCCGAATCAGAGAGCCGCCGATTGCCATATAAGACGCCCTCGCCGCACATCGTCGCGGACGTTTGATTTACACTCGGCAAGGCACATCGTTTCCCGCAAAGACCGCACCACGAGCCATCGCGCGTCTCTGCGGCGTTCCGGAACCACACCTTTCAGAGGAGAAACCCATGGCAGCAGTAGATGAGAAGGTCAAGCAGATCATTGTCGAACAACTTCAGGTGGATGAAGCCGAGGTAACACCAGGGGCCAGCTTTCAAGAGGACCTAGGGGCAGACTCACTCGACGTGGTCGAACTGGTCATGCAATTTGAGGAAGCCTTCGATATTCAGATCCCCGATGAAGATGCGGAAAAGATCAAGACCGTGAAGGACGCAGTCGATTACATCGAAAAGAACCAGAAAGGCAAGTAAGCAGCAATGGATGAACCAAACGAGCGGCTGCGCGAGAGTCTCCCTTCGGGGCCACGCCTGCAGCCGGAACAGCGCCGGGTGGTGGTCACAGGCATCGGTCTTATCTGTGGCGTCGGGAAGACCGCCCCCGAAGTCTGGCACGGCCTGCTGGCAGGACGCAGCGGAATGGCCGCCATCAAAGCGTTTGACCTGACCGGGCACTCCGTTCGATTCGCCGCCGAGGTCAAGGACTTTGATCCACTCCTCTTCGTCGAGAAGAAGGAGTCCCGCAAAATGGGCCGCTTCATCCATTTCGCCCTCGCCGCCTCTGCCGAAGCCATGCGCCACTCAGGCCTAGTCATCGATGAGGGAAACCGGGATCGCTTCGGAGTGCATATCGGCTCGGGAATCGGCGGGTTCGATGTCATCGAACGCGAACACTCGGCGATGCTCGCCGGGGGGCCCCGCAAGATCTCACCCTTCTTCATCCCTGGCTCGATCGTCAATCTCGCCGCCGGGCACGTTTCCATCAAATACAACGCACGTGGACCAAACGAAGCGACCGCCACTGCCTGCACCTCGTCGGCGCACTCGATCGGCGATGCCTTCCGCATCATCCAGCGTGGCGATGCCGACGCCATGATCGCCGGGGGCACCGAGGCGGCGATCACCCCCATGGGCGTAGGCGGCTTCGCAGCCATGAAGGCCCTCTCCACCCGCAACGACGATCCCGAGCATGCCTGCCGCCCCTGGGACAAAGATCGTGACGGCTTCGTCGTCGGTGAAGGAGCCGGCATCCTGATCCTTGAGGATTTGGCCTTCGCCCAGGCTCGCGGTGCAAAAATCTTGGCCGAAGTCCTCGGGTACGGTATGTCCGCCGACGCCTTCCACATGACCGGCATGGCTCCCGAAGGAGAGGGCTGTTATCGCGCCATGCGAGCAGCACTAAAAGTCGCGGGAATCTCTCCTGACCAGATTGATTACGTCAACGCGCATGCGACCTCCACGCCCTTGGGCGACGCACTCGAATCCAGAGCCATCGAAAACGTCTTCGGCGAGCGAGCTCTCGATCACACGCTACTCGTTAGCTCGACCAAGTCGATGACCGGCCATCTTTTGGGCGGCGCCGGTGGCCTGGAGGCAGGCATCACCATCATGGCCATGCTCGACGGAATCGCTCCGCCCACCATGAATATCGTGGAACTCGACCCGCAGTGCCGGTTGAACTATGTCCCCAATACTCCCATCAAAGCAAAGATCGATTATGCTTTGTCAAATTCTTTCGGTTTTGGCGGAACCAACGGATCGTTGGTCTTCCGGCGCTGGACAGAATAGCTCCGCTTCCGGCTTACAGGAAATCCAGCCAGGTTGTCCGCTGCAGTCTTTGGCCCACTTTAGGTTGACGGCCAGCGTTCTTCAAGCATCCGAGTGTGCAAAGCCAGCATAGTACGATCCGGCTAACCTCAACTCAGGATACTCCCATGAATCTGTCTCAGCTCGTTCGTTCCGCACCCGCAACGCTCGCTTCGCTTGCACTCAGTTTTGGATGTCTTCAGATGAACGCCCAGACAGTTGTCCCGCTCACGCAAGCCCAACTTCTGGCACAGATGACCCCGGATATGGCCCAGGTTGTCGAGTTCTATGACTTGATCAAGGGTACGCCGCTCATCTATCTTCCCGCTGCGGACGCACGTCAACAGCTCTCCATTCAGGATGCGAACAAGATCTTGCTCCGCGCTTCGGGAGCCATGTCGCAGCCGACCATTCTAGGAAGCGTGCGAGACGGTCTTACCATCCCCGGCACAGAGGGGAACCAAATTCCCATCCGCATTTACACGCCGGCCGGCACAGGTCCCTTTCCCGTCGTGGTGTACTTCCATGGCGGAGGCTTTGTTGTCGCCACCATCGACACCTACGACGAAAGTGCACGCAGTCTGGCGGCGTTGACTCCTGCCATTGTCGTTTCGGTTGAGTACCGCAAAGCCCCGGAAGCTCCCTTTCCCGCCGCTTACAACGATGCCATCGCTTCTTACAAGTGGGTGACTGCGAACATCGGCAAGTACAACGGAATTGCCAGCAAGGTTGCTCTCGTCGGCGAAAGCGCCGGAGGAAATCTCGCCACCGAAGTAGCCATCGCCGCGCGCGATCAGGGCCTGCAGACACCGACCGCCCAGGTCTTGGTCTATCCCATCGCGACTTCCCGTACCGACGACCCCTCGGAACAGCTCTACACCGACCAGTCCCTGCCGCTCTTCACCGCGGAGCTGCCCTACTTCAGTCAGGACTACCTCTACTACAGCGTGGCCGGACCCAACGATCCGCGGGTTTCCCCCATCAACGCCAACCTTCAGGGTCTTGCTCCTGCGACGATCATCTCCGCTCAGCTCGATCCACTGGAAAGCGATGGCATCACGTACTACAACGCGCTGCTCGCCGCAAACAACAAGGCAACCTATCAACTCTACAACGGCGTAACCCACGAGTTCTTTGGCTTGGGCTTGTCGGTGCAGATTGCTCAGCAGGCAGAGCAGTTTGCTGCCTCACAGTTGGCTGCGTCGTTCCAGTAGCAACGCAAACGGGGAGCAGCCTTGGCCGCTCCCCGTTCGATTCCACCGAAGCAGCCATTGCTGCCTCTAGGCCTCTTTTACTCCATCCACGAACGCCTTCAATTTGCGACTGCGGCTCGGGTGGCGCAGCTTCCGCAACGCCTTCGCTTCAATCTGCCGGATACGCTCGCGAGTCACCTGAAAGCTTTGCCCAACCTCTTCCAAAGTATGTTCGGAGCCATCCTCAAGACCGAACCGCATCTTGATCACGCGCTCCTCCCGCGGGGTCAACGTGCGCAACACCTGAGACGTGTACTCCTTCAAGTTCACTGAGATCACCGCGTCGGCTGGAGAAACCGCCATTCGGTCCTCAATGAAATCTCCAAGATGCGAATCTTCCTCTTCGCCGATCGGCGTCTCGAGCGAAATAGGCTCCTGCGCAATCTTGAGCACCTTTCGTACCTTGGCCACAGGAATATCCATGCGCCGCGCAATCTCTTCCGACGAGGCCTCGCGCCCAAGCTCCTGAACCAGCTGGCGGCTGGTGCGAATCAGCTTATTGATCGTCTCGATCATGTGCACCGGAATGCGGATCGTTCGCGCCTGGTCCGCGATCGCGCGTGTGATAGCTTGCCGAATCCACCACGTCGCATATGTCGAGAACTTGTACCCGCGACGATATTCAAACTTGTCCACCGCCTTCATCAGGCCGATGTTACCTTCCTGGATCAGGTCGAGGAACTGCAGCCCGCGGTTCGTATACTTCTTGGCGATCGACACGACCAGGCGCAGGTTAGCTTCAATCAGCTCTCGCTTGGCCTTCTCGGCGTCCATGTCGCCCTGAATCATCTCGCGCTGCGTCCGCTTCAGATCCGCAATCGGGATGCCCGCATCCTGCTCCACGCGCTCAAGATCCAGCCGGCAATTCTTCTGCTGGCGCTTGTACTCCTTACGCAGCTCTTCAGACTTCGAAGCCTCGAACTTAGCTTCGAGCGACTTGACCTGGCGTTCAAGCGTCCGCATGGCGTCGACCGTCTTGTTCACCTTGTCGAGCAACCGCTTCTTCTCGCCATTGGTGTACTTCAGCTCGCGCACCACGCGATTCACATACACGTGTTCGCGCCCAATCAGCCAGCGTAGCTTGCGCTGCTCACGAACCTTGCTCCGGGCGTCCTTTCCCTCAAGCTGTCCGCACTTTTCGTCATACCCGGAAATCTTTTTCTGGTGTTTAAGGATGACGTCAATGCGGCCCACCGTCTGGCGCACACGCGATTGCAAAATCTCCTCAGTCAGCTCCTCCTCGTCGAAGGTCACCACTTCCTTGATGTTGCGCACGCCGCGGCGCAAATCCTCACCCAGCCCGACGATCTCGCGGATCACGATCGGCGAACGTGAGATGGCCTTCATCACACGGAGCTGCCCACGCTCAATGCGCTTGGCGATCTCAACCTCGCCCTCCCGCGTAAGCAGCGGAACCGTACCCATCTCACGCAAATACATGCGGACGGGGTCATTCGTCTTTTCCAGCGTGCCAGGAGAGAGATCGAGCTCGACGTCGTCTCCGTCTTCGCCGGCCTCCGGTTCATACTTGTCGCGGTTGCGCCCTTCGCGTTCCTCGCCGCCAAGTTCGATACCCTGCGTATTAATGGTCGTCAGCAGATCATCCAGGTCGTCCGGGGTCGTAATGTCCCCGGGCAGAAGATCGTTCACCTCACCGTAGGTGAGATAACCCTTCTCCTTGCCCGTTTCGATCAGCTTATCGATGTCGTCTTCGTACTTATCCAGTTCTTCGGCCACGTGACTGCGCACTCCTGCGAATATTCTGAGTTGTGGGATGCCACCCAGGCGGCATGTGCGAGACGCACCTTCTCCCAAATTCTGTTTTTCCTTATTCGCGGGAACCTATGCGGTAAAGACCGCGTCGCCGGCCTCGTTTGGCAATAAGCCACTCAGCAGAGAGTGAGGCGTTGGTAGGCGCAGGTTTCTCAGCGAACCGTAGAATACCACAACATTTAGACGCCGATGCAACCGGAAAGACTCAGCTGCGTTCTCAAGGTGCAGACCAACGTGACGCCCCTCCTCCTTTATCGCAGAATCCTTCACGGGATCGATCACCACGGCTTTCGTGGCGCCTTCCGGCAGGCTCTCCGCATCCTCTCAGGCGCGAATCATCCGGCACCGCGGCAGGGAGAGTTCCCCCCGCATCCCTTCGATCAGGCCCACCTCGTCGACACCAGCGGTCTCGTACCCGGCGAAGAAATCGACTCCGGTTCGCGCTCCGACCTCTACATCACGGCCTATTACGGCATCTCGCCCTCGAGCCTCCGGCAAGCGCTTGCTCTCTTGCCCCAGCCCACCGAC
>CAXUNR010000075.1:0-11051 GCA_964252655.1 uncultured Acidobacteriaceae bacterium
CCTTGTCCAGTGTCTCTCTTATCCACTGGCACATTTCAAGCCGGGCACTCCACGAGGAGTAGAGGAGCGAGAAAAGGAGCTTGGAGTAAACGTTTGTTGGGGTTTGCGCCATCTGAGGATCGTAGATGGAACGGAGGAAACATGGCACTTTCAAAGACGACGCAGGATCACGAAGAGATACAGCAGTGGGCGGAACAGCGTGGGGCGAAGCCGGGTGAGGTGGCGAGCACGGAGAGTAAGGATGGGCCAGGGATCCTACGCATTATGTTTCCAAAAGCTCCGCACCATAAGGATGATGCTCTGAAAGAGATCTCCTGGGATGAGTTCTTCGAGAAGTTCGATGCGAGCGGTTTGGCGCTGGTGTACCAGGAACAGACCGCGGAGGGGGCGGAGAGTAACTTCAACAAATTAATTCATCCGGACGATGCAGATCATCCGGCGAAGGCCGCGACTAAGAAAACCACGGCCAAGAAAGCCACCGCCAAGAAAGCCGCAGCTAAAAAGACGGGGACAGTAAAGAAGTCGACTTAGGAAATTGTGATCATGTTCCTGCTCGCGCCCGCTGGCATGCGCGAAATGCAACTTCCTTCGGGAAGGACAAAAGAGCGGAGTTGTAGGACGATAAATCACTGTTTTGTGAAATGGCGGTGAACTAAGCACTTTACGCGAGCTTTGGTGCATACTATGACCTTGGGGTGAAGATCTAAAATGGCAAAGGAATCAATGGCGAAAGAGATTTCAGGCGTACATGTAACTCAGGAAAACCACGAACTTGGTAGGGGACAGGAGTTGCACCAGACGGCAGGTGGTTCGCACCCGCAGATGACGAACCAGCGTGGCACGGTGGTAAGCGATGATGAAAACTCACTGAAGGCGAACGAGCGCGGACCGGACCTGCTCGAAGATTTCTTTAATATTGAGAAAACTCAGCACTTTGACCATGAGCGGATTCCTGAACGGATTGTGCACGCGCGAGGCTATGGCGCCAGAGGGTACTTCGAACTGACTGATTCGCTTGCGGGTATCTCAAAGGCAGGTATTCTGACTCGGGTGGGCGAGAAGACCCCTGTCTTCACGCGCTTCTCGACGGTGGCCGGCAATATGGGCTCTGCGGATACTGCCCGAGATGTGCGCGGTTTCGCTGTAAAGATGTATACCCCGGAAGGAAACTGGGACATTGTCGGGAACAATATTCCCGTGTTCTTTATTCAGGACGCGATCAAGTTTACGGACTTGATCCACGCCGCCAAACAGGAGCCGGACCGTGGGTTCCCCCAGGCGCAGACAGCACACGACACATTTTGGGATTGGGTTTCGCTGACCCCAGAGTCGACCCACATGCTGATGTGGATTATGTCCGATCGGGCGATTCCGCGGTCGTTCCGTATGATTCAGGGTTTTGGGGTTCACACATTCAGGCTCGTCAACGAAGAGGGAAAGTCAACCTACGTGAAGTTTCATTGGCGTCCGAAGCTCGGGATGGCGTCAGTTGTTTGGGACGAGGCCTTGAAGATCTCAGGAGCTGATCCGGATTTCCATCGCCGCGATCTCTGGAACGCGATTGATGAGGGCAACTTCCCGGAATGGGAGTTTGGGGTTCAGCTCTTTGATGAAGCCTTCGCCGAGAAGTTTGAATTTGATGTCTTGGACGCAACGAAGCTTATTCCAGAAGAGATCCTTCCAGTGCGCATCGTGGGCAAGATGGTTCTTAACAAGAATGTGGACAATTACTTCGCAGAGACAGAACAGGTCGCGTTTGCAACGACCGATGTGGTTCCGGGGATCGATTTTACGAACGATCCCTTACTGCAGGGGCGGAATCTTTCATACATTGACACCCAGATCACACGCTTGGGTGGACCGAACTATGAGCAAATTCCCGTAAACGCACCTCGCTGCCCGGTAATGAATATGCAGCGGGATGGGCACATGACGATGCGGGCGCAGAAGGGCCGCGTCTCCTACAGTCCCAGTTCGCTTGAGTCGAATACGCCGAGACAAGATCCTATCAACGGGTTTGTCTCGTTTCCCGCAAAGGAAAGTGGAGACAAGCTGCGGGTACGTGCGGAGTCCTTCTCTGACCATTACTCGCAAGCGTTGCTGTTTTTCAAATCGCAGACTGAGCCGGAGCAGAATCACATCATCTCAGCTTTCATCTTCGAGTTGAGCAAGGTTGAGACGAAGGCGGTACGGGAACGCATGGTCGGGCAATTGGCGAATGTGGATCCGACGATCGCGAAGCGCGTGGCAGCAGGTCTAGGTATGAAGGGAGAGATTAAGCCCGCTCCGGCGAAGGTTCTCGCACGAACAGATCTTCCGGTTTCGGACAAACTGAGCATCATGAAGACCATGAAGCCAGGGATCGCAACCAAGCAGATCGGCGTGTTGGTGGCGGACGGAACTGATGCTGCGCAAGTGCTGGCACTCGAAACGGCAGCGGCAAAGATGGGTGCGCAAGTCAAGATTGTGGCCCCGAAGATCGGCGGAGCGCAGGCTGCGGACGGCAGCATGCTCGAAGCCGACTTCCAGCTGGCTGGCGGGTCTTCCGTTTTGTTCGACATGGTTTTCGTTGCGTTGTCGGAGGCGGGGGCCAAGATGCTTTCGACGGAAGCGGCTGCGGTGGCCTGGGTGCATGATGCGTTTGCCCACCTGAAGGTGATCGGTGCGACTGCCGAGGCCGAAACTCTGCTCAACATGGCAGGTGTTGTCGTAGATAAAGGTGTATTGGTAGGTACTTTGCCAGAGGCTTTCCTCGAGACCGCCGCAGCAGGCCGCATCTATAGTCGGGAGCCGAGTGTCCGTACCGTTTACTAAAACTGTTCCAAAAAATAGAAAAGGCTCCATCCTCGGATGGAGCCTTTTTATTGGCTAACGCGGTTTTTAGTAACTATTATCGTCGCTGGAGCCGGAGTCAAAACTGCTGCTGTCGTCAAAGCTGCTGGAATTGTTGGATCCGTCGTCGAAACTTTGATCGTCGCTCGAAGCTGTATTGGCAAAATCTGTCTGGTCACGACGATCTTCGATGTCCGAGGAGGGCTGGTCGCCGTTCGCCGCAAGGCGATCAGCTAGGCCGCCGCGGTCTCCGGAAGAACCATCGCCATAATAGTTGTTGACGACCTCTTCACGGGGTTGTCCTATGCCTCCGCCCGTGCCGCCTAAGCCGGAGCCGTAGCCGGCGTGCTCGCCGAAGCCATGCATCAGGCTTTCAACGCCCTCAAAGGCCAAGGCACCTGCGGCAACGCCGGTTGCAGTCTGCATGGCGGAACGAAGGAAACCACCACCCGGGCTAGGTGGTGCGCCATAGCCTGCGGGCTGTCCGTAACCCGGTTGCGTGTATTGGGGCTGCCCGTAGCCGGACTGTGGAGGACCGTAGTTGGGGACCTGCTGATACTGCGCCTGCTGCGGGGGAGGTGGTGCTGCGGGCTCCTCGTCGCGATGGCCGAGTAGGCCGTCCAGGAAGCTGGTGGTGTGTTTAGGCTGCTGTGTCTGCTGCTTAAGCTGATCAAGTTGCGTCTTGGCCTGATCGAGGGCGTACTGCTGGACGAGCACCGTTTGCGCGAGAATGTAGAGTGCGTCGGGATTACGACCGAGCTGCTGGCCGATGTAGCGTTCGGCGTCTGGATCCTTCTCGGACAACGTGGTCTGGTTGACACGCTGGGTGAGACCTTCGAGCATCTGTTGTTCCTGTGGAGTCATGAAGCCTCTCTTATCGCTTGCGGGGTCGGTGCTGCTGCAGAGCCACGACTCCCGTTTATGGGACGCCGTGGCCTTGAAAAGGATGCCTTTGTAGATGGCGGCGTCGTATGAGCGATTTCTCTAGGCGGGATTAGGCGAAGGCGACTGCCAGTTGTGGAAAGATATGATGCTGCGGGCTCATAAAAGTCAGATTGAGTAGAGCAGTTCTTCCACGCCGCAAGGTTTCCGGAGTACGGCTTGCTGTAGCAGCGGCATGAGAGTAGGAACGCTGTTCAAGACAGTCACTTCCACAATCTGCCTTGATCCAGTCCTTACGTAATTTGCTGGAGGCTGAAAGCTGGAAGGGCCACGGACAGCCGCTTTGCGTTTGGTGTATCCGGTGTTCATGTCTGCAATTTCGATGGACGAAGCGTAGGTGGTGAACAGCTTTCGCGTGTCTACCTTCAAGATCACGTGGCTAAGTTTGCGGTTGAGCGGAGCGCTCACAAGACTCTCAAGTGAGCTCTTTTGCGCAAAGAAAAACACGCGCTGACTTAGCAAATCGATCCACTGGTCTGGACTGCACGATTCCCGAAGTGCTTTTGTCAGTCCTGCGTAGCTGAGAGTGGAGCGATCGCGTAACGTAAAGCTTCCGTGCTCATCGCTTTGGAGCAGATAGAAGCTGCGAAGACGGTGAGTTTCGATTTCTCGCACACGCGGCGCTTCCAAGCGGAACTTTCTCAGAATTTCTGATGAGCTAAGTAATCCGTGCCGCTGAATGGTTGACCACGAAGTTCCGGCGGAAAGGTGGTAGAGAGCCGGGCGCAATGTACAGAATCGATCAACGTCAAGCATGCTTCGTAAGGGATCAGTGAATTGTTTTCATCCTGCGCTGCATGTAGTCCATGAGGAGATAGCTGCCCAGGGTTTCGGGAGTGGTGAAGTAGGCTTTGCCGCGGCACATCTGCGAGACCTGCTGGACGAACTGGACGAGCTGAAAGTCGGACGCGAGCATGAAGGTGTTGATCATGATGTTGGACCGCTTGCAGCGGCTGACTTCTTCAAGGGTTTCGGAGATGACCAGCGGGTCGAGGCCGAAGGCATTCTTGTAGATGCGGCCATCGGGGAGGGTGAGCGCGCTGGGCTTGCCGTCAGTGATCATGACGATCTGGCGCATGTCCTTGTTGGAGCGGGCAAGGATGCGCTGGGCGACTCGCAGGCCTTCGCGGGTGTTGGTGTAGTGGGGACCTACCTTAACGCGGGGAAGCTGGCCGATGGGGATGTGCTCGGCGGTGTCGTGGAAGAGGACGAGGTCAATGGTGTCGCCGGGGTATTGCGTGCGGATGAGGTGCGAGAGCGCCATCGCCACGCGCTTGGCAGGGGTAAAGCGGTCCTCGCCGTAGAGGATCATGGAGTGCGAGCAGTCAAGCAGGACCACCGTCGCGCAGGAGGACTGGTAGTCGGCTTGCTGGACCTGGAGGTCGCTGTACTCGAGGTTGAGCTTGCCGTTGTGCTGGTTGAAGTCGGTGCCTTCGCGGGCGAAGACGTTCGAGAGCGTGGTGGTGATGTCGAGGCTGAGCGAGTCGCCGAACTCGTACGGCTTCGAGGAGCCGTTGGTCTCGACGCCGGAGGCTTCGTGGCGGGTGTCATGGCGGCCGAGGGAGGATTTGCCGAGTGGGCCGAGGAGCTCGCGCAGGGCCTTGTAGCCGAGGAAGTCCATGCCCTTGTCGGTGACCTCGAAGCGGGCGTTTTCGCCTTCGCCGGACTCTTCACCCTGGCCCTGCTGGGGCTGCTCGGCGTTGATCATGTTCTGTTCCTGCATCTTCTGGATGATCTGGTCGACGAGCTCTTCGACCTGCTCCTCATCGAGCGACTCGTACTTTTCCTGGGTCTCCTCGTCGAAGAGGTCGCCGGAGTCGAGCGCCTGGCGGATAGCCTCGCGGAGATTGTCCATGGTCTGGTCTCCGTCGAGAGACTGGAAGCGCGACATGGGGTCCTGGAAGCCGGAGTCGAGCAGGAAGTCCGAGAGGGCCTGCATGAGATCGTCGAGATCGACGGAGGAGCTGAGGTCGCCGGTAAATTTTGTATAGCGGGTGCGCTTCATGAAGGTCTCCCTCTTTATCTTAGACCCGGGTGTGGGCGGGTTTGTCTGTTCCGGGGCGCGGCGGCTCCCTACCTTCCGTAAAAGTCTGTGAAGTCGCTGGAAACAGAACGCTTACCTTGGACTCTGCGTGTTGACAGGATGCAAAACAGGGCGCGTGAGGAGCCAGGGCCCGACACAATCTCCTGTCTTCAAGGATGGGCTTGGCAAGCGCTTGCGCCGCGCTGCGTTCTGTCTGAATGTAAGACTGCGCCCGCATCCAATCCTGGCATGTGGACAGTGCTGCTGCTCATCGGCTCGAACATCTTCATGACGTTTGCCTGGTACGGACACCTGAAGTACAAGGAAGTGGCGCTTTGGAAGGTGATCCTGGTGAGCTGGTCGATCGCGCTGTTTGAGTATTGCCTGCAGGTGCCGGCGAATCGAATCGGTGCGCGAACGTTTTCGCCGGACCAGTTGAAAGTGATGCAGGAGGTGATTACGCTGAGTGTTTTCGGCGTGTTCAGCGTGTTTTATTTCGGCGAGCGACTGCACTGGAATCACCTTGCGGCGTTCGGCTGCCTGGTGGCTGGAGCCTTCTTTATGTTCCACAAATTTTAGATTGGATCCAGTCCTGCAGTTTGACGCCTGCACGAGGAAAGCAGGCGTCCCCTTCAGGAACGCCAACCAATAACGGCCGATGACCGATGCTCCTTGGTCCGCAATCCCCTAGAAGTGGAAGACGACGCCGGTGGAGATGGTGAAGAGGCTTACGTTTTTGCCGCTGCCGGCAGAGCCGCTGAAGCTGTAGCCCTGGCCGCCGCCAATCTCGATCAGGCGCAGGTCAAAGAAGGGAATGGCCCGGTAATCGATGCCACCGAGGACCTCGTAGGCGGCGAAGTTGGCGGTTTCCTGGGTGCCTGTTGGGAGCGGGCTATTGACCAGCGAGGTGCGGGTGCGGAGATAGCCTCCCGCGGCCTCGATGTAGGGGTGAAACCGGAGCAGGGGAAGATGTACATCGAGGCGCGGGCCGGCGAGGATGAGGTCGGAGCCGTTGTTGCCGGGCTTCTCGGAGCCGCGAATGTCGAGGCCGAGACGGATGGGGCCAAGCGGGATGACATTGAAGGTGGCGCCGACGCCGAAGCCGGGAGTCCAGATGCTGGTAGTGGAGGAAGCTCCAGTGGAGGTGCTGCCATTCACTAGATTCGAGATGCGGACAGGAGCGAAGGTGCCGTAGACGGAGACGATCTGGGCATGGGCGAGGGGGGCGGCGAAGAGGAGGGCGGCGAGGGAGAGAAGGGATCGCATGAGTAAGGGGTCAGGGGGTTGGGTGATTTTGGTTTGGTGGCTCGCCCACTCATCGGATTGCGACCGCGATGAAGGGGGCACGGGATTATTTAGAGCGTGAGAACAAATACGGGGATACCGGCTCTGCCAGAATGACGGCTATGGCGGGCGCGGGTTAGTTAGTCGACTTTGGCTACGGTGTAGGGATGGGTAAGAGAGTTGCGGGCCTCGTTGACGGCGCCCTGGGTGTTGTCGTTGGTCTGGACGGCCTGGCGGTACTCGTTGACGGCGCGCTCGCGCTGGCCGGTGACGTCGAAGATGCGGCCGAGCTCGACGTGGGACCAGACCTCGGTCCATTTGGGGTCGCCGTCACCGCGGAGCGAGTCGCGGAAGCTGTTGGCGGCGGACTGGTAGTTGTGCTGCTGGAAGAAGATTTCGCCAATGCGGTAGGCGGCGAGCGAGCTGTTCTTGTTGGCGTCAAGGGCTTTCTGGTACTCGACGAGGGCGCCGGTGAGGTCGCCCTGGCCGACGAGTTGCTGGCCGCGGAGGACGGCTACTTTGACGGCGAGGTCCGGGGTGGATTTTAGGACCCAGGCCTGAGGATCGATGGTGATGCGGCGGGGGCGACCGAAGGTTTCGACGGAGTAGCTGGAATCGGTGCCGGTAACGTCGACGCGGCGGACTTCGGTCTTGCCTTCTGTCTCGATACGAAGCTCGACGGGCATGCGGAAGAGGTCGAGGTCTTGCGAGATGGCGCCGACGGTGCGGAAGCCCTTGTTGTTGCCGAGGCGGTAGACCGTGTACTTGTCCGTGAACTGCGGGGCACCGGTGCCGTCGATCCACTGGGCGAAGAAGGGGCCGAGGTCGGCCATGTCATGGCCCACGGCGAGGGCGGCGTCCTGCACGTCGCGGGCGCGGACGGATTTGTCGGTGTACTCGGAGAGCAGGCTGCGGAGCATGCCGTCAAAAGCTTCGTTGCCGAGCTCCCAGCGGAGCATATGGAAGATCATGGCTCCTTTTTCGAGGGTCATGGACTGGAACTGGGGAGAAAAGGGGTCGAGGCGGCCCATGGTGGAGAGAGGCTCGGTGTCGTAGGCGAGGGCTCCGGCGGAGATGTCGCCGACGGCGGTCTGGAAGGAGCTGCGGCCGGCGGAGTCTTCGAGGTAGAGAAGCTCGGCGTAGCGGCTCATGCCGTTGGTGATCCAGGCGTCGTTGAGGGTAGCGGGCGAGATCTCGGAGCCGAACCACTGGTGGGCGAGAGTGTTGGCCAGCAGGCGGGTGGCGGTGTGGTCGACGACGCGGTTGCCGGCGATGGCGGCGATGCCGGGAGCCCAGGAGGCGGAGACGGTGTCCTGTGGGAGCTCGACGATGGTCATCTGGGTGGTTTCGGGCTGGCCGAAGGTCGAGGACATGAAGTCGAACTCTTTCGAGGCGAGGGCGCCGAACTCGAGAGCGCCGGCCTTGTGCTCGGCGAGGGTGTAGAGGTTGAAGTTCGAGACGTGCTGCGGCGCGATGAACTTGCCGGCGACAATGGTTCCAGGGAAGCCGGGCTTGGTCCAGTTGAAGGCGTACTCGGTTTTGCTGCCGACGGACTTGGGAGTGCCCGTGGCTCCGGAGCCGACGACGCGCTCGTCGGAGGGCACGGTGATGTGCATCTCGGCGGTGAAGCGGTCGGTGTAGAGGCCGGTCTGCGACATGGGGAACCAGCGGCCGGGGTAGAGCAGGATGGAGATGGGGTCGGCGACGGCGACGAGCTTGATGCCTTCGACGGGGCTGGTTTCGGTGGTGGGAGAGCCGGTGTAGTCGAAGGTCCAGGTAACGGTGGCGCCCTTGGGGATAGGGTTGCTGAGGGTGACGCGAATGGCGTTCTGGGGGGTGAGGCGCTCGGAGGTGAGGGGCTTGTTTTTGTCGTCGGTGATGCTGGTGATGGTAAGGCCGTTGTTGAGCTCGAAGGTGGGCGTGGTGAGGTCTTCAAGGGCGGTGAAGGTGACGATGGCGGCAGCGGTGAGCTTCTTGTTGGCGGGGTCGAGGTCGGCCTGAATGTTGTAGGCGGTGACTGTCAGCTGCGGGCGCGTGGGCGCGGCGAAGGCCGGGGCGGCGAGGAGGATGAGGGCGCCGGAGAATCTTAGAGCGGAAGGCATGGGGGAACCTTGGTGAAATGACGATGCATTCGGTTAGACGCCGGTTTGGGGAGTTCGGATTTAGGGTTCTTCCTCCGTTCGAGCTGGGTCAGGACAAGGACGGGAGCGCAAAGGGATGGCAAGGAAGTGCCGCAAGGGGGTCGCACAGGAGGGCTGGTCGAGTCAGGTTGAGCGGTGGAACATGCGATGGTCGAACTGCCAAGGACGGTTTGGAAGCAGGGAGATCGTTGGGAAGTCGGGATGCTCGGGGTTGAGGAGCACGTTCCAGTCCCCTTGGACTGCGAGGGACGGAACCTGGAGGGCGACAGCGCGCCGTGAGCAAATCCAGTCGGCTCCTACTCTTTTTGTGACTAAAGTATTTGCGAGTTCTGCCGATAAAAGAAGAGACGGATCGACATGCTCTATGGATAAGTCTGGGGGAAGAACGGCTTCAGAGGCGATCAGGTCGTCTGGAGCGTCCGATGGGTCGATGTTGACGAAGTACTCGACTGCGGCCAGGGCGAGGGAGGTGGAGGTGTAAACGACGCGCAGGCCCTTGGGATTCCAGCGGCCGCCGAAGAGCCGGGAGCCTTCGCCGGAGAAGGTTGATTCGGCAAAGACACCGCGGCCGATGCGCCAGAGATGCAATTAACTATAGACCCCGTAAGCGATGCGGCCGAGAAGGTCGCGTACCGCTTCGACGCCGGTGTCGGTGTCAAGGAGATCGAAGGGGCGGTGGCCTTCCAGGGCGCGGTTTGGGGTCTGCAGCCAGCGGGCGGCTTTGCCGGGATCACCGATCATTTCGGTGGCGAAGGAGACGATGCGCGCGAGCCGGACGGCACGGTCGGACTCGTCCGCGGTGAGCTTGGCATCGCCCTTAAGACGACGGCTGAGGGTGCGCTCAGAGATGTGCAGCAGTTCGGATACGCATTTGCGGTCTACGGAGAGGGCGATGGCGAGTTCAGAAAGGATCGAGGCGGAGATGCCATGGCGGGTGGAGGCAATCCTGTCGAAGTCGCTATGGGCTGAGGCTGTGAGGGTCATGAAAGTCATAGGTTTGCCATCTGGCTTGATCGTACCGCCAAGTGGCAGGAAGAGACAAGGATTTATGCAAGAGGGGTGAGCAAGGTGAGGACGGCGGAGGCGACCTGGTCGATGGGCAACGCGTCGGGGGAGGTGAGGAGAGTGCGGATCTTGGCGAGGTCGGTGAGCTGCTGGGTGCGGATGGGGGTGTCGGCGAGGAGCGGGGCGAGGGTTTCGGAGAGGGTTTGGGGGTTGAAGCGGTCCTGGAGGAGCTCGGGGACGATGCGGCGGCCGGCGATGAGGTTGGGCATGGCAATGGGGAGGTTGCCATCGCGGTCGACTTCAGCGGGAATCTCCTTCGGGTACCAGACGAACTGCTTGGCGAGCTTGAAGGTGAGGGCGGAGACGCGGTAAACGACGACGAAGGGATTGCCGATGAGCGCGGCCTGGACGGTGGCGGTGCCGCTGGCGACGACCGAGGCGCGGGCGTGGTGGAGGGCTTCGCGGGCGTCGGAGACGAGGTGGATGTAAGGGAGGGGGATGTTTGGGTCAGTACCGGGAAAGTGGGTGATCCAGCCGGCGGCGAAGTCGGCCAGGCGGGCTCGGTCGATGGTGGAGGCTACGGGGAGGAGGTACTCGGCGTGGCGGGGGAAGCGGCAGGCCATCTCGACCATGGTGGGGAGGTTGGCTTCGATCTCGCGCCAGCGGCTGCCGGGAAGGAGGGCGATCCAGGGCTTGGCGGGGTCGAGATTGTTGTGGGCGGCGTAGGTTTCGCGGGGGATGGATGGGAGAGGGAGGTGGGCGAGGGGGTGGCCGACGAAGGTGGCGTCGACTTGGCGGGCGGCGTAGAAGGGGGCGTCGAAGGG
>CAXUNR010000076.1:0-9980 GCA_964252655.1 uncultured Acidobacteriaceae bacterium
CTCCGTCGTCGCTCGGCACGCCCCAACCACATCCCCCCGCGCATTCACCGGATGATCGAGCCCATAGCTCGCAGCCACCGCATGCCGCTCCGGATACAGATCGCTCGTCAGCACCGTCGCCCCGGTCCGCCGCGCTAGCGCCGCCAGAATCACCCCAATGCTCCCCTGCCCGATCACCAACACCGTATCGTCCGGCTCAAGCTCCAGCATCTTGATCGCCTTAAAACACGTATTCACCGGCTCAATGAACGCCGCCTGCTCAAACGGAATATCCTCCGGAATCTTCACCAGGCCCGCCATCATTCCACCGAAGCCCACAATCCAGTCCATCACCCGGATGTACTCCGCAAACCCGCCCCCCGCTGCGGCGAACCCGGCCGTCGTCCCTACTTTTTTGTACGTCTCGCACTGCGCGAACGTACCCTTGCGGCAGTAGAAACAGACCCCGCACGGAATGTGGTGAAACGCCATCACCCGATCGCCCGCTTCGAATCCCACGACGCCCTCACCCACGGCGGCAATCGTCCCCGCCATCTCATGCCCAAACACCCGCGGTGCCGCATGCGAGCCCGTGTGAATCTTCTTCAGGTCCGTCCCGCACACCCCGCAGGTGTCAATCCGCACCAGCACCTCGCCGGCCCCGATCTTCGGCACGGGGATCGTCTCGCACCGCACCTCATCGATCCCGCGATACACCGCCGCTCGCATCACTGCCGGAATTTCCAGCTCACCCTTCATCCTGCACCCGCTTCAACTCCTTATTGATCAAAAATGCCTCTACCGTCTTGGCCAGCGCCCTCGACGCCGTAGCACTGTTTCTGCCCAGCCGGCCCAGCGCGCCCCAATATCGCGGTCGCAGCGCCACATGCGCCAGAAACGCACCCATTCTCAACTTCCCTGAGACATCGATAAACGGGTTCAGATCCGGCAGCTCGGCATTCACCTCATCCGACACCGCCTTGAAGCAGCCCATCGGGATCCCCCGCATCTGCGCCAGCCGCGCGACCGCCGCCGCTTCCATCTCCACCAGCGCAGCGCCATAGGTCGCCGCTAGCCGCTCTTTTTCAAATGCATCCGCCACCCGCGCTGTACTCACCAGCCGCAGCTTCCGGCTTCCTTCGCTCAGCGCGAACCGCTCCCCCGTCTGCGCATCAATCACCTCAGACACACCGAAACAGCGTCCCTGCTCACACTCCGCCACCAACGCCCCCGCCCAACCGACAGACAGCACCAGATCCAGCGACCCCAGATACTCCGCCGCCACAAATGCCCGCCGCGCCGCCGGCGCCCCCATACCGGCGCATACCGCAATCACCGCATCCTCCCCTTCGCGCCGCTGCCAGATGGAGATGCCTGCCCCTCGCGCCGCCGGCATCTTCTGCCACCGCCGCACCAACGGCTGCAGCTCCCCAGGCAGCGCCGCGATAATCCCGATCCTCAAGCCTTGCCCTCCAATGGAGGAGCATACCCATGCGCCAGAAACCAATCCACCGCGCTCCGCAGCGCAGGATACACCGGCAGCATTTGGAATCCGAGTTCCCGCTCCGCCTTGGCCGAGCTCGCAAACATCTTCTTCCTGCCCATGCGCACCGCCTCAATCGTCGCCCGCGGCTCCTTACCCCGCAGCTTTCCAGTCACGGTCTCGTCGAAAAACGCAAATGCCATCGCTACCGCATGCGGAACCTTCATCGTCGGCGAGGACAGCCCGGTCATCGCCGAGAGCCGATCAAGAATCTGCTTCAGCGTCAGATTCTCCCCACCCAGAATGTACCGCTCTCCCGCCCGGCCGCGATCAAGCGCCGCTACATGCATTCGCGCGACCTCGTCCACATCCACCAGGTTCAACCCTGTGTCCACATACGCCGGGAACTTGCGCTGGAGAAAATCCACCACGATCCTCCCCGTAGGCGTGGGCTTTGCATCGCCCGGCCCGATTGGCGTCGTCGGATTGAGGATCATCACATGCTGCCCCGCGCGCGCCGCAGAGATTGCCTCTTGCTCCGCCAGAAATTTCGATCGCTTGTAGTGCCCGATCATCGCCTCGACCGAAACCGGCGTCGCCTCATCGACGATCGTCCCGTCCCGCAGAAAACCCATGGTCGCCACCGAAGACGTGTACACCACCTTTGCTACGCCCAGCTCCCGCGCCAGCCGTAGCAAGCCACGCGTCCCCTCCACGTTGGCCGCGTACATCTCCTCTGGATCCGGCACCCACAGACGGTAGTCCGCCGCCACATGCACCAGTACCTCGCACCCCTCGAGCGCCGCCCGCAATCCTTCCGTCTGCCGAAGATCGCCCGCCACTGTCTCCGCGGCAACCCCCTCCAGTCCAGCTAAATTGCTGGTCGATCGCGTCAGCAGACGTAACTCCGCTCCAGCCGCCGCATACGCCCGAGCCACATGCCCACCCACAAACCCGGTCGCTCCGGTCAGAAAGACCTTCATCCTATCCGCCTTGGCTACTCCAGCCGCTCCGGCTCAATCTGGATGTTCTTCTCGCCCGCCGCCTTCTTCTCCTGGTACTTCTTCACCCACGCATCGAAGCTTTTGCCCGCCGCCGTGTCGCGCCCCGTAAACGCCAGCGCCGCCACATCCGAGTAAGCGATATTTACCTTGGTCCGGTTATTCATAGGGATGATCCGTACGAAGGAGTCCGCCAGCGTAGCGCCCTGTCGGCGATCGAACAGATAACCCTCGATCCTGCCGCCTTCACGCAGCGTCACGGTGATGTCGCCGCGATAGTCGAAGGCTTTTTCAAGCGCCTCCCGCACCTCCCCATCAGTGGCCAACTCCGGGATCCAACCCTCCAACTGCTCGCGTTCGCGCCCCGCAACATGGTCGAGATCGTCCGCGTTTTGCCCGGACAACTGCTGGATCTTCGCCGCTTCGAGGTGCGCCTGCTCCGGTGAGATTGCCATTGCCTAATCCCCCGACACATTCTGGAGCGCAGCAGCCTCACGCTGAGGCGCCGGCTTGATCTCACCGATAGAAACCAAAGGAGTATGACTCGCCGGCTTCCATTCATTCAGCAGCGTCTGCGCACCCTCATCCGGGTAGAGCGAAGGGAACATATAGCGCTTCGCCGTCTCCACAAAGCCGGTAAACGAGCTGAAGTTAAAATCCACCGCCGACGCTTCATGACCCGAATGCACCATGCAGTTCGCGCAACGCGGGTTGCCGCTCTTGGCTCCGTAATCTTCCCAGGCCGTCGCCTCCATCAGCTCTTGGAACGTATCTGCATAGCCGTCCTGCAGCAGATAGCACGGCTTTTGCCAACCAAAAATCGAGAACGTCGGCATGCCCCAGGGTGTGCACTCAAAGTGCTGCTTGCCCATCAGGAACTCAGCGAACAGAGGATGTGTGTTGAACTGCCAGCTCTTTTTGCGATTCGACAAAATGGCCCGAAAAAGCCTGCGTGACTTCGCCTTACCCAGGAAATGGTCCTGGTCCGGAGCCTTGTCGTACGTATAGCCGGGCGAGACCATCATGCTCTCGACACCCGCGGCCATCAGCTCATCGAAGTGCGCGCGCACACTATTCGGGTCCGCTCCGTCAAACAACGTCGTATTCGTCGTCACCCGGAACCCGGCCTGAACCGCCGCCCGCACCCCGCCCATCGCGATGTCGTAGCCGCCCTCACGGCATACAGAAAAATCATGGTGCTCACGCTGGCCATCCACGTGCACGGAGAACGAAAGATATTTGCTCGGCTTGAACAGGTGCAGCTTTTCTTTGAGCAGGAGCGCATTCGTGCACATGTAGACATACTTCTTGCGCGCCACCAGCCCAGCCACAATCTCCGGCATCTGCGGATGCAGCAGCGGTTCACCGCCCGGGATCGACACCATCGGCGTGCCGCACTCGTCAACAGCCCGGAAACACTCTTCCGGCGTCAACTCCGCCTTCAAAATATGAGCCGGATATTGGATCTTGCCGCAGCCCGCACATGCCAGGTTGCAACGAAATAACGGCTCCAGCATAAGCACCAGAGGATACCGTTTGCGCCCGGCAAGCTTCTGCTTCATCACATACGTCGCAACCGTCCAGGCCTGTGACACGGGAACTGCCATCGTAATCTCTCCTTCAAATGCCTACAGCTGTTACACCTGCCACCCCTACAGTCAGAGGTCTTGCCTGCTACGCCGCCGCCTCTTCCCGCTCCATTGCCCGTCGATAGGTGGTCAACGCAAGCATTGGGAAATAGTGCCGATACAGGTGATACGCCAGATAAAACACTCGCGGAAAGCCGGTCCCTGTGTACACCGACTCCCCATTGCCTCGCTCGGAAGCCTCATCCCACGTACCCTCTGAAAGCTGCCGGTCGATCAGCCAGCGAACCCCCTTCGCCACCGAATCGCTCCGTGTATCTCCCGCAGCCAGCAAGCCCAAAACCGCCCACGCCGTCTGCGAGGGCGTGCTCGGCCCAATGCCGCGTGTGCCCGGATCGTCATAGCTCCCGCATGTCTCACCCCAACCGCCATCGCCGTTCTGCACCATGCGAATCCACTCCGCAGCCTGCTGAATTGCCGGCTCATGGTTCCAATACCCCATCGCCTCGAGGCCCCGAAGCACTAGGAACGTGCCATATAAATAGTTAACGCCCCAACGGCCAAACCAGCTTCCGTCCGGCTCCTGCTCCTTCAGTACAAACTGAATTGCCCGCTCTACCCGCAGATCGCGCCGCGTGTACCCGTACGCCGCCAGCATCTCGAGAATGCGCCCGGTAATATCGACCGTCGGCGGATCAAGCATGGCATTGTGGTCGGCAAAGGGAATGTACTGGAAGATGGTCTTTGTGTTGTCTTTGTCGAACGCCGCCCAGCCGCCGTTCTTGCACTGCATCGCGAATATCCAGGCGATGGCACGCTGCTCGACCTCATGCTGATAACGCTCACGAGGACTCTGCGCCGCGCGCAGCGCGAGCAAAACCTCTCCCGTATCATCCACATCCGGGTAAAACTCATTGTTGAACTCGAAATACCAACCGCCCGGCTCGACGTTCCGCACCTTTTCCGCCCAGTCCCCCTTGTGCCGAACCTCTTTCGCCAGCAGCCACTCCGCCGCACGAATCATGCGGGGATCATCCTTGGACAGGCCCGCATCGCCAAGTGTAGACACCACCTGCGCCGTATCCCATATTGGAGAAAAACACGGCTGCATTCGGAACGTCGGTGTCGGATCGTTTGGCGTACCCATAGGAGCGTCAATGCCCAGTTTCTCGAACTCGTCCATCGCGCGGATCACCTGCGGGTCATCCGCCGAGTAGCCAAGGTACCGCAGGGCCACAATTGCATTCAGCATCGCGGGATAAATCGCACCTAAACCGTCGGAGCGCTCCAATCGCTCCAGCATCCAGCATTCCGCTTTTTTCAGCGCGCGCTTGCGTAGAGGACGGATGTGCACGCGCTCGGCCCAATGTGCCACACGATCCGTGAAGAGAAAAAAGTTCCTCCAGGAGACGATGCGTCTTCGATCCCAGCGCAGGTGCAGATCAGCGTTCGCGCGGCCGCCAACGAACAACTCCTCAATACCCTGCTCGGCCGGGATCTTCTTGAACGGCTTCTTGGCGTAGATGATCGACAAGGGCACCAGAATGCCGCGCGACCAGGAGCTAATTTCGTAGATATTGAAGTAGAACCAGTTGGGAAATAGGACGATCTCAGGTGGCACCGCCGGCACCGCATCGTAGTCATACTGACCCAGCGCACAAAGGTAGATCTTGGTAAAGGTATTGCACTCCACCACTCCGCCCAGCCGCAGCACCGACTCTCGCGCCTTCACCATAACTGGCTTATCGGCAGCAAAGCCCATTAACTTTAGGGCTAAATACGCCTTTACGCCGTAACTTACGTTTGAAGGACCGCCGGGATAGTTGCTCCAGCCTCCATCCTCATTTTGCTGGCGAAGAATCTCGTTGACGGCACGCTTCATGCGGCCCCGGTCCCCGGTTCCGAGCAGCGTATGCATGAAAATATAATCGCTCTCAAGCATTGAGTCCGCTTCAAGCTCACCGCACCAGTAGCCATCCGGATGCTGCTCGCCCAGCAGCCACTCGGTCGCTCGCTGGATCCCGTCCGACACGCGGTCAAGACCCAGATCAAGGCGCCCAAAACGAGGCTGCAAGCGTGTACTACCGCTTTGCGGATTAGCGTTTCCTGAACTCATCACCGGCAAACTCTCTCAAACTGACCCGACTGCGCCCAGTTACGCACTGACTTGTTCAGCCCTCTTCGGTGCAGAAGCAATTGCCTGCACGATCTCCGGCGGCAGGCCGAAGCGCACATTCTCAGGCATCACTTCAACCTCCTCCACTTCGCCGTACCCTTTGGACTGGAGATACTCCACCACATCCTGCACCAGAACCTCGGGAGCCGAAGCACCGGCCGTCACGGCAACTGTACTTACCCCGTCCAGCCACTCAGGCTGGATCACATCCGCACGATCAATCAAATAAGACTTGGTATCCAGATTCTTCGAAACTTCCACTAGGCGATTCGAGTTGGAGCTATTGCGCGAACCAACAACCAGAACCAAGTCCGCCCCGTGCGCCACGTTCTTCACCGCCGTCTGCCGATTCTCGGTCGCGTAGCAGATATCCTGCGCATGCGGACCGGCAATGTTCGGGAACTTCGCCTTGAGCGCATCGATCATATAGCCCGCTTCATCGAGAGAAAGCGTCGTCTGCGTCAGATACGCCACCCGATTCGGGTCTGGCACCACCAGCGCCGCGACCTCCTCAAGCGTCGACACAACCTGTGTCACCTCGGGAGCCTCGCCCTGCGTCCCTTCCACCTCTTCGTGATCCCGGTGCCCGACCAGCACGAGCGAATACCCTTGCTTGGCAAATTTAATTGCCTCTACATGCACCTTCGTCACCAGCGGACAGGTAGCATCGACCACCTTCAGACCGCGTTCCTTGGCTCGCTGACGAACCGCCGGAGAGACTCCATGCGCTGAGTAAATCACCCGCGCCCCCTCCGGAACCTCGTCCAGCTCGTTGACGAAGATCGCACCTTTTTTGGCCAGATCCGTCACCACATAACTGTTATGCACGATCTCTTTGCGCACGTAAATCGGTGCGCCAAACGTCTCAAGCGCAATCTGCACAATGTCGATCGCCCGGACAACGCCCGCACAAAATCCGCGCGGCTTCAGCAAAAGCACACGCTTGGTTGGCGTTGAAGGGTCGAAGGTACTCTGCAAGGTAGGTTCAGCCGTGTATGCCTTCACGTGGTCCAGTATATCGCGTTCACACGGAAGAAACATCTTGTTTGCACAGTGGCAAGGGCAGACGGCCAACCTCGCCGTCTACCTGCCGCCTGCATCTAGAGCGTCTCGCGAGCACAACGCGGATGACCGCAATCGCACTGCAGGGTCGTGACATCCTTCGAGTCCTCACACATCGTCGAGCAGTAGTTCGACCCTTCACGCGCCAGACACAGACACGAGCTGTGCGCACATTGCTTTGCTTCATTTGCCATCATTTACTCCTTCGCATATCTGCTCTTTGCGATGCCGCCCGGTCGGCGGAAGATGCTCATCGGCTGGCCGCCAGTAGGTTCTCCGCATGGCGCAGACTCGTCTCGGTTAAGGTCGCTCCGCTCAGCATCCGCGCAATCTCCCGTACCCGCTCCGCGTCCTCCATCCCGCGAATATTGGTCTGCGTCCGCCCCCGGCTCTCTGTTTTCTCAATGACGAAGTGATGATCCGCAAACGCTGCAATCTGCGGCAGATGCGTGATGCACAGCACCTGCTGCGTCCGCGAGAGCGCCTTCAACTTCTGGCCCACCGCCTCCGCCGCCCGGCCCCCGATGCCGATATCGATCTCATCAAACACCAGCGTCCGCGGCAGCGCCTGCTTCCGGCCCTTTCCCGCCGCCACCGCCTCCTCAACCGTCACCTTCAACGCCAGCATCACCCGCGACATCTCGCCGCCCGACGCGATCTCCGTCAACGGCTTCAGCGGCTCGCCCGCATTGGTCGCAATTACCGCCTCCACCCGATCCCAACCCTCCGCCGTCCACCGCGCCCGCTCCCGCCCGGCCTCGACCTTCATCTCGAACCGCACCTTCATCGCCAGCTCATTGATCTGCCGCTCCGCCGCCCTCGCCAGCCGCGCCGCCGCTTCCATCCGCCGCGCCGTCACTGCCGCAGCCGCCGCACCATACGCCGCCGCCTGACCCGCTTCGATCCCCCGCAGCTCCGCCAACAGCTCATCCCGGTTCTCCACCTCCGCCAGCTGCCGCGCAGACTCCTTGCCGAACGCAATCACCTCGCCCAGCGTCCCGCCGTACTTCCGCTTCAGCCGGTCCAGCGCCGCCAACCGGTCCTCGATCTCTGCCAGCCGCTCCGGCCCAGCCTCCACACCGTCCGCGAAATCCCGCACCGTTGCGTTCACATCTTCGACCATCGCCTTCGCCGCCTGCAGCTGCTCGACCGCCTCCCGAAAACGATCGTCATACCGCGCCAACTCCTCCACCAGCTTCAGCGCCTGGCCCAGCGTCGTCTCCGCGCTTTGCTCCGCCTCGTACAGCAGCTCATGCGCGCTCATCGCCGCCGCCTGCAGCTTTTCCGCATTGGCCAGCACCCGCCGCTCAGCCTCGAGCCGCGCATCCTCATCCTCGCCCGCAATCTCCGCCTGCTCGATTTCTTTGCTCTGAAACCGCCATAGATCCGTCATCCGCAGACGATCCTGCTCATCGGACATTAGCTCCCGCAGCTTCGTCTCCGTCGCTCGCCACGCCGCATACGCCGCCCATACCCCGTCCAGCTCCACCGCCCCAAACCGGTCCAGCAACAGCCGCTGTTGCGCCTCATCGAACGATCCCAGCGTCTCGCCCTGCGCATGCACCAGCGCCAGCTCCGGGGCAACCTGCCGCAGCACCCCCACCGTCGCCGGCTGACTGTTAATGAAGACGCGGCCCTTGCCGTTGGCCACGATCTCCCGCCGCAGCAGAATGCCTTCCGCATCCGGGTCCGGATCGATACCGTTGGCCTCGAGCACGGCCAGCGCTCCCGGCGTCGCCTCAAAGACGCAGCTCACCACCGCCTTCTCCGCCCCGTGCCGGACAAACTCAGCCGACGCCTTGCCGCCCAGCAGCAGCGCCAGCGCGTCGATCAAGATCGACTTTCCCGCGCCCGTCTCACCGGTAAGCAGGTTCAGGCCCAGCCCAAATTGCGCCGCCGCCCGATCGATGACCGCATAGTTCTCCGCCCGCAACTCCAGCAGCATCTGCGTTTCGCCTCACCTTCGCTCAGCCAAAGGTAGCACGATCCCCTGCCGCGGAACCGCATCCGCACAGCCGCCTCGAACTCCCCCTGCATCCCATCTATCGAGGAGTCTCACCATGAAAATTCTCGTTATCGGAGCAGGCGGCAGGACCGGAAAGCTCGTCGTCGAACGCGCCCTCGCCGCAGGCCATCAAGTCACCGCCCTCGTCCACGCCGACGAAGAACATAAAGACAAAGAACACTTCCCCGACGCCGTCGACGTCATCCACGGCGACGCCCGCAATCCCTCCCGCCTCGATCAGGTCATGACCGGCCAGCACGCCGTCATCGACACCATCGGCGGCGCAACTCCCTTCCTCAAGACCGATCTCGAAGCCAGCTCCGCCAAAGTCATCGTCGACGTGATGAAGCGCAACCAGGTCAAGCGCCTCATCGTCATCTCCGTGCTTGGCGCGGGCGATAGCAAGGAGCAGGCGCCCGGCATGTATGAGCACCTCCTCATGCCGCTCTACCTGCGTGGAGCCGTCCCCGACAAGGCCAACATGGAGGCTGTCGTCGAGCACAGCGGCCTGGATTTTGTCATCGTCCGCCCACCCGTCCTCTCGGACTCCGCCCCCACCGGCGATATCTACGTAGTCCCGCCCGGCAAGCTCGCACACAAGATCACCCGCGCCGACCTCGCCCACTTCCTCGTCGACCAGCTCACTTCGGACACCTACCTGGGCCAGGAAGTCACCATCGCCAACAGC
>CAXUNR010000077.1:0-9480 GCA_964252655.1 uncultured Acidobacteriaceae bacterium
CCCTGGCCCACATGCACCCCATCAAAGCCCGCCAGCACCGCCAGGTCCGCCCGATCATTCAAGATCAACCGGCATCCAGACCCGGCAAACACCTCCCTCAGCACCGCAGCTCCCGCCAGCACCTCCTGCGCATTACCCTCTTTACACCGCCACTGCACCAGCCCCACGCCGGCCGCCCGCAGTCCCTCTGCAAACGCTCGCAGCTCCATCTTCCGCGCCCGCAACAAACCTGCATCCGCAATCGCGTACAACCGAGGCGGCTGCATTACGACGCAGTCCCCTGCCGCTCAAAGAACCGTTCCATAAACTTTGTGTCGAACCGACCAGACCGAAATTCCTCATCGGCAAAGATCTTCTGGTGCAGTGGAATCGTCGTATGAATGCCCTGCACCACGAACTGACTCAATGCACGCTGCATCTTGTTCATGGCCTCCTCCCGATCCTTGCCATGACAGATAAGCTTCGCAATCAGCGAGTCATAATACGGCGGCACCACGCCTTCTGCATATTGCGCCGTATCGACCCGCACCCCGTTGCCACCAGGCAGGTTGAAGGCCGTAATCCGCCCGGCGCTCGGCGTAAACTTTACCGGATGCTCGGCGTTGATGCGGCACTCGATGGCGTGCCCCCGAATCTCGGGAACCCGCGGCACAATGTCACCCAACTTTTCGCCCATCGCAATCCGCAGCTGCGCCTTGACGAGGTCGACCCCGGTTACCATTTCGGTCACGCAATGCTCTACCTGGATGCGCGTGTTCATCTCGATGAAGTAGATCTTGCCATCCTCATCCATTAGGAACTCGATCGTCCCGGCATTCCAATAGCCGATCTCTTTCAACGATTTCTGGATTACCTTGCCCAGTTCTTCGCGCTGCTTGGGCGTCACCTGCAGACTCGGCGCCTCCTCGATCAGCTTCTGGTGCCGCCGCTGGATCGAACACTCACGCTCACCCAGACTCATCACATTCCCGTGCTCATCCGCCAGCACCTGGAACTCAATGTGCCGCGGCCGCTCGATGAACTTCTCCATGTACATCGCGCCATTGCCAAACGCATTCGCGGCCTCCGTCGAAGCCTGCTGGAACATCGCCGGCAGCTCCGCAGCGGAGCGCACGATTCGCATCCCGCGTCCACCGCCGCCCGCAACCGCCTTCAAAATCACCGGATAGCCGACACTCCTCGCCCACTCAAGCGCCGCGCCTTCGCTCTCGATCACGCCATCGGACCCCGGCAGAATCGGCACCTTAGCCCGCTTCATCGTCTGCCGTGCGGTCGACTTCTCGCCCATCATCCGCGTGACCTCCGGCGGCGGCCCAATGAACTTGATGTTCGACGCCCGGCATACCTCCGCGAAGTTTGCGTTCTCGCTGAGCAGCCCATACCCCGGATGAATCGCGTCCACATCCGCAATCTCCGCCGCCGAGATCACGGCCGGCACATTCAGATAGCTATCCGCCGACCGCGGCGGTCCAATGCAGATCGCCTCATCCGCAAACCGCACATGCAGCGAGTTCCGATCCGCCTCGCTATACACCGCGACCGTGCGAATCCCCATCTCCTTGCAGGCCGAGATCACTCGTAGCGCGATCTCTCCCCTGTTTGCAATCAACACCTTACCGAACATTCTTCAACCTTCCCACTCATTAAGCGGCAATCCTTTACCGCGGCCGGATCGTAAACAGCGCCTGACCATACTCCACTGGCTGCCCACTCACCGCGATCCGTGCAACCACCTCGCCCGCAGCATCGGACTCGATCTCGTTCATCAGCTTCATGGCCTCGACGATGCACAGTACCTGCCCGGCCTCGACCAAATCACCCGCCTTCACAAACGCGGGCGAACCCGGAGACGGAGAGTCGTAGAACGTGCCTACAATCGGTGACTTCACTGTATGCAGCGTCTCCTCCGCCGCCACAGACTCAGAGCCGTGGGACGCTTGCTCCGACGGGTGCACATGAGCTACCACCGCCGGAGCCGTCCCGGGCTGCTCCGCGGAGGCACCCCCGGGCGACGCTCCGGACAGCATCTGCGCCATCCGCCCCAAATCAAAACTGGCAGCTGGAGCCCCCGGCGCAACTGCCGGCCCTGCAAACTTGACCCCAACTTTTAAGTCGCCTTTTTCCAGCTTGAACTCGGCGATCTCGTTCGCCTTCAGAAACTCAAGCAGCTCCCGCAACTCCTGGAAATCGATTCCGTCCATCCACGTCTCTTCCTGTGCCGGCAGGCACGCAATTTCTACAGTTCCATCCAGGCCTTGGTGGTGGGTGTAAGCACCTCGCACCCCGTCGCCGTGACCAGGACCGTGTCTTCGATCCGGACCCCAAAGCGTCCCGGCAAATACACACCGGGTTCAATTGTAACGATCATCCCGGCCTTCAGGACCTGCGTTTGATTCTTCCCCAGCCGCGGCCCCTCATGAATCTGCACTCCCACGCCGTGCCCGGTCGAATGCGTGAAGAATGCGCCGAGCCCAGCCGTCCGCAGTACACTCCGCGCCGCCTCGTCCACTGCCTTCGCCGTCACTCCGGCCCGCACCGCCGCGACGCCGGCCTCCTGCGCTTCGAGCACCGCCTCGTACACTTCGCGTTCGCCCATCCCAGCCACGCCGGCAGCTCCCACCGCCCCACGCCGCGCCGCCCCCATATGCACCGTCCGCGTCATATCCGAGCAGTACCCACCCAGCACCACCCCGAAATCCAACGTCACAAACCCGCGTTTGGGCAGCTTGGCCGTCGTCGCCCGTCCATGCGGCAGCGCCGACCGCTCTCCACCCGCCACAATCGTTTCGAACGACATCCGCTCCGCGCCCTCCAGTCGCGCCATATACTCAAGTGCCAGCGCCACCTCCATCTCCGTCGCCCCCGGCACCACATGCTCCAGCACCTGGTCAAACAGCCGGCAGCCCAGCGCCGCCGCCTCGCGCATCCGGTCCTGCTCGATTTCGTCCTTCACCTCGCGAAGCCCCGCTACCAGCCCCGTCGTCGCCACAAACCAGGTTTTGCGCAGCTTGGCTGGGAGCGTCTCCCGCATCGCCGCCAGTCCCGCCACCGTTGTCCGAGCCGCGTCGAAACCGCACCGTGTCACGCCCTGTTCCACCGCCAGCGCGCATGCCGCTGCTGCCGCCGACTTCTCCGCGATCACGACCTTCGCGCCCTCTACCTCGGCCGCCGCCTGCGTCGTATATCGACCGTCGGTAAACATCACCGCCCGTCCTCCGCGCAACAGCAAAGCCGCGTTAGACCCTGTAAATCCAGTCAGATAGTGCACATCGGCAAGCTCCGTTACCAGCATGGTCTCCGCGCCCGCACGCTTCACCGCCGCGGCCACTCTTCGCTTTCTTGCTCCATAGGGCATTCGATCATCTTAGCCGAATCGCGCAGCCGCCCACCCAACCCGCTATCATGATCTATGCCTACGGTTGCCCCACTCAGCCAGACGCGAACCTCGGCCCTACTTTCCCGTCGCAACTTTTTGGCTGGGTCGCTCGCCTCTGCCGCCGCCGTCGCCCTCTATTCCAACCAATGGGCCCGGCATGAGGTACAGCTCATCGAGCGCACCTTTTTTCTACCCGGCTTGCCGCCCGCCTTCAATGGCTTCCGCTTCGTCCACATCTCTGACATCCACCTTGAGGAATACACCGAGGACTTTTTTCTCCGCCGCATCCTCTCTCAGGTCAACGCGTTGAAACCCGATCTCGTGCTCGTGACGGGCGACTTTGCCAGCCGGGGCCCGATGGAAATCGAGGTTTCCTTCGCCGCCTCCGCCCGTTGCGCCGAAATCCTCAGCGGCCTTACCTGCCCGCTCCGGTTCGGCGTCCTCGGCAATCACGACGCGATCATCGGCTCCCGCATCGTCCGCGACCACATGGAGACCAACGGCCTCCCTCTGCTCGTCAACCAGTATGTGCGCATCGACCATGGCAACGCGCACATCTTTCTCAGCGGCGTCGACGATATCTCCATCGGTCATCCAGACCTGAACCTGGCAATCCCGCCCAACCCGGACGCTCCCGTTCTGCTGATGGCGCACGAACCTGACTACGCCACCGCCGTCGCCTCGCATCCGCGCGGACACACCGTCAATCTCATCCTCTCCGGCCATACCCACGGCGGCCAAATCCGCATTCCCGGCCTGCGCCCGCTGGCTCTGCCGCCCCTCGGCAAGCTATATCCCCACGGCTTCTACCGCGTCGGCACCTCGCAGCTCTACGTCAACCGAGGCATCGGCACTGTCGGCGTCCCCTTTCGCCTGAACTGCCCACCGGAGATCACTCTAGGCACCCTCCGCCCTTTCGTTGCCAGCTGATCCTGTCAGTCGCTGTCTAGATTAATTTGTCATTTCTTTTGTTGAGCAATTCACTGCGGTCGCCACCAATCTGACTGCACCTGCTCCCCTCTGACCACCTCGGTTGGAAGTCCCGGCTCCGGTGAGAACAGGCACTCTCCGCGCCGTCCCGCAAGTTCCAACACGCACTCAATCGGCTCCCGCCAGCTATGCAATGCCAGATCGAACAATCCCCAATGGATCGGCATCATCATCCCGCCGCCAAGCTGCTCGAAAGCTTCCATCGCTCCCTCCGGTCCCAGATGAATGTCTCGCCAGAGCTCATTGAAGGCGCCGATTTCAAGCATCGTCAAGTCAAATGGGCCAAACTTCTCCCCGATTGCCTTGAATCCATTCCAGAGTCCCGAGTCCGCTCCGTAGTACACACGATGGCGCTCTCCCGCGAGGACGAATGCCGCCCAAAGCGTCTCGTTCCGATTCGACACACTTCGACCTGAAAAATGTCGGCTCGGCACCGAAGTCAACTTGAGCGTCTTCCCGCCCGGCCCCTCGATCTCGGCGCTCTCAGTCCAGTCCAGCTCCGTGATCCGTTCCCGCGCCACTCCGAACGACTCGAGCTCCGCCCCCACGCCCAGAGACGTCACCCAACGCAAGCCCGGACGATGCGTCGCCAGCGCCTTTACCGTTCCTTTGCCCAAATGGTCATAGTGGTCATGCGAGATCAGCACCGCATCCAGCTCCGGCAGCGCCTCAAGCGCAATCGTCGGTGAATAAAAACGCTTCGGCCCAAACCACTGCACCGGGGCCGCCCGCTCGTCCCACACCGGATCGATCAGCAGCCGAACCCCATCCACCTCCAGCAGACTGGATGAGTGTCCGAACCAGGTGACTCGAAGCCCGCTCGCGGGAGCGGCCGCATACACCGTTCTATCCGTCCGAAACGGCCCCAAAGCCACCTGCGGCACTCTCTCCTTGCGGTTGCTCAAGTAAAGCGGAAATACCTTGAGCATCAACATCGGGCCGCCTAGGCGGGTCGGCACCGGATTCTCAAATTTTCGTCCTACTTTTACTGCACGTTCTATTGGCTCCATAAAAATATGATGCACCCACCCTAAAGTTTAGGGTCAATCTGCCGATAAGTACTTTAGGAGACATAAGTTTGAATCCGCTGATCCAGGTCATCTACGCCAGTGCCGCCGCCCCGCCTTTCACTCCGGAGGCTCTTCGTACCTTGCTTGCTAAATCACGCGCTCGCAACAGTCTTTACGGGGTTTCCGGCATGCTGCTCTACCACGAAGGCTCCATCCTGCAGGTGCTTGAAGGCCCGGAGGACGCCGTCGACCGCATCCTGTCCTCCGTAACGAAAGACGTCCGCCACAACAAGCTTCGTTACCTCTCCCGGGGTCCCATCCTCAGGCGAGAGTTTGAAGCCTGGTCTATGGGCTTTATCGATGCCTCGACGATGGGATTTACCCGCCCCCAGGGTTACCTCGACTACCGTGAAATGGTGCGTGCCATGGATCAGTCCTCTACCCACGCCCGCAAAATGCTGCGCTTCTTCCGGGAGGGACTGTATCGCCAACAGTGACCCGCCGGATCAACTTACTCTTGTATGCGTCTCGTCCACGTACAACGCTTCGATCGAACTTGCGTATCGCTGCTCCACCACGCGGCGTTTCATCTTCATGCTCGGCGTCAGCTCTCCGCCCTCGACCGTCCATTCCTCCGCGACCACATGAACGCGCTTCATCGTCTCGTACTGCGCCAAACCCTGGTTCACTTCGTCCACGATGCGCTGGTACTCCGCCTTGACCCACGCATGCTCGACCAGCGCTCCCGCGTTTGCGGCTGTTACCCCATGACTCTTCGCCCAGCTCTCGAGCGCCGCAAGGTTCGGCGAGATCAGCACCGAAAGATACTTGTGCTTGTCTCCGACCACCGCCGCGTGCGCCACCAGCACCTGGCCCTTCAACCGGCTCTCAATCGGCTGCGGAGCGATCATTTTGCCTCCGCTGGTTTTGAGCAGCTCTTTTTTGCGATCGGTGATCGAGAGATAGCCGTCTTCGTCCACGTCCCCAATATCCCCAGTCTTGAACCAGCCATCCGCCGTGAACGCCTCTGTCGTCTCAGCCTCTTTGTTCCAATAGCCGGAGAAGATCGACGGACCTCGCACTTCCAGCTCACCATCCGCCGCGAAGCGAATCTCTACATTTGCCAGCCGCTTGCCGACCGTACCGATCCGATGCGCCAACGGAACACTCAGCGCGATCACCGGCGAAGTCTCGGTCAGCCCGTACCCCTCGAAGACCCGGATCCCCGCATCCGCAAACCAGCCAGCCGTCTCCATACCCAGCGGCGCACCCCCCGAAACCCACGTCCGCACCTGTCCGCCGAACGCCTCCCGAATCTTGCTGTACACCAGCTTGTTCGCGAGCGACCAGCCCAGGCTACTCGGCGTCCGACCCTCCAGCGTCTCCTGCCGATATTTCTTTCCCGTCGCCAGCGCCCACTTCAGGATGCTGCTCTTCACCGGAGAAGCAGCCGATTTGCCTTCCACCGCCTGTCGGATCTTTTCATACACCCGCGGCACACCGACGAAAATCGTCGGCTGCACCGCCTTCATCGCCGCCGGCAGCAGGTCAAATTTCTGACAATACGCTAGCTGCGTCCCATCGCACATCAACGCGTAGTCGAGGTGCCGTGCAGTCACATGCGACAGCGGCAGAAACGAGATGCAGCTATCTCGCTGTGTAAATCCAAACGGCCGCGTCGATACATTGACGTTGCTCGCCAGGTTACCGTGCGTCAGCCGAACTCCCTTCGGTTCGCCCGTCGTGCCGGACGTATAGATGATGGTCGCCAGATCGTCCGGTTCCGCCGCCGCCGCCACCCGCGCATCGAACTCCGCGTCCCGAGCCGCACGGACGTTCTCGCCTCCAACCAGCGTGCCAAAGCTCTGCGCCCCTGCAAACTCGCCTGCGTCCATCACCAGCACATGCTCAAGCGCCGGACACTCTCCCGCCTGCTTGAGCTTGTCGTACTGCTCTTTGCTCGACACTACGGCCACCCGCGCGCCCGAGTCGCGCAGCATATAGCCAAGCTGCGCCGGGGTCAGCGTCGAGTAAAGCGGCACATCCACCGCCCCGATCGCCAGCACGGCAAAATCCGTTACCGCCCACTCCCAGCGGTTCTCACTCAACAGCACAACACGGTCGCCCTTGCCCAGCCCCCACCCAAGGAACACACCCGCCAGCCTACACACCCGGCCGTACAGCTCGTCGGAGCTGATCGGCGTCCAGCCCCCACCGCTTTCCTGCGTCTGCATGATCGGAGCGCCGCCCCACCCGGTCGCCCGAACAAACACGTCGTTCAATGTTCTCAGATCAAAACCCGACATCGTTTGCCACCTCCCGGCTCTGCACCTACCAACGAGGCTCGCAGCCGAGCAGGCCGAGCATTGGCGCAGCGCTCGTCTTTGTATCCTATGCGCGGTTCGTCGAACAGGCGATCTCTACACCTGGGGCTTCGGAGTCAGGCGCACAAAACGTGGTCCGTACACCTCCCACTCCGCCAGCATCCGCCCCGCCAGCACGCTGTGCGCCGCCTCTACATGCCGCTCCAGCAGCCCGCGCAGCGACCCCCGTGCCTCTTCATCAAGTCCCGCAAACGCCTCCACCTCGACAAAGTCCGGATGAAAACGCCCCTGCTCGACGAATCCGCTGTCGTCATACACCCACGCGAGGCCCCCCGTCATCCCGGCTGCAAAGTTGATGCCCGTCTTGCCCAGCACTATCACCGTCCCGCCCGTCATGTACTCACAGCCATGGTCGCCCACGCCCTCGACCACCGCCAGCGCGCCCGAGTTTCGCACCGCAAACCGCTCGCCCGCGCATCCTGCCGCAAACAGCGACCCCGCCGTCGCGCCGTAGAGTGCCACATTTCCCAGCAGCACATGGTGTCCGCTATCGGTCGCCGCTCGGCCCTGCGCCCGGATCACCAGTTCGCCCCCGCACAGCCCTTTCCCAACAAAGTCATTCGCTTGCCCGTTCAGCACCAGCGTCATTCCCTCGGCCGCAAATGCCCCAAACGACTGCCCCGCCGTCCCATCAAAAGTCAACGAGATCGCCGCCGCGGTCGGCTCCTGCGCTCGTAGCAAAGAAAGCTCACCCGCCAGCCGCGCGCCCACCGCCCGATCCGCATTGGTAATTTTCGTGCGCACCGCAAACGGCTCGCCCGCCTTCACCGCTCCGAGCGCATCTGCGGTCCAAGCTTCATCGAGCGCCGGATGCTCTGTCGGCTGCGTATTCCGGATGCCTTGCCATTGCCGCACCCCGGTCGCCGAAGCCGCCAGCATCGGAGCCAGATCCAGATTGCCGTCGGACCGCACCTGCGCCAGTAGATCCGTCCTCCCGATTGCCTCCTCAAGCGACCGCAGTCCATACTGCGCGAGCAGCCTCCGCAAGTCCGCCGACAGCTCCTCAAACAACCGCACAATGTGCTCGGGCTTGCCCCGAAACTTAGCCCGCAGCTCCGGCCGCTGGGTCGCAATCCCCGTCGGACACGTATTCAAGTGACATTGCCGCGCCATATCGCAGCCGATCGCCACCAGCACCGACGTCCCAAACGCATACTCATCTGCCCCCAGCAGCGCTGCGATCAGCACATCCTGCGCCGTCGCCAAGCCGCCATCGGTCCGCAGCCGCACCCGTCCGCGCATGCCATTGGCGATCAGCACCTGCTGCGCTTCGGCCAGCCCCAGCTCCCACGGATTGCCCGCGTACTTGATGCTCGACAGCGCCGCCGCGCCCGTGCCGCCCGTGTTCCCGGCGATCACGATGAAGTCCGCATAGGCCTTTGCCACGCCCGCCGCGACCGTTCCCACGCCGCAACTCGACACCAACTTGACGCCGACGGCAGCCCGCGGGTTCACCCGCTTCAAGTCGTAGATCAGCTGCGCCAGG
Organism: uncultured Acidobacteriaceae bacterium; assembly: GCA_964252655.1. GTDB lineage: Bacteria > Acidobacteriota > Terriglobia > Terriglobales > Acidobacteriaceae > Edaphobacter. The sequence goes on from CAXUNR010000077.1 coordinate 9,247, forward strand.
TCCTCGATCGAGTAAATGTCATGGTGCGGTGGCGGCGAAATCAGCGACACCCCCGGCTGCGCATGGCGCAACCGCGCAATCAGCCCCGAAACCTTGTGCCCCGGCAGCTGCCCGCCCTCGCCCGGCTTCGCCCCCTGCGCCACCTTGATCAAGATCTCCTAGGCCTGCGAAAGGTACTCCGCCGTCACACCAAATCGACCCGACGCCACCTGCTTCACCCGCTTATTCCGCAGC
>CAXUNR010000078.1:0-9146 GCA_964252655.1 uncultured Acidobacteriaceae bacterium
GACCTCTGCGACAGCCCTAACGTACGATCTGGTCCGTTTTCTGAAGCTAACCCGAAATGCCGGAGATTGAGCGCGAGCACTCTCGTGGGTTTGGCATAGGAAGGTAAAGCACCATGAGGGACGATGAGCTGCTAGCGATCTACGGAGCCACCCGCCAGCTGGCCGAGGGAATGACGGCGCGGGACGCGGAGCTGAAGCAGAGCACGGCGGCGCTTGAGGCCACGATCGCACAGGTGCGGCAGTTGCCGGCCATGCTGGGCCAGCAGACCAGCAAGTACATTGCCGCCGGCATCCGGGAGGTCGTCGAGGAGGACTTCAAGCAGCCCCTTGAGAAAGCGATCGAGGGCCCGATCCATTCGCTGGACGTGGCGGCGTATCACGCCCGAGCGGCGGTCGAGCAGATCAATCAGAGAGCCCGTTTCCAAAACTGTCGGCCTCATCCTGGCTCTTGGCATGACTTTGGGGGGTGGAGCGGCTTACTTCTTCTTTGCCCGGCAGGTAGCGGCGTTGAACGACCGCTTCGACTACCTGCAGCATCTTCTCCTTGCGCCCACACCTGCTCCAGCGGACACCCACGCCCCGATCCCGCAGACTGGGAAGAAGCATGGGCAGCACTAAAGGCAGGCTATGGATTTGACGCGCAAGCGCTTGGAACGCGGATGAAGCTCGCGTCCCACAAAACCACAGCCTCGACGGCGATTAGGGGAAGCGAGTACAAAACCCGCCTGAGTGCCCTCCGTCCATCGTCTGCGTGAAAACGGAGATTTGTGTTGCAGGTTTACCGAGTGGCTGAATTGATACAAAGCGAGGCAGGTTTGGCCCCTCGCTAGGGAAAGCGAGAAACTGATCCCCTCGTTGGACGTAAATGACGTCCCTATGGGCCGGAATAGGCAGGAGCACCTCATATCCTGGATCGTGGTCGAGAATGATGCGGACATGCGCGACGGCCCCTTGGGGTCTCATGAGCAATACCGAGTCGCCATTGCCCGAACCGCCCCCGTACAACAACGAACCGGAAACACCGGCTTCACCGAGTTCAGCCAGCTCGTGATCCGTAAATGGCTCAGCAGGCGGCTCGCCAACAACGAGACCAGGAATACGCCCAAGTTTGATACCACTCCCCCCTGGCGTGAGTTGGTAGCACGTCGCGCTAATTTGCTCGACATCAAATCCCTGAGAACGCGCAAGCGCATGAAGGCGATCATAATCAGCGCGGGTATAGCTGGTGCCGTGTCCATTGGCTTGCATCCGGGTAATTAATTGTGCGAGTACCTCGCTTGCCTCGCCAGACCCCTGTGCGCTGGCTTTCTGGAGCCAACGTGCAGCTTCTTCGTAGGAAGCGTCTACCCCAAGCGGATTGCTCCGAAAGACTACATGCGGAGGTTCGTTACCATTCTTCCCACAATGTGGCGCGTCTTGATCGGGCTCAAAAGTGCACTGCTCTGGAATGTATTGTTCCGCTAAAAGGAGCTCTGCACCTATGTTTCCAGCCTGCGCCGCACGCATTATGGTGCTTCGAAATGTCGCGCTGTCGCCTGTTCGCATAAAGGCCATCATCGCTTCATTGGGCACAGAATCACTCTCTAAAAGTTGCGAGAGCGAAAGAGCAGGCGGCTTATAGCCGCCCGACGAGGGATTTCCGGTAGGGTCAGTTCCTTTCAGAATGGCGACTGGCTGCTGTGCGGCAGCCAGATGTAGAGCAGCCAGTGCAACCGATAACAAACCATTCTTTATAAAGCGCATGCCGATAAGAATACTGTGATCTTAATTAGCTCAGGACCAGCAGTGCCCTTCTCTACCCACGACAACCGGAGTTGTCGTGGGTAGCACAAAAGGAATCCGCTGCTTATTTCATTTCTTTGCCGATCACTCAAAGAAACGGCACTCAGGCAAACCACGACGATGTAAGCGCTTAATGGTGGGGCTAGTAAAAATCTTTTGATTCGGTCAGAACCTTTCCTTTACATGTAAAGCAAATGCCGCTTCCCAGAGCTGGAGATGCATTTGCCTGCACGACGTTGCGTAAGCGAAGTTTTATGATGTTCTGTTTCACGATATTGTCTTGTAAGGTTACCGATTCCATGGCCCAGGAACCGGATCCTTCGATCTGATTGCGCACGACCAAATTGTGATCCGAACCTGCGGCGAAGAAGATGCCGGCATACTGGTTGCCGCGAATCTCATTATTAGCGATGACATTGTTCTGATCTGGCAAGGCGTTCAGATCGACCACGGATTCGTCAAGTGGGGCGGCACCCAGCTCGATACCGAAGAAGTGGAACTGTGCATTCTGTCCCATGTTGTCATCGACAATGGTGTTTCCGGCGAGAAGGTTGGCCGCTGCGGTGCGGACCATCTTGATACCGCCGCCACTATTTTGGAGGATCGTGTTGAACAGGATCTGGTTGTAAGCAGCGTCGTCCATCGAGATCGCGGGAACTTTGCTGGGCGATGAGCCATCCGCCAGGCGGCCGAACTTCAGAATATAGTCGCGCTGCAGATCGGCGTCAGTCTGTCCCCACCGGCTGCCGTTACGGGAAAGATGATTGTACGCGACGACGTTCGCCGTGGAGCCGTTGTCGAGGCACACGCCCTCCTTGCTGTTGTCCTTCAGGTAATTGCTTAGAACCAAATTGCGGACGGAGCCGTCGGAGTAGATTCCGGAAGCACGGTTGTGAAGAATGCGATTGCTGAGCACGATATTGTCCTGGGGAATGTGCAAACGTGTCGGAATGGGCTGTGGCACCACGTTGAATCTGTCGTCGATAAAGAGCGTACGCACATCCCGCGTCGGCTGTGCGTTACGATCCGTCAAAACGACTCCGGCAGTCCAGTTGCCCGTACCCAGGTTGTCATGTATCCAGTTGCGCGTAACGATGCTATCGTGCGTGTCGCCGTGCAGCACGACGGACGGTCCCTGCAAGCCCGAAAAGACGTTATCGCTGATCGCAATGTGTCTTGAGTTTGTGATCAGGATGCCCGCTTTGGTTTGTCGAAATTCAGCGTGCACGATAGCCACATCATCGCTGTCTGCAACAAGCATGGCCCAACTCGGGCCGCAGAAGATGCCACCTGCAATGAGAAGGTGGTGTGCATGCTCCATGCGCATCAAGAACGAGAGCGGCTGACCTGGGCTGCGAAGCAGAGTTCGGTGAAGCTGAAGAGTGATCCCTGGCCTGGACAGTTCCAGCGGTTCATCTACCAGCAGTTCTCTCTGCTTTACGTCTATTATTGCCACGCCAGAGCGAAGAACCCGGTTCAACAGAGAGACACGCAGCCCGGAAAAGCGAACCATACGACCAGAATGGGGAGCAACCAGTTCCTGGTCGACCGCATAGATGGCCCTGGCCTTGCTCCATGCGTTGAGCGGTGAGACAGCACCTAAGTGGAGTGCTGCCGCCCGCTTCAGCACCTGAGTCTGGAGCATGGCTTCGGAGAGCGGCGGAAGCGTGTGGATAGAGTCGGTCAGCCCGACCTCCCTTGCCACATTTCGTTGCTGCAACGATGGCGGAATCTGCGCTGCGCCACCAAGAAAAGAGATAAGTAAGCTGACCGCAAGAACTACTCGCCCACTCACCATCGCTGCCTGATGTCTAACACAGAACTCCAACACGCTGCTGCGGCGCGACTCTAGTGGTATTTGCAAGAATCGCCCCGTAGAGGCCATCATTGATTGAGCGTAACAATCGTGTATGCCCCAGAGTTTACGATACTCCCACCACCCAGAGAATTGCTGGTAATGATGTTGGAGTTTGAAGCTGAATCGACTAACACCGCGTAGTACCCCGCACTGTCAAAGGTGTTGGCGCTCACAATCGTGTTGAGAGTGTAAGCGCTGCCATTGGTCTTCAGGTGTACCCCGCCACTTCCGTTCATGTTGAACGTGTTGCCGGTGAGAGTATTGTAGATACTGGTACCAAGGTTATTCTGAAAGCTGATTCCAAACTGCCCATTGGTTCGCTCGACAATATTCCCGCTGATCGTTGTATAGGAAGAATGATCTATCCCAATTCCTCCAACACCACCCGATAAGCAATTGTGATTGACAGAATTGCCCCTTATCATATTCCGATTGGAATTGTTGTCGACGGTAATTCCCTCAAACTGATTGTCGTGAGTGCTGTTGTCGGAGATGATTTCTTCCGTACATTCATTTTGGCTTATCCCGATTCCCTGGTTGTTGAAGAACTCGCTTTGTGTCACCGTATTGTCATTACAACTGCTGGATTCTCCATCCAAATAGATGCCATGTGACTGATTAGCGAAAGAAACCAAGTGAACGGCATAATCATGATTGCCGGTGATGCCCATTCCTGAGCCGCCCTGTGAGTTTCCGTTGATGAAGAGATCCTGCACCTTATCTTGATTGCCGGAAACCACTAAGCCATTGATTGAACCTAGTTTCTTCAATGTTCCGCCGTTCCCGGCGAAGATCATTTGATTGCTGGAAAGAGTAATAGTGCTTGCGATAGCACAAGTCCTCCCGGGAGGAAGGAAGACAGTAGCATTACTTCCAGCTGCGGCTACAGCTGCGTTGATGGCATTCCCATCGTCTGTACTGCCGTCGCAAACCGCCCCATAACTCAGAACAGAGAAGCCGTTGGTAACAACTGTGGGGTTTACGCCCAGCAAGGTCTGCACTTGAGTCGCGGAAAGAGGTTGAACAGGACCTGTCGACGGGGTGTTGTTGCCTTGAATCGTTCCGGCAGGAACGGTTTGCGCTTTCACGATGCCAAGCCCTGCCCAGAAGGCAAGACTTCCAGCCAAGATATTCCTAATGCATGCTCTGTGTGTCATGAGTAAACTCCATATCGATAAATTGCTCAATCGATGCGGGAGCGATCAACGTACTCCGCTGATTTGCATGCACACGAAGATCGTCTGTCATGGCTAGTTTGTCAAGTCTCGAAGCTGCCTGCTAATAATACAGAATTGCTCAGAAACGCAGCTGGGCTCACAGTTAATAAAGGCATCCTTTTGCGATGGAAGGAGTACACCGTTGCCGATTGACTGAGCGTTTCGGTCCTGCTACGCCTAGCTCGACCGGGCCTAGAGATAGGCCGGAAAACGCCGTCGACACTGTAGTTCCGGAGTTGCATTATTCAACCATTATGGAGCGTCAGCGACTGAGAAACAGGGTTTAGGAAACCCAGGATCTTTGGGTGCTCTCTATCGTTCCATCATCCTTTGGACCTGCACCGCAGACCATTCCCCGAGTCTTCGAGGCGTTGGGATCTCGCGAGCGTTGAGTTCTGCCGCGATCGCGCGGAGCGAACTCGCGCCGGCGGCTCGTATGGCTGTGATGGTCGGAAGGAGCTCCGAGCGAACCTGACTTGCTTTCTGGCTACGCAGCTGCCGCACTGCAGCTCCGATTTCTGCAAAGCGCTCAGCCGAAACTCGACGGCCGCCAAGTTTCGTTCCCCGCACTTTTGCGGCGGCGAGGGCTGCCTTGGTCCTCTTCGAAATGGCCGCGGCCTCCTGCTCAGCGACGGCGGCCAGGATGTGGACCACGAACCGATTCGCCTGGGGCATATCGACCGCAACGAACTCGACGCCAGACTCCATGAGGTTCGAGATGAAGGCGACGTTGCGGGCGAGGCGATCCAGCTTGGCGATCACCAGCGTAGCGCGATGCTTGCGGCAGAGCTTGAGGGCCGTGGCGAGAGCGGGACGATCATTGCGCTTGCCGCTCTCAACCTCCAGGACCTCCTGCACCAGGTCCAGTCTCCCCCGTTCAGGAATCCGGCGACGGCAGCCCGCTGCGCTTCGAGGCCCAGGCCGCTTGTTCCCTGCCGGGTCGTGGACACCCGCAGATAGCTCACAAACCGGCTTTTGGACGTTCTTGCCATGGTTCGTTACATTTTATCAACGTCCGTAGAAAGAATGTAACAGAGGCCGACATACTCAAGAAGTCGCTATGGCGTCCGTTTCAGAGCTATAAGCAAATCACTTACGACCGCTTCCCGTACCCTAAGTATTAGGAAAAATGGCGCAATGAGCTGGAGCAACTTCGATTACGAACCCGAACCCGAAGAAGCCCCTGGACCTGGGCCAGAAGATGATCCTGCCGTTCAGGAAATTGAACCGCTAATCTTGGCGCTCTTCGAAGCAAATCCTGACCAGGTTTACTACGCAACGCAATTGTGGATTTATTTCGAAAAACGATTTTTCCATTGGGTGACAGACCGCGCCCTAAAGGCACTACGCACGAGCGGCCGTATCGGCAGCAGCCTAGAGGAAGTCCTCGAAGGCCCAAAGCTACGGTACTTCTTTCATCGCCGCAATCGCTACTGGAAACGTCAGGCTGCCGAGATCCGCAAGCTCGTTCTCCAATTCTCGGATCCGACGTTCACTCATGCATTAGGCCACTATGGCGAGAACCTAATCGATGCCGGCTTGCCATACTTTGGATTTCTCCCTCAAGCCCATACTGCTCGCGCATGGAATGGCAAGGAGTGGACCGACAGCGGGAACGATCTCGACAGGATCTTTATGCGTGACGGTATAGCTTACGGAGCCGAGATTAAGAACCGCCTAGGCTATATCGATCATGACGTGCTCACAGTCAAACTCCAAATGTGCAAACACCTAGGTCTGGTGCCACTTTTCATCGCCAGAATGATGCCCAAGACGTACATCCAAGAAGTGAATGATGCTGGCGGCTTCTGTCTCATCATGGGTCGCCAATTCTATCCATTGGCCTACAAGGCGCTAGCTATTGAAGTACATACCAAACTTGGCCTTCCAGTCGATACGCCTATCCGAATCGAAAGCTACACTTTTCAGCGGCTCCTCAACTGGCATACCAAAAAGTTTCTTGCCTAAACCATTTGTATTCATGCTGGTATAGGGTAAGTCGTTTGGAATGAATGGCTTGGTGCAGTAGTTCTGTGAATTGAGTTTTCAATTCACACGTTTTCTGCCCCACCCAAGAGCCCATTGAGCGGGAGAGGGCTCCCTCAAGACATGCTTGAGATATTGACCGTAACGCCGTAAAAGCGTAACGTCGCTTTATCGCAATACCTCATCACCGTAAAGGCGACGATATGCCCGTAGTTGCAGTTCTCAACCAAAAAGGCGGGGTTGGAAAAACCACATTGGCGACCAATTTAGCCGCTGTGTTCGCCAGCGCAGGAGAGCGCGTTCAGTACATCGACGCCGATCCGCAAGCTACGGCTCTCGACTGGAGCGCAACCAGGACAGGCGAGCCCTTATTCCCAGTAGTGGGCATTCCTAAAAATACCCTTCACCGTGACATGCCCACCTTGGCAGCCCCTTATCAGTGGACGTTTATCGACGGACCGCCACTCGTGTTCGACGTTGCCAAGTCCGCGATCATGGCAAGCGATCTAGTTGTGATCCCTGTTCAGCCGTCCGCTTTTGATATCTGGAGCGCAAAGAAAATCACCGATCTCATCGCCGAAGCCCAAATGTACAAACCGGCCCTCAAATACGCTTTTGCGGTTAATCGTAAAAGCGCAGGTACGGCGATAAGTCGCGACTTCCGTCAATCGCTGTCGGGGGCCTTCCCTGAAAGCCCCATATTTCTTACTGAAATTGGGCAGCGAGTAGCGTTTGTCGAAAGTTCCGCGCGTGGGTTGACCGTCGTTGAAACGGAACCAAAGGGGCAAGCAGCGCGGGAGATTCAGAAGCTGGCAGCAGAAATCAGGGAGATGACCACCAATGGCTAAATCAGGATTGATACCGGCGAAGCCTCAGCCATCCAGCGTAGCGGCAGACGAATGGGTGAATGGAACAGCTGCGCCGACAGAACCAGCACCAGAGAAGGGAACTGCCGAACCTACCTCCCGGATCACCTTCGATCTACCTAAGTCCCTCCATCGCCGCGTCATGGTTGATTGCACGATGAAGGGAGTCAGGATGGCTTCTGTCCTTCGCCAGATGATCGAAGAGCGTTGGCCAGCGGAAAGCCCTAAAGCATAACGCCTGTATCAGTTGGAGAGGTGGCAGTACATGGCAGCATCGACCGGACCAAACCCGATTCCGAAACGTGACCACGCGGCAGAGAAGCATCTTGCCGTGAGCCGTCGTGCGGCTCGGTTCGCTGGCATCCGTGAGAAACGCGATGACGGAGTGCTTTCCGAGGAGATTTTCCAGGTCTCTCAGGCTCTTATTCTTTGTGGACTCCCGTATCAGCCGACCACGGAGCGGCACTTTACGCGTAAGGCGCGGCTCGGTGATGGCAGTACGGTAGCCGTCACATTCAGCACGGCTCTTGAGGCGGCCATGCCGTATGGAAGCGATCGGACGCTTCTCCATTTCCTTATGGATAGGGCAGTCAAGACGGGTTCCCGTTTTGTGAGTTGGGAGACGGCTACAGAGTTTCTAAACACGATGAACCTAGCCACAGGAGGAAAAAACCGGCGGGATCTTCGTGAACGCTTCCGACGGATTGCAGGCCTCACTATCGGTGTCGAACGCAAGACAGCGGACAGCTACAGCGGGCGAGTGATGCCAATCATCGGCGAGTACCACCTGCCCACAAGCATCGACGTGAGAGCTGAAACGAATGGCTCAGCGATGCTCCCTCTGACAGACAAAATCGTCTACGGCGTCGAGATCGATGACAAGTTCTTCAAAGACCTGCTCGCTCATCATGTACCCGTCCCGGCCGAGATCATTCGAGCCACGCGGAAGCAATCGCAGCTGCAGGACCTGGTGGTCTTTCTGTACTGGCGTTGCTACGCGGCTGAGAGCCACAGCCTTATCAAATGGGAGTACCTGCGTCAGCAGGTGTGGCAGGACGACAAGAAGGAGCGACGTATCCGGGAGAGGTTTGTAGAGGCTATTGCTTGCCTGCGAACTCTCTGGCCCGAGGTCAATGCCGAGGCACTGTCCACGGGGTTAGCAGTGGGGAAGCCCAGGGCCGGTCGCTATTTACTCGTTGAAGCGACGAACACCCGTAGGCTCTAGGGGACTTCCGGGGGCGCATTAGAGCGTATGTTGTTTGCCGTAAAAGACTTAGCGTATTTCCGATAAGGGGACTTCTGGGGGCAGAGGGAATCTGCATCGGAAACCGCAGCAATCCACAAATATCTTTGAATAGCTTTCTTCGGCAGGGGACTTCCGGGGGCAGGTAGGGGGACTTGCTAGGGAAGTAAAGGGGTACACGTAGGGCAATATGG
>CAXUNR010000079.1:0-9125 GCA_964252655.1 uncultured Acidobacteriaceae bacterium
GATCTCGATGCGCCCGCCTTCGTACGGGGGCTGGCGATATTCGGCGGAGAAGAGGTCCGGGTTGACCCTGATGAAGGCGATGGAGCTTTTGGGCGGGAGCGGGCTGTCGCCTTGGAAGCCGTCGACGGAGATGGTGGCGTTGGCGGGGTTGGAGCCGGAGGCGGCGGCGAGCTGCTGGAGCTCGCGGGTGAGGTCGTCGGGGTCATCGGCGAGCGCCTGGAGCTGGTTGCCGGCGAGGGTGGTGCCGTTGGCGCCGCCGAGCGGGGTGGCAAGGTCGGCGGCGTCGGCCTGGACATCGATCTCGGCCGAGGCGCTCGGGGTGAGAACGATGGAGAGGTCGCCGGCGTTGTTGGCTGGGTTGAGCTCGAGTGGGGCAAAGCCGGGGGCGACGACGGTGAGGTGGTGGCGAGCGTTGGAGACGCAGGGAAAGCGGAAGCGGCCGTCGTTGCCGCTGGTGCCGGCGAGGCCGGCGTCGAGGGTGAGGGAGGCTCCGGGGATGAGCGCACCGGTCGAGTCGAGGACGGTGCCGGAGAGCGGCTTGCCGTTGGGGCAAGCGTTTTGAGCGGAGGAGGTTTGGCCAAGGAGCGCGGTTGCACCGGCGGCTGCTAGGAAGAGAGTGCGCATCGGGGCCTCTAGGGTTTGGTGGTGCAAAGGACGAAGACGGGGATTCTGGCTGCGCCAGAATGACGATCGTTCAGGAGTCAAGGTGCATTACGCAGGTGGCGTGCATCGAGTTCCATTTAGCGGTTTGGGGTCGTGAGCAGGCTGGTGAGGTAGGCGAGGGCTTTCGGATCGTTGGACTGGCCGAGCCAGAAGACGGCTTGCTTGCGGACCTCGGGATCGGTGGAGGTACCGGCGAGGTTAACCAGCTTTTCGGTGGCCTCCGGCTGGGGGAGGCGGGAGATGGCGAAGACGGCCTGCTTGCGCACGTAGGCGTCGGGATCGTGTTCGGCGGCGTCGTGGAGGATGCCGGCGACGAGCTTGCCTGCTTTTTGGGCTATCCAAAACTGAGCCTGTTGGCGGACGCGGGGCGAGGCGTCCTGCTGCGCGATGCGGATCAGTTCGGGCGTGGCGGCGGAGTCCTTTGAAAGGGTGAGATAGAAGGTGAGCTGCTCGCGGAAGTGGGTGTCGGGATCATGCTGGGCGAAGGTCTGGATGGCCAGAAAGCCGTCGTGGCCGCGCTGATTGGCGAGCCAGAAGGCGGCCTTTTCGCGTAGTTGGGGATCGTTGCCTGAGCGGGCGAGGGCGAAGAGCGCGGGCGTGGCGGCGGGGGAGCGATGGAGCGCGATGAGGAAGACAGCCGTGTCCGCAGCTTTGGATTGCCGGGCTTGAGCCAGGGCTTGCAGGGTGGCTATGCTGGCTTCAGGAGAGACTTCCTGGAGCCAGACAAAGCGGAGGCCGCCGGCGTCGAGGTTGTCCTCCGGGCCGGCGGAACGGAGCTGGTCGATCTTGCCGGCGGCAAGGCGATAGAGGACGGTGAAGTGGTCGTGGGGAGCCGAATTGTTGTTTGAGCCGGGACCGCTGCTGGAGGAGTGGCCGGATTCAAGGTACGTGATGGGGGTCTGGGACCAGCCGCTGTGGTAGGGCGCCTCAGCAGGGACGGTGTAGCCGACCCAGAGGGGTGCGGGTGCCTGGGCGAGGGTGTCGAGGGTGGACTGCAGGCCGCCGTTGAGGGGCTGCCGCGAGATCTGTGCATTGGTGATGGTGGGCTCGGTGGCTGGGAGTTGCGCGAGGGCGGAGGAGCAGACGGCGGCTAGGACGACGAGGGCGAGTCGACGATACATGGGTTTCTCCTGAGTCGGGTTTGCGTTATTTGAGGAGCTCAAGCATGTAGTCCGAGGCTGCCCTGCCGTTCATGAGGGTGAGCTGGGAGACGATGGTGCGCTTGAGTTCGAGATCTTTTTCGGTGCGGGCGAGGGTGACCAAATGCTGATCGTCTCCGGAGACGAAGAGGGCGGAGATGACGGCGCGTTTGATCTTGAGGTCGGAGGAGGTCCGATAGGCTTCGGCGAGGGTGTCCCCGGAGCGGCGGCCCTGGTAGATGCTGCAGGCCTGGATTGCCTGGAGCTGGAGGCTGACGCCGGTTTTGCCGAGGACGAGATCGTGCATGAGTGCGTCGGCTTCTGGGGAGCGACTTTGGGCGAGCACGAAGAGAGCGTGCTTCTTGAGCGAGTCGGGCTGATCGCCGGTGAGGATGGTGCGCAGAATGGGGATGGCCTGGGCGGGGTCGCGGTGGACCAGCGAGTTGAGCGCGAGCATTTTGATGTCGGCGTCGGGATCTTTCGAGCTGGATTGCTTGCTCAATTCAGCAACCTTTTTGCTGAGCATCTTCAGCTCGGCGTTGGGGTCTTTCGAGCTGGCGTCTCGGTTGTCGGTTTGGGTCTGGGAGTAGATGATGACGGGGGCTGGAATGCCTCGGGAGGTGGCATTGGCAAGTTGCAGCGCTGCGCAGTCGCGGTTCCAGTAGCTGGCCGGGTACTGGGTGTGCAGCTGGAGGCAGGTGGCGTTGGCGAGGTCGGGCTTGCTGAGTTTGGCGAGGGCGTAGGCTTTCCAGTAGAGGGCGGCGTCGCTGCGTTTGCTTTTCGAGTTGGCGAACTTTTCGAAGGCGGTGACTGCGTCGGACCAGCGATTGTCGCTCATGGCGTGAACGCCTTCGATGTAGGCGGCTTCTTCATTTTGCGGCGGCTGTGCGTGTGACTGGGGCGACTCAGGCTCAACGGCAGAGGCCGGCGGCGAGAGCGTGGCGAGGGCGGTCGTAAATAGAAGAGAGCGGAAGAGTGCGTTCATGGGCGTTCCTTCGTCGTGGGCTGGGGGCCGGTAGGCGCGGCGTCGTTTTGCTGGAGGATGCGAATGTCGAGCAGCAGGCCGCTGGTGTTCATCTCGAGGCGAAGATTCCAGCGCTTCGGTGGATTGGGCGGTTGGTGCTCGACCGTGGTGAGGGTGCGGCCGAGCTGTTCGAGCACCGAGGCCTGGGCGGTGTCGCCGTCCTGCTGGGCGCGCTGGATATAGAGGGCGTTGGTGAGCAGGAACTGGGCGGTGCGGTCGCGGGTGCCCTGGTCGAGCGCGCCGGAGGTATGGTCGATCTCGGTGAGGAGGCGTTCGGCGTCATCGAGATGGTTGGCGATGTCCTGGTCGCGAGGCGACGCGGTGAGCGGGCCGGGCTGAAGAGCGGCGGTGGTGGGCGCGGCGGGCAGGACGCGGGTTCTATGCGGCACGTGTAAGGCGAGCAAGCCGAGCAGGCAGGTGGAGAGGGCGGCGGTGCTGGCCCAAAGCAGCGGCATGCGAACGGTCCAGCGGCGCTTCGGCGGGAGGCCGACGTTTGCGGGAAGCAGGGGCAGGCTGCCGCGCAGACGCTGCCAGGCGTGATCGAGGTTAGCCTCGGGGACGGGGTCGGCGGAGAAGATGCGCAGGGTTTCGGCGATCGAGTCAGCCGTAGAGGCGCAGAGGGCGCAGTGCTCGAGGTGCGCAGCCATGACTGCGGGATCGGCGGTCTCGCCTAGCTGGTAGGCGATGAGTTCTTGCTCAGAAAGGTGAGCGGTGAGGGGCCGGGTCATCGCATGCCTCCGAGGGCGGGCTGCAGCGAGCGACGCAGCTTGCCGACGGCGCGGAAGACGGCCTGCTTGACGGAGTTGGTGGGAACGCGGAGGGCTTCTGCGATCTCAGCGAGGGGCACGTCTTCCATGTGGCGCAGGGTGAAGGCGGTGCGCTCCATGGGGGTGAGGGAGACCATGGCGGCTTCGCGGAGAGAGGCGGCTTCGCCCTCGAGCAGATGTTTACGGGTCCGGCGCGGCGGTCGGCGAGGGTGAGGAGAGGATCGCCGGCTTCGGGGTGGTCGCTGGTTTGAGCGAGATGCGTGGCTTCACGTTGGCGTCGTTCTACGAGGTTGATGGCTGTATTCATGGCGATCCTGTTGACCCAGGTGGAGAAGCTTGCGTCTTGGCGAAATGTCGAAAGCCGGGTGTAGGCGCGCAGAAAGGCTTCCTGTGCGGCTTCTTCAGCGTCGGACATGTCTGCGGTAATGCGAAAGGCGATGCGCAAGGCGAATTGGTAGTGGGCCTGGACCAGCTCGCCAAAGGCGTCACGGTCTCCGGCCAGTACCCTTTCGATGACTTCGTTCTCCGCGTCCGTCATTCACGCGATTAGACAACGAGTCAAAGGTTCGGTTAGGCAGGGTGTTTGCTGAATTTTTGCGTCGAGGATGAGGGGTTGTGCGTGGGGGGGGGAGAGTATAGGCAACGAGACGACAAGGCGAACGCAGATTCCCCGGGAAGGACAACCGAGAGAGAGCGGGCTGGCTTGCTTCTTTGATCAGAACGCGAACTGGAGCGAGGTGGAGAGGGTGCGCGGCAGGCCCAGGTGGGCGGTGTTGCTGCTGGCGTTGGTGCCGGTGATGTCTCCGGCGGCGATGGTGGAGAAGTAGTGGGTGTTGGTGATGTTCTGGGTGTTGAAGCGGAGCGTGGCGAGCTTCTCAAAGATGGGATGGGAGTAGCGGAAGCCGAGGTCGAACTCGCTGCTGCCGGGCGTGGTGTGGAGGTTCTCGTCGTCCTGCGGGCGCTGGCCGATGAACTCCCAGGCTCCGGTGACGTTGAGGCGGGCGACTCCGGGGATACGGTACTCGGTGTAGAAGCCGGTGCGATAGCCCGGGATGCCGACGAAGCGTTTGCCGTTGGTGGCGGCGACCTGGGTGTCGTTTAGGCGGGCGTTGATGGCGGTGAAGCCGGCATCGAGCAGAAGGCGATGGAAGAGGGTTCCCTGGCCTTGTAACTCTGCACCGTAGTTGAGCTGGTCGCCGACGATGCGGAAGATGTTCTCGGTGGCGCTCCCGTTGTAGGAGACGGTATTGGCGAAGGGACGCTCAATGCGGAAGAGGTCGGCGGTAATGGCGAGCGGATGGGCATCGGTTTTGAAGCCGATCTCCCACTCCTTGCTGCGGTAGGGCGCGAGGGCCTGGTTGGCGTTGACGATGGTGTTGGCGCCGGGGGCGATATCGCCCTGCTGCAAGCTGCTGGCGAAGGTGCTGTAGGCGGTCATCCAGTTGAGCGGCTTGTAGAGCACACTGGCTGAGGGGCTGATGCCGTTCTTGTTTGAGCCGGAGGCGTGGGTGAGGGCGAGGGTGGAGGTGCTGATGGTGTAGTTGTCGACGCCGATCCAGTCCTGGCTGGCGGAGAGGCGGACGTCAAAGTGTTTGGGAAGAGAGATGAGGTCGCCAAGATTCAAGCCTTGCTGATGAACGACGGCGGATTGGTAGAGGTCGCGGTTTCTGGGCAGGCCGGCGACGGGCGGCGCGAAAATGACCGGCGCGCTGACGTTGGCGTTGCCGAGCAGAACGCTGGCGGTTGAGGGCGCGATGTAGCCGTACTGGTTGAAACGATAGCCCTCGCTGCCGAGGACGATGTCCTGGCGGATGCCCCATTTGTTGAAGAGGCCGGTCATGTAGCCGAGGTCGCTTTCGACGCCGAAGCGGGGCGCGAAGCCGGTGGCGAGCGAGGAGCGGTAGTTGCCGGTGTTGCTGGTGATCATGTTGACGGGGGTGTCCATGAAACGGTCGAGACGCTGGGCGAGGCCTCCGGCGGAGGCGTGCCAGTTGGAGGAGAAGTCATGGAGCAGCCGGACGCTTGTGGTCTGGGTGGTGAGATTGACTCCGGCATAGGCCTGGCCGAAGCCGCGGAGGGTGGGGTCGGGCGCGCTGGGAAGGCGGAAGTCGGGCGACGGGTTCTGAGCTGTGCCGGCGACAGCGCTGTTTGGGCCGTAGGTAAACCAGCCTGGGTAGCCGCGCTGGAGGACGTCGTAGACGCTGTAGTGAGCGTCGAGGGTGGTTCGGTCGGTGAGGCGTAGGTCGAAGGCGAACATGGCGAGCCGGCGGCGGAGACGGCTGGCCTGGACAAATTGGGTGCCATCCCCGAAGAGCAGGTTGGTGCGATAGCCGAAGAACTTGCGGGGGCCGAGGCGGCCTGCGGAGTCGAGCCAGGCGGTGCCGACGGAGGAGCTGTCCTGCTCGAGGTAGAGATTGGTGGAGCGGGTTTCGGTGGGCCGTTTGAGTACGAAGTCGAACATGCCGGAAGGATTGGCGGGGCCGTAGATAGGGGCACCGAGACCGTTTTCGACCTGGAGCTCCTGGTATTCCTCCATGGGGTTGGCCCCGGTGATGGCCATGGCCATGCCGTCCATGCGGGTGTTTTGGGCGATGGAGCCTTGCATGCCGCGGGTGGCGGGGCGGATGATCTCGGGGCCTTGCTGCTCGGTGAACTGGACGAGGGGGAGGTATTTGAGGGCGTCGCGGAGATTTTTGACTTGTGTGTTGGCGATTTGGTCAGCCGGGAGGACGGTGATGGCGTAGGGCTGGTCGACGATGAGGGAGTTGCCGAGTACGCCGCGGTTGACGGTGCCGACGTAGTAGCCAGCGGCGGAGGTTCCTGCGGCAGAGGCGTTGACGGTGACGCTTGAGGAGTCGTTGAGCGTGGTGAAGGTGAGGTCTTCGGTGAGGTTTGTTCCGGCGGTGACGACGAAGGCGAGGCTGACCGCATTGAAGCCGGGCCTTTGTGCAGTGAGGGTATAGCTTCCCGGAGCGGGCGAGGCAAAGGTGTAGTGGCCGAGGCTGTCGGTGGTTGCGGTGAGGTGTACGTCCGCGCCGTCGAGGCTAACCTGGGCATTGGGGATGACGAGCTGGGCGGGGTCGCGCACATCGCCGGCGATGGTGGGAGTTTGCGCAGTGGTGGAGGGTTGCGCGGTGGCGACATTGGCGTGGACGGCGGCACAGGAGAGAGATAAGAAAGAGGCGAGGCTGAGCGACTTCAAGTTGACTCCGGAGATGAGGGACGTAAGACGGATAGATCGGTAGGCTGTCCCTGCCATTCCACTTGACGGAACGAAATGAACAGCACGACGAGAACGCCGAAGAGACAGGCGAGAACGCATTAAATAAACTATGAATTGATTCGTATAGATTCGTGCATCGTACTTTGCGTTGTACGCGCCAGTTGAACGGGCTGTGTTTATGCAAGGGAAGCAATCGAGGCGAGCATGCAGGAGCAAGACGCTGGACGAACAAACCGAAGAACTCTGCTGCGAAGGGGCGCTGCGGTCTCAGCGATGCTGGCGCTGGGGGAAGGCGGACGTTTATGTGGGCAGAGTTTGCAAGCGCTTGAGGTGGCGTCTGCCGGGTCGATTCGCGCAATGCTTGATGGTCCGCTGAAGACAGCCGCGGCGGAGCAGATGCAGCTGGATCTGCATAGTCATTCCGGCGGTGCGGATCGGGTGGCACAGACGATTGTGGAGGGAACTCAGGCTGTGGATGTGTTTGTTCCGATCACGGCCGGTCCGATGCGGACGGTGCAACGCGCAGGCTTGGCGGAGACGGCGTACCCGTTTGCGCGGACCGAGATGGTGATTTTATATAGCCCGAAGAGCCGGTTTGCGGTGCAGTTTGCGGAGGCCGGGCAAGGAAAGCGGATGTGGTGGGAGGTGCTGCAGGAACCGGGAATCAAGTTTGCGCGATCCAATCCTGAGGACGATCCGAGTGGTCGAGCTATCGTCTTTGCGATGATGCTGGCCGCGGTGAAGTATAGGCAGCTGGATCTGGTGAGTAAATTGTTGGGGCCGATCGTCAACCCGGAGCAGATGCAATCGGGAAAGAATATGCGTGCGGGGCTGGAGTCGGGAGTGATCGACGCGGCGGGGAGTTATAAGATTGCGACCCTCGACGGTAAGCTTCCGTATCTTCGCCTAGCCCCGGAGATCAATTTGAATGGGGAGCACATTCGGGAAGAGCATCCGGAGCTTTCCTTTCGGGTTGGCGAAAGAACGTTTTCTCTGGAGCCGCTGATCTTCTATGCCGCGGCGCTTAGGAATGCGAAGAACCCGGCTGGTGCACAGTCTTTTATAAGGTGGGTGCAAAACAAGCAAACGGCGGCTCTGCTGCGGGCGAACGGCTTTGACGATGCTGCCGGTGTTGCACCGTTGAGCGTCGGTGCGCCTGCGAGCTGATTGAGTGGGTGGTGCGGACTTCGGCGACAAGGGCAAAGCAGATGCGATCTTTCGTGTTCTTGGCCTGTTCGCTGTGCCGTTTGCGTTCTCTCGTTTGGAGCCTTTGGAAGGTGTTGGGCGCGGCTTGGCAGGCGGCGGCCGGTTAGAGCATGGCGGCTTGGTCGCGGAGAGACTGGGCTTCCTTCTTTTTGCCGGCGCGCTGCTGCACGATGGCATGGAGAAGGTAGGTGTCGCGGAGCTGGACGCGCAGGTTGCCGGCGCGGTCGCTGTCCTTGACGTCCTTGGCCTGGTCGGCGAGCAGCGTGGTGAGAACCTCTTCGGCCTCGGCGCAGTCGGCGGCGGAGCCCTTGAGGTTGCCGGCAAGCGAGCGGACTTCGGCGCGAGTGATGTAGGCGATGGCGACGGCCTGAGTGTGGGGCTGCGATTTGCCGGAAGAGGTGACGAGGTCGACGGCCTGGTCGGCGTATTGGCCGGCCTCCGGCAGGTGGGTGGATCGTTTGCCGTCGATGATCAGCAGCAGGACGAGGTCGTTGAGGGCGGTGGCGCGGACTTCAAGCTGGGCGGTGGAGGAGAAGCGCTCGGAGGTCTGGACGGCTTGGCGGCAGAGGTCGAGAGCGTCGGGTGTGCGATCGAGCGAGGCTTGCTGGCAGCGGGCGTGCAGGGGCTCGAAGGCGCGGTCAACGAGGAGGTCGGTGTCGGGCGGGAGCTCCTTGAGCGAGAAGTTGACGGAGGTGGTAATGATGGCGGGGCTCGGGTGGCCGTTGGTAATAAGCGGCGGATAGGTGGCGCGGGAGTAGGCGTCGATGGCGGCCTGGCGGAGCAGGGTAGGGCCGCCGAGGGCCTGGACGGAGGTGACGTGACCGGTGGCGTCGACGTTGACCTGGAGGGAGACGGAGCCTTCGATGCGGGCCTGACGGGCTTCGTCGGGGTAGAGGACGGGAGGCAGAGTGAGGGGTTCGTCGTGGATTTGGGTGGGGGCAAGTGCGGTTTGCGCAAGGGCAGAGGTGAGGGTGAGCGCGAGGAGCAGGAGTGCGGGGAACTTCACGGGTGGGAGTGCCTCCACGGATGAGGATATAGGACAGGGTGGACAGTTGCGCCCTGGAGCTGTCCTTCCCACCTCACGCGGTGAGACTGCGTGAGAT
>CAXUNR010000080.1:0-9046 GCA_964252655.1 uncultured Acidobacteriaceae bacterium
CTTCCCACTTCTCCACACCCCCGACGGCGGCTACTTGAACTCAGAAATAGCTGCGTTACACTAACTCATCCAACGGCACAAAAGATCGGGCACTCCACTTCCGTGGTAAACCGGTCCTCACCTTTAACTCTGCGTCGGGCAGTACGGGAGGCGTCCGGGCGCAGCTCGGCAGGCAGTTGGTCCGATGCTTTCGAGACCCCGTTGATACGGTTGCAGAATGGACCACCTTCGCGCACTTTCCAGTTCGCTCAAGTTGTAATGCGCCTGCCTTCGCAAGACCTCTGACGAGATTTGACGAAATTGGAGATGAACCCACCTCTGACTTCTACAATCAGCTCATCGTCGACGCCGAAGAGCAGCTTTACTTCTTAGAATCTCATCTTGAAACAGGTGACGTTCAGTAATGAAGTGCTCTTGCTAAAGACCTGGTTGTTAACAAACGAGTCGTTCCCCTGAAACGGCGACTCTCTAATCTTTAGAGTTGAGAATCAACGAGTGGAAGCTTAGTTTCGGAAACACTAATATTTGACAAGCATACACTAAATACTGAAGTGGCTATATGCTCTAAAACGCGTCAACAAGGAGACACAGTAATCCACCAGGGTTTACGACTGCCTGATCACGTACAAGACTCTCCCTCTCTTGCGAGAGGAGAGCCACTTTGCAATCCGTCTAAACCGTGAATGATGTCATTAGATAGTGGCGTGCCCGATCTTTTGTGCCGTTGGAAGAGTTAGTGTAGCGCAGCTATTTCTGAGCTCAGGTAGCTGCCGTCGGGGGTGTGGAGAAGTGGGAAGCGCGTAGCGGTTTTTCACTTCTCCACACCCCACGCTGTTGGTCAGCCATGCCTCGGGTGCCGGCGATTGATAGCCTAGCGAAGAGTGAGGTCTGACAGTGTTGTAGTGGACGCGCCAGCGTTCGGCCAGCACGCGCAGTTCTTTCATCGAGTAGAAGATCTCACCGTTCAAGAACTCGTCCCGCAGTTTGGAGTTGAAGCTTTCACAGTAGCCGTTCTCCCACGGCGAACCGGGTTCGATGTACAACGTCTTTGCTCCTGTTTTGGCCAGCCATTTCCGTAGATCCTTCGCGACGAACTCTGGCCCGTTGTCGAACCGAAGATGTTCCGGCACGCCCTTCATCACCATCACATCGGCCAGCGCAGAGATGACCCTGGCGCTGGACCAGCGGCGTTCGGCACGCACCAGCAAGCTCTCGCGCGTGTGTTCGTCGATCAGGTTGAGAAGCCGTACGCTGCGGCCATCATGCGTCCGAGCGCTGACGAAGTCGTAGCTCCATACATGGTTCCGCCGCTCCGGTCTTAGCCGCACGCACGATCCATCGTTGAGCCACAGCCGGCCTCGTGGCTTCTGCTTTTTGTGGAACCTTCAGCCCCTCGCGACGCCAGATACCCTCCACGCGGTCCTTGCCTACCCGCCAGCCGGCTCGCTTGAGCAACACCGTGATCCGGCGATAGCCATAACGTCCGTACTGGCTGGCAAGCTGAACGATCGCCTGCGTGAAGCCCACCGTACTCCTTACGCCAGCAGGAGTACGTCTGCTCCACGAGCCCGGCTTCCTTCCACGCCAGAGCCGTCGTCTTCCCATTCGCGACGGCCACTTCGATCTGCCGCAACAGATGTACTACCTGCTCAGGCTGGTACTTTTGGCCCCGTCCCATACGCTCCCCTTGTCCAGTTCTCTCTCATCCACTGGCACATTTCAAGCCGGGCACTCCAGAAGGTGATGAGCATTGACGTGGACTAGGTCTACTTTGCGATTCGTGCTGCATTGCCTCATCTGCTGAAAACAGGTGCCTCATTATGAATGTCTCGGTGTCCGGTCTGGGCGGGGATGGGGGCGGAAGTATCTACAACGCCGCCCAAAGGAGCCATCGCTAATCTGACCTGTGCGCTGCCCTTGAGCTTAGATCTCAGGGTGCGTGTGAACGCTGTCGATCTTAGCCCTGACTTCGACTGAGATGACCGCAGACTTTGAGAACAACGAACCGCTGATTGCAAAATTCAAGGATGGTCTCCAATTGGCCGTGTTGCAAATCAGAGGAGGTCACCGGCGTCATTGCCTACTTGGCAAGCGAAGACGCGATCTTCGTCAACGGAGTGAACATACCAGTAGATGGCGGCATTGCCACTGTCAACGATCAATTAAACATAACTGGTTTGGTTGAGAGCACTCTCGGCTGGGTAGACGGAGATGTGGGACCGTCTGCCCTCCAATTTGGTGTTTAGAGTCGCATTGGCGGAAGTATCCTACTGTCTCGCCTTATCGTCACAAACAAAGGTTTGTCCCTTCGACGTCCATTCAGCACAACGGAGGCTCCTTGGAGAGAAAACGTTTAGCCGTCTTGGCTCCAATCCTGGAACCGGCACTATAACAATCAGTACATTCTGCTCAAACCGACTCATTGTTATCTCCTGCCCATTGGATTTGAAAAGCCGATCAAGGAGACAATGAATATCTCCCTTGGAGACGTGTTAGAAGACTTCTGAAATGGATCCTGCTAAATGCCGTTCAACCAATTGACGGCCTGTCCTAAGCTCGAATTTCCGTCCTAGGATGGTAAACATTGGCTATTGCGACTTTCAGGTATGAAGCCAATTATGGAGGTTTCGTATTCCGAAAGAAGTCTGTGCAAACCATCTCGATCGTTGCTCCCACCGCGTCGAGCGATCAAGCCACCCTTCGCCCATGGGCAGAAGAACCAGGAAGCAATCAGGAGATCCAAGTAGAAGTCCCACCTCCGATGCTCTCCCGGGCGTTGACTTTCCGCGGCCTTGGCGAAGAGCTGTGACAGGGAACGATACCGCTCCTCCCAGAAGCTTTGCTTGAACTTTTCAGAAGTCCCGTAGAGCATGGCGATAACGCGTTGGCCTTAGGGGTTTGGTGAAATTTATGGGTTGCCTTGGCCAAGAGAAGAAGATCAACCCTTAGATCTCCGCTTTCCGGAATTGGACCGAAGCCTGAAGCTCTGCGCCCACGTGTCGAGCAGGACCGCATCGCCATTTCCCCAGCGTCGGTATAAGGTAGTCCGCTGAACACCCGCCTTCCGGGCTATGTCGGTCAAAGTAGGAACCTTGTCTGCGGTCGCATGAAGCTCACGGGCTGCCTCAAACACTTTGCTTCGAATGACCGCAGATCGATCACCCGGTCGGATTCGCTTGCTCTCCGCGCTACGTTGTATTTTGCTCATCGTTATGAGTACAGTGTAGCTTTAGTGTAGTTGAGAGATGCGAGGAGAGAACTGTGAGGAGTCGCTTTTGGCAATGCGCAGGGATGACGCTCTTGAGTGCTTTGGTAAGCGCAGGTTTTGCTGTACAAGGGCTTTTTACCACTGGATCGGCAGATAGCTTTGCTCAATACGCTGGCGCTCGAAGTATCGCTTTGCTGCTTGGGGTAACATGCGCGCTCTTCGTCCGCTCACGATCCTCGATAATTACGCTTGCGGCCGTGATGACCGTGGTTCAAGCCCTAGACGGCATAATCGGTGTCTTGGCTCATAACCCTGCGAAGACCTACGGCCCTTTGATCTTTACCATACTGAACTTCATCACGATTCTGCGCCTGCGGGCTGAACGAAGGCCAACCTCCGGGACAGTTGCCTAGGTGCCTACCATTCAGCACCTCACGTCGCTGAACAGTTATCAGCCCCGAATAGAATGCTGTTAGCGAAATGGGCGACAGGCCACCACAAACCTTCGTTTGTGGTGGATGGAACTAATGCCGATACTACGGTTCTATCGGACTGAACTCGACTCAATTTGCTGACTGCCAAATACAGATCTAGCCTTACGCTGAAGTTACTGCTTAGTCCAACTAGCTTGCGGGAGCGAACCCAAGAGCAGCTTTCCCTCATCTTCATTGACAGGCTCAAAGCGGTACGACTCGATTGTTTCCGTTGTGCCTGGTGTGATGTGCACGCGAAAGTAATACGATTTACCTGACTCCACTAAAACTTTGGCAAGTTCCAGATGCTTGTGTAGTCGCCACGCACGCCAGTCCCACTCAGCACAAAGATGGTGCTCACCAGAGCTTATCGGCAGGACGAGATATGAATTTCCTTTCGTTGCCCCAACCCAATCACCATCGAGCCCAAGCTTTACTATCTGTCCACACCCCAGCGGGCACAACGCAACATGGTCTTGCACTTCTAAAAGATAAAGTTGCGCGTTGCCCTGATTGTCCCCACTTACGACCTTCGTGGGTGTTGTCGTAACGGAGTACTTTGGGTTTCCCATGCCACATGCCGTCTGGGCTGAGGCAAGTGTACTTATGCTTTGTCCATCCAACGAAGCCGTAACAAACCCGAGCATCAGAACAAGAATCCACTTCATAAATCCCCCAAAATCCTATATGGGTATACGACCAGCCCAAAGGTAAAGATGCAGAGAGACTAGATATTGATTTACTGAATGGTTACGCTCACTGTCGTGTTGACGACTATACCCTGAAGAGTAGCACTCACGGCAAATGCATAGACTCCCGGTGTTGTTCCCGCACGAGAATCGACAAGTTGATCTTTGCCACATCCCGCAAGACAACTCAGGCCTGCGCCGACAAGAAACACTGTAATTGCGCCATGACGGCAACGGCGGAAAGCGGGGCCGATAAGGAGGCAAATACAAGCAAAGCTTAGGCCCCCGGACCATGTTTTCCGAGATCCTTGATGCGCTGGTATTACGGGGCTTTTTGCCAACAAAGCTCCTTGCGACGAAATGGTCATACTGGTAGAAATGAAGTTCGCCCCCGCCACAGTTAAACTTTGAGGGAGACTGCATCCCGGAAGATTTTGAGCACCCATGGGCGACGCCGTAAGAAAGCACTGTAGTGTAACGGAACCGACAAAAGCCTGCAGTCCGGTCAAGGTGATTGTTGAAGCATTTCCGGTGGTTGCGCCCGCCGGAAAGAAGATTGGGCTACCGCTGATGGAAATCGGTGCCGTTACGTCCACGGGAAGCACGATTGACGAAGCATTATAGTTCATATCACCCGAGTAATTAAGTACGATCACATCCTGTCCCTCTCCTAAGAAGGTTCCCTGGAGGGTGCATGAGGCTATTCCGCTTACCAAGGGTTGGACATTACAGGAATAATCCGGGGTTCCAGACCTTAGTACACCGATGGAAACACTGCCCGTAGGCAATGGCAATCCGGCAGTTGCACTCACTGTAGCGGTCACAACGGTTGATTGCGTAACATTAAGAAAAGTGGGGCTCAGTGAGCCTACCAGGTTCGCACTCGGTTTTACCGAAAGTGAATTCCAGTATTGAAGCAATAAGTTGACGTCAACGCTTCCGAGACCAGTCGCCAGATCGTATCCTGGCGTTGCTAGGTATCGCCCAAGGGTGAAAACACCAGCGGTGTTATCGTTTGTAGTGCTTAATGTGCAATTAGGTGTTCCTTGAAGGCAGGGAACATCATTTCCACCAGTCCTTATGTCGTGAAACACCGAAGGGTGCTGTGCAGCAAGTGGGTAGAAGACATAGTCTGCCTGACCTTGGCGCCCATATCGCTGCACTACAAGCGCCATTATTCCCGCCATTGCAGGTGTCGATGCAGACGTGCCACCAGCTTCTGTAATCATGACCGAGCCATTTGCAACGATACAGTCCGTCGGTCGAGCGCAGATGGGATATGCACTGCTGTTAGAAAGTTCTGGCGCAGCAAAAAGAGAGATGTCCGGTAGGTCACGCACACTATCAAGGGGAACTCCGACACCCTGCTGCCAACTCGGTTTGGAATACGCTGCCGCACAGGTGTCTAGCGCAGCTGCGTTTACCCCACCTGCGATACAGCCACTCACACCGCCAGCACCGGCGTAAACGAGATTCACGCTGGGATCGTAGATCCCTGAGTTGTTCAAGTTTAAGCCAAATGCTGTGTTCCAAGCCTGTTCTGGAACGGGCCTCATTAAGGAGGGCATCGGCAAAGACGTACTTGTCTGATTCCAATAAGTTGCCAATTCAACTGATTTAGCGCTTGGAGTACCCGCGTAATCACCGTAAGAAAAGTCTGTACCACCCACCGCAACATTCCAGGGTGTGGAGGCGATTCCATTTACGGCTAGACCCGACATAGCCTGAGGTAATGGTTGAACCTCAAAGTTGTCGCATCCCGCGGAACCGAAATCACCAGTAGATACGAGAACTGTCTGACCCTGAGCGGCAGCCTGTTGCCAGACTGAATTCCAAAAGATGTTCCCTCCACGGCCTAATATCTGCTCACAAAAGCCGTAGCTGACTGTCAGAACGGGAGCAACATTGTCTTCGACAGCTTTAAGAGCGGCCAGGTTTAAAGCCTGTTGCGCAGCCGTTCCCTGCGCAACATATAAGTTGATTGCAGCACCGGGAGCAACACCATTTAGCACTTCGACATCAAGAAGAGCTTCTTCATCGTCGTTGAGGGTACCTGGATTGCTGCCGTTCAAGACAACTCGGATGGGGTTGGCTGGCAAGTTAAACAATGTCTGATAAGCCGCTATGTATGAAGAATTCACGTCAGCGACTCCGATTACACCGACGGTCACCCCAGTTCCATTGTCGCCGCTGTAAGCGGGTTGAATATCATATTGAACACTGAAATCGGCTGGTGTCAACAAGTAGCTGGTCCCACTCTTGGTCCACATCGGCCCGGCTGCGCTTTCTGCAGATCTGAACACTGCTCTCTTTGGTAGGGTCTGAAATGACTTGATTGGCAGGTCGTTTATAGGAGTTAAGCCAGCCACAATCGAGGACAAAGCGGCTGGGATTTGCGGCTCACTGTTGGTACTGTGGTATTGCACCTTTTGATTTTGGTACACGTGGATTTCTGAATGGAAGGTGTTTCGCACCTGTGCTGCCGTTCCGCTGAACTCAATAGCAACTCTGCCCTGAGTAACGCTGTTAACCTGAAAGCCTGCACGCTGAAGCCAGCTAGTCACCAAGCTGATATCCAAATCGCTCGGCCCATACAGTTCACCGAATTGCTTTGCGTTTAGCCAATGATGGTAGAGGGGACTTATCGGGGAGTGTACATCCTTCAGAAACTGACTGAGCTGGTTTTCTTTTTCCGGTGAGCGCCGCAGGAGAAGAAGCATTCGATCTGCAACGAAAGAATCAGAAACCACGCCTTGGTCGGATCTGGACGCAGCAAAGGGCGGGCCAGAGGCGAGCAGAATGCTGGGGTTACCCTCGTCCGACTTCGCGTCGAGCGTAGATTGAGCTGCGGAAATCGTCGTGACTGAAAGCATCAATATAAGTAGGTAGCAGACCAGAAAGCAACACAATAGCATTTGGCCGGAGATTCGCTGGTAATCTGAACGAGACTCATTCCTGTGATAGCCTCTGCCGTTCCTCGTAACAGATATTGATTCATAATCAACTGTGTAAGTCTTACGACACGGTCTGAAACTATACCAATCCTTGGTTCTCACTTTACTGATTACGATGGCAACCTCCTGCTCAAGCTACTCAGCTACATGTTATTCAGTTGGCTGCTTACCTTCTGTGAAAGTGATACTACTTGCGTTTGTGAAGCTGTTGCCTAGTGTATTAGTGGTTCCATTTGTTGTGGAATTGGTGAACCCGTTACTGCTCTTATTGCCCGGGCTGTCGTAAAGGATCGAGGTAACCTTGTATACAGGGTCGAGAATAGATGTCTGTGTTGTTGTAATGATTGGATTCGAGCCATTTACAGCCTGAGCATAGAACGTTATACCGTCCGCCACGCCAAGCTCCCCATTACCAGACTGATTTCCACTTGGTGGGCATTCCGAGCCCCCCGGGGAGTCGAGATAGAAAGTCGTTCCATGAAGCGCAACAGCCGGTCCACCATTCGTGTAAGACCATTGGTTTGTCGACCATGAAGATATAGACCCTCCGGGGCATGAGCCTGCCGAAGAGAAGGTAGCAACCCAGGAGAGTGTTCCTCCTTCGATCGACTGGCTCTCAGGATAGGACTGTGCTTGAAGCTCCGCCGGTATGCACAGAAACGTCCCTGCAAGCACAAATATGGGTATAAGTGTCAGAAAGGTAAGGCGCATGCCGCTGAGGAAAGCACGTTTAGACGTAAACCCTGTTGATGAAAAGTGGAAACACGAATAATAGTGTGTTTTGTACATCATTACTTCTCCAAGTGTACCGGTTGAGACTCAGAGACAGCCTCTGTTAAGTCCGTAGGCTCGCACCATGCGGTGCAGCGCGGGCATGTTCGTCTGGCGGAAGAAAGACCAGTGGAGAAATGCGTCCCGATCCCCTGGTGAAGTTGACCTGTCGAGGGTACGGCATCGATGACGAGAAGATATTCGTACTCACTGTTAAGAATTGTCAACCCCAAATAATCTTCCTTGACTAGGACGAGTGTGCACGTGCGTATCTGTAAAGGAGGACCCTTGAAAGTATTGTTGATGAGATGTTTCTACCTCCAGAGGGAATATCCTTAGTTCTGCTTTCTGACACAGACCCGTGTTCGAGATCCGGAAAAGGCCAGAGAGTTTGAGCAATGCGGAGTCAGAGTTGTGAAAGGGGACCTTACCAAGCCTTCCAGCCTCGCTGCGGCATTCGACGGCGCGGAGCAGGTGCTTATCATCTCCGGCAACACTCTCGGAGAAGAGGGGTCCGGCAGCAGGTCCAGGCGATTCAAAGCTACCAAGAACGCTGGCGCAAAGCGACTCTATATACAAGTCGCCAGGCAGCCAGATCCTCTTCTGCCGTTGCTTTTGCGCAAGATCATGCTGCAATCGAAGCGCTGCTGCTGGCTTCCGGTGTGCCCTTTGTCTCGCTGTGTAAATGTTTTCTATGCAAAATCGGCTTTTGTCAACTTGGTGGCATGGAAGAGACTGGCCTGCTTGCCTTGCCTGAGGACGGCCCTGTATCGTTGACGATTCGTGCGGACCTCGCTGTTGCAGTGGCGTGCCCGATCTTTTGTGCCAAGTGAAGAGTTAGTGTAGCGCAGCTATTTCTGAGTTCAAGCAGCCGCCGTCGTGGGGGTGGGGGGGTGTGGGGCGCGGGGGGGGGTTGCAGGAGACACCACCCCCCCGGGTGGGGTGCCCACC
>CAXUNR010000081.1:0-9044 GCA_964252655.1 uncultured Acidobacteriaceae bacterium
CCCCCCGACCCTCCGCATCTTCGTCTCTCAATCCTCCCTCCTCCGCTATGGCGAAAACCCTCACCAGGCCTCCGCCCTCTACACCGACGTCTCGCATACCGGTATCGCCAACGCCCGGCAACTTCAAGGCAAGGAGCTCTCCTACAACAACTTGGTCGACCTCGACGCCTGCTGGGAGCTGGTCTCCGAGTTCCCCGTCACCGTCGAAGCTCCCGCCGCCGTCGTTATCATCAAGCACACCAACCCGTGCGGCGCCGCCACCGGTACCTCCGTGCTCGACGCCTACATCCGCGCCCTCGCCGCCGACCCCGTCTCCGCCTTCGGAGGCGTCCTCGGTATCAACCGCGAGGTCGACGGACCCGCCGCCGAAGCCATCGCAAAACTCTTCGTTGAAGCCATCGTCGCGCCCGCCTTCACCCCCGAGGCCTTGGCCTACTTCGCCGCCAAGAAGAATCTCCGTCTCCTGGAGATCACGCCGGCCAGCACTCCCCGTGTGCTTAAACAGATCTCCGGCGGCTTCCTCCTCCAAGACGCCGACCACCGCCAAATCACCGAAGCCGAGCTCACCACCGCCACCGACCGCCAACCCACCCCGGAAGAGTTGCAGGCCCTCCTCTTCGCCTGGCGCATCGCAAAACACGTCAAATCGAATGCCATCGTTTACGCCCGCACTTCGGACGATCATGGCCAAACCGTCGGCATCGGCGCTGGCCAAATGTCCCGCGTGGACGCCGCTCGCTTCGGCGCCATGAAAGCCGTGCTGCCGCTCGCCGGCTCGGTCGCCGCCTCGGACGCCTTCTTCCCCTTCCCCGACGGCCTCGAAGTAGTTGCCCAGGCCGGAGCCACGGCCGTCATTCAGCCCGGAGGCTCGGTCCGCGACCCCGAAGTCATCGCCGCTGCCAACCGCCTTGGCCTGGCCATGGTCTTCACCGGCATCCGTCACTTCCGCCACGGCTAAGCTGCCGACAAACGACAACTTTCTAGGGGATGCGGGTTCCTTGAAGTGGGAGAGCGTGTCGGCGTGTCTCGTTATACACTGCTGACCATTGAGGCTGGCCGGTTCGCATCCAAACTCGTCGGCTTGCCGTCTAAAACGTTGGTCCCAAGGTTCTTGGGGAAATCGAGCGCAGAGTACGGAACAGGAAAAAAACGACTATGACATCGCGCAACACCTCGTTGCTTCGCTTTTCTGCACTGCTTCTTCCGCTCGGTCTGTTTCAGCTTGCGGTGCAAACGTCCTTCGCGCAGCAATCGCAGAAGCCTTTGCAGGCACGCGACAAATCCGTTCAGCTTACCCCTGCCACTGTTCCGGATCACGCTGCTGCCTACTACCATGACGGCCTTGCCCACCTTTATGAAGAGATGGCCGTCAATAACGGTCGTCCGGACTACGCCGCTCAAGCCATTGAAGAGTACAAGCTCGCGCTCAACGCCGACCCCGACAACAAGTTCCTGCAGGACGGCCTAGCCGATCTCTACTTCAAGATCGGCCGCATCCGGGAGGCCGTCAACTCCGCCCAGGATCAGGTCAAGAAAAATCCCAATGACATCGCGGCGCATGAACTGCTCGGTAAGGTCTATCTTCGTTCGCTTGGAGACATGCAGGGCGCGCAGACCGCGGAGATGCTGCAGCTTGCCATCGGCGAGTATGAGAAGCTGGCGCAACTCAAACCGAATGACGTCGAAACGCATCTCGTCCTCGGGCAGCTCTACGGCTTCCACCACGACACCGCCAAGGCCGAGGCGCAGTTCAAACTTGCGCAGGGTCTGGATGGCAACTCCGAGGACGCGGTGCTGAACATGGCACGGCTCTACGATGAGGAAGGCCAGCCCCAGCAAGCCGTCAACGCCCTCACCGCCATCCCCGCCGACGACCGCGGTGCTCGTGTCGACTTTGCCCTCGGAGCCAGCTATGACCAGCTGAAGAAGCCAAAGGAGGCCGCTGCCGCGTATCGAGCCTCGCTCGACGAAGAGCCGGACAATCCTGACGCGCTCAAGGCGCTTGGTGCCGCGCTGCTTGCCGACAACCAACTCGCGGACGCAAGTAAAGTCTTTGAGCAGCTCGTGGCGCTCGACCCCTCCGACGCCGAATCGCAGGTCCACCTCTCTGAAATTCAGCGTAGGCAAGGCCACTATGACCTCGCCCTTGCCACGTTGACCAAAGCCAAGTCGTCCAACAACAGTGCCGGCAACCTCGAGCTCTCCTTCAATGAAGCGGTCCTCTATGACGCGCTCGGCCAGTACGACAAAGCGGTCGCCACGCTCAAAAACGTATTGGAGAGCACGCAGAAATCGGCGTACTCGGAACCGGAAAAGAGTAACCGCGCTATCTTCTTCGATCGCCTCGGCATCGTCTACAACGAGCAGAATAAGACGGCGGAAGCCGTTGGCGCATATCAGCAAATGATCGCAATGGGAGGTGACTTCGTCCCGCGTGGATATCAGGGCGTCATCGACTCTTACCGCGACGCCCATCAATGGAAGGAAGCGGTCGCCGCCGGGGCCCAGGCTGCGGCAGCCCTGCCCAAAGACCGCACCGTTCAGTTAATGTATGCCATGCAGCTGGCCGATACCGGTCAGGTCGACCAGAGCCTCGCCCTTGCCAACAAGCAGCTTGACGGCACTCCCGGCGACCGGGAAACCCTCATGGACATTGCGATCATCGATCTCCGGCTCAAACGCTCGACGGACGCGCTTACCGAGCTCGACAAAGCAGAAAAGCTTACTTCGACGCCTGATCAGAAGCTTGGCATCGACCTGATGCGCGCCACGGTACTCGACCACGACAAGAACTATGGCGCAGCCGAGACCGAGTACAAGAAGGCGCTCGCCCTCGATCCTAACAACGCCTCCGTGCTCAATGATCTAGGCTTTATGTACGCCGACCGTGGAGTCAAACTTCCTGAAGCCCTGGCCATGATTCAAAAAGCCGTCGAACTCGACCCGCAGAACGGTGCCTATCTCGATTCCCTTGGCTGGGTCTATTTCAAGCTCGGCCAGTACGGCCCCGCCGAAGAAAACCTGCACAAAGCCATCGACCGCACCTCGACCGATGCCAGCATCCACGACCACCTGGGTGAGCTCTACGAGAAGACGGGTCGCCTGCAGCTTGCCGTCGGCCAGTGGGAGCGCTCGATGAGCGAGTACGCGCACTCGCTCCCCGCCGATGCTGACCCCGCCGACATCGCCAAGGTTCGTCGCAAGCTGGATGACGCCCGCGTCAAGCTGGCCCGCAACTCCTCCTCTGCAAACAAAAAATCCTAGAGCTTAGGCACCTGCAGCCTCGCGTCTAAGCTCTGGGTAGTTCTGTCCGCTAAACTTGAAGAGATGTCCTCTTCCTCCAATCCGCAGGCCGTTCGCGAAGAGGAAGCTTCGCTGCTTGCCCGCGCCTTCCCTGCCCCGCCCCACTCGGACCGCACACCCTTCCAGCGCGACCGCGAGCGCATCGTCCAGGCCCGCGCCTTCCGCCGCTTGGCCGGCAAGACGCAGGTCTTCACCTCGCGCGCCTCCGACCACTTCCGCTCACGCCTGACCCACACCATGGAGGTGACGCAGATCGCCCGTGCCGTCGCCGCCGCGCTTGAGCTCAACGAAGATCTCGCCGAGGCCCTCGCACTCGTCCACGACATCGGCCACCCACCCTTCGGCCACGCCGGCGAGCGCGCTCTCAATCGCTGCCTCGAGCGCTACCACCTGCGCTTCGACCACAACCTCCACGCCCTCCGCATCGTCGAGCACTTCGAGCAGCGCTACGCCGCCCATCGCGGCCTCAATCTCACCCTCGCCGTCCGCGAAGGCATCGTCAAGCACTCCCGCGACTACACCGCCGCCACCCATCCCGAGCTCTCTGCGTACTTCCTCGATCAGCGCCCGCCGCTCGAAGCCCAGATCATCGACCTCACCGACGAGATCGCCTATCTCACCGCAGACCTTGATGACGGCGTAGAGTCCGGTCTCCTCCAGATCGCCCACATCCGCAAGCACGTTCAGATCCTCGCCCGCTGCTTCACTCAGGTCGAGCACCTGCATCCCGGCGTCGAAGAGCGCTTTCTCTTCCATGAAGCTCTGCAGCTCATGCAGAACGTCCTCACCTCTGACCTCATCACCACCACCCGTCGCAACCTCGAGCGCCACAACCTCTGCACCCTCACCCAGATCCGCCTCCACCCGCAACGCCTGGCCACCTTTTCTCCGGAGGTCGAGGCTGAGCGTCAGCAGGAGAAGCGCTACCTCCAGAACACCCTCTATAGCTGTCCCGAGCTCGAACTTGAACATGACAAAGCCGAGCAGGTCGTCACCGAGCTCTTCGGCTTCTGGACCGCCTACCCCGAAGAGCTCCCCGAGGGCTACATGGAAGAGATCGCCGCAGAGGGCCTGCCGCGCGTCGTCGCCGACTATATCGCCGGCATGACCGACGCCTACATCCTGCTCCAGTACGCGCAGGTCAAACGCATCCCCATGTTCCTCCGCGCCTGACTCCCTCCGCGCCTGACTTCCTCTACAGCTGCAGCCCACCCGTCAAACTCGCCACTCGCTCTACCCCATGCGACGCGCACCAGCGCTTCAGCCCCTTAGCAATATTCTCGACCGCCCGCGGATCCGCGTAGCTCGCCGTCCCCGCCTGCACCGCCGTCGCCCCGGCGAGTAAAAACTCCACGGCATCCTCCGCCCGCAAAATCCCGCCCATCCCCACCACTGGAATCTTCACCGCCCGCGCCGCCTCGTACACCATACGTACGGCGATCGGCTTGATCGCCGGCCCTGACAGTCCACCAGTCACATTTGCAATTCGTGGCCGCCGCGTCTCCGGGTCGATCGCCATCGCCAGAAACGTGTTCACCAACGACAACGCCTGCGCCCCCGCCGACTCCGCCACCTTCGCCATCTGCGCCATCGACGTCACATTGGGCGAGAGCTTCACCATCAGCGGCCGCGCCGACACCCGCTCCGTCTGCCGCACCAGGTCCTCCAGCAGCTTCGGATCCGTGCCAAACACCATCCCCCCATGCGAGGTATTCGGACACGAAGCATTCAACTCATAGAGCGCGATCCCCGGCGCATCGTTCAGCACCTGGATCACCTCAATGCACTCCCGCACCGTGAACCCGAATACATTCGCGATCACCACCGCGCCCCGCATCTTTCTCAGCCGCGGCATCTTCTCCTCGACAAACGCCCGCACGCCCATATTCTGCAGGCCGATCGCATTCATCATCCCGGAGGCCGTCTCGATGATTCGCGGCGCCGCATTCCCCGCCATCGGCTCACACGACAAGCCCTTCGACACAAACGCGCCGATACGCTCGAACGACACGATCTCCTCGAACTCCACCCCGTAGCCAAACGTGCCGCTCGCCGCAATTACCGGCGACGCCAGCTCCACGCCCGCAATCGTCACCCGCATCTCCGGCCCGCCCGAACCCTTCGCCTTGCCCCCTTGCTCCATACCATCAGGGTACATCCCTGCTTCCTACCAAGGGTTCGGGTGCCCCAGGTCTCGCCTCTGAGACCTGGGTTTTCTCCGCCATCCATCATGGAGTGGACCTTCACCAGCTAAAATCAATCCAATGCTGGACCTAGCGTTCGTACGCGCCAATCTGGAATCCGTCGCGGCCGCGCTACGCTCCCGCGGAGCCGACCCCGCCGCCCTGGCCGACTTCACCTCCATCGACCGCGAGCGCCGCAACGCCATCACCGAGGCCGAATCCCTCAAAGCCGAGCGCAACCGCCTCACCTCCGAGATCCAGGCCCTGCGCAAAGCCGGGGCCGATGCCTCAGGCCTGACCGACCAGACCCGCGATCTCAAACAGCGCGGCGAAGCCCTCGAAGCCTCCGCCGTCCAGGCCGACGAGCGTCTCCGCGACCTGCTCCAGACCCTGCCCAACCTCCCCTCCGCCTCCGTCCCCCTCGGTCGCTCCGAGCACGACAACGTCCTCGAAAAAACCTGGGGCACCCCGCCCACCTTCGACTTCGCCCCACGCCCGCACTGGGAGATCGGCGAAGCCCTCGGCATCCTGGACTTCGAGCGCGCCGCCAAGATCTCCGGCTCCCGCTTCACCGTCCACTTCGGCCAGGGAGCCCGCCTTGAGCGCGCCCTCGCCGCCTTCATGCTTGACCTCCACACACAGAAGCACGGCTACACCGAGGTCCTGCCGCCCACCATGGTCAACAGCCGCTCCCTCTTCGGCACCGGCCAGCTGCCCAAATTCGTCGAAGACCTCTTCCACTGCGACGCTCGCGGCCCCTACGAAGGCAAATCCCAGGACAACGACCACTGGCTCATCCCCACCGCCGAGGTCCCCCTCACCAACCTCTTCCGCGACGAGATTCTCGACGACGCCGACCTCCCCATCCGCTTCTGCGCCTTCACCTCCTGCTTCCGGTCCGAGGCCGGCAGCTACGGCAAAGACGTCCGCGGCCTCATCCGCCAGCACCAGTTCCAGAAGGTCGAGCTCGTCCACTTCACCCGCCCGCAGGACTCCGAAGCCGCCCTCGAGTCGCTCACCGGCAACGCCGAAGCCGTCCTCGAAACCCTCGGCCTGCCGTACCGCCGCATGCTCCTTTGCACCGGAGACATGGGTTTCAGCTCCGCGAAAACCTACGACCTCGAGGTCTGGCTCCCCGGCCAGGGCCTCTTCCGCGAGATCTCCTCCTGCTCCAACATCGAGGCCTTCCAGGCCCGCCGCGCCAACATCCGCTTCCGCGCCCCCAGTGCCAAAAAGCCCGAATTCCTGCACACCCTCAACGGCAGCGGCCTCGCTATCGGCCGCACCTACCTCGCCATCCTCGAAAACTACCAGCAGGCCGACGGTACCGTCCGCGTCCCGGACGTCCTGATCCCTTACATGGACAACCAGACCCTGATCACTCGCCAGACCGGCCCGTGGCGCAAGAAAGGCAAACCCTGATGGGCAAGCTCCTCAAAAGCTACGTCTTCTGGACCTACCAGCGCGGCAGCTTCCACTACGACATCATGGTCACCGCGATCCTGCTCTTCCTCTTCGTCACGCCGCACTTCGTCGACTTCAAGGACCGCCCCGTCGAGACCGTCGCCCTGCACTCAAGCGAAGTGCTTGTCAAAGAGGCCGGCGTCCGCGGCGGCGCCTCCCGCTTCCTCTTCCAGATCCGTGCCGACGACATCGGCAACGCCCACACCGACCCCGAGCTCAAAGCCGCCTTCCTTCGCGTCATCGAACCTATCTCCGGGGAAGTGACGCTGAACGGCTACGAGCCCGTCAAAGATTCAAGCGGCCACACAGTCGCCTACAACGTCTGGATTCTCCGCTAGGCTACTTCAAGTGAGCCACTTGCCTCTGAGGAAGCGTCCTTCTGGCGGAGCCTGAATCTCCGTATTGGTTTTCACCGCACCCGCCGCCCAGAACCCGGGTTTCTAAACCCAGAGGTCTCCATGAAGCTCTCCGCTCTGCTGCTCGCCGCTCTGCTTCCTCCGCTTCTTCCCGCCCAGCAGCCCTCCGCCCAACTGCAAGTCACCCTCGCCAAGCTCGACCAGGCCAGCGCTCACTTCAGCTCCGCCCAGGCCGACTTCCACAAGGTCTTCTACAACCACTTCCTCAAATCCGACGACGACCAGCAGGACGGGCGCATCTACTTCACGCGCGAGCACAGCGCTACCCAGATGGGCCTGCTCACCACTGGCCCCCAGGGCCGCACCGTCGAGTTCAAAGCCGGCACCCTGCGCGTCTTCAACCCCGGCCCCCGCTGCTTTGACACCGTCACCAAGCCCGGCATCGAGACCTATCTCACCCTCGGCTTCGGCGGCAGCGGCAAAGACCTCGCCAAAGCCTGGGACATCAAGGACCTAGGCCCCGAAACTCTCGACGGCACCAAGGTCGAAAAGCTCGAATTGGTAGCCAAGGACCCCGCCGTCCGCGCCAACATTCAGAAATTTACCCTCTGGATCGATCTCGCCCGCGGCGTCTCCCTCAAGCAGGTCCTGCTCAACCCCTCGAACGACCTCCAGACCGCCACCTACACCCACATCCGCCTCAACGAAAAAGTAGACACCAAGCCGTTCACCTTCAAAGGCAAGCCCTGCGGCCAGTGACAGGTCAGGTCAGGTCACAACTCACGTCTTTCTGAGCGCAGCGAAGAACCCCTGTCTTTGCCGTGCCTGTTGTATTCTCATCTCTTAAACACGTCTGCCGAGTGCCCCATTCATCGCAGCTTTTTCGCGATGAGTGGGATGGACTTCGCTCTTTGCCCGCCCAAACCCCACTTCCCAGCACCACCAGCACCGGAAAAAACTCGAGCGTATACCGCGGCTCCGAGTTATCCAACGTCAGCAGCAGTGCCACGCGCAGCACCACGGTCCCCAGCATCGCCCAAAGTACCAACCGATCTCCTCGCCACCGCCCAAGCCCCACCCCTGCCAGCACAAAATACCCCAGGTTCACCAAACAATATCCCGTCGCAATCACAGACCCACGAACATGCCCGCGCCATCGCCACCACTCCACCGGAAGCGCCAGCATCTCCGTCCGCGGCCGCAGTGCCATGTTCACCACCCTCGCCACCGGCAGCCCCACAAAATACTCCAGCCGATGCGATCCAATCCGCGCCCGCGCAATCGCCTCGAACCGCGCGTCGAGTGCCGGCGTCGCGGTCGTCGTCTGGTTGTAGTCTTCGAGCACCGCCGCCGTCTCCCGATACTGCTCCGCCGAGTTGAATGCGCGCCCCGGAAGCACCTCCGGATCGATTTCATCTCCGTTGTACTTCCAGTACACCGCCTCGGTCGACGCATACTCGACCGCCCACGTCCGATACCAGCGGTTGAACCCGACCGGATTGAACTCCCCTGCATCCATCGCCGACCGCGGAGCCAGCGGCTGCACCACATGAAACGTCCGCCAGTTCCGCACCGCCCACGGCCCTAACGGCACCAGCGTCAACCCTGACACCAGCAGCACCGGCCCAAGCATCCCCCGCATCCCCCAGCGCCGCAGCAGGACCCACGCCATTGCCGGCACCACCGCCGCCGCCAGCAAGCCCTGCTCCGGCCGCAGCAGAATCGCATACCCCAGCGC
>CAXUNR010000082.1:0-8922 GCA_964252655.1 uncultured Acidobacteriaceae bacterium
GCACATACCCCCGCGTCGCAAACTCCTCAAACAGCCCCACCAACAAGAAGGCTCCCGCCCAGCGCAGCCCAGACTGGGCCGCCGCCGTCCCACGCAGCGCCTCGCCCTCAAACGCCAGCGCATGCACCCCATACAGCGCCCCTACCAGCGCCGAAAGCAGGACCAGGCCCGTCAGCCCTCCGGCCGCAAACTCCCACAGCCGCCGCGCTCCAAGCCCGTACGCCGCAAAACGTCGTCCCTCCACCACCGAGAGCGCCAACGCCGCCAGCACCACTGCAACGAAGCTGATCGAATCACCCCAGAACGTCACCGCCGGCGTCATCTGCTGCACTTCGCTCGTCCCCTTCGGCAGTAGATGAAAGTACCGCATCCCCGGGACCGCCGCCCGCTCGAGCGCATAGGCCACCAGCAGGAACAGCAGCAGACTCCACCCCGCCCGCAGGCCGTCCGCCCCCACAAGCACCCAGCGCAGCGCATGCCTAGCCGAGCTCTCCGGCTGTCCCTGCATCGTCCCCGTCCACTCCAACTTCGCCTCCTCGTACCCGCCTGATCTGTCATGCTACAGACATCTCGAGCCGCAAAGGAATCTGCCGTGATCTTCCGCGTCCTGCACCACAATCAGTGCTTCGATGGAGCCTGTTCCGCCGCCCTCTTCACCAAATTCCACGCCACCCACTTTGGCTCCGCATCCGCCTATGAGTACCGCGGGCTCGTCCATAGCACCCCGGGCCCCATTCCCGAAAGCGTCTTCGGCCCCGGCGAAAACGCCATCGTTGACTTCAAATACTCGTCATCCCCGCGCCTCACCTGGTGGTTCGACCACCATCAGTCCGCCTTCCTCACCCCCGAGGACCGTACCCACTTCGAAGCCGCCCGGCAAGCCGCCCAGGATACCGGGAACCCTCCCCGCAAATTCTTTGACCCAAACTTCATCTCCTGTACCGGCTTCATCGCCGCCTCCGCCTCCCGGGACTTCGGCTTCGACCTTACCGGCCTCGACGATCTGCTTTACTGGGCGGACATCATCGACGGCGCACGCTTTTCCAGCGCGAAGATGGCCGTTGAGATGCACGAGCCCGCCCTGCAGCTCGCCCTCGTCATAGAAAATGCCGACAGCCCCGACCTCATCCCTCGCATCATCCCCCATCTCACCGTCTCGCCCTTTGCGGAGATCGTCGCGTTACCCTTCGTCCAGCAGCGCATCGAGCCTCTGCTGGCAAAACATCGCGCCTTGATCGACGTCGTCCGTCAACGTGCCGTGCTCCAGCAAGAGGTTATCTTTCTTGACCTTCTGGACCGCGAGACCGAGGCCCTCAGCAAATTTATCCCCTACTTCCTCTATCCTGAGGCCACCTACACCGTCTCCGTCACCCGCTCCCGCGCACGTACGAAGATCTCGGTCGGCACCAATCCCTGGACGCCTCTTCCATCCGAGCAGCTGGTGAATATCGCTGCCATTTGCGAGCGCTTTGGCGGGGGAGGCCATGCCCGCGTCGGCGCCATCAGCCTGGGTTCCGGCGAGACAGATGCTACCCGTACGCACGCGCTGAACATCGCCGCTGAGCTTCGTGCTGCCGTTAGGCAACGACAGGCCGCGCCCAGCCACTCAGATGTGTGAGAGGCTCTTCCCGCTATGATTACCGTATTGTTCCTCGTACTTGTCTTAGGAGCTGCTATTGGCGGCATCTATCTCGCCATGTCCAGCGGCACTCGCGGTGCCCGGCATAACAAGGCGTCTATGCCTGTAGTGCGCAATCAGGAACGCAACGATCCACGCAGAGATGTGCGTTCCGGTACTGGCATCGACTAACGGCAGCGACCTACAGCTGTAGTCTCCGCGCCATTCAACAGCATTCGGCTGCGCCATCTCAGACAGCTTCACCGTCTGAGATGAGGGTGTAACAATTCCCGTACCGTACCCTCACGCCCTACCGCGCCGGCATGTTCTCTTCAAACCAAGCCACCTCCCGCGCATCTCGGTCTTTAATATGCGTCGGATCCCGAAAGCCGTGGCCCTCGTTGGGATACACGACCAATTGCGTCTTTACCCCTTCGGCCCGCAGCGCATGCCAAAACTCGAACGACTGCGGCGCCGGACACTCACCATCCCGGTCTCCCACAACCACCAGCGTCGGCGTCTTTACTTTTTTTATAAAATTGATTGCGGAAGATTTCGCATACACCGCCGGATCGTCATACACCGTCGCTCCAAAGAACGGCACCATCCACTGGTCGATCGAGTTTTCTCCATAGTAAGACTGCCAATTGGACAGGCCCGCTCCGGCAACGGCCGCCCGGAACCGCGTCGTCTGCGTCACCGCAAACATCGTCATGAAGCCGCCATAGCTCCAGCCCGTCAGACCCTCGCGCGTCTTATCGATTGAAACCTTCTTTTCGATCGCGTCCATGCCGGTCATAATGTCGCGTAGATCGCCGTAGCCGAAGTCCTTCATGTTGGCGGCTGTAAACTTTTCGCCCTCGCCAAAGCTTCCGCGAGGATTAGGCGAAAACTCAAAGTAACCCAGCTCCGACCACATGGACCCGCTCCACCGCGCACTGGCCGAAGACGACGGCCCGCCATGTACCTGCACGATCAGCGGATACTTCTTTCTGGCGTCGTAGTTCTTCGGATACGTGAGCCAGCCCTGTACGTTAAAGCCTTCGTTCTTCCACTCGACAGACTCCGTCCGCGCCGGAGGCTTTGCGCCGTCATTCAGGTGCGTCAGCGGACGCGCCTCGCCGAACAGCCCTGCCCAGACCTCCGGAGCTACGGCGTGTCCAGACTCCACGTACGCCAGCATCCCTCCGCTCGAGAGACTAACTGCATTCATGATTGGCCCGCCTCCCACTGAGACCTCGCCGAGATCCATCTGCGCGTCCTGCCTCTGCGTCGAGACCTCATAGTCGGTGAGCAGCGTGTGTCCACGCCGATCCTCCACAAAGCCGATCTTGCCTTCACCCGTCCATGCCAGATACGTCGGCGTTCCATCGATGTTCGGTGTCACGTCCGTCGGCTGGCCGCCCTGCGCGCTCACTACCCAGACATCCCCGCCGGTAAACCCCTGGTCGGACATCAATCCGCCGATAAACGCAATCTGCTTACCATCCGGAGAGAAACGCGGCACCGCGATCTGCAACCCGTGCAGGGCAGAGGTGGTCGTATTTGGGTCGAAGACCACCTGTGGGACTCCTTCCGCGGTTTCCCGGTACAGCTTTGCCACCCACCAGTTGTTCTCCCCCGGAGGCGCAGCGGCAATATAGGTCATCTCGCTGCCTTGTGGAGCAACGCCGAACTCATACACGTGCAGATTGGCCGGGGTCATGAACTTGCCAGTTCCAGTACCGGCGTCCACTGCGTACACTCGCTGGATCTCTACGCCATCTTCCCCGATCACCCCGGACCAGGGCTTCATCGCCGCCATAGCCCCTGCGTTGCGCGTCGCATTCTCGACAAACAGGAAGGCCAGCGACTTGCCGTCCGGCGAGAACGCCGCCTCCTGGAAGATGCCCGTCACATGGGTGAGCTGCCTGCTCTGGCTTGTAGCCCGCGACCAAAGAAAAATCTGCGGCTGGCCGGCCTGCTCCGTTTTGCTCGTGCAGGTAGAGGTAAACGCCAGCGTCTGCGAGTCCGGCGCCCACACCGGTGACGAGTTCGAGCAGGCAGTCTGTCCACTTACCGAGACGATTTTCTCCTTTGCCGGGTCCGGATGCGCTCTCTCAGTCAGGTGCAGCGTCATGTTTTGACCATCGCTGATGGTCCATGCCACCAGACTTCCGTCGGGCGAGATGGCCGCCTGCCGCGGTGCTCGCAGCCGCGTCGTTTGCGCCGCAGCCAGAACCGCTAGGCGTGGATCGGGGTTCGCCATCGGCGCCCAGGTCGGGTTTCCCGACTGAGCCGCCATCGGGAGGAAAGCGGCCGCACCCAGCAGCACGGCAAAAAGGACACCTTTTGTAGGCTTCATGAAAGAAAACGTATCATGTGCGCCACTCGAAAGAGTCCGCTCCGGGGTAACTTCAACTCGTTTCCTTTGAAGACTTTGTCGTATGTTGACTTGCTCTTGCAGATTGAGGTCCAGACCTAACTTCAATGTTATGAATATTTTGCACCACTTTCGAGGGAGGGGAGGGGAAGCCTCCTCGTGGTAGATTTATCTCGCATGCAGCGCGAGAACAACTTCGATCTGCTTCGGCTCGGCCTTGCCTGGACCGTCGTCCTCGTCCACGCCGCCGACCTGAGCCTCGCGCCGCCTCTCGCCTTTCTGGGTCGCTGGATCAACCCGCAAGTCCCTGTCCAGGGCTTCTTTGCCATCAGCGGCTGCCTTATCGTGGCCAGTTGGGACCGCTCGAGCTCCGTCTTCGGCTACTTCCGCCGTCGCGCCCAGCGCATCCTGCCCGGCTACTGGCTGGCCCTTGTGTACACCCTGGTGCTCGGTCTGGCCGCCTCTTCCTTGCCTGCGGCTCGTTTCCTCGCCTCCCCGGCCACCTGGAAGTACACAGCCGCCAACCTCATCTTCGCCAACTATTTACACCCGGATCTGCCCGGAGTCTTTGTCCACAATGATCTGACCTCGGTGAACGGCGCTCTTTGGACGATCAAGGTAGAGGTCATGTTCTACCTCTTTGTCCCCCTCCTGGTCTGGCTCTGCCGCCGAATCGGCGTAGCTTGGACACTCGGCAGCTGCTTTCTACTCTCTTTGCTTTATCGGACGCTGCTGGATGCGCATGGCCATCACAACCTCGCCGTGCAGCTTCCGGGCCAGCTCTCTTTTTTTCTGGTGGGAGCGGCGGTCTACTTCTACTTTGACTTCTTCCAGCAACACCGGCATGTCGTCTGGACGATTGCTCTTCTAGCTACCAGTATCGGGTGTACCTGGAACCTCTTCCCCCTGCGCGCCCTGGGTATTCCCCTCCTGGTTCTCGCCGTGGCCTTTCTCCTGCCGGCTGTACGAGGCGTAACTCGCTTCGGAGACTTCTCCTACGGCACCTACGTTCTGCACTTTCCCACCATTCAACTTCTCATCAGTGTTGGCTTGTTCGCCCGCTGGCCCTGGCTGGCGCTCTGCGGGCTGGTACTTGCAGTGGCTCTCTTGGCCGTGTTCTCCTGGTATGCGGTAGAACGGCATTTCCTCCGGCCTACGCGCGTTCGGCAGCACGAAAGCGAAGTAACCACGGCCGTCGCCTAACTCAATGAATGACTCAACACAGGATTGACTCAACCCTCGTCTGCTGATAAGTTAAGAAGGTTGTGTGTATTTAGCCACTTTGTTTCTTTAGCCTATGCCGCCACTCGACTGAGCAGCGTATTTGAGCTACAGTAGAGGCTAGGTGTACTCGTTTACCCGCAGGCCTCTCAAAAACATGAGTCGGTAACTGCAACTCTTCGCAATCGCGACTGCAATACCTCCTCCCCTTGGATTAGGCTATGTGGTCACTGAACAGCGAAACGGAATCGGCTTTCACTTGCTCTGCAAAGAGAGCGTGAGCAGGTTTGATCACCGTCGACTGTATCTCGTCTGATCTTGTTGGACAGATATACAGCAGGGAGAATTTCTGTACGAGGCGCATCAGCGTCCTCACTTATTTGTGCGTGAGGTCATACTCGCGAGGAAATGCCGAGTCCCGCTGTATGTATTTATGTATGTGTGAATGAATTCGATGTATTTCGTTTTGAGGGAGTTTCCAGTGCCTACGTTTCATCAACTCGTCAAGCAGGGCCGTACGCCCACGCGCTACAAAACAGCTAGTCCTGCGCTTCAGGGTTCGCCCCAGCGGCGTGGAGTGTGTACCCGCGTCTACACTCAGACTCCCAAGAAGCCGAATTCGGCGTTACGGAAGGTGGCACGTGTTCGCCTGACTAACGGCATTGAGGTTACAACCTATATCCCGGGGATTGGCCACAATCTGCAGGAGCACTCTATTGTGCTCATTCGTGGTGGTCGTGTAAAAGATCTGCCCGGAGTTCGGTATCACGTCGTGCGGGGTACGCTCGATTCAGTAGGTGTTGCCAAACGTATGCAGAGCCGCTCGAAGTACGGTGCCAAGCGTCCGAAAGCTGCCGCAAAATAAACGGTTATTCACTTCGGAAGTGAACAGATAAGTTCAGTGGCTTGAGATGTCACGGCCCTGAAGGAAGAAGAGAAAGTTATGCCGAGAAAAGGTTTTATCGCCAAGCGTGACGTTGCCCCGGATCCGATTTATCAATCGACGTTGGTGACCAAGTTTGTAAACTCCATGATGTGGGGCGGCAAGAAGTCCACTGCGCAGGGCATCTTCTACACCGCCATGACGAATCTTGAGCAGAAGGGTGGCGACGAAGCGCTTAAGTTGTTCAAGAAGGCTGTAGAAAACTGCAAGCCGCTACTTGAGGTTAAGAGTCGTCGTGTCGGCGGTGCGAACTATCAGGTGCCAATCGAAGTGCTACCCGAGCGGCGCACCTCGCTCGCCATTCGCTGGCTGGTAACATTTGGTCGAGCCCGCGGAGAGAAAGGCATGGTAGAGAAGTTGACTGCTGAATTGCTCGACGCAGCCAATGGCCGTGGAGCTGCGATGAAGAAAAAGGAAGATGTTCACCGCATGGCTGAAGCAAATAAGGCTTTTGCGCATTATCGCTGGTAGAGTTTGCTGCTCTGAGAGTTAGGCTTCGTAGTTTTGCATTTACCGCAGGGTCTGCCTGCAGAGAAGAGATACAACCGTGGCACGCACTATTCCTCTGAATCGTTGCCGGAACATCGGGATCATGGCGCATATCGACGCCGGCAAGACGACGACGACCGAGCGCATCCTTTTTTATACGGGCATCACGCACCGGATTGGCGAGGTACACGAAGGCACAGCGACCATGGATTGGATGGAGCAGGAGCAGGAGCGGGGCATTACGATTACGTCCGCAGCAACTACCTGCACTTGGAAGAACCAACGTATCAACATCATCGATACGCCTGGCCACGTAGACTTTACCGCCGAGGTGGAGCGCAGTTTACGTGTACTCGACGGTGCTGTGGCGTGCTTTGATGCGGTTGCCGGCGTGCAGCCGCAGTCTGAAACAGTATGGCGCCAAGCGGATAAGTACAAGGTTCCGCGGGTTTGCTTTATTAACAAGATGGACAAGGCGGGTGCGGATGCCGTCTACGCGACTTCCACCATTGTGGATCGTCTGGGTGCACGGGCGATCCCGATCAATATTCAGATCGGTGCTGAAGCCAAATTTGTCGGTGTCGTCGATCTCGTCACGATGAAGGCGATCCT
Source organism: uncultured Acidobacteriaceae bacterium (assembly GCA_964252655.1). Classification (GTDB taxonomy): domain Bacteria; phylum Acidobacteriota; class Terriglobia; order Terriglobales; family Acidobacteriaceae; genus Edaphobacter. The sequence continues at coordinate 7,246 of CAXUNR010000082.1, forward strand.
GTGGCATGACGAAACGATGGGCGCGGAGTACTCGGTGGAAGAGATTCCGGCTGATTTGCTTGAGACAGCAAAGGCCGCACGGGCTGTGCTGATTGAAGCCGTCGCTGACTCAGACGATGTGATCATGAACCTTTATTTAGAGGGGGAGGAGCCGACCGAAGCTCAGCTTAAGGTTGGCATTCGCAAAGCGACCATTGCCATGAACATCTTTCCCGTCTTATGTGGCTCGTCGTTCAAGAACAAAGGTGTGCAGACGTTGCTGGATGCGGTGGTGGATTATCTGCCTAGCCCGCTGGACATCCCGCCCATGGTCGGCCACGATCCTGACAATATGGAGCGCGAGATCATCCGCAAGGCGGATGATACTGAGCCCCTGTCTGCGCTCGGCTTTAAGATCATGACTGATCCGTTCGTCGGGCAGTTGATCTTTATTCGTATCTACTCGGGCGTGCTGAAGACCGGGGACACGACACTGAATCCACGTACCGGTAAAACGGAGAGAATTGGCCGTCTGCTGAAGATGCATGCCAACAAGCGTGAAGAGATTACAGAGATTTTGGCCGGGGATATCTGTGCGGCCGTCGGACTTAAGAACTTGATTACCGGTGATACTATTTGCTCGGACAGGGCGCCGGTGGTGCTGGAGTCGATCGATTTTCCGAAGCCAGTCATTGAGGTTGCAGTCGAACCCAAGACCAAAGCTGACCAAGAGAAGATGGGTGTTGCTCTCTCAAAACTGGCCCAGGAAGATCCTACGTTCAATGTGCGTACCGATGTTGACTCGGGACAGACCATTATTGCTGGGATGGGTGAATTGCATCTGGAGATCATCGTCGATCGCATGATGCGTGAATACAAAGTGGAAGCGAACGTCGGCAAGCCGCAGGTAAATTATCGCGAAACGATTCGCGGGAATGCCGACGCTGAAGGAAAGTACATTCGCCAGACAGGTGGTTCGGGTAATTATGGTCATGCAAAGATTCGTGTCGAGCCAAATGAGCCTGGCAAGGGCTACGAATTCTCAAATGACACCAAGGGCGGCACCATTCCTAAGGAATACATTAAGCCAATCGACCAGGGTATTCAGGAAGCCATGCAGGGCGGAGTATTAGCTGGCTACGAAATGGTGGATATCAAAGTATCGTTGTATGACGGCAGCTACCATGATGTTGACTCTAACGAAATGGCATTCAAGATCGCTGGTTCGATGGCTTTCAAGGAAGCGGCTCGCAAGGCCAAGCCAGTGCTGTTAGAGCCTGTGATGGCGGTTGAGGTGACGGTCCCCGAAGATTACATGGGTACGATCATTGGTGACCTGAACTCGCGTCGTGGACGCATTGAAGGTATGGAGATGGTGGGCAATACGCAAGCGATTCGCGCGTCTGTTCCACTTTCTACAATGTTCGGATATGCCACTCACATGCGGGGAGCGACGCAGGGCCGCGCGAATTACTCTATGCAGTTCAAGCAATACGAAGAAGCACCACGTTCGGTGTCAGAAGAGATTATCGCCAAGCAGACTGGCAAGGACAAGGAACGATAAAAGTTGTATTGTGATTGACTTGCTTAGATTTGGTTCCAGTACATCTTAATCAAGAACTTAGGAGAGCATTATGGGCAAAGAAAAGTTCGACCGGTCGAAGCCGCATGTGAATATTGGGACGATTGGGCACATTG
>CAXUNR010000083.1:0-8744 GCA_964252655.1 uncultured Acidobacteriaceae bacterium
GGTGCATAGACTCCACCTTCTCCTTTCGCTTCCCCGCGCTAAACACATGGAAGTCGTAGTACCGCGTCAACCAGAACGGCCGCTGCACCGACTGCACCGCCACCGACAGCTTCAGCGCCTGGATCGCCTTCCCCAACACCGAAGGCTTCGGCTCACTCACCAGCAGATGCACCTGTTCCGGCATCACCACATACCCACCCACCACAAACCCATACCGCACCCGCATCGTCTCGAGCGACCGCTCAAAGGCGGTGTTTGTCTTGTGCGATCGTCATCACCTCGCCTTTTCTGACGCAGCGTACCTCGAGCTCGCCTTGCGCCTGCGTCTTCCGATGGCAACTCTGGATGGTGCCTTGGTCAGAGCCGCCCTCGCGGAGGAGATCGTACCATTGTCTTCGACATGAAACTTCCTAATCGCAGCATCGACCCGAATACCGGCGTCCTCAACTACGAAATCGCCGGCTCCACCCTCATCCTCGAGTTCCAGCACCCGAAACATCGCTACGTCTACGGCCCTCTTGCCCCTGGCCCCCGCCAGGTTGCCAGGATGATTGAATTAGCCCGCGCCGGCAAAGGCCTCTCTACCTACATAGCCCGGCACGTACAGTCTTATCAAGCCAAGCTCCCTCTCCACCATGTCGAAGTCGTACAAGCCTAAACGAAGCAGCCAGACCAGAAGCCGCATTGCTCTACCCAGGCCTGTCAAGCCCCAAGAAGCTCTTTCAAATCCCTAAGCCACTGCAAACAAGCCACTTTCCCACCAAACATTTCTGGCATATTTCCCCCTTGCAATCCTGCATACTAAAGATGGAGAAGGTTCTGCAAAGACCTCTCTAGACCCGACCCAGCTAAGTCCAATCGTTTGAAGACTTTTACCTGCAAGTCCAATCGATAGACGATGATACCGGACCCCTGGCAGCTAAGTTCAACATTGGAAGGACTTTAGCAAAACATACCCCCCAGGGGGGTACTGACCAAGTCCTCCATGCCCCATCCGGGGCATCGTGCCTCCGCCGCGACCCTTGTAGAATCGACCCGAAGCCGTTCCGGGGAGCCGCGTGCCAGCACCGAAGACCATCTGCCACATCCTGCTTGCGCTCCTGCTCGCCGGCCAGGTCGCATCTGCGCAGAAGAAGCTCAGCAAGGAAGAAAAAGCGGAGCAGCGAACCAGCGTACAAAGACCTCTGACCGCCGCTCAGAACACCCTGATCGATCAGGCCGTCGTGCAGGAAAAAGCGATCACCCAGATCCTCAAAGATCGCAAGCCCATGGTCGAAACCTACATCCAGACCATGCGCCCCGATCCCGTCCTGCGCGAAACTCCAGACGCGGACCTACACTTTCTCGGCCGCCTGCAGCTCGACCGAACCATCAACGTCGAAAACTATCAGCAGGACAAAGCCAACGCCAACAGCAAGCTGAACAACAAGCACGGCCTCATCAAGGACTCGATGGAGGTTGTCTCCGGCCTTGCTGGTCACGCACACTACAGCTTCAGCCAGGCCGGCTTCGCGCAGATGTTGCTCATCGATCTCAACGACTTCGACCGCCAGCACTACAACTTCTTCTTCGTCCGCCAGGACTTCCTCGGCGCCGTTCCCACCGCGGTCTTCGACGTCGTGCCCGCTCTCCAAAACTCCGCCGGCCGCTTCTTCGGCCGCATCTGGATCGAGACCGGCCACGGCAACATCGTCCGCATCAACGGCGAGTACGCCGGAGCCCAGAAGACCTTCCACGAGTATCCCCACTTCGACAGCTGGCGCACCAACGTCCAGCCGGGCGTCTGGCTCCCCACCAGCTCCTACATCGAAGATATCGACCCCAAAAGCAAGGCCACTACCCTCAACTACAAGGCCAGCAACCAGGTATGGGGCTACGCCCTCAAGCTGCCCAGCGAGATCGAAAATACCTCCATCGAGGTGCAGAACGCCACCGATCTTACCGCCGGAGAACAGCAGGAGGGCCCTCTCGCCGCCCAGCGCGCGCTCTCCCGGCAAGCCGAAGACAACGTGCTTGACCGGCTTTTCCAGGCCGGCCTGCTGGACGCACCGAGTGAGTTCGACAGTACTCTTGCCAACCTGGCCAACAATATCCTTGCGTACAACAACGCTCCGGTCGCCACCCCCATCCGTGTGCGTACGCTGCTCACCGAGCCGCTCGAGTCTTTCGCCGTCGGCAATACTATCGTGCTCTCAAAGGGCCTGATCGATACCACCGCCATTCTCAGTGCGGATGGCGACCAGCAGCTCGGTAACCTCAATGCGCTGCTTGCCTTCCAGCTCGCGCACATTCTCTCCGGTCACCGCCTCGATACCAAGTATGCGTTCAATGCGCGCCTTATGTTTCCGGAAAACATGACCTTTCGTCGCATCCCGATGCACCACACCGATGCTGATAACGCAGAGGCCGCCGCGAAAGCTCTTGAACTACTGCAGCCCAAGGAACTTATCGCCAGTCAGCAGTGCCTCGGTATCTATCTTCAGCAGCTGCAGGCGCGCCTCCAGCATCTGCCCACCCTCACACAGCCGCTGATTGGTGACGGCCTCGTCAAAAGCGACACAGACCCGACTTTTTGGCTCGCCCCGCTGATGGCCAAGAGCGGCAAGCTTTTCATGCAGGACCTGAGCCAGCAGGCAGCCGTGGGTCTCTCAAGCTTTCTCACCTTCGATCCCTGGACCGATCAGTTGCTCGCTCTTCATGCCGCCTTGCAGCCCATCCTGAATGCCAGTGACAAGATGCCCTTTGAGGTGATGCCCGTCTATCTTAAGCTTGCTTACTTCCAAGGTCCCTTGCCGGCTGCGGGTACCGCTTCCGCTCCAACCACAGTTGTGCTTCAGCCGAGGCCGTAGGCTCCGGATAGACGTCACGCTGGCCATGCGTTCGAAACATTTCTGTCACCGCTGCATTTGGAGGGCTAGAGCCTAAATCCACGAGCCATCCTGGAACGTGTGTTACTAGAGTTTTCTTGCCGCTTGCTCAAGCGACCGTGTACTTTTTACTGACCCCGCTCGTTGAGCCTACCGCAGCATGCGAGACAATCAGACGCCCATGAATACCTCCCCGCAGCTTCGGTCCAACGCTTCCGTGCATCTCGATGCTATTCGCGGAGCTGCTGCTCTAGTGGTCTTCTTCGGCCACGGAAGGCCTTTGTTTGTCAGTTCGCGACTCGTTGCCAGGAGCGCCCCGTCAGCTGGGACCGAGGCTCCCCGAGCGGGAGCCCTGCCGCGTACTACGCTTGGCCACGAAGCCGTGATCATCTTTTTCGTCCTGAGCGGCTACTTTGTCGGAGGAAGCGTGATCCGCAATGTACGCCGGGGAACCTTCGCCTGGACACGCTACCTTCTCGATCGGCTAAGCCGTCTTTGGGTCGTGCTGATTCCCGCGCTCCTGCTTGGGCTGGCGCTGGATCGCGGGGGGATGCATCTCTGGGGTGCGCTTCCCGGTTCGCTCTACACCTCTCCTGCCGGGTCATTGGTCTTTCCTGGTCTGAGTGCGCGTGTTGGACTGTCCACCTTGCTGGGAAATATTTTTTTCCTGCAGTTCAGTGGCGTTGAACCGTTTGGCACGAATGTTGCTTTGTGGAGCCTTGCCTGCGAGTTTTGGTATTACCTCTTTTTTCCGCTGCTGCTCTTCGCTCTGCTCCGTACGCGTTCCCTTGCTTCTCGGCTCACCTCTATCCTGCTCTGCCTTCTACTTCTTGTGGCCTGCGGCAAAGGAGTGGCGATTTACTTTCCGCTTTGGCTTGCGGGGTGTTTGGTCGCGGTGCTGCCCACTAGGATGCTTCGCTGGCAACAGCGTCCCGCAGTGGCAGCTCTCGGCATGCTTCTACTCGCAATCTGTGCGTGCTGCTTAAAGTACTCTGTTCCCAGCTACGTTGCCGACCTGGCGATCGCCCTTGTCTTCTCGGTCTTGCTCTGGGTCATTCTGCAGAACCCGCGAACGAGCCTAAGTCCGGTCTACGCTTTCTGCGCAAAGTCGATGGCCAAAATGTCGTACACGCTTTATGCGGTGCATGTGCCTCTGCTTATCTTCTTCTGTGCACTTCTCTCGCCAATCTGGCATCCGCAACGACTTTCCTTTCCTCTACTCAGAGAGTTGGTCGCCGTCTACTTTGTCACCTTCGTTATCGCTACCTTGATGTACCTGCTTTTTGAGAGGAACACGAGACTCCTGCGCAGCTGGCTCAGCGCCACAATCGAAGCACCTAGGGCGGACTCTTCCGCTTTGTCTTCCTCAGTCGCGCCACGCATTCGCTCGACTCGTTAAGACGAGGCCACGCAGATCGGCCTTAAAGCGGTACAAAAGGAAAGCGCCCTTAACTCTGAGGGCGCTTTGTACATCCTTCTCGATACACAGCCTAACGGCGTCCACCACCACCACCGCCGCCATGAAAGCCGCCTCCGAATCCACCACCCCGAAGTCCGCCTCCGTAGCCACCCAGGCCGTATCCACCGCGGAATCCATACCCGCCGTAGAAGTAGCCGGGCGAGTAGAACCCAAAGCCGAACGGGCTATAGAAGAGGCCTTTACCGGGAAACCAGGTATATCCGTAAACCCCGGAGACCATGCCCAGCCTGGATACAATCCACCGCCAGCATATTCACTCCGGTAGGAAGCATTAGCCTGACCTAAATACTCTGACCGTAATGAAGTCCAGTCGTAAAGATTGTCCTCTGAAGCCTTCTTGTCGAAGCTCGTTCCTTTGAAGTCCGTCCCGTTCAAAGTCAGTTCATGGCCGCCCTTGACGTCGACCCACTTCCTGGAATTTTCCGACTCGGACACCGCAGCTTTACCGTCAAAGACCTTCAGTTCGCCGTTATTTTCATTTAACTCGTATAGTCCACGACGAACCAGTTCTACTTGCGCGCCGCCGCTCTTATTTGGTACATCGACCTGCAGATGATTGGCGTTCGAAGTTTGGGTCTACCTCGACCTCCGCGCGTCCGGGCTCGAGGGCGACCTCGGTGGGTCTTATGTCCGGGCGAAATCATCTTCACAACGCTGTTATCGTCCAGCCGCAAGAAGACTCCCGGCGTGAGCAGCATCTCGGCCTTCCCGTTGCCGGTTGAAAGCAACTGACCGGCATCTACCTCCGTGTGACCAATGGAGGCGCGGGAGAATTCGGTTCCGTTTACCGCGGCTTGTCCTTCTACGTAATTGATAGTTCCCGGTCTGGCTGGGTTCGTGCCCTGCGAAAAAGCCGGCGTGGACAGAGTCGCGAGGGAAAGTACAGGAAGTACCTGTAACCTGAACATCTCGTAAATCCTCTGATAATTTGATATAGAAATCGCGCAAAAAGTCGCGTTCCGCCCCACCACCTGGCCATCCCCTCTATTCGGTCCGACGTCATCCCGGCGGCTCGATTGCTGACACAGAGGTCGCAGCCCTCCTCCGCCAAAGTGCTACAGCGTTTCCTACCCGGCATTGCTATTTTTGGAATACGCACGATGCCGGGTTCGTCGAACTCTAACCCGCTTCCGCTGCGTGTTTCGAGAAAGTTGGGCCTTTGCTGCAAATGTCTGTCCGGAGTACGTCGCAACCACGGCGCCCTCCAGCAGGGTTGATGTCCTTCTTGTTCTGTAATCGATCTACTCCACAACAGCCGCGAGTATGCCAGTACTCGCGGCTCTTGTCTGCTGCTTCCTAAGTTTTTACTCCCATGCCCGCGAGCACTCCGCGCATATAGGCAAAGCTCTCGATGACGCCCGGCATGGGGTCGTTTTCGTGGATCTCGTATTCAAGGTCCACGGAGCCCTTGTACTGCATGGCGATCAGTTGCGCAAAGATGGCTTTGACCGGCATCAAGCCCTGCCCGACCGCGACCTGGCTCTCTTTGTCCGTCGTACTGGTCAGATCCTTCATGTGTATATCGAACAGCCGTGGGCCGGTTGCCTTGATTGCCTGGACGACATCGTCTCCGGCCCGCATACTGTGACCCACATCGATGCAGCAGCCGATGCGAGGATCCATGTTTTTGACGACCCTTAGCACGTCGTAGGGCGAGTGCCAGATCCTGTCTTCCGGGCCATGATTGTGGATCGCCAGGCGGAGGTCATACTCTTTCACGAATCTTTCGATCCGCGGCAACACCTCCGGCGTTGGGTCTCCGGCGACAATCACCTTAACTCCGGCGCGTTTGGCATACTCGAACTTCGCGCGTATGTCTGCGTCTTCGTCCTTGGGGAAATAAATCGTGCCGACGGCGGTTACGCGGATGCCGGCGGTGTTGTACGCGTCTACCGCCGCCTGCTCGGCCTCCGGAGAGGAAGAGGGGAGATGATCCTTCACATCCTTGCAGTTGATGTTCGTCAACCGCAGCTGCTTCATGCCCGCAATGACCTGCGCGCGGTCGAAGCTTCGCAGCGTGTAGCTGGCCAAACCCAATCGGACCGGGCGTGACACGCCGCTGCTGCCCTGTGCTGCTTCCATCCGCTCCGGGTGCGTTCCCGGAACACATGCAGCCGCTGCCACCCAGGCTGCGCTACGAAGAAACGTTCGCCGACTCGCTGAAGAATCCATCGCACGAATCTTACCAGTGCCCACCCTTCGCTGACCCGGTCAGGTCTGAGAAGATAAGGACTTATGCCTTTGCATCCGCTGCAGGATCAGCTCGACGCCATCACCGCACGCACCCGGGCGCTGGTTCAGCCTGAGCGCCTTTCCCTTTCTGAAGCCGCGACTGCCGAGCTCTTTGCGTCCGGCATTGAGGATCGCGTCCTGCCCGTCGGGGCGCGCGCTCCGGTCTTTGCGCTGGATGATTCACGCACCGGCAAGGCTATTCATGCTGAGGACCTGCTCGCTCTTGGCCCTCTTGTCGTAAAGTTCTTCCGCGGCCGCTGGGACCCGTACTGTGTGACCGAGCTTGAGCGCTGGCGCGATCTCTACCCCCGCCTTCGCCAGCGCCACGCTCTGTTCGTTGCTATTTCCCCGCAGACGCGCCGGCAGAACGATTTTGCCGTCCAGCAGCATGCGCTGCCCTTTCCGTTGCTTTCCGACCCCGGCAGCGCGCTTGCAGCTCAGTTCGGCCTTGCGCACACGATTCCCCTGGTCTCTCGCCGCTACTACCAGTCGATTCTCGTCAACATTCCGTTCGCCAACTCCGGCCTTTCGTATGACACCGCGCCGGACTCCGCCTGGTGCCTTCCCTTGCCCGGGCTTTTTCTGATTCAACCCGACGGTACGCTGGCTTACTCGAAAGCCTTCGCCGATTCTCGCGTCCGCCCCGAACCTGAGGATGTGCTTGCTTTGCTGTAGGCTGCATCAAAGCCTGCCGCCCCGGCGTCTGACACACATGGGGAGAAAATCAGTCGATTCGAGCTCGACGATGAACTACGCCATAACACCCATGGGCCAGATCACCGAGGAGGCGATCGGTCACATATTCTCGATTATGTGACCGGGCTGCTGCTGGCCACTCAGGCCGCACTTCCATGGTTTCCCGCAAGCGGAGGAAGCGTGATCAATATCGGCTCGGTTGCCAGCGTATTGGCCACTCCCATGATGTCCGTGTACAACGGCACGAAGGGTGCGGTCGACTCGATTACGCTTACCCTGGCCAAAGAACTCGGGGCCAAGAAGATTCGGGTGAACGCGATCAACCCCGGAATCACCATTACGGAGGATCGGCCGGCTTCACCGAGAGTGAGTTTGCGGATGGTTTGATTGCGCAGACACCGCTGCAGCGACTTGGGAAGTCGGAAGACGTCGCCCCGGTAGTTGCCTTTTTGGCCTCGGACGAAGCGCGCTGGCTGACTGGGGAACTGATCAAAGTCAGCGGCGGCCTGCGCTAAGCGACTCCCCTTCGATGGTCCTTCCCAGGGGTGATCGCGTTGGCCCGCACCCAATGATCAGAGTGCGGGCCAGCGCGGCTTACTTACTCTTGCGGTAACGCTCGATCAACGCGTTGGTCGAGGTGTCATGCGTCAATGCGGCGTTGCCTTCCAGTTCGCCGAGGATGCGCGTTGCGAGCACCTTGCCCAGCTCGACGCCCCACTGATCGAATGAGTCGATGTTCCAGATCGCTCCCTGGGTGAAGACGCTGTGCTCGTAGAGCGCGACGAGGGTTCCCAGTAGCTTCGGCGTCAGCTCGTCGGCCAGGATCACGTTCGACGGCCGGTTGCCCTCGAAGACCCGATGCGGCACCAGCCAGTCGGCTGTGCCCTCGGCTTTTACCTGATCGGCGGTTTTGCCAAACGCCAGCGCCTCGGCCTGTGCGAAGACATTCGCCATCAGCATGTCATGGTGACGACCGAGCGGATTCAGCGACTTGAAGAAGCCGATGAAGTCGCAGGGGATGAGCCGCGTTCCCTGGTGGATGAGCTGGTAGAACGAGTGCTGGCCGTTGGTGCCCGGCTCGCCCCAGTAGACTGGCCCGGTTTCGGTGGAGACATGGGTTCCGTCGAGCGTGACATGCTTGCCGTTCGACTCCATCGTCAACTGCTGCAGATACGCCGGAAAGCGCTTCAGATACTGCTCGTAGGGCAGGATCGCCATGGTCTGCGCGTCGAAGAAGTCTGTATACCAGACGGTCAGCAGGCCTAGCAGCACCGGCAGGTTCTGGGCGAACGGCGTAGTGCGGAAGTGCACATCCATGGCGTGGAAGCCGGCGAGCATCTCCCGGAACTGGTCCGGCCCGATGGCGAGCATGGTCGACAGGCCGATGGCCGAATCCATCGAGTAGCGGGCGGCCCCCCCCCCCCCCCACCCCCCCCACGTGAACGGTTTGGAGGCGCAAAATGCGGCGC
>CAXUNR010000084.1:0-8550 GCA_964252655.1 uncultured Acidobacteriaceae bacterium
GGATTGGGCGGGGAGCGAAGTCGCGGCAAGGGCGAGGGTTGCTGTGCGGGCGAGAGCGCCGAGCGGCGGGAAGAAGCGGGACGAAGCGGGCAGAAGATGAGATTTCATGAATCAACCGTGTTACAGGAAACGGGGGGCCGAGTGCAACCGGGCGGGTTAACCGAAGAGGAAACTGTTGCCTCAAATCGGAGTTTTGCGGCTGAAATTGTTTTTCTGTTTACAGAGGCGTGGGACGATAGCGAAACAAGCAGAGGATGGGTTGGGCAGACCCCGGGACTGGGGCAGATTCTGATCCGAGTGTTCCTGCTGGTTGTATTCCAGAGGAGTTCCATGACGAAGCAGATGACAGCGGCAATGGCGGCGATGTTGTTGGTGGGCGCGTTGCCGATGCAGGCACAAGAGCCTTTGAGCACGACGACGAAGACGGTCAAGGTGGCTCCGGGCGAGACGAAGACGACGGTGATTACGAAGGAGTCCGGGGCGACGGGGAAGAAGTCCGTGGCTCGGGGCCGGAAGCGGACGGCGCGGCGCAAGGGCACGGCGAAGGCGGCTCCGGCGGAGAATGCGAACAGCCGGATGCTGCGGGAGCTGCAGGAGAAGCAGGTTGCGCAGCAGGCGGAGATTGACGCGCTGACGCAAGCGAATGCCTCGAAGGATGCGGCGTTGGCGCAGGCGCAGTCGGATGCGCAGACCGCCCAGACGCAGGCACAGAGTGCGACGCAGGCGGCGCAGAGCGTGAACGCGACGGTGCAGCAGAACTCGGATGCGGTGCAGGCGCTGAAGACGAATGTGACCGATCTGCAGACGACCAATGCAGGGCTGGCGTCGACGATCAGCGCCAACAAGCAGGAGCTGAACGACAAGATCGAGAGCCCGGCGTCGATCCACTACAAGGGTGTGACGTTGACGCCGGTGGGGTTTGCCGCGTTTGAAGGTGTGTGGCGGCAGCGTTCGCTGAACTCGGACATCAACACGTCGTTCAACCTGACGCCGTATCCGGGGTCGAATGAAGGGCACATCAGCGAGCTGAACTTTACCGCGCGGCAGAGCCGTCTAGGCATGCTGGTGGAAGGCAAGGCGATGGACTTCAAGCTTTCGGGCTATGTGGAGACGGACTTCCTGAGCGCGGGTGCGACGTCGAACAACAACCAGTCGAACAGCTACACGCTGCGGGTGCGCCAGGTATGGGGTAAGGCGGAGGCCAACTCCGGACTTGCGGTGACGGGTGGACAGACCTGGTCGCTGGTGACGGAAGACGGGAAGTCGACCGATGCGCGGACGGAGAAGCTTCCGAACACTGTGGACCCGCAATACATGGTCGGCTTCAGCTGGGAGCGTCAGCCGGGCATCCGCTTGCAGCAAAAGTTTGGTGGAGCGAATCAGGTGAACGGGGGTACGCTGGCGATCTCGCTCGAGCAGGCGCAGATTCAGCTGGGTGCGACCCAGAACGCGCCGACGAACTTCATCTTTGGTGGTGCGGGCCAGAGCGGCGGTTTGTACAACGCGTTCAACGGCACCTATGCCAACAACATCGCGCCGGATGTCCTGGCGAAGTTTGCGTTCGATGCGCCGCATGCGCACTTTGAAGTGGGCGGGTTGGCACGGTTCTTCCGCGATGAGCTGAACCCGCTAATCTACACGACGACGGGAACGACGACCGTGGTGACGAATTCGACGTCCATCGTGCGGAATACCAAACTGGGCGGCGGCGCGTTTGGCGCGGCGCGGGTTTCGGCCAGCAAGTTTGCCGACGTGGCGATTCAGGGTATGTTCGGCGACGGCACGGCGCGGTACGGCTCGTCGCAGCTAGGCGATGTGACGGTGCATCCGGATGGAACGCTTGAGCCGATCCGCAACTACCACGGCTTGTTCTCGCTCGAGACGCATCCGGCGCCGAAGCTGGATGTGTATGCATACTACGGCGCGGAGTACAACCAGCGGACGTACTATACGAGCCCGACGGGAACGCTGGTCGGGTACGGTACGCCGAATACGGTGGAGACGGGCTGCTATGCTCTGACGCTGGGCACGGCGACAACAATCGGAACGACGGGAACGACCGGGTCTCCTGCGTCAGTGGCCGGTTGTTCGCCGTCGACCAAGCAGATTCAGGAAGGCATGATCGGCTTCACCTACCGTGTGGTCAACAGCCCGAAGTATGGCCGCCTGCAGTACCAGGCGACGTACAGCAATCTACAGAAGTCGGCCTGGCGCGGAGTTCTGGCGGGAACGTACCCGACGGGAACACTCGGTTCCGGGCGCGCGACCAATAACATGATTCACGTGAGCATGCGGTATTACATTCCGTAGGCTGGTGGCGTACCTGCAAGGGAGGCACCCGCGGTTGGGGTGCCTCTTTTGTTTTTGGGTAAAGCGTCAGTGGTCCGTCCAATTTGGTAGGCTGCTGGGGCAGGTTTAGCTGTCGAGGTGGGAATTCACCATGTTGCATGAGCACAGGCTGTTTCCGGCGGAGGGTTCGGCGCGGGCGTTGGCGGTGAAGCTGTATGAGACGGTGCGGGATTTGCCGATCGTGTCTCCGCATGGGCATACGGATCCGCGGTGGTTTGCGGAGAACGAGCCGTTTGCGAATCCGACGGCGCTGTTTTTGCAGCCGGACCACTATCTCTTCCGGATGCTGTACTCGCAGGGGATTTCGATGGAGTCGCTGGGGATTGCGCAGGCGGGGTCTTGCGGGGATGGGAGTGCGGCAGGACTGGTAGACCCGCGCGAGGCCTGGCGGATTTTTGCGCGGAACTACTTTTTGTTTCGCGGCACGCCAACCCGGCTGTGGATCGACTACGCATTTGAGACGCTGTTCGGGCTGACGGAGCGGCTGAATGGGGAGAACGCGGATGCGTTTTATGAGGTGATCGCGCGCAAGCTGAGGGAGCCGGAGTTTCTGCCGCGAGCGCTGTTTGAGCGCTTCCGGCTGGAGGTGTTGGCGACCACGGATGCGGCGACGGACGACCTGCGATGGCATCAGCAGATTCGCGATTCGGGGTGGAGCGGGCGGGTGCTGCCGACGTTTCGGCCGGACGGGGTGATCGATGCGGAGTTCTTGGGGTTTCGCGAGAATGTAGACAAGCTGGGCGGGGCGGCGGGCGAGGATGTGTCTTCGTACAAAGGCTATCTGCAGGCGCTGCGGTCGCGCCGGGCGTACTTCCAGCGGATGGGGGCGACGGCGACCGATCATGGGCATGGGACGGCGCAGACGGCGGATCTGCCGCAGGACGAAGCTGCGCGGCTGTATACGCGGATCTATACGGGGCGGCTGGGGCCGGGCGATGTGGAGCTGTTCCAGGCGCAGATGCTGACCGAGATGGCCGGGATGAGCGTCGAGGATGGGCTGGTGATGCAGCTACACCCGGGAAGCATCCGCAACCACAATCGGCAGGTGTATGCGCGGTTCGGGCGGGACAAGGGGGCGGATCTTCCTTCGTCGACCGAGTATGTGCGGAGCCTGCGGCCGCTGCTCTCGAAGTATGGCAACGAGCCCGGGTTTACGTTCATTGTGTTTACGCTCGATGAGTCGACCTTCTCGCGTGAGCTGGCTCCGCTGGCCGGGCATTATCCGTGTTTGCGCCTGGGTCCGCCGTGGTGGTTTCACGATTCGCCGGAGGGAATGATGCGCTTCCGGGAGACGGCGACCGAGACGGCGGGGTTCTACAACACTGTTGGCTTTAATGATGACACGCGGGCGTTTCTGTCGATTCCGGCGCGGCATGATGTGGCGCGGCGGGTGGATTGTGCCTTCCTGGCGCGGCTGGTGGGGGAGCATCGGCTGGAGGAGGAAGAGGCGTTTGAGGTTGTGCGGGAGCTGACGGTGGGTCTGGTGAAGAAGGCTTACCGGCTGTAGGGATTGGGTCAGAAAGACAAAGCTGGGGAGCATGGGCTCTGCACAACCCCACCTCAGACGGAGAGACTGACTGAGATGGGGACCCGATCATTTCGCTGGCGTCTGGGTTCGAGTGGATTGTGCCAGCGGACTCTAGGAAAGCGGGAGAAGTCGCTGTCAGCGCTGTGGACAACCGCTCCGTGCTCCAGGGCGATGGCTGCTGTAGCGGCGTCGGTCAACTGGGAGCCGCCGATGCGGATGGGTAGGCAGAGCTGCTTGTAGATTAGCCAGTGACGGTCACCCGGATAGAGGATGCGAACGTGTGATAAGGAGAGCCAGGAATCGACGACGTCTGCCGCCTGTATAAAGGGAATCGCCACACGCGGATGCGTTTGGACGCGCATGAAGGCCTGAATGGAGAGGATGGGGAGGCCAACCGGCTCCGTGTCAGAGAGGATGTCTTCCAGTCATGCTCGGCTTGCTTGATGATCCGGGTCTTTTGGTGTGTAGGCGTCCATCAGGAGATTGGCGTCTGGAGCAATCATCGAGCTAACGGCATCTCTGCCTGATCAAGGATCTCCTCGATCTTGGTTTCCTCCCAGGTCTTCCATTGAGTCGAGGTGATGTCGGTGTCGAAGGGCTTAACGACAAAGCGTTTTCTTTCAACTGGCTTAGCGGCATGGAGAAGACCTGCGCGTAAGACGCGGTTGACGGTCTGCTTCATGGGCTCCTTCGCTCGGTATTTTCCTGTTCGAGCAGGTTCGCCACATCTTCGTCAAGGGTTAGCGTGGTTCACACATCATGACGTTTGCAGGCAGACATCATGATGTCAAGATCGTTCTGAGCTTGGAGTTCTGGGCAACTTGACCGCCGGAATTAGGATGAGGGGCATGAGTTTATTGTTTGCAGTGGGGTCGCCGGAGATGGAGTTGTCGACGGAGGACATTCGGACTGGCCTGCTAGAAGCGCTGACGAAGCTGGATGCGGGTCAAAAGCGAATGCGGGTGTTGGCGGTGCCTCCGGACTTTACTCGAATGCACTCGATGAGCGGGCTGCTGACGGAGATGGCTTGGGAGTTCTATGGGGATCGGCTGGTGGATGTGCTTCCCGCGCTCGGCACGCATAAGCCCATGAGCGATGTGGAGATTGCGGTGATGTACGGGGCGACGCCGCGCGGCCTGTTTCGGCGCCATGATTGGCGCAACGACATCGTGACGCTAGGCGAGGTGCCGAGTGAGCTGATGCTTGAGGTGAGCGAGGGCAAGCTCGATTACCCATGGCCGGCGCAAGTGAACAAGCTGCTCCTGCATGGCGGCCATGATCTCATCCTCTCGATTGGGCAGGTGGTGCCGCATGAGGTGGTCGGCATGGCCAATGGATCGAAGAACATCTTTGTGGGCACGGGCGGCGTGATGGGGATTCATCGCTCGCATTTTCTGGGTGCGGTGTACGGGATGGAGCGGATGATGGGGCGTGCGGATACGCCGGTGCGGCGCGTGCTGAACTATGCGAGCGAGCACTTCCTTGGGGCGCTGCCTGAGATTGTGTATGTGCAGACGGTGGTGAACAAGAATGCCGAGGGCAGGTTGGTGATGCGCGGACTGTATATCTCGGAGGGCAATGAGGCGTTCGAGTGCGCGGCGCGGCTTAGCTTGCAGTGTAATTTTCTGATGATGGATCGCGAGATCAATAAGGCCGTTGTGTTTCTGGACCCGCATGAGTTTCGCTCGACGTGGCTGGGCAACAAGAGCGTGTATCGGACGCGGATGGCGCTGGCCGATGAGGCGGAGTTGATTGTGCTGGCTCCCGGAGTTCATGCGTTTGGCGAGGATCCGGCGATCGATGCGCTGATTCGCAACTATGGTTACTGTGGCACGCCGGCGACGCTGGAAGCGGTGAAGCAGGATGCGCAACTGGCGGCGAATCTGAGTGCGGCGGCGCACCTAATTCATGGGTCGAGCGAAGGGCGGTTTCGGATTCGCTACTGTCCGGGGCAGCTGACGCGGGCGGAGATCGAGGGCGTGCACTATGAGTACGGGGAGCTGGCGGAGTACGCGGCGAAGTACGATCCGGCGAAGCTGAAGGACGGATGGAACATGGTGGAGGGGGAGGAGATCTTCTTTGTCTCAAATCCGGGATTGGGGTTGTGGGCGTATGAAGGGCGGTTTACGGATTGAGGAGCAAGGGTGCTCTTTGCCGGTGAATGGGACGAGTCCGTAGGCTGGTGCGGTAGTAGGTTGGTTAGCTAATGAGCGAGGGTTGTGAACATGATTGTGGTTTTGATGGGGGTAAGCGGCTCGGGTAAGACGACGATTGGGACGTTGCTGGCGCAGCGGGCCGGAGTAATTTTTGCGGATGCGGATGATTACCATTCGCCGGCGAACAAGGAGAAGATGGCGGCAGGCCATGCGCTGGACGATGCGGATCGGCAGCCGTGGCTGGAGTCGCTGAACCGGATGATGCGGGGCTGGCTGGAGGCGGGCAAGGGTGGGGTTCTGGCCTGCTCGGCGCTAAAGGACAGCTACCGGCAGACGCTGGCGGCGGAGATGCCGGAGGGCGCGGTACAGTTTGTGCTGCTGGATGGGTCACCGGCGATGATTGCGGCGCGGCTGGCGGCGCGGCACCATGAGTTTATGACGCCGAAGCTGTTAGATAGCCAGCTGAAGACATTGGAGCGGCCGGCGGATGCATTTACGGTCGAGAACGATCGCGCTCCGGATGCGGTGGTGGATGAGATTTTGGCGCATGTGGAAGCTCCGCGATAGAAGGGAGCGCAGAGGTCACAGAGAGACCCGCGAAGGCAAGCAGAGGGAGAGGCGATGGTGAGTTCGTTGTTTGATTTGACGGGGAAGGTTGCGGTAGTGGTGGGGGGGACTTCGGGGATCGGGCTGGCGATGGCAATGGGGTTGGCCGAGGCTGGGGCGGATGTGGTGGCTACTTCGCGGCGGCCGGAGCAGGTGGACGAGGCTGCGGCGAAGATCGAAGCGGCAGGGCGGAAGGCGCTGCGGCTGACGTCGGATGTGGGGGATCGCGCGAGCCTGGAGGCGCTGCTGGCGGGGACGCTTAAGGAGTTCGGTAAGGTAGATATTTTGATCAATTGCGCGGGCAAGATCAAGCGCGAGCCGACGCTTTCGGTGACCGAAGAGACGTGGGACGACATGATGGATACGAACGTGACGGGGACGTTGCGGGCGTGTCAGATTTTTGGGCGGCAGATGCTGGAGCGGGGCTCGGGCAAGATCATCAACATCGCTTCGCTGAATACGTTTGTGAGCTTGAAGGAGGTGACGGCGTATGCGTGCTCGAAGGCGGCGGTGGGGGCGCTGACGAAGTCGCTGGCGGTCGAGTGGAGCGCGCAGGGGGTGACGGTGAATGCCATTGCTCCGGGGGTGTTTCGGACGGCGCTGAATCAAAAACTGCTCGATGAGAGCGAGCGTGGGAAGGAGCTGCGGATGCGGACGCCGATGGGTCGGTTTGGCAGGACGGAGGAGCTGGTGGGGTCGGCGGTGTTTCTGGCGAGCAAGGCTTCGGACTTTATTACGGGGGAGATTCTGGTGGTGGATGGGGGATTTTTGGCGAGCGGGGTAAATCAGTAGGAAGGGCGCTGCGTCCCGTCACGCTCTGGATGAATCGACCTGCAATACGGCAAGCTCGTTGCCGCTGGGATCGATGAAGTGAAAGCGGCGGCCGCCCGGGTAGGCGAAGATGGGCAGCGTGATGATGCCGCCGGCTTCACGCACGCGTCGCTCCATATCTTCGAGCGCATCCGTTTCGATGATGGCGAGTGGCGTCTTTGGCCGACCTTCGCTGCCGGCGTGAAAACCAGCATCCAGGCCTGCGCCCCGAACAGCGGCGTACTCCGGTCCGTAATCCTGGTAAGTCCAGCCGAACAACGAGCCGTAAAAACTCTTCATCGCTGGGCCGTCGCTGGCCGGCAGTTCCAGGTATGCAATTTGGTTGTTGGCCATGATCACCTCACACGAATCTTTCGGTGAAAGTATGCCATGAGCGGTGCTTTGGTGGGCGATAGATGGTGTATGTTGGAGCGGGAGACGGGGATCGAACCCGCAACCAACGGCTTGGGAAGCCGCTACTCTACCATTGAGCTACTCCCGCTCGGTACAGGGATAGTATAGCCGCTTGCGGCTGACCTCGGCGAGACCGTCTCTTACACTGAGAAGCCGGCTTACGTTGAGAGACAACCGCACTGTGCTTGGATAGTCGCGTGGTGGTCTAATGGGCGTGAGTGCATACTGTGGGAGGACTCCATGGCGATGACAACGACGACCGTCCGCATGAGCGTTGAGGAGTATCTTCAAACGTCTTTTCAACCAGACGCGGAGTTTACGGATGGAGTCCTTGAGGAGCGGAACGTGGGGGAGTTTGACCATGCGCGACTGCAGGGGGTGATCTATGCCTTGCTTGCGCAGTATGAAGAGGATTGGAATGTGTATGTTTCGCCGGAGTTACGGGTGCGGGTCTCGGCGGAGCGATACCGAGTGCCGGATATCTGCGTGACCGACGCGCGCGAGGCGATTGAACAAATTCCGACGCGGGCCCCTCTGCTGTGTGTGGAGGTGTTGTCGCCTGAGGATCGGCTGTCGCGAGTGCTGGAGCGGGTAGAGGATTTTCATGCGATGGGCGTGGGGTCGGTATGGATTTTCGATCCGGCGACGAGGAAGGTGTGGGTATCGGAAGCGGCGGGGGTGCGGGAG
>CAXUNR010000085.1:0-8000 GCA_964252655.1 uncultured Acidobacteriaceae bacterium
GAGTGATTAGATTCCTTAGCGTACGATTTTTGACGTTTGGTGTAGTGACCCCAAGCCGTTGCGATTCATGGTCGTTCATGATTTTCTGCTGGTCTATGCTCCTGACGAGCAGCCATTGTGGGTCGTAGCCATCTTGCACGGCAGACGCAATCCCCGCGTTCTAGCGGCCATTCTGCGGGATAGAGGGTAGCCGGCAAGCACATGACCCCAGGAAAGCTCTTCATCTCGTTCTGGAATATTTGCCTGGAGAACCTGCCGGTGGGAAGCTTTATGCACCGGTCTGTTCCCACCCAAGTGGCTAAGCAGCTTATAGAGGAGGCGCGGCAGGCAGATACGCTCCTCTGTCTCTCCGAAGAGGATTTGCTCGCTCCTTATCGGCAGAGGGAGCTTGAAAACCACCAACGGTTGTGCCGAGTTTTAACGGAAGAGTTCGCTATACCTCTGGCGCTTGATGACTTCCTCAGCACTACGGGTGAAGGTGAAACGGAACTGCAGCACGTTCTACCGCTGAACATAGCCAGGATCGAAGGCGGGAGTCGATTATTGGTTGTCACATGCAACTACACGCTTGGCGACCTGCCGGAACGTACAGGCGGAAAGCTACGGCCCTTTGCCGTAGCCGTGGACAGCGTAAAATTTCATCTGATCGAGCCGGCATAGCTTCTCTCGCTCTATATACCCGCGCCACCCGGCATTTCGAATATTCAAGAGCACATCCCCAGACCTTTGGTCTGGGGATGTGCGTTGGAGCTCAATGAGGATTATCAGTCTCTACTTGCGGTGAAGGCGAAGCCAATAGCGGCGCATGAAGTCAAACCGATCCGGTCCTTGGCAATCAGGAAAGACCAGTCGCTGACGCCCGTCTCGTCCCCAGACGTAGGTGTTGTTCCAGGCACATTCCAGACGATGAGGGATGAGGTCACCCTCCAGATCGTTCAGGTTGTGAAGCCATTGGTTTTGACTGCGACGTAAGCCACGAGCAGCCATTTTCTTGTCCGCGTGAGCACTCTGGGTGCCTGTAATGGCAGTGTAGGGTTTGCGGTAGGAACGCGACACATCTGCTCTCTCCTTTGGCGAGCTAATGTGTCATGGCGTGCCTCCTGCACTTGGTATGCTGTCTCAGCCCTAGGTTTTCGAGCAGGTTAATGCGCTTGACGTGCCTGCTGCGCCAGATAGCGCCGGTCGAGAGCTTCGCGCAGCATGGTCTTGATGACGGCCTGGCGGCTGATGTTCAGTGTCTCAGCCTCACGATCCAGTTCCTTGAGCATCGGCCCGGTGAAATCGACATTGACCCGCTGTACGGCTGGTCTGACGACCGTGAAGCTATTCGTAAAATGTGCTGAAATGTCCTGGCCTCTGTCTGCCATCAGGGCAATCTCCTCAGCATCGACCGGTTTAGTAGATGTTTTCGGCATAGGCTCTCCTCTCTTCCTTCGTCGCTTTCCATAGAGTCACGAGGTGGTGGAACTCACCTTCCTGGTCTTGGCGTACTTCGTAGATCACGCTGTACAACGTGCCGCTCACCCAACCTATGGCGCGGAACTGCTCGGGATCATCCGAGCGACGATCCGTAATGTGCTCTGCGTCAAAGAGCACTTGCACTTCCTCAAATCCGATGCCACGCTCCGGGTTCGCCTTGAGCAGGACACTCTTCGCGCGGTCGAAGGAAAAGCGCATTGAGTAACAGTTATACCATTTAGTGTAGGTCATCCATTGTCTGTACTCACTGAAACGACGTTTCAGGCGGGTAAATGCAGACCCGGAAGGGAAGTTTGTCGGAGTCAGCGAAGCTGACCAGTCGTGGTGACTGCGAGGCTGCTCACGGTTTCGCTGGAGGTGCCTCAGGGCAGCGCGCTGCTGGAGTCAAATGGAAGTTGGCTGCATGGAACTGCCGACGCCTCTTCACCACGTCGCCGTTCCCGTCAAAGACCGTAAACCAGCCGGCGAAAGATGCTGGATGGTACTCGCCTTTCGGATCGCCCTTTGGCAAAGGCTGATAGCTGTAAACATCGACGAGGAACAGCTTGTCGAGCTTGGTCAAGGTGCGGTGGTAAGGATCTGAGCGACCGGAGAACAAGGCTGCCGAATCCATGAACTTCTCCTGCTTGAATTCCCAGAGAGGTGGAACCTGGCACACGGCTAGAGGGATGACGCCCCAAGTGTCGATGTGAAAGGCGGCCAGTGCGCCACCAGCCGGAATGCTCAGGCCATCGACACTCAGTAAAGCCCGTTGAGCCTGCCCGGAGGTCGTCTGCGCTCCGACGAGCAACAAACTCACACCGGCAGCCATAAACATTACCCGTCGCATGGCCAAGCATTGCACGAGACACCAATGCGGAGAAAACCATCTCTGGTACATACGATAAAGGACGTTATCGTACCTCCCTTGTTGCCAAATCCTACGATCTGCGGGCTCTGAACCAATCGACGGCGGTACTGAGTAACGCTCCGAAATAAGCTGGTGACGCCAAGAGAGCAATGAACAGAAACTCGATGGGAAACAGATTGTGATCGACAGCGCCGGTAACCGTATCAAACACGATCAAAATGGCATTCGCAGCGAACAGCGCCAGCAGTAAACAAGTCGGAACCCAGAAACGGTGACGAGTCAGGCCGAGACTTAGCAGAAAACCACAGATCAGCGCGATTACGGGAAACGGCCACCAATGAACGGAGAACTGACTACGCTGCGAGTACGGCAGAAAAGGCTGAAAGTAAAACAGGAATAAGACCGCTCCGACAATGGCGCTTCCTGCATAGCGGTAACTCAATTGAGCACCCGCTGGACCTGAATAGCTGCCCATTGTCCGCCCCTCGGAGCTTCGATCTCCCTGGTATTGAGCTGAGCGGCAATGGCCCGCAACGACTTGCAACCAGAGGCTTGGATTTGGCTGATGACGGGGAAAAGCTCAGCACGCTGCATCGCCACCCTCTCGCTTCTCACCTGTCGGGCACCAGCTCCGATCTGTGCAAACCGTTCCGCTGAAACGCGACGCCCACCCAACTTTGTTCCACGCGCCTTTGCGGCGGCGAGGGCTGCCTTGGTCCTCTTGGAGATGGCCTCAGCCTCTTGCTCAGCAACAGCAGCGAGGATATGGACCACGAAGCGATTCGCCTGAGGCATATCGACGGCCACGAACTCGACATCGGACTCCATGAGGTTTGAGATAAAGGCGACGTTGCGGGCGAGACGGTCCAGCTTCGCGATCACCAGCGTAGCGCGATGCTTACGGCAGAGCTTGAGGGCGGTCGCAAGGGCGGGCCGATCATTGCGCTTGCCGCTTTCGACCTCTAGGACCTCCTGCACCAGGGTCCAGTCTCCCCCATTCAGAAATCCGGCGACGGCGGCGCGCTGCGCTTCGAGGCCCAGGCCGCTTGTTCCCTGCCGTGCCGTCGAGACCCGTAGGTAGCTCACAAACCTGCGTTTCGCCATCTTTTGGTCCTCTGTTACATTCTTTCTACGACCGTAGAAAGAATGTAACAGGGTGCCTGAGCTCTCAGAGGGAGTGAGGTGAGGTTGCCGAAACACCGTTTTGCATTCCTCAGCGCAGCGAGGATCATCTCCTCACCGACAGAAGGCACATCGAAATCAAGAGTGGCTTAGTCCCTCTACCGGGCGCTCGTCTGGTCGGGAATGATCTTCGCGATTCCACTCTCATCCGTCGCTGACGTGGCGTCGCCTATACACCTGTACTTCCTGCCGTCGAAGCGAAAGTAGCTAAGAGACGCCTCGAAAGCACTCATGTGCCAACCCAGCACAATGTCGCGATAGCCATGCCTCGTTGAGGGCTGAACCGAATAGATCCAGCCCGAGAACTTCTGCTCGGGAGATGCCAAGACGACCGGGGTCGCTCCGTCCCAACGAACGATCCACATTGCCCCGTTTGATCCCTGCTCGCCACGCGCACAGGGTCCCGCTTCTACCAGCAGCACCTTGTATAGCGGAGACACGGGAAGAAGCTCCCATTTGGACCCCTCAGAAAGCTCACTGACGGTACAGTCTTGCCCCCAATCTTGAGTCGCAGTTCTTTCGTGTACTGCGATACTCTTAGCAATCAACCGCCTTTGTGCCTGGGACAGCATCGCTGGCTGCAAAGGAGTAGGTTCGTAGCCCTTTACCTCAGTCCATAGACCTGACTGGGCATAACAGGGAGCCACAAGCAGAAGCACCGTAACCGCCCGTCTGATAAAGGCCTTCTCCAGAACCTCAGATACCGTCATCGCTCGATGAACCCGCATGCTCGCCAGCATAGCCAAAAGCAAACTCCTTCAAAGTCAGGTTTTCGGAAACGTCGAAGTCCTGATCAGGCTGCAGAGGATCTTTTCGCTCTGCCGCCTTTTGTAAGCTCCTTCCCTGCCCTGGTCGGAGGCGGTATTGAGGACTGAGATTGGGCCAACGCCCGCATCACGAGCTGCGGATCGTGAGCGATCACCATAAGAAGCGCCCGCGCCGCCGCCTCCGGGTTTCGACGGCCCGACTCCCAATGGCGTACCGCGTCCACAGACAAGCCGAAAGCATCCGCAAAGCGGCCTTGGCTGAAGTGGAGCCGGTTTCTAATCCCGCGCACGTCGATGGATTCCGGCAGCGTGACTTTATAGCCTTTCCGCTCCCCTTCCATGTAGGCGCGGGCCTCCGCTGTGCCTTGCGCCATCTCTTCGAATAGTTTGCTCATGCATTCCTTCCATAGTCCGCGAAGAAGCTCTTAGCCATTTTCGCGAGAGCGTTTTGCTCGGCCTTGCTCAGATTGCCCTTTTCAGCCTTCGCATACACAGTGATAAGGAAGATTGGAAAGTCTTCACCGCCGTAGAGGTATACGACTCGTGCGCCGCCGCGTTTGCCTATTCCGGCCCGTCCGAACCGCCGTTTGCGATAGCCCCCGGTCCCCGGCATGAGGTCACCTGCTTCAGGGTCTGAGGCGATGGCCGAGACAATGTCTGCCCGCTCCGCTTCCGTGAAAAGAGCCGAGGCTGCTTTGAGGTACGTCAGCGTCTCGACGACCGTTTGCATAATGTGAGTGTATGCCAATGGCATGGTATTTTCAAAGGCACCTTGAACACCTGATCCCATTGACAATGAGAACTTCAGTACCTAAGTTCATTAGTACCGGAGTTGCTAAGTACCGGAGTACCTCAGTTTAAGGAGTGCAGTGTGATTCTGGCCGTAGTCAGCCACAAGGGGGGAGTTGGAAAGACCACGACTGCCGTTCATCTCGCGGCCTATTTCCAAACTCTAGGGTCAACTTTGTTGCTTGATGGCGACGATACCCGGAACGCTATCAACTGGAGCCAGCGAGGAGCAGGCTTCCCTTTCCGCGTTGCGCCCGTCCAGGAAGCCGCGCAACTCATGCCCGCCTTCACGCACACTGTGATTGACACAGGGCAGCGCCAGACTGCCGAGGATCTCCGTGCCGCTTACGCCACGTGCGACCTCATTCTCATCCCATCCGTTCCCGCTAGTCTCGATACTGACGGGCTCGGCCAAACCATCAGAGCGATCCGGGAGCATGGACCGGATAAATTACGAGTCCTGCTCACCAGGGTTCCCCCAGATGCCGCCAAAGAAACGGCGGAGTTGCGTGGATTGCTCCTGCAAATGAATGTCGAAATTCTGACCTCCGAGATCCCCATGCTTAAAGCCTTTGCGAAAGCGGCGGCTGCCGGCGAGATTGTCAACCAAACCAAGGACCGGAACGCGCATAGGGCCTGGGAAGCTTACAAAGCAGCAGGGAAGGAGATACGAGCATGAGTTTAGCCAGCTCACTTGCACCGAGGCCGCTAAATGCGGAAACGTCCCAACATAGCGCTGAAACTGCGTCACTGGAGAAGTCAAAGCCGCGAACATCGCATAAAAGCGCCCCCACTCCTGGCACCGCAGCAAAGTACACCAACCCAGACTTCATGCAGCTCAAGGTTTACGTTCGCCGCAAAACGAAAACTGCGGCCGCCCGTAAATGGGAAGATAGCGGGGGCAGGGAATTGTCGGAGCTGATTGAAACTCTCCTCGAACAGTACCTCAGTTCGTAAGTTCTTAGGTACTGAAGTTCTCCAGTTCCGCATAACTCCCTATTCTGCTTCACTTTGGTTCCGCGATGACAAGGAATTCTCAAAAGCTCGTTGTACCTTCAAGCGATCCCGCTGCAGAACAGCGGAAATCCGATGAAGTGGCGAATGCCCATCGACTGAAGCAGGAGGAAGAGCAGCATTACCGCGAAGTCTTTGCAAGATTAGAGGCCGAAAAGGTTCGGCTCGAACAGGAAGTACAGGAGTTCTTAGCTCGTCACCCGGAGGCTCTGAAACCTAGCAAACCTTCACCTTCTAAAAAGCCCCGTAATCGTAAAGTCGAAGACCATCTCAGCAAAACCCGACAGGCCGCAGCCCTCGCCAAGGTTCGCATCGACAGGGATGCAAATGGAGGCGAAGAAGAAATCTTCCAGGTCGCCCAGGCCCTCATCCTTTGCGGACTGCCCTATGACAAGACCGATCAGACCAAGATCACTAGATCAGCCAGGCTCGCCGATGGCAGCGTGGTTGATGTCACTTTCAGCACCGGGCTCAAAGCCGGTATGCCGTATGGAAGCGATCGCAGTCTGTTGCACTTTCTCTTTGATAAAGCGGTGAAGAATGATTCCAGGTTCGTCAGCTGGGAGACGGCGACCGAGTTTCTCCAGATGATGAACATGGCTCAGGGCGGAAAAAATAGGCGGGATCTCCGCCAGCGTTTCCTCAGAATCCGCAGCCTGACGATTGGAGTCGAGCGCACAACTCAGTACGGAACGACTGCAGACCTGATGCCCGTTATCCGCCATTCTCATCTACCTACCAGCGTCGATGTACGGGCCGAGCAGAGGGGGCAATCTCTACTGCCGATTGGTTCGGATGTTGTCTTCGGAGTGGAGATTGACCCAGCTTTCTTCGCTGACCTTAAGCGGCATCATGTTCCTACGCCGGCCGCGATCATCAGGACAACGCGCAACAAATCGCAGCTCCAAGACCTCATGCTATGGCTTCACTGGCGCTGCTATGCAGCCAACAAGTCCAGCCTTATCAAGTGGGAGTATCTGCGGATGCAGCTCTGGCAAGACGATAAAACGAGCCGCCGGATCAAGGTGCGGTTTGCCGAAGCCATCGCCGCTTTGCGGATCATCTGGCCAGAGTTGCAAGCCGAGGCTTTGAAAACCGGCCTTATGGTCGGGCCTCCACTGAGAGGGCGGTATCTTTTGGCCAAAGGCGCGGCTGCGCGACAGATAGCGAATCCATAAGTTATTCAAAATACAAGCTTAGGGGGGGGACTTCCCGGCACATTTGAGCGAATTAGTTCCACAGGATGGTGTCTAAAAGAAGTGAAACGAAGGGGACTTCCCGGCACGGCAAAAGGGACTTCCCGGCACGAAAAAAGGGACTTCCGGGCACGAAAAAGAGGACTTCCCGGCACGTTTTTCTAAGCCCAAATATAGGTATCAAGATATTCAAGAAGATCAAGAGATTAATCAGGATTAGATCCTTGTGAAATTTGTGCAAAGAAGAACAACAAGCGGAACACGTCCTTCGGACGCAGACTAAGGGCCTAACGGCCCATCTCTTGGAGCTACGCCCCAGACCCGGCAGAAGCAACAACAAAAACAAAACCTCACTGATGAGGGTGGGTTGGTCTAGCGGTTGTGGCTAACGATCTGAACCTGCCGCCCAACGAACAGAAAGGCACCCACAGCACGCCGATGAGGCTGAAATGGAGCCTAGTATCATTTGGAAAGCCAGGAGCCCCGTACAAGGCTCTTGTGACGAATGGGGCAGCGTGGTCTTTAAACCCTTGAAATTATGTAATCGTTCGATTACACTTGCCCCATGTTCTCGATCCGGCCATTGCCTGAATTTACCGCCTGAATCGACGAGCTGAAGGATCAGACGGTACGCGGTGTCATTGCCGCCAGGATCAAACGCCTTGAACTCGGTTTGATGGGAGATGTTTAACCAGTGGGCGATGGCGTCTCCGAGTTGCGCAT
>CAXUNR010000086.1:0-7668 GCA_964252655.1 uncultured Acidobacteriaceae bacterium
CAGACCTCTGCGACAGCCCTAACGTACGATCTGGTCCGTTTTCTGAAGCTAACCCTGTCCGCCCATCAAGCTGACGCTCATCCGCAGTTTGCACAAGATGAACTGACCGCGATGCACGAAGCCGTGGCGGCGGGAGAGGCGACTGCTGCCACTTACGCACTTTTCTATGATTCAGTCGCAAAAGCTCAAGGACGACCGCAACACTGGGGCACTAAAACTGTTTGTGAGGGCGGCGAGCGACGTCTTTACACAGTGGACGACATGCAGGGTTTGGATCGCAGGAGAGACGAAGCTTTACTTCCTCCCGAAGCCTCTTACATAAGAGGCCTGCCTCCGTGTTCCAAGTAGATACGACAAGGACCCGACAAATATTCTGGATAGGCCTGGTAGAAGCGTTTCGCCTCTGGGTATGCTCATCCCCAGAGCGTTAGCGTACGATTTTTGACGTTTGGTGTAGTGACCCCTCTTGAACTTCAGGTTTCTTCACCGTCTTCGTCACTTCGAACTCTACGGTGTGCTTCTTGGGAGCTATAGTAGTTCTCCAGGATGATGTAACGGCAGGGTACCGGTCGGTGCCGCGAGTATTTGGCAGCGAAACCTTCCAGATATATCCGTCTGCATTGAACAGGTCTTTGCCGATTCGATTAAAGATCAGGTCTCTTCATCCAGCCATCGCAGGGCGAGCGTCTTCTTGTCTGATGGTGCAGTGATCTGTACCGGATCACCTCCGCTTGCACCAATGGTCCAGAGCGTAGAACCTCCCCAAAATGGTTGGGACGGTTTCCACCTCCCATCGGGAGGCTCGAAGTCGCGTAAGCGATAGAGCGACTGGCAGCGGAACAACAAACCATTCTTGCGGTTAAACTTTGTTTTGAAAACGATCTGGGATCAAAACCTGAAGCTGTGGCTATAAACATACTGACCGGCACAGAAGCTAGTGCCGGCCAGTATGGTATTAGGGCATCCGACTTCCGGTTAGAAGATGATACGCGCACCAAGAGTCGCACTCCGGTTCGTAGGCGAACCTCCTACGGAGCGAACTGAACCCGAGTTTCCCATGAAGTTGGCAAAGGTACTGCCGGCATCGTCAATAGAATCATCCTGAATATTGTAGTAACCGCGATTGAGTGCGTTATAAACCTGGAACTGAAGTTGAAGGTTGAGCCGCTCCGTGATCTGGTTGTTCTTGAAGATGCTCAAATCGACGTTGTTGTAGCTGTCTCCACGCAGTGTGTTGCGTGAAACGCCAGGATAGGGAGTCCCGAGTGCAATTGCCTGCGCCTGATTATTCACGAGCCAGTGCTCGGAATTAGGCGCAATGATTGCTCCCGTTCCGCGATCACGGTAGACCCCGTTTCCGGCGTTATAACCGACGGATCCGATGGGCGCAGCTGGATTGTTGAGGACCGGACGGCAACTGTCAAGACCGATGAATGCCGAATTAAAGGTGGAATCGCAGAAACTACCGCCAGAGTCGCCCACTGCCTGGGTCGGCGTCCAGGGTTGACCGCTATTGAAAAGATAGATGGTGTTGAACTGGAAACCACCGAGCGCACGTCCTGCAAAAGAGTGGCTCTGCTTGAAGTGTGGGTCAACGTAGCTCAAACCAACGGAGGTGACGTTTGGAAAGGAGTTTCCGCTCACCGCACGTTCCTGCTCATTGATGTTGAACGGGTTCTGTGAGAAGGCGATGGTGCTTCCCGCGCCGGTTCCACTTCCAAACACCTCACTGGCGTTGTCGATCGTACGACTAAAGGTATAGGACGCATTTACGGTGAGACCGTGGTAAGCGCGCGTGGTGACCTGTGTCTGTAGGCCGTTGTAAATTTCAAAAGCGGTGTTTTCCCGCAAGCGAACATTCGTTTGACCACAGTGCAGATGCCCAACATCACCCTTCGTTGCCAGAGTGCTGGTGGCTGTCGAGCATGGGGTTAGGCCGGAGAAGAAGGCAGGGAAAGCGGCGGCTGCGGCTGCAAATTGTGGATTTGCATTCGCACTCTGGAAATCACCAGTTGTGTGTGCGCCGACGTAGCGAACCTCCGCCACGAAGAAGCGGCCCACCTCGTATTGAGTGCCGAGCGAGTAGGTTTGGGTATACGGTTGGCGGAAGTTCGACGGAACCAATGTCTGATTAAACTGTCCGGGGTTCGCTCCGATTGGAAGGTACTGCGTATCCTGTGCGTGCACGGAGGTATAGTTAGATCCTCCGGTCGGCACGCAGGACTTGGCGGTGTTGCTGCAGTTGGTCACGGTAGCCGCAAGAACCACGGGAGCCGAGCCATAGGAGTTCAGAAAGATGTTGTAGAAAGCGGGAGCGATGTTAACTGAGTATCCGCCGCGAATGACCAAAGCCTTCAGGCCGGAAGGGTTGTAAGCGAACCCGAGGCGCGGCTCGAAGTGCTTGTAATCTTCCGCGACCGACGGGAAGGTAGTCGTAGACAGGGGAAGGGAGGTGTTCCAGAGTGGATTCGGCCCTGTCTGGTTGGCGACGCTGATGTTATGCAGCAGATTGATGCTTGAAGTAAAGTACTCCCAACGAAGACCAATGTTGGCGGTGAAGGACGGAGTCACTTTCCAGTCGTCTTGGACGTACACGGCCCAGTCAGGTTCGGTGAAGTGGATGTTGGCATTGCCGGCCGCGAGCGAAAGTGGAGTGATGCCCTGCACTAGGCCGTTGAGCGCAGGCAAGGTAGTCCCGGCACCGGTTGAGCCGAAGGTGTAGCCTCCGCTGATGGTCGGCAGGAACACATTTGGCGAGTTCTGGTATTCGAACGCGCCTCCAAAGGTGATCGTGTGCTTACCAAAGAGGAGGTTTGCGTTGTCCTGCACCTGCGTATCCTTCACGATGCGGCCTTGAGGCAGGTTTGTGGCCAGCCCGAAGCCGCCGATATTGATGGCCAGGCCAGAGGCTGTCGGGGTGCGGGTGCCGGTACTCATGGCGAACGATGACGGGCAGGCGGACAGGTTGCTTACCGTGCAACTGGAATATCCGCCCCCATCGAAAGTAAGCACAGATTGCTGAAAGCTGTAACGGATCTGGTTGGTAATCCGGCTGGAAAAGGTGTGGGTCCAGTCGGCACCGACCGAGTGAGTGCGATCATTAACGTTGACGAAGGCGCCAGTCGAAATTGTTCCCGAGCCCGCGATTGTTGGATTCAATTGGTAAAAATAGCGCGCGTACAAACGGTCTTTTGGTGTTGCTTGATAGTCGAGACGCCCAAGCACCTCTTCATCCGTGCTGTAGGTAGGCAGAAAACGGCTGTACTGCGAAACCTGGATGGTGGACGGCGTGATGCCGTCCGTAACAGCGATCGTTTGTGGCGTACCAATGGGTGTCGGGTTTCCTGCTTTGACCGTGTAAGGGTTGTACAGGACGAGCGACTGAATACCGGGGCTGTTGGGGTAGGTCGCGGCAAGTTGACTGATGGCGGCCGGAGTGGGGAAATACCCGCTGACTCCGGTGCCGGACAATGATGGGGAAGCGCCAGCAAAGTTCCGAGCAAATAGTGCGCTTCCGAAGCCGAACAGCTTGTCTTTCAGGATGGGACCACCGAAGGTTCCGCCGTAGGTATTGTCTGTGTAGCGGGGCCGCTTGACCGCGATGCAACCGTTTGTTCCAGCGACGACACCGGGCGGGCAGAATCCCTGAAATGGCGACTTCTGACCCTGGGTGAGTGAATTCAGCCAAGATCCCGCGTAAAACTCAAACGCGGAACCGTGGAATGTGTTGGTTCCTGATTTGGTGATGTAGTTGACCACTGTTCCAGCATCGCGTCCATACTGCGCGCTGAAATTATTGGAAATGACCTGTACCTCTTGGATTGCGTCTTGGTTAGCGAAGAAGACCTGCGGTCCGGTGACGGAGTTGTCATTGTTTGACTGACCGTCGATCTCGAAATTATTCGAGCGGCCACGCTGACCATTCGACGAGAAACCAGCACCATTGGTGTTTGTGAAGCTATTGCCACGGGTGCTGACGACACCTGGAATGAGCAGGGCCAGTTCATCAAAGCCACCAGCGACCGGCAGGTCAGCGACCTGCTGCGTATCAAAGGTGGTCGATACCTGCGACTGAGCGGTTTCCAGCAGATTGGCAGCTTCGCTGACCTCTACCGTTTCTGAGGCGGAGCCTGTGCTCAACTTCTCCGCACCAAGACCATTCACCTGGCCGGAAGACACCCCCACATTTTTTAAAGTGAGAGGCGAAAAACCTGAACTGGAGATGATCACCGTATACGTACCGACAGGTAAGGCGCTGAAATTGAAGTCGCCAGCTTGATTGGATCGAAGCGTACTTACCACACCGGTGGCATTGTTGGTGGCGGTAATTTCGGCACCGGGTATAACCGCCGCAGAGGGGTCCTGCACGGTGCCAGTGAGTGAGCCGGTGATGATGCCTTGAGCGAAGACGGAGCCAACCCCGGTGGTGAGGGCTGTGGAGACACAGAGAACTGCGATGTTTCTCAAGCGCATGCGCAAAACTCCTGAGCGAATCTCACTTCTTTTGGTATAGCGACGGTGGTAGCACGTTGAGGGCCAAAGCTGGCGAATACCAGTGTAGGACGTAGACATGCGCCTTTCTTCCGGCTCATGAGAAGCAGCTAGAGGCAGAGCCTATGAATATCGGAAGAGTTTCCCGAGCACCGTACACTTCTATGCATGCAGGAGCTGGTGCTGACCACAATGCTGCCCCGACGGCAAGGTGAGGGCACTGGTGCCGCGGCACCTAGAGAGGGCCAACTGTTGTCTGCCCTGCTCGACCGGTCGCCATGAAGCGTTTCAGGCGGTGGAGTTTAACAAGGCAGGCCTGAATGAGCAAAACGCTAAAAAGTACTCGTTTCGATCATCATAAGCGTCTATGCTATGTCCTATCGACACCGGGGTGGTGTCGCAAGATTTTAGATGGTGCAACAACGAGCAAATTTTCATTTTCACTAGCTTTTTACTAGCTTTGATCGTGAAACCGAATGGCTAGATTTGCCGGTGTAAGGGACACAGACGACAGTAATGCCTATTTGATCCGCACAGGCCTTTGGGTTCCCCTTCATGGTGATCTGCAATTTGCGGTCGCTAATCCAACGTGTTTGTCCCCAAACGACAGAAGCTGGATCTCCCTTTCCGGTCAACACCACGGCATCCGTTCTTGGTATGTACCATCTTTTGCTGTGTGGAGTTTCCACCACCGCATTGCCATCCGGCGACATCAGCGTGCCAGTTGGAATCGGACGTTTCTTTTCTGAGCAGCGCACCTGAACAGTTTTTGTGCTCGTGCAATCATCAAATTGGTACGGATCATATTCGATAGTGACGTGCCCATCATCGAGCCAGTGGACATCTTTTTCATACGTCTACAGAATTCCAACCTCTACGGTAGATGTAGGTCGATGAAAAGCCGTGGTGAGCCAACAACTCTAATGCTGAACTACCGCCGAGCGCTCCTCCGTCAAGTGTCGAAACGCGAATGAGCTTGCGGTGACTTGGGGAATAGAGCGGTGCGGAATATGATTCACATCCGCGGGTTAGCACCTGCGCTCCAATGAAAAGATCAGCCAGCAGTGCTATCGGGGAACTGAGAACTACGATTGGAATCCGAAGAAGATTGCGACGCCTGCGTACAAACCAGATGATGGCACATGCTGCTGCCAAAATGGCAGCAGCAACCGCGAACATCTCGACCACTCGCAATCTCATGAAGAACATGGCTAACGATCCTCTTGGGTTATCGGCCTCGTACAAAGAATTTCATTAGCCCGCCGTCAAAGCTGTGGGTTTGTGGGACGAGCGCTCTTGCTCGTTCCAAGCGCTTGCGCGTCAAATCCATAGCCTGCTTTAGTGCTGCCCATGCGTCCCAAGAACGCCCTGCAAGCAACCCTCATTCGCCCCTCAAAACCACGTCATCGCTCCAGAGTTTAGCCTGCTTAGCCGCTATTCCTTCCCGGTCCAGATCGGCGAGCCGTACCTTCCATTTCTCGACCAACTTCGCTGCCTGCCGGCTGCGGAGTTCGGCGCGAAGGAGCATCCGTTCTACGTGCGCTCTGCGCCGGTCAGGTTGGTCTGGGGATTGTGCCATCGCTCTGCAAAAGATTACGGTTCGTCCCCTTGCTCGTCGTGCTGTATCCCTTCCCGTAGCACAAAGACCATAGTCCAGAGGCCCAGCCGAGGGGACTTCACAAGCTCAAGGGCCTACTCCTTTTGCTCTGAGGCCGTGTACTGCTGAAGGACATCACTTACTGCCTTGCGCTTGCTGGTTCGGACGTTTGTGAGGACTCCACTGAACTCCTCTTCGGTGATTTGTTTCCCGCACGCAATCGGCTTCAGAAGGAGATTCAAGAGCATCCTGGTCGCCACCACTTCAGTAAAGAGGGCATTCAGGCGTGGGCTTCGAGCCTCCCGAAGAAGGACTTCGCGAGACCATTCGCTGAGTGCTTTCCCCTCGGTTTTTGCCGCCGCTTCGAGCTCCTGATGCTCGTCCGCAGTGGCTCGGGAACTGACCACGCGATCCCGACCGGCCCGGCCTCTGGAGCGTGACAGACGACCTTCAAAGCTGAACGGTTTCTCTTCCGACATGGGCATGCTTCCTCTTGTAAATAGGCTGTTTACAGTTGTCTACGAAGAATATACTACTGTATACAAGCGGCTCGCAAGTCTCTCATTCTTCATTGGTTGACAGTTGTCTACGTTTTTGTCCAAAACTCAACCCTGGAAGGGATGGAGTGTCAAAATTCCCATGTGCAAAGCACATCGTCTTTAGCTGTTCCTGGCTAGATCAGGTAATTAGCTGGGTCGAGAGCTAATTTGATTGAGTCTTCAAGTCCGGGCGCGTTGGCGAGCCAAGTGCAAAGCTGCATCTTCAGGAGAGATCGCCTTACAGCCAAGTTCCTCCATCATGGGCGGCAAGGCTTGGTCGATACCCCAACCTGCCACGGGCTCAAGAACTGCCATGCGGACGACACGGGGACCATCGAATCCAGCTTCCAACGCATCCTGGGCGACCGAAGGCAGCCGTTCTGTTGGGATCAGCTTGAGTGCTACTTCAGCCTCAAACGTCGCTAGATCGAAAGGCATGGGCTTTCTCCCTCTACCGTGCTGGTCTCATCTCTGCGACGGCTTCCTGGATGGCCTGCTCTGGCGACCCAGAACGTAAAACTGTCTCTGGCGTGGGATGGACAGGCTGGGCAACGAGACGCACTCCAAGGGCGGCGCATACCCGGCTCACGGTATCGAATCGTGGAGCGCTGTCTGGACGCAGAGCTTTGTACAAAGCTTCCCGCGTGATCCCGGCTGTCTTGGCGATCTCGGTCATGCCACGAGCGCGGGCAATATCCCCCAGCGCCGAGGCCAGCAAGGATGCATCGTTCGCCTCCAGAATGTCGGTCAGGTAGGCGGCGATGGACGTTTCACTGTCGAGATAAGGGGCTGCGTCGAACTCGGGTAGATCGGCTACCTTGATGCGTTTACTCATGATCGTTTCCTCCGTTCAATCGAGCAAAGCGGCCAGTGCTTTGGCGCGTTTGATGTCTTTCTTTTGGGTGCGTTTCGAGCCACCGACCAGCAGCACGATGATTTCTGTACCGCGCTGGGTGAAATACAACCGCCATCCCGCGCCCAGGTGGATGCGCAACTCGGAGACGCCATCGCCCACTGGTTAAACATCTCCCATCAAACCGA
>CAXUNR010000087.1:0-7498 GCA_964252655.1 uncultured Acidobacteriaceae bacterium
GTAGATGGAGGGCGGCGTATTGGCGTTTTCTGAGTTCTGCGCGACCTCGTCGGGCGACCACTTCAGGGTGAAGTCATAGTTGGCCGTGAGTCCCGTCTTGTCTTCGACCGGCCGGCGCAGGTTCTGCGCAAGGAAGCTCGCCAGGGTCGACATTGGGACCGCCTGGACCGTGACGTTCGTGTTGTTCGCGTCGACCGATCCGGCCCCCCGCGCCGTGCCGCCCGGTGCCTTGAGTCCGTTCTCATAGGCGTTGTTCGGATCGGCTGGCTTGATCTTGAGTCCGCTTTTTAGGACGACCAGCGCATAGGTTGGCAGCTCTTTCTTTTCGTGGTGCACCTTCAGGGCGAATCGCTCGCCAAGCAGAGCCTGCATCATAAGCCGTCGCTCGGCAGTGCTGTCCACGTCGGAGAACTTCTTAAGCGCAGCGACCTCTTCGGCAGAGACCTTTGCCTCAATGTCAAGATTGGAGGAGCCGGCCCAGCCCGGAAGCCCGGAAATCAGGTCCTCCGTTTCGAGGTCATAGGCATAGCGGATGAGAGCTTTCACAGACACATTTGTGCCTACGAAGCGTTCGCGGTCGATGCTGATCCGTACGCTTCCGCTGCCAGATTTGTTCGGCTTGATTGAAACTACGTCGTAGGTCATGGCCGGCAACGCGACTGCCCGCGCCGCGAGAGGTGAAGCGACGGCTATGCACACGACGGCGGATCGTAGAAAACTCATGCCTCGGTTCTCCAGACGGCAGTTCTCGAATGAGAAGACATGCGAAAGACGATAGAGAAATTTCCTGATAGACGTTCGCAGTTCCCAATTTGCTCGCGTTGCGGAGAATTTTTTCTGTGAACGCGTGTTGACGCCGATAGGGCGGTCTAATTCGCGGACGGCTTCTCCACGTGGTCGAGGACGATGACGGGAACCGGGGCCTTCTGCGCCTCGAGCTTCAGCCCAAGCTTTTGCTGAATTGCCTCGAAGAGACTTGGCGCGGCTTCGACGTCGTCGGCTTTCTTGATCGGAGGAGGATGACCGTAAAACTGCGAATCGTCGGGGGTGAACGTCACGGAAATATCGAACTTACCGGGGATGCCGGTTTGATCGACGACGGGCCGATCGAGAACCATGGACTGCAGGAGTTCATCAAATTCGGCGATGAGTCCGTTGCGCACGACGAGCGTGACTCCAGTCGGGCCAGGGACAAGGCCCAAACCAGGCAGCGGACCGGTCACCTCGGTGGGCGTCAGCTTCGGTCCGGTCTTGGCGACGGTGAGGACGAACGCGGGAAGCTCCTTTTTGTCCTGATGCACGGCGAGCTTGAAGCGATCTTCCAGCAGCTTTCGTATGGCGGACCGCAGCTGCTTGTCCGTAGGCGCGCCTTCGGTGTCGAGGGTCGCGTTGATGTCGTAGCGGTCCCGGTCGCTCCAGTCGGGCGCGCCGAGGATCTGCTTGGTCTGAAGCTTATAAGCAAAGCCGATCAGGTCGGTGAGCGAGGAGGCGACGGTGACGAAGTTCCGTCCGTTGATGGTGAGGCGCTGCATGCTGGTTGCGCCCTTGTCGTTCGGCTTGATGGTGGCGACGTCAAAGGCAGGGTTGGCGTCGGCAGCCATCATCTTCGGCGGAGGACGCGGCGCGGGGATCTCCCAGGCCGTCTCTTTGGTGGCGCGTACGAGGGTGAATGACAGTGGGTTCGGGCCTTGCGTCCAGGTGCCAACGATCGAGTTGCCGTCGGCGCTCACGGTGCCCGTGTAGGAGCCGCCGATCATGTCCACGGCATACTTGAACGTCGATCCGTCGAAGGAAGCTGAGGACGCACTGATCTGCTGTCCGCCCTGGTCAATGCTGTACATCTTTACGGCAAGGCCTTTTTCACCCTTGCTGATTTTGACAATGGTTCGGAGAGACTTCCCTGCCTGCAGCGTTCCTTGCCAGTCGCCGGTGATGTCGCCTTTGATATGGGTTTGAGGCGCTGGCGTTTGAGCAGGGGCGGACGATGGGAGCAGGCTCAGGGCAAGAACGATGACGGAGAGACACAGCTTGAACGGAGAACGAGCTAAAGCAGAGAAGATCATGAAACTACTCCTAACGATTGGGATCGAAGTACGACATGCCCTGCCGACAAAGAAAGGAATCCCACGTAGGACGAACGGAGACGATAATCGTATCTCACGGGTAAGAATTTTCTCTGTGTCTTGGGGGAATAGTGCATGGCTCGTGTTCCAGCAAACAGGCAGGCACGAAATATATGCTTGAAAGCCAGTCAGTGATGCATCAACGCACACGGCGTAGAGTTCTCGAGCGTTCTAAGAACGCTGTCTTGCGCGCCTCTGCCGTCGCGCCAGCTTAGCGAGCGGCGGCAGCAGCAGGGACAAGGTTCGACGCAGGCCAGTGCAGCGGCTGTGCGTTTTGATTCAGCAGGACGGCGACGGGGCCGTCGACCGGCGTTACGTCGACGTTATAGCCATCAACCAGCAGCGCGGCATCTCCGCCGGCCAGGTCTTTGCCGGTCGATGCGTTGGTCAGAACACCCTCCGACTGCAACAGCTTCAGCGTATACGAAGCGCGTTGCGCTCCGGCCTCATCGACGATGGCAAGCACTTTGTGCTTCAAGTCCGTCTCGCCCATGTAGAAGAGCGATTGCCCGGTCCATCGCGGAGTATTGCACCCGTTGCTCCTCCGGCACGAAGGCCAGCACCGCGTCCATCAACGAGCTTTTGCCCGCAGCCGAAGACGACTGCACGATCACCGCCAGCGGCTCTCCAAGATGCCGCGATACCGCGCCCAAATAGCCCACGAGCTTGTTGGTCTCTTCGCCGACCACGCTGCACCGGGCGAAGTCCTCGACGATCCGCTCCAGCAAGCGCGGATCGTGCAGCAGCTCCATCGCCGCCGCCCGCCTCATCGGTCAGCTTGACCTCCGGCTCCCTTCGGCGCGAGGGCCTGCCTGATCTGTTCGTCGCGCAGCTCCTCCAGCTTGAACAGCACCTTGCTCAGATCGCGGCTCACGATCTCTTCCTTGATGCCCAGCTCCGCCGCCGCCTGCTTCACGAACGCCATCCGGGGACGCGCCGCGTTCAGCTCCAGCGTGTCCACATGCAAGGCCATGTCGCCGTAAGCGTTCACTCCCATCACCCGGAAATTGATGCGCAGCATGTCGTCGCTCAGGTTCTTCCGCAAGCCCCGCACCCGGTACTCCCGGTCGCCGAAGCGCAGCAGCACGTCCTCGCCGCGCATCTCCACCGCCACTTCAGCCGGGGCCGTGAACGGCATCGGCGCAACCAGCTCCGGCTCGGCGACTAAGGGAAGAACATGCTCTGTCGGCGCAGCGGCGGCCGCCACGGGCATCGGCTCCGGTTCTTCGATCTTTTTTTCTTTAACTGCCCGCTCTTCCTTCACGGTGGCGACCGGCTCCAGCGCCGTCACGATCTCCGGCACGGCCACGCGCGGCCCCTCTTCTCCCATTGCCCGCTGCCCCTTTCCTATCCACGAAGCGCGGTTCAACAGGACTCCAAGACTCTTCGTCGCCGGTGTCACCTTGAGCGCATACTCATTCGCGTCCATGCCCTTTGGGAACTCCACACGGAAGCACTCGAAGCCCAGCCCGATCAGCTCGTCTGCAAGCGCGGCGGCGGCTTTATCGCCCGCCTCGTCCCGGTCGTAAGCGATGTACACGCGCCTGGTTCCATGCTGCTCGAAGGCCGCCCGATGATCTTGCGTGAAGCTGTTGGTTCCGTTAGATGGCCGTCACGTTGCAGAACCCCGCCGCCCAGAACGTCAGCGCGTCGATCAGGGCCTCGATCACGTCCTTTGACGCGATCAGGGCTTCTTCGTTCCACACGCCGCGATGCTCTCCCGGAAGATACAAGTGGTTCGGCGTACCCTCGCGGAGGTTCGGCGTGATCTTCCGCCCGTACATCTCCATCACACCGCCGGCGAGATCGAAGATAGGACGACCAGCGACCCGTTGAAGTGTTCATGGCCGCTCTCGCGGTAGAGGCCGAGCTTCTGCAACCGGCCTCGCACCGCAGCTCCCCCGGCCCGGTTCTTCGCCTCAAGGCCATACCCCAGCGTCGGGTGAGCGAAGCCCAGCCGGAACCGTTCGACCATCTCCGCAGACCGCAAGCCGCGCCCTTCGAGATACCGCATCGCCTCCGGCGATCCGGTCAGCGCGGCCTGGTAAAAGCCCACCCCTTCGAGCAGCAACTCCCAGTCTTCGGCCTCCGCCGTCAGCGGCGCGGGCAGCTTCGGCACCGTCGATTTCTTGACCGGCTGGATCGGGGATGCCATCCTGACGACCATCGACCACTTCCTCAGAAGTGCCACCGGATAGCCGCTAAGGGTAGAGCAGTCGCACTCCGGTTCTCTTTGAGAACGGAGGAGCAGACATGCTCCTTATGACCAGCAACACCCGCAGCGGAGGCGTCGGTCAGGGCCGCGCGTCCTTTGCGCGCCGCAGCGGTCGGAGCGCAGCGCAGAGCCTTGACGGACGCCGAAGCGGAGGGTATTCGGCCACCGACGCTCAAGGGCTTTGTTTTGTGATGGTTCCCCTTCGGCAACTTCAAGGTTGCTCTACAGCAACCTTCCAGACCCGTTTTCCCTTAGCTGCTTGATTCCATGATGGTTCCCGCACAGCAACCTGAAGTTGCTCTACAGCACCCATTCCGGGGTGACGTGTCACCTACTCCCGATGCGAAGCAGCGTGGGTTTTCTCCCGGTCCGCACGGCTCTCGATGGAAGCTCCCAGACGCAGCAAGGCCGCCTCCGAAGAGACGGCCTGCGGATGCTTATGGGCTAGCGTGCATCTTCCGGCTGGGTCAGTCGGATACCCTTCGCCATTCGGAGGGCAACCTGCTGATACTCGGCCTGCCGCTTGTCACCCTCCCAGTTCCTGAGAAGAGTCACGATCTTGCGCCCCTGAACTCCACAGAAAAAGTCTGTGTTGATGA
Organism: uncultured Acidobacteriaceae bacterium; assembly: GCA_964252655.1. Lineage (GTDB taxonomy): Bacteria > Acidobacteriota > Terriglobia > Terriglobales > Acidobacteriaceae > Edaphobacter. The sequence goes on from CAXUNR010000087.1 coordinate 4,938, forward strand.
TCGTCGGCACACTGATCGGGGAGTCTCCGGGAGGTACAGCCGGTTCTTTTGAAGTGACTTCTTTCAGCTCGCTACAGCCGTGTGAGGCAGCTTCTCCCGGAACATCCTTGCGAGAGAGAACCGTCGTGTCCTGTGTATAGGTGGCGATCACCTGGGCGAGCGTTTGCTTGGAGGACTCTTGTGCGTCCATCACGGTGATTTCCGCCTGACCCTGCTTGATGCCGATGCCCTCAGCTCCGCCTTCCGAACTGCGCAGTTGAAGGCGGTCTGTGGAGACACCGTTCCGAACCCACGCTGCGGGATATAGGACGGAAAAACGATTGGAACTGCTAAACCGCTGCCACCCATCAGTGGAAGCAAGTGCGGCACCCCCCAGCGAGAGAAGGAGAACGACTACTGTTTTCTGATTTTGGCTGGTCATCGTTCTACTCCTCCTTCTTGCAGGGGAAATGAAGCGCACTTGTGTTGGCACCCTGCTGGTTCATGAAGTTGTTCAGGTTCTTCAACCCGGCTGAGCAGTTGCCGAAGCAGTAGTGGCCATACAGAGTCGCGGTGTTTGTGAAGTCATAGCCGTTCCGGGGATTGGTAAGGCTGTGTCCAACAGAATTGATGGCCGACTGAAAACTCGCGAATGGAGAGTTTAGCCCGTGGTAGAGCACGTTGAAGACATTGAATTGGCCACCCGTGATGTTGTTCCCGAAACCCGTCTCAGCCCCCGCCAGCGACACAAACAGTCGCGGGTCAATGTTGTACTGCGCCCCTGAGTTCATCAGGTTTGCGCCCTGTCCAACCATCGGGGAATTCTTTGTACCCAGATAGGTGTCTAGCGACGATGCGGAAACAGAGCAAGTTGTGCCGTTACTTGGGGCTATTGTATGGTCGGCACCAGATCTGTCGCGGGCCAGTGCTGCGGCTGCGCATTCTGATTCAGCATGACAGCAACGGGTCCATCCACGGACTCTACGTCGATGTTGTAGCCATCCACCAACAGCATGGCATCGCCAGCCAGGTTCTTTGTTGCCACCTCAATGGTAAGCGCGCGACTCTCACCCGGAGCAAGCGACAGATAATTGTCGGAATAAAAGACCGGAAGCACACGCTGCCCACTTACCTTTTGATGAAGCTGCACGTGAGCCATAAGGGCGATATGCGTGGTCGGGTTCTTGACAGTTACATCAAAGATCGTCTTGTCCCCACTTACATGGGAGTCAGCCCGGATAACTAATGTGACAGTGGGCAGAGTTGCCAGACCGGAGTAGTCCTGCTGGGCTACATTTTGCCAATAAAAGTTAGTAGAAAGCAGCTTTCCAGTCATATCCAATAAATCAAACTTAATAAAATAGAGCTTGGTGATGCGGGTGTTCACCCAAAGCGTGTAAGCCTTCTGTGTCGTACTTGCCGGAACGGAGGGAATCGAGACTGTCTGCTCTTGGTCGAGCTTGCCATCTAACTGATAAATCGTTTGCCTTAGCTTTAGATCGTGCAGCGCCTGTCCTTGATTATTAACTACCTCAACCTCGCGGTTAGCCTCATTGAGCTGCACATGCACCGTCTCGGCAGCCTTCTGCGCGGCATACAGCGCGGAGTTCGGCTCAAGATCGTAGTGATAGAGCTGCCATACGAAGCTTGGCTGCGCGGGCTCGCTCATCCAGGCAAGAATGCCGGTCGTGCCCTGAAACATCTCGGCGTTGCGGCTTTCGTACATCGCGCGAAACGCTTCGTAGTTCGCCATCTGGCCCTTGCGCACGAAGTCAGCGAGATTGCGGATAGGCCCATAACGCCAGGCGAGAGTAAATGGGTATTCGTTGCCGCGTTGCGCTCCGGCTGCCATATCGTGCTGAGCCCAATCGTCGTTGATCGTCTCCCAGTCTCTTTGCGGCATCATGCCCTGGATGGATTCGAGCGTCGGAACGGAAACTGAGCCCGTCTCTGTTTTGAAAGCTTCATTAATTTGATAAAAGAATTGTGGGGCGCGCCAGTAATAGGGTCCATGGGATGAGACACCGCGGCCATCGGTGGAGCTTGACTGATAGAGACGCATGGGGTCGAGCTTACTCATCAGGTCAGCCAGTGACTTATCCAGCTGCTCCGGCGGCTTACCTTCGTTGCGCGCACACCACACCACAATCGAAGGATGGGTGCGGTAGCGAAGCACCTTGTCCGTTACGTTGGCCAGGTAAGTCGAAGTATCCTCAACGTTGGGGCCGTCGGAGGGGTTCGGTTGGAAGAACTCATCCCATAGAAGGATTCCGTATTTATCTGCTAAGTCGTAAAAATCCGGGCTGGTACTTTGGCCAACCCAGTTACGGATCATATTTAGGTGAGCCAGCGCATGCATGTGGAATTGCGCGTCTAGACGGTCGTAGGAGCCACGTTTCATGGCTTCGTCCATGCCCCAGTCTCCTCCGCGCACCATCACTTTGACACCGTTGACGACGATGGTCAGGTTTTCAGAGTCAGGCACCTGATACTCCACCTTGCGGATGCCGAAGTGGAAGGTCTGTGCGTCCGATATGCGGGAGCCGACCTCGAAATGTACGGAGAGCGTGTAGAGATTGGGC
>CAXUNR010000088.1:0-7360 GCA_964252655.1 uncultured Acidobacteriaceae bacterium
GTCGTGGGCGCAGGCGTGTCCTGTGCCAGAGCCGAAGCCGCGACGAGCAAGAGGGCGAGACGTCGGATTGGGAGACAAGCTGGCTTCACGTTCTTGTTGAGGGTACGAGCGATTCTATCGGGTGGTTGATGGAGAACCACAAAGCAGGAGCGCAAAAGACGCCCATGTGGTTTTGGCTCATCCGTTCAGGCTGCTCAGTCCAGAGCGTACAGGGCGAGGCCGCTGAGGAGCTTGGGGTAGAAGTCCGTGGATTTCTGGGGCATGACGTCGCCGGAGAGGGAGATGTCGCGCAGCTGGTCGAGGGTGACGGGCTTGATGAGGAAGGCGAGATTGGCCTGGCCGGTGTCGACCTGGGCGACGGCTTCGGCAGCGTCGCGGAGATAGCGGATGTTTTCGGTGTTGGCGATGGACTCGTGGGTGAGGCCGAGCAGGTGCTCGAGGAGGATGCGGTGAAGCTGGACGACGTCGAGTTGAGCTTGACGCCGTGTCATTTCGGGATAGAGCTGGTACAGCTTCTCGGCGATCGCTTCTGGTTTCGGCCTGAGGAGATGATACCCGGCGTCGGTCTTCAAGACGAAGGCTGTCCCGGCCGTCTTTTTGAGGTCGGCGAGCGCGATGGTCACGAAAGATTGTTGGTGTCGTTCCTGCTCTTCCGGTGTTTGGAGCGCGACTGAGCCGGCATGAGTTTGATCGACTTTCAGAAGTTCGACACTAAAGTATTCCGAAACTTTGCCGATGAAGTCGGAAGGGGAGAAATTTTCCAGTCCGAAGACGACGCGGTGGGTAGGGAGGATGGTGATGCCGGGAGCATCCATATTGACGAAAGTCATCATCATGGCGGCTTCGGGGAAGGCGGGTTCTGGGAAGAGGGAATGGGATTCATCGGCGAGGTTGGAGGGGGACTCATCCTCGGAGACGGCGGAGGTTGGATCCCAGGTCTCAGAAGCTTGATCTGGGGCACCAAGTTTCGAGGGGAGGTTGAGCTCAGCGGCGCGCTCGTGCATGTAGGCGACCGAGGTCTCGTAGCGATGGTGGCCGTCGGCGATGATGAGTTTCTTGTCCTGCATCGCGGTGACGATGAGATTGATCAGGCGCGGGTCGGTGAGCTTCCAGACGCGGTGGAGCACGTCGTACTCGTCGCGGATTTCTAGATCGGCCGGCTTGGCCAGTTCACCGGCGTCGCCGGCGCTCTCGAAGATGAGCTGCTCGGCGGTGAAGGCCGGGTCGGAGTAGAGCATGTAGATCTGCTCGCAGTAGGTGCGGGTGGCTTTGAAGAGGGCGAGGCGGTCGGATTTGTGCTTGGGAAAGGTTTGCTCGTGACGGTAGACGATGTGGTCGGCGTAGTCGTAGAGGTGACCGAGGGCGATGAAGCCGCGGCGGGTCTGGACGGTGGTGGTGTCGGGTACGGTGTACTCCTGGGAGTAGCCGTAGAGGGCGGGCACGGCTTCTTCGCGGAGGATGGCTTTTTTGCGCCAGGAGGTGAGGGACTCGGCGGCACGGGTGTAGACATTGTGTTGCGGGGTGGCTGGATCGGTCTCGGGGGCGAATGCGTCGGTGTCGGTGGGTTCGCGCTTGCCGAGGACGACGCGGATGAGGTTGTACTTCGAGCGGTCGTAGTAGACCTGCTGCATGGCGGGGGTGATCTTGTCGTAGGGCTGGGTGACGACGTCTTCCATGCGGACCTTCTGGGTGTCGTAGCGGAGGGCGCGGAAGGGGTAGATGCGGGCCATGCGGTTCGGTTTTCTCCTCGGTTGATTGTACGGGGTGGGGTATGCCCCCCGCATTTCGGTTCTAAAGTATTCAGAAGATTGGACTTAGGGTTGGATGATCGATGTAAAGTATTTCAAACAAATAACTTATGAGTAAAGTCGTCATAACAAAGAAGATAGAGGAACGCAGAGATATGTGGAGCTATAGCTGAAGGGCAAACGCAGATTCCCTTCGGGAATGACAACCAAGGGCGAATGGAACGCCAGCGGATCACACCCTGCCGTGCAGCATGACTATGTTTCCAGTATATCGGGTTGAGTGGGGTATTTATGCCAGCTGTAAATGGTTCATGTGAGAAGACTTAGCGCTTCTTGGGACTTGACAAACTTTGGTCGGATGGAAGGACGTAGGCGTCGTAGGGGCCGGAGGAGCGGACGAACCGGTAGCGGGCGAAGATGCGGGCGAAGGCGGGGTCGCGGAGAAAGAAGGCGAGGAGGTTGTCGTGACGATCTTCGAGGACCTGGCAGTGGATGGCGGGGTCCTCACAGCGCTCGACGAGGAGGAGGGTGGGATGCCAACGGGTGAGGTCTTCTACGAGGAAGCGGTGTTGCTGGAGGTCGAGCTGCTGGAGGCGAGCGGGAGGGATGCGGTGTGGTGGAGGTGGGCCGGACTCGTTGCGCAGGATAGCTGGGAGAAGCCAAAGGTGGGGGTAACGCTGGGCAAGAACGAGGTGGTGACGAAATGCGGGAAGAACCGTGTCGTCCACGGAGGTGGTGAGGGTGGCGACCGGGGTGCCGGCGGTGAGATCGCGGAAGAAGGCGGGGTCGGGGACGGGCTGCGGCTGCTCGAGAGAGGAGGGGAAGGACCGGTTGGGGTTGAGGTTGAAAGCGGAGAAGTGGAAGGTCAGGACGAGGGCGAGGACAGCGAGAGCCAAGGTTGCGAGGAAGGTCCAGGAGCGTGGTTGAGAGTGACGGGGGAGTGTCGGAGCGGTGCGGTCCGGTGCTTTGGGGAGGGTGCCGGCATGTGCGAGGCGTAGATTTCCTTTGAGAAGGACAACGGAAGGAGGATGCAGGAGCTGAGCGGCTATAGCTAATGTCAGGAAGCTGAAGGCGGGGAGCTGCTGGTAGTACCAGCCGGTGCCCTGGAGGGCGTAGGCGAGATCGGCAGCGATACCGGCGGCAATGAAGAGCAGGGCAGTGGGGCTGCGGTCGCGGGCCACAAAGATGGTGATGAGAGTGGCGGCGAGGAGGAGTTGGAGTTGGAGGGATGCGTGTAGGAGCTGGGAGGGGGAGAGACTGCCAAAAGCCCAGTAGGTGCTGCGGAGGGCGGGAAGGACCTCGGTGAAGTAGGTAGGGGCGAGGGCACGGATGGCGAGGAGATAAAGGAGGGCGGAGGCGAGAAGGAGAGAGGGCTCGAGCAGGCGGGGGCGGCGGGGACGCGAGGTGAGCCAAAGGGTGAGTTCGACCGCGATGGGGAGGAGCGCCTGGTGGGGTTTGAGGGCGAGGCCGAGCGCGGCGAGCAGGGTGAGGACGATGCGCTGTGGCAGGGAGTGTGGTTTGCGGGCCAGGTGCGCTGCTGCGGCGAGGAGATACGGGAGCACGAGGAATACGAGGACGTGGTCGCGCTGACCGAAGTCGCGCGCGGGAAGGACGCCGGCGATGAGCAGGAAGACAAAAGCCAGGAGCCAGCGATCGGCGAGGGGACGGTCGAGGAGCGAGGCTGAGCAGGCTTTGTTTTCCTCCACCTTGGGTTGGGCAGACTTTGTGCTTCCCCACCTCAGACGGGAAAGCTGTCTGAGATGGGGCATCCGGGAGTTTGGGGTGGGGAAGAAATTCAAGAGGTTTAGCAGTTGGGCGCAGAGCAGGGCGCTGGACGCGACCAGTAGGGTGACGGCGAGCTTGAAGGTGACGGTGAGCGAGAGATGGAGGGCGTGGGCGAGGGCGACGATGAGGGCGGAGAGCCAAAGGGCGAGGGGTGGGTTGGACTCGAAGACGAGGGGGCCATAGGGGTCGGTATGCGGCCCGATGCGGGCAGCGGCGAGCAGAAGCCAGAGCTGATCGTGGCCGACATCGGGTAAAAGCGCCAATAGAAGAAACATTCCTGCCGCACCGAACGTTAGGGGGATGCCCATCTGCGCGCTTCGTGTATAGGATGAAACCGTTGTCCGGTGTGGAGTGTTGAGGCTGATAGGCTTTCCCTAGCTTTTGAGGATAGCCAATCACGGATTGGAATAGGAAGAGATATGGGTGCACAGCGAATATGATTACGCTGCCGTCCTAAATAACTAGGTTTGATGATGCGCGAGTCAGGGCGGAATTCGGCGGAACGGGTGGGGAGAGCGAACCGGCAGCAGCGGCAGGGACACCGGTGTGCGGGCGTGTCTATGCGGTGGCTTGCGTTCGTGTTGGTTCTGGTGGGGAGTTGGGGAGTGTTGAAGGGCCAGGAGAACCCGCTGGGGCAGGTGAATACACCGACTACCGCGCCAAAGCCGGCGAAACCGGTAGGGGACGGTGGGGTGCAGGCTCCGGGGTCGATCTCTGCGCCGCGCTCGACGGTGCCGAGGCTGCGGGTGACGGCGAACCTAGTGTTGGTGCCGATGACGGTGACGGATCCGCTGAACCGACTCGTGACAGGTCTGGAAGCGCCGAATTTTCAGGTGTTCGACAACAATGTGGGTCAGGTGATCAAGAGTTTTTCGACGGAAGACGCTCCGGTGACGATCGGGATCGTTTTTGATTTGAGCGGAAGTATGGGGTCGAAGTTTGCGCGGGCGAGAAAAGCTCTGAGCGAGTTTATGCGAACGAGCAATCCTGCCGATGAGTTCTTTGTGATTGGTTTCAATGACAAGCCGGCGGTGATTGTGGATTATACGTCGGACGTGGACGATGTGGAGGCGCGGATGGTGATGCTGCGCCCGGAGAATCGTACGGCGCTGATCGACGCGGTGTATTTGGGGGTGAATAAGCTGAAGCAGGCCAAGTATGACCGGAAGGCGCTGCTGATCATTTCGGATGGCGGGGACAACCGGAGCCGGTACACGCAAGGGGAGTTGCGGCGGGTGGTGCGAGAGAGCGATGTGCAGATTTATTCGATTGGGATTTTCGATGCGTATGCGCCGACGTCGGAGGAGGAATTGGGGCCGGTGCTGTTGACCGATGTCTGCGAGATGACGGGCGGGCGGATGTTCAAGGTGAATGACATTGGGGATATGGGCGATATCGCGGCGCGGATCAGCGCGGAGCTGCGGAATGAGTATGTGGTTGGATATCGACCTTCGGAGATCAAGAACGACGGGAACTGGCGTAAATTGAAGGTGCGTCTGGTTCCGCCGCCGGGACTTCCGCAGCTGACGGTTCACTTTCGCCAGGGGTACTATGCACCTTCGCAGTAATGTTTATTTGTTTGCGGCTTGTTGCGTGTTCGGAGTGGGCCTGGCGCGGTCCGAAGGGCAGACTGTGTCTGCTCCGGTTCCGTTCGCGTTGACGGTAGACCGCGATCCTGCGCCTTCGCCTGATGCGGACGCGGTAGCAGGTGCTGCCGCGGCTGGGCAGGCGAATGCGCCGGCGGCTGCGGTTGGCAAAGGCACGAACGGCCGGTATACGTTGACGCAGGATGCATTTGAGATTCGGCTGAATGCTTCTGTGCTCGATGGCAGTGGACGTGCGGTACAGACGCTGGGGGAGAGCGCCTTCCACGTGTATGAAGATGGGGTTCCGCAGACCATCACCAGCTTCCGGCATGAGGATCTACCTGTGTCGATCGGCCTGGTGATCGACAGTTCGGGGTCGATGTACGATAAGCGCGCGGCGGTGGACAAGGCTTCGATTGACTTGGTGCGGCTGTCGAATCAGCAGGATGAGGAGTTCCTGGTGGATTTCAGCTCGGAGGCGTTCATCGATCAGGACTTTACGTCGAGTCTAGACAAGCTGCAGCAGGGGCTCGGGTACATCAAGTCGAGCGGCGGGACGGCGGCGTACGACGCGGTGGTGGCGTCGGCGGATTATTTAGCGAAGAATGCAAAAAATCCGAAGCAAGTGCTGATTCTGATTACGGATGGGGAAGACAATGCTTCGAGCGCGACGCTTGAGGAGGCGGTGCGACGGATCCAGGACTTAGATGGGCCGACGATTTACACGATCGGGCTGCTGTTTGGGGAGGATACGGATAAGCGGGAGGCTCGGCATGCGCGTAAGGTGCTTGAGACGATCAGCGAGCAGACGGGTGGGGTGGCGTATTTCCCGAAGTCGCTGAAGGATGTGGACGCAATTGCGGCGATGGTGGCGTCCGATATTCGGACGCAATATACGATTGCGTATCACTCGACCAATCCTCCGTCGAAGGGTGGTTACCGGACGGTGCACGTGGACGCCAAGGACAAGGGGATGGGCCGGCTGGAGGTGCGGACGCGGAGTGGGTATTATCCGCGGACCGGGACGGGAACCAACGCGATGGTAAACGTGCCGGGGACTGGTGCGCGGATTTCGGAGTAGGGTCTGGGGTAGAGTTTTGGGTCGGGGCGGGCTATGACCTCCGCGCTTCCCGGTTCAGCTACGCTTAGGCGTATTCCGTCGCTGGATGGGCTTCGTGCGGTGTCCATTTTGCTGGTGCTCGGACTGCATACGTTGCAGGCGTATGGGGTGAAGCATGCGGTCAGCCGTGGCTGGTTCGCGGTGTTCAATGGCGGGTTTGGGGTCTTCATCTTTTTTGAGATCAGTGGATTCCTGATTACGTCGCTTTTGCTGGCGGAGCACCGGAAGCGCGGATCGATCAGTTTGAACGGATTTTATCTGCGGCGATTCTTCCGGATTTTTCCGCCGCTGTATCTGTATATAGGAGTGGTTCTGGCGCTTGGGCTGGCGGGGCGTCTGGTCGTGCGGTGGGGCGATGTGGTGAGCTCGGCGCTGTTCTTTCATAATTTTTATGGCCAGGGAACGTGGGGGCTGGAGCATCTTTGGTCGATTAGCGTGGAGGAGCAGTTCTACCTGGTATGGCCGTTTGTGCTGGTTTTCTGGTTGCGGAGGCTGGGACGCCCGGGGATGTATGCGGCGTGTGTGTTTCCCGCGGCAGTGATTGTGGCTTTACCCATCGTGCGATTGTTGCTGCTGCGGTCGCCGGTCGTGGAGCTGCACCGGTTGGCGGTGGCGTCACTGCGGTTCGACTTCATCATGTTTGGCTGCCTGTTGGCGCTGCTTGATGGAACGCCGCGGTTTGAGGCGATGTATCGCGCGGTGACGCGGACGGCGTGGCTGGCACCGGGGGTGATTGTGGTGTCGAGTGTGTTGTCGGCGTATGTGGGAAACCGATTCGATCTCTCGGTGGGCTACACGATCAGCGGGTTGGCGATTGCGATTTTTTTGTTGTGGTGCACGCGGAACGCGGAGACGGCGGTAGGGCGGGTGCTGAACAGCCGGCCGATGGTGCAGGTAGGGGTGCTTTCGTACAGCATTTATTTGTGGCAAACGCTGTTTTTGCATCCGGGGAACGAGGGGGCGTTCGCGTGGTGGCCGTGGATTGGGCGGTATCCGGGGAACTACCTGGGGGTGGCGATGGCGGCGTGTGCTTCGTACTTCCTGGTGGAGCAGCCGTCGTTGCGGGCGCGGGCGTGGGTCATTGGCTGGTTCCAGGTGTATCGGACGCGACGGGCTGGGAT
>CAXUNR010000089.1:0-6804 GCA_964252655.1 uncultured Acidobacteriaceae bacterium
GGGTTTCGGGGGTGGGGGGCGAGTATTTGACGGCGTTGTCAAGGAGGTTGAGCAGGGCGGTGCGGAGGTCTTCGGCGATGCCCTGGACGCGAAGGCGGACCTGGCCCGGGATGGGGGCGAGGGTGATGGACTCGGGCGGGAGGTGGTGGCGGGCGAGGGTGATGGCGATGCAGTCGGCGACGAGCGGGGCGAGATCGAGCGTGACGCGGTGGGCGTGGCGGGCGCGCTGGCCGAGTTCGCCGGCTTTGAGGACCTGCTCGACGGTGGCGATGAGGCGGTCGGAGTCGGCGTGCATGATGGAGTAAAACTTTTGGCGTTGGGCGTCGTCGAGGGGGTGGCGCTGCAGGGTGTCGAGATAGAGGCGGATGGAGGCGATGGGGGTTTTGAGCTCGTGGGTGACGGCGTTAAGGAAGGAGTCCTGGCGCTCGTTGCGGCGGACTTCGCGGACGAGGAAGACGGTGTTCAAGACGACACCGGCGACGAGGAGAGCGAAGAAGATGATGCCGAGGACGAGGTAGACGGCGCGGGCCTTGTTGTTGACGATCCAGGCGACGTTGAGCGTGATGGCGAGGCCGGTGAGCAGGACGCCGAGGGTGATGGCTGTGGCGATGGCTCCGCGGCGTCGGGTGAAGTTCATGGGGGGTGAGGGATTGAGGAAGTGTTGGCTTAGGGTATACCGAGTGTGGTTGTTCCCACCTCAGACGATGAGGCTGTCTGAGATGGGGCACCCGGGCGGTTTGGTTGGGAACGAGCTTCTGCTTTCCCCTACCCGAGCGGTTTGGTTTGTGCTTGCCCGCCTGGTGAGGATTTCTTTGTTTGCACGTTTGTTAATGGGTGAAGGTTGTCACAACTTGTAGAGGCGGAGATGAATCTGAGATACCGGACATAACTTTTCTGGACGGAGCTTACTTGCGATGGTAGACACGACGAAGATTGAAGAGCATATGGAAGTGGTTGGATCGGATGGGCAGCATGTGGGTTCGGTCGACAATTTGGGCATCAAGCTGACCAAGCGGGATCCGCTGGCGAACGATCAACACCACTACATCAAGCTGGAGACAGTGGTTTCGATTGAGGGCGGCAAGGTTGTTTTGAATATGCCGGCGCAGCAGGTTCTGGGCGATATGAAGGTTGTTGAGAACTAGTTTTGAGTTTGTGGAAGGGCAACAGCAAAGGCAGAGGCAAATCACGTCATCCTTCGCTTCGCTCAGGGATGACGTGATTTGTGGAAGAGTCTCATTGCTTCGCTCAGGATGACGTGTTTGTTTAGCAGAGCTAAATTGTTTCGTCAGAATGACTTAAGTCGAATTTAGACCAAGAGAAACGGGGGCGGACTTAGCGCTTCCCGTTTTTCTTTTGGGCTTCGAGGAAGCGGCGGACGCGGTCGAGGGTGCGGGCCTTGCCGAAGACGACCAGGCTTTCGAGCAGGGGAGGGGACTGCGTGCTGCCGGTGAGAATGGCGCGGAGCAGCATGAAGTTTTCCTTGACCGACCACTCTTTTGCGTCGCCGAGGGTGCGGAGGGCGGGGTCGAGAGCTTCGGTGGTCCAGTCAGAGGCTTCTAGAGCGGTGAGCTGCTCGGCGGCGAAGGCGAGGGTTTCTTCGAGGGTGCGCTTTTTGGGGAGGAAGACCTCGGGGGCGGGTTGAACGTCGTCGCGGAAGAAAAAGCCGGTGACATCGCCGAATTGGGCTAGGGTTTCGATGCGGTCCTGGACGAGGGCTCCGACCTGGGCGAGGTAGCTGTCCGAGAAGACGACTTCGCGAAGCTGGCGCTGGAAGTCGGCGGGCGGGAGGGCGCGAAGGTACATGCCGTTAAGCCACTTGAGCTTGACGAGGTCGAAGACCGGGCCGCCGAGGGAGATGCGGTCAAAGGTGAACTGCTCGAGCATTTTGGGCAGGTCGAAGATCTCGGCCTGGTCGTGCTTGTCGGCACCGACTTTTCCGCCGGCGGGCATGCCTCCTCCCATGAGGCCTAGGAAGTTAAGCATGGCTGTGGGAAGGAAGCCGGCCTGGCGGTAGTAGATGAGGGAGACGGGATTTTTGCGCTTGGAGATCTTGCTTTTGTCGAGGTTGCGCAAAAGCGGCATGTGCCAGAAGCGCGGCAGATCCCAGCCGAACGCGTTATAGAGCAGGACGTGTTTGGGGGTGGAGGAGATCCACTCCTCGGCGCGGATGACGTCGGTGATGCGCATGAGGTGGTCGTCGACGACGTTGGCGAGGTGGTAGGTGGGGAAGCCGTCGGACTTCATGAGGACCTGGTCGTCGACGTTGTTGTGGGAAAACTTGATCTCGCCGCGGAGTTCATCGCGGAAAGAGGTTTCGCCTTCGGCGGGGACTTTGAGGCGGATGACGGACGGTCTACCTTCGGCTTCAAAGGCGGCAATCTGCGCGGGAGTGAGCTCGCGGTGGGCGCCGTTGTAGCGCGGGGGGAGCTTGGCGGCGAGCTGGGACTTGCGCATGGCTTCGAGTTCTTCGGCGGTCTCGAAGCTGCGGTAGGCGGTGCCGTTTTTTAGCAGGAGCTGAACGTGTTGGCGATAGATCTCGGTGCGCTCGGACTGGCGGTAGGGGCCGTAGGGGCCGCCGAGGTCGGGACCTTCGTCCCAGTGGATGCCGAGCCAGTGGAGGGCGTCGAAGATCATCTGCTCGGAGGAGGCGACGAAGCGGGCGCGGTCGGTGTCCTCGATGCGCAGGACGAACTGGCCGCCGCGTTGCTTGGCGTAGAGGAAGTTGAGCAGGCCGATGTAGGCGGTGCCGACGTGGGGGTCGCCGGTGGGAGACGGGGCGATGCGGACGCGGATGGGGGTCATATGCGGGCTGGTTCTGTCGATTTTACCGGAGTAGCGGGGGGAGAGTCTGGCTGCTGTCTTCTTTTAGGGGCAGGACTTGGAGTATGGGTTCTGAAAGTGCGAGAAGCGGATCCTCCGCCTTTGGCGAGGATGACATCGGTTTGGGGAAAGCTGGAGCTAGATGCTGTGTATGGGCTAACGGAAGCCAATACGGGGATTCTGGCTGCGCCAGAAGGACGACCGCTGTTGTGTAGTGGTCGATGAGCTGGGGAGCCACCGGGCTTGATCGGCCGGGGTGCAGGGTTGAAGGAGGGATGTGGGATCCGGCAGGGAGGGCGTGCCAGGGGGCGGGATGGTGCGGAGCAGAAGCCAGTTGGAGTCCTGGTAGCAGACGGCCCGGGTGAGGGTCCACTGGTGCAGGCGAAACTTTTCGAGGATTTCACGGTCGAGGGAGCGTTGCGGGACGAGGCGTCCGGGTCCGAGGGCCTGCTCGTGAACCGTGAACATGTCGAGGTCTCTCTGGTAGAGGATCCAGTCTGGCGGTGCAGAGTCGAGTTCGGTGTCAAGCTGATCGATGGTTTGCTGGCTGGAGGTGTCGTACCAGGTTTGAACGTATTGATGCCAGGGTGGGATGTTGCAGAAATAGTTGGCGTAGGGGTACGGGGTGGCGAGCAGGGTGGTGCCGGGGTTGTCGGCGTGGATGGCCTGGCAGAAGGGAAGCATGAGATCGAGATGGGACTGCTCGATGAGCATGGGGCCGTAGACGGGATGGTGGTAGAGGACGCGGTGGAGGAACATCGGCTGGGAGTCGTAGTGCTGCCACTGGTAGGGGACGCGAATCTTGACAGGGATGAAGGCCAAGACGACGAGGGCGGAGATCATGAGCAGAGTTCGGCGCTGCCAAAGAACGGAGGCGGTGGTAGGCAGAACCACGGGCAGGATGAGCAGCAGGAGAGCAAACGGGCACTCGAAATCAGGGAGAAAGGTACCCGACGTGAGGGCGCCACCAAGGAGGCCGAAAAAAGGAACCAGGACGAGGAGGATGGGACGGTTCCGAATGAGCTGAACGTTGAGGGGAGCGGTGGATCGAACGAGAATGTAAGCAGTGTGGGCGAGAACGAAGAGTCCTAGAACGAGGAGAAAGAGGGCTCCGGTAGAGGCGAAATCGGCGTTTTTTTGTTTGCCCTGGAGAGCCTGCCACAGCCAGTACGCACCGAGAAGAGTGAAGTAGACGGCAAGGAGGCGGTCAGTACGGGTGGCGAGTCGTGCGCCGCGTCGGAAGGCGAGCGGGAAGCGGCGTAAGAACCATGCGGCAATGGCGAGAACTACGAGGCCCTTGCGCTTGAAGTTGATTTGGGCAAGGCGATAAGGAAGAGAGAGGGGTTTGAGGAGGATGGAGCCGGTGCCGCCCTTGATGCGTGCGGCGAGAGTGATGGATTCGAGATGCCAGGCTGCGATGCTATCGCCCGTGAGCAGGACGGTGGCGAAGAGGGTGGCTGCGGTGACGGCGGAGAGAGTGAGGAGTGGGGCGAAGCGGGGGCTAGGAAGGACAAAGGGAAGGACAAGGAAGCAGGCGGCGAACAGGGCTGCGCCATCGTTGAGGCGGGTAGCGGTTGAGAGTCCGCAGAGAAGGCCGAGAGCGGCGGCGAGGGTATGGAGATGGGCCGGCGCGAAGCTGGAGCGGCGAAGGGCGAAGAGAAGGAGACAAAGGGCGTAAAGCTGAAAAATCTGGGTGGTGATGTGGTAGTCGTCAAAACGGTAGGAAGAGGTGGTGATGGTCATGCCGAAAGCGGCGAGGAGGATGAGGGCACGTTGCCAGGAACGAAGGGGGAGGGTGCGGGCGATGAGATAAAGGCCTAAGACGTAGACGATCAGTTGGAGCGCGGGAAAGACCTTGAAGGCGAGCCAGGAGGGGCCGAGGAGACGTAGGAAGAAGGCAGTGGCGAGGGGAAAGAAGGGTTGGAGCGAGAGGTGGAGATCAGAGTAGAGGTGCCGGCCGTGGAGGAGGGAGGTGGCGTACCAAAACCAGAGACCGTCGCCGACGGGATGTGTGTTGGCGATGAGGGCGAAGCCGAAGAGGAGGCAGAAGCAGGCGGAGAGGAGCTCCCAGGGAGCGCGGCGGGGAGAGAGAGGAGTGGGCAGGGAAGTCTCTTAGACGTGGGAGTTTGGTGCTGACAGTAGGGTATCGGTTGGTATGCCTTGGGGCAAGAAGGTTGGACGGGCGCCAACTTGAGTAGGGTTTCGGTAAGAGGAGGACGATCGAGCCTGCAGCGAAGATACTCCATCCCCTTCGGATAAGCCGAGCGATGGAGCATCTCTGGTAGTCGCCGGTTACTGCGGTGGCTTGACCTCGATGGGTTTTTCTTCGGCTGGGGTGCTGGTGGGCGGTTTAGGTGTGTCCGTTACCTTGCCGACCGGCTGGTCGGATTCGGCGATCTCGGTGCTGGGCGGGACGGGCGTGTTGGGGGTAAGGGAGGGGCGGCGCTTGTGCCAGTCGGTGGCTTGCTGGAAGGCGTAGGCGAGGGCGAGGACCTTGCTCTCGGAGAAGTGGGGGCCGGCGATCATGAGGCCGATGGGCAGGCCGCTTTTGGAGAAGCCGCAGGGGAGCGAGATGGCCGGGATGCCGTAGCCGTCGAAGGGCGAGGTGTTGCCGCAGGGGGAGGAGCCTTCGAAGAACTCGTAGACCTTCATCTTGCGGGCGGGGCCGGCCATCTCCTGGGCGAGGGAGGCGTTGATTTTCGGTGGGAGATAGCGGATGGTGGGCACGATGGCGAGGTCGAAGTCCTTGAAGCTGGCGTCGACGGTGCGGCGGATGGTGGCGAGATTTTCGTGGGCCTTTCCGCTCTGGGCGGCGGTGGAGGGTGGGTCTGAGTTGGGAGTTCCGGTGACCCGCATGCGGTTGCGGGTGGGCGGCATGTAGTTGTTGCCGTAGAGGCGGACGAGGCCTTCGTGGTAGGCGTCGGCCTCGCCGAGGTCGCCGATGGCGGGTGGGATGGAGAGCAGCGGGGCATGTGAGGTGACGCCGGAGGTAAGCCTGGTGAGGACCTCGATGGCGGCCTGGATGGAGGGCTCGACTTCGGGGTCGATGTGGTCATAGAAGCTTTGCGGGAGGCCGAGGCGGAAGCTCTTGACGGGCTGGCGCATGCCCTGTACGTAGTCCTCGCGGGGGTGCTCGACCGAGTAGATGTCCTGGGGGTCGTAGCCGGTCATGGCGTTCAGCATGAGGGCGGCGTCCTCGACCGTGCGGGCCATGGGTCCGCAATGGTCGAGCGGGGCGGAGCAGGGAATGATGCCGCGGATGGAGACGAGGCCGACGGTGGGTTTGAGGCCGACGATGCCGCACCAGGAGGCGGGGACGCGGATGCTGCCTCCGGTGTCGGTGCCGAGGGGTCCGAAGCAGAGGTCGGCGGCGAGTGCGGCTCCGGAGCCGGCCGACGAGCCTCCGCTGACGCGGTCGAGCGCCCACGGGTTGCGGGTGGGACCGAAGTAGCTGACGTCGCCGGTGCAGCCGACGGCGAACTCGTGCAGATTGAGCTTGCCGAGGAGGACGACGCCGGCGGCGCGCATCTTTTCGACGATGGCGGCGTCGGCGGTGGGGATGCGGTCCTTGAACATGGGACTGGCGGCGGTGGTGCGGATGCCGGCGGTGTCGATGTTGTCCTTCATGGCGATGGGGATGCCGTGGAGGGGGCCGCGGGAGTGGCCGGCCTTGCGTTCAGCGTCGAGTGCGGCGGCCTGGGCGAGGGACTCGGAGGCGAGGACGGTGATGTAGGCGTTGACCTTGGGGTTGTAGATCTGGATGCGGTCGAGCACGGCCTGGGTGAGCTGGACGGAGGTGACGGAGCGGTTTTCGAGGCGGGCGGCGGCCTCGGTGAGGGAGAGAGCGGCGAGGGTGTCGTCGGAGGCGGGGTCGGCGAAGAGGCGGCGGTAGGGGAGGGTGGTGCCTGCGAGGGTGGTGAGTGCGGCGAGGCGGGTGAAGTCGCGACGGGTTAGGCCGGTGGGCTGGGGTGTGGGCAAGGC
>CAXUNR010000090.1:0-6664 GCA_964252655.1 uncultured Acidobacteriaceae bacterium
AGCCAGGAGCCTCCGCCTTCCACGGCGCGCTCTTCACTACCAACAGCAGCCAGTGGATGAACGCCCGCGACCCCTTTTCGCTCAGCCGCGCAGCCATCGGCAAACAGCGCTACGGCTTTGAGTTGAATGGCCCCGTCCGCAAGCAAGGCTCGAACTTTTCACTGGCCCTCGAGCATCGCGGCATCGACGACTTTGCCGTCGTCAACGCGGTTACGCTCGACGCCTCCGGCAACCAGGCCAGCACGGTCGCCAATGTGCCCACGCCGCAGCGGCTCTGGGTCGGCGCGGCCCGCGTCGACTGGCAGCTCGGCCCCAAAAACATGGCCTTCATCGCCTACAGCGCCAACGTCAATCATCTTTCGAACGTCGGGGTAGGCGGCATCGCGCTCGCCGAGACCGGCTACGACAGCGGCACCTACGACCACACCCTGCGCTTCAGCAACGTCACGACCGTCTCGCCCCGACTGCTGCATGAGGCCCGCGTGAGTCTCGACTGGCGCGGAGAGACCGACGTCCCCGTCAGCTCCGCGCCGCAGGTCAACGTCTCCGGAAGCTTCACCGGAGGCGGCGCCAACATCGGCCAGCAGCGCATCGGCGAGTTCCGCACCGAGTGGGATGACGACATCATCCTCACCGCCAAAAATCACAACCTCAAAGCCGGCCTCCAGCTCTTCACCTACGGCGAGCAGCGCACCCTCACCACCAACTTCAACGGCTCCTACACCTTCGGCGGCGGCCCGGCCCCGGTGCTCGACAGCAACAACCAGCCCACCGGCCAAATCGCCAACATCTCCGGCCTTGAACAATACCGCCGCACCCTGCTCGCGCTCCCCGGCGGCACGCCCACCCAGTTCAGCGGCACCACCGGTAACCCGCAGGTCAACTTCACCGAAACCCAGTTCGTGCTCTTCGTCCAGGACGACTGGAAGCTCGCCCCCAGCCTCTCCGTCTCGCTCGGCTCCGCTATTTCCTGCAGAACGACCCCACCGAGCTCGCCAACATTACGCCCCGCTTCGGCATCGTCTGGACGCCCGACCAGAAGAAGACCCTCAGCCTGCACGCGCATCTCGGCTTCTTCAGCGGCCACAGCGGCCGCTACGCCGTATCCACCTGGGCCGAGCTCGAGCGCGAGGACGGCACCCAGCGCGTCACCAGCCTCGTCTACAACCCCACCTACGGCAACCCGTTCAGCGCGGGAGCCACCACCATCCACTCCCAGCGCACGCTCGATCCCAGCTTCCGCGCACCCATTGCCATGCTTGCCGAGATCGGCGGCAACAAAACATTTCCGCACGGCTGGACGTTGAGCACGTCTGTCAACGCCAGCCTGCAGTGGCGCGACGGCCGCACGCTCAACATCAACACGCCCTTCAACGGTCAGCCCACCGGCCCGCGTCCGTACGCCTCAAACCTCAACCTCTACCGGCTCGAAAGCGATGGCCGCGGCATCGGCGACGTCGAGTTCGTCGGCCTCAGCCAGCAAAAGCTGAAGTGGCTGCAGTTCTTCTTTGGCGCCGTGCGCGTCAACATCCACGCCGACACCGACGACAACGCCTTCTTCTCCCCGCAAAGCGACCTCACCGATCACGGCGAATACGCCCGCGAGACCGGCAACTCGCTGTGGCAAACCTTCGGCAACACCACCTTTCACCTGCCCTTGAAGGTGCTGCTCAGCACCAACTTCTACGCCGAGGGCAACTCCCCTTACAACATCACCACCGGCTTTGATAACAATGGTGACGGCAACTTCAACGATCGCCCCCAGTTCGCGCTCTCCCCGTCCCAAGTCGGTGCCGTGCCCACCCGCTACGGCCTGCTCGTCGCCACTGGAGGCACCGGCACCCTCGCCCGCAACCGCGCCAATCTTCCCTGGACCGTGCACCTCGACCTGAACGTCCAGCGCGTCTTCCCCCTCACACGCAGCGCCAAGCCCGACCATCCTCACGCCATCACCGCCAACCTCCGCTCCTCCAACCTGCTCAACCACACCAACGTCACAGCCGAAGGCGGCGTCCTCGGCTCTTCCCTGTTCGGAGTCCCCTATGCAGCCGACAACGGCCGCAGAGTCGAGGGAGGTCTGCGCTACAGCTTCTAAGCAGTTTGCTCCGAGCAGGCAGT
Organism: uncultured Acidobacteriaceae bacterium; assembly: GCA_964252655.1. Lineage (GTDB taxonomy): Bacteria > Acidobacteriota > Terriglobia > Terriglobales > Acidobacteriaceae > Edaphobacter. Next base: position 2,119 of record CAXUNR010000090.1, read on the forward strand.
GAGCCGGCTGCTCGAGCTTGACTGTACTCTTACTCGATACGCGTTGCCGCAACGTTTCCCGCAGTCTTCGCTACCCAAGGAGGGTAGAAATTCATCCCATCTGTCGTTAAGAGTATTGCTATGCGGAACTCGGAGTCTTTGGAGCATTTGACGGAAACGCATACCACCAGCGCCATGCCCATCTTTGGCACGGGCGAGATGTGCGAGCGGATTCGCGCCTTCCCCTGGGAGACCACGGCACTGGGAGCCATCGCGACCTGGCCTTGTGAGCTGACCTCCGCCGTCAACCAGATTCTCTGTTCTCCCTTGCCCAGCCTCCTCTTTTGGGCCCGGACTTCATCGGGATTTACAACGACAGCTTTCTGCCCGTCTACGCCGGCAGGCACCCGGCGAGCCTGGGCCAACCCGCCAAAATCGTCTGGCAAGAACTTTGGCACATCATCGAACCTCAGCTCAAGACAGTCTTCTACGAGGGCAAGGTCGTCAGTTTCAAGAAAGTCCCGTTTACCCTCACCGTAGACGGCGTGCAGCAGCAGATGCACTGGGACTACGCCTACATGCCGGTTCGCAACGCTCAGGGAGAGGTCCTGGGCATATTTGAGGTGGCCCAGGATGTCACCTCCTCTGTCATGTACGAACGGCAGCGCGATGCAGTGACGGCAAGATTGCAGCAGGTACTGGAAGCGACGCACGATGCCGTTTGCACGATTGACCGCTCCTGGACCATGACCTACCTCAATCCCGCCGGGAAAGCTTTCACCGGGGAGTGGAAGGGAAGAATCTGTGGGAGACGTTTCCTGACATCGCCTCCCCGGAGCTTCCGACCTTTGCGCTCTACCACCGCGCCATGGAACAGAAGATTCCCGCCACCTTTGAAGTCGAATACGGCGCGCCCATCAATGGAATCTTCAAGACTGCCGTCGTCCCCACGCAGGAAGGAATCGTGACCTTCAGCCGAGATATCACAGACATCCGCCGATCGACGGCATTGCTGCAATCCGCGGCAGACCGCCTGCAGCTCGCGCAGGCAGCCGGCCAAACCTCTTCCTGGGATTGGGATCTGGCGTCAGGAAAAATCGTCTGGACCGAAACCAAATGGACCTGGAGTCGCGCGCCTGAGGAAGTGAACACCGCCGACAAGTGCTTTAACTTCATTCATCCGGAAGACGTGGCAGTGGTGCAGAATGCCCTTGCGCCAGCCCTTGAGAGCCCCGCGGAATATCGATGCGAGTTCCGGGTTCTCTGGCCAGATCAGTCGCTCCATTGGTGCATCGCCAGAGGCCGGAGCAGCCTTCCCGACTCGTCCGGCAAGCCGACCCGGGTTCTCGGCGTTCAGAACGACATCACGGAGCGCAAACTGTCTGACGCGGCACTGCTGCAAAATGAAAAGCTGGCTGCGGTGGGCCGGCTCGCTTCCTCGATCGCCCATGAGATCAACAATCCTCTTGAATCCGTGACCAACCTGCTTTACCTCGCGCGAACCACCGACACCGTCGAGGACATTCATTCCTACCTGGACACTGCGGAGCGCGAGCTGCGGCGAGTCTCCGTCATCACCAACCAGACCCTGCGCTTTCACCGGCAATCCACCGGTCCGCGCGAGGTCAGCTGTAGTGACCTGTTCGGAGACGTGCTCTCCGTGTATCACGGACGCTTGCTCAACTCCGGCATTGTGATCGAAAAGCGAAAACGCGCGCATCGCTGTGTCGAATGTTTTGAAGGAGAGATCCGCCAGGTGCTGAGCAACCTGGTCGGCAACGCCATCGACGCCATGCATCCTCAGGGCGGAAACTTGATCGTCCGCAGTCGAGAAACACACGACTGGCAAGATGGACGCGAGGGCATCGTCTTGACGGTGGCCGACACCGGAACAGGGATCGCACCGCAGGTCCTGCACAGGATGTTCGACGCCTTCTATACGACCAAAGGCATCGGCGGAACCGGCCTCGGACTGTGGGTCAGCAAGGAGATCGTGGACCGCCATAAAGGCATCCTGCGCGTCCGCAGCTCGCAGGAGAAAGGCCGAAGCGGCACGGTCTTTTCCTTATTCCTGCCGTTCACCGCGTTCAGCCGATAGGCGTTCATCGTGATCAGAACACGGTTTTCTCCCGACGGAGTGGAACCAAACGTTGATCCTGTTCTGCTACCCTCGGCTCAGAATGATTCATCGTGAACTGCAACCCGAAGTCGAAGCCGAGCTTGCAGCCCAGGCCCTTTCTCAGGGCCTCCCTATCGAACGCTCCCTCGAGGACCTGGTTACCGAGCGCCTTGCGGAGGAAGGTTTGCGGAGAGGCTTGGACGACATCGCTGCAAGTCGAATCTTTGCCGCTCACGAAGTCTTCACCCAATTTCGCAAACGGCATGACATACAAGATTAGCTTCGCCCGCCAGGCGGTCGCCGACCTTGAATCCGTTTACCACTATATTCAGGCAGAACATTCAACGAGCGCCGCAGACTGGTGTCGGGGACTCGAGGCTGCCATCTTGAGCCTTCAGCAACTTCCCCAGCGCTGCCCCATCACTCCGAAGCGGCCCCGTCCTTCCTCATCTTCTTTCCGGCAAGAAGCCTCAACGTCTATCGCGTCCTCTTCGAAATCAGTGACTCAGCGTCCACTGTCAACATCGTCCAGATTCGACATGGTGCCCGCAAGCCACTCGCCTGATCGACACGTCCTTCGTCGTTGTGAGCGTTGCCACACGGAATCAACAGTGTCTAATCCCAAATGTGCTGCAACCTGCAAGCCGGAGCCTTAAGGTACATTAAGCTCACCCAATACCTCTCAGAAACGCCAGGAGACCACGTTGCCCTCCGCTCTGAAGCCCCTCTGCCTCGCCGCAGCCGCAACTCTCTGTCCCGTGCTTCTCGCCCAGGCCCCCCGCACCAATATCTCGACGCCCAAGCAGATCATCGGCTTCAACATGGGCGACGACTACATGCTGGCCAACTACGACCAGATCACCACCTATCTCCAGAAGCTCGCCACCGAGTCCGACCGCATGAAGCTAGTCGACATCGGCCCCACCGCCGAGGGCCGCCGCCAGTACATGGTCATCGTCTCCTCGCCCGAGAACATCGCCAGGCTCGACCACTACAAGGAGATCTCCGCCAAACTCGCGCACGCCGAGGGCCTTACCCCCGACCAGGCCCACGCCCTCGCCGAAGAGGGTAAGTCTATCGTCTGGATCGACGGCGGCCTCCACGCGTCCGAGACCGTCGGCCAGACTCAGCTTGTCGAAACCATCTACGAGCTCAACTCCCGCACCGATCCTGAGACGATGCGCTTCCTGAACGATGACATCGCGCTACTCGTCTTCGACAACCCGGACGGCGACGACCTAGTAGCCAAGTGGTACATGCGCGAGCCCGAGCCCACCAAGCGCGTCATGGACGGCCCCGGCCAGGGAACGCCGCGCCTCTGGGCCAAGTACATCGGCCACGACAACAACCGCGACTTCTACATGAACAACATGCCGGAATCCACCAACATCTCCCGCATCCTCTTCCGCGAGTGGTTCCCGCAGATCATGTACAACCACCACCAGACCGGCCCCACCGGCACCGTGATCTTCATGCCACCCTTCCGCGACCCCTTCAACTTCCACTACGACCCGCTCATGCCGCTCAAGATCGAAGCCGTCGGCACCGCCATGCATGAGCGCCTGGTCGAAGAAAACAAGCCCGGCTCCGTCATGCGGTCCGACGCCCCCTACAGCACCTGGTACAACGGCGGCCTGCGCACCATTACCTACTTCCACAACAGCACGGGCCTCCTCACCGAGATCATCGGCAGCCCCACGCCCATGCCGATCCCGCTCATCCCCGCCCGCCAGCTCCCCAGCGGCGACCAGCCTTACCCCATTGCCCCGCAGACCTGGCACTACGCCCAGTCCGTCGCCTACGAGCAAACCAATAACCGCGCCGTGCTCGACTACGCCTCCCGCGAGCGCACCCACCTGCTCTACGACATGTACGTCATGGGCCAGCGCTCGATCGATCACGGCAACGAAGACAGCTGGACCGTCACCCCCAAACGCATCGAAGCGCTCGACGAAGCCGCCGCGACCGCCGCTCCCGCCGCCCGGAACCGCGGCACCCGCGCCTCTACCGGGGACTCGCCCGCCGCCACCTCGCCCACCGCACCCGGTGCCGGAGGCGCGGCCGGCGCAGGCATCGCCGGCAACTCCACCCCTGCCCCCGGAGGCCCCACCCCCGGCGTCATCGGCGGCGGCCGCAACATCGGCGGCGTTCCCGCCAGCCTCTACACCTCCGTCCTCCACGATCCCGCCCACCGCGATCCGCGCGGCTACATCCTGCCCTCCGACCAGCCCGACTTCCCCACCGCCGTCAAGTTCGTCAACACCCTCATGAAGTCCGGCGTCACCATCGAGCGCGCCACCGCCGCCTTCGATGTCGACGGCAAGCACTACCCTGCCGGCTCCCTCGTCATCTCCTGCGCCCAAGCCTACCGCCCCCAGATCCTCGACATGCTCGAGCCGCAGGACCACCCCAACGACTTCGCCTACCCCGGCGCCCCCCCCACCCGCC
>CAXUNR010000091.1:0-6178 GCA_964252655.1 uncultured Acidobacteriaceae bacterium
CGGCGGCGGCGGTGAGCCAGGCGCGGCTGAGGTGGACGATGCCGTGCTGCATGTGGTTGAGCTCGTCGGCGGCGTGGGCGTCGGTGTTGACGGTGATTTTGCAGCCTAACGATTTGGCGAGACGCATGTGGGCGTCCGAGAGGTCGGTGCGGGCGGGGGCGGCGTTGTGCTCGACGGCTATGCCCAACGCGGCGGCGCGCTTGCAGATGATTTCGAGGTTGATGGCGTAGGGGTCGCGCTTGAGGAGCTTGCGGCCGGTGGGATGGGCGAGGATGCGGACGTAGGGGTTCTCGAGGGCGCGGAGGACGCGAGCGGTCATGACTTCGGCGGGCTGGTCGAAGCGGGAGTGGACGCTGGCGATGACGATGTCGAGCTGGGCGAGGGTGGCGTCTTCGAGGTCGAGCTGGCCCTCGGCGAGGATGTCAACTTCGACTCCGGTGAAGAGGTGGATGCGGCCTTCCATCTCGGCGTTGACGGCGCGGACGCGGGCGGCGTGGGCGAGGGCGCGGGCGTCGTCCATGCCGTTGGTCATGGCGAGGTTCTTCGAGTGGTCGGTGATGGCGATGTAGCGGCGGCCGCGGGCGAGGGCGGCTTCGGCCATGTCGCGGATGGAGAGGGTGCCGTCGGTCTCGAAGGTGTGCATGTGGACGTCGCCGTGGAGGTCGGCGAGGGTGATGAGGTTGGGGAGGCCGCCGGGGGCTCCGGCGAAGCTGTTGGCGGCGGCTTCGAGTTCGCCGCAGTTTTCGCGGAGCTCGGGGGGGATGTAGGCGAGGTCGAGCGCGTTGTAGATTGCCTCTTCGGTTGCGGAGGCGACGATGACATTGTCTTCGAGGCGCAGCAGGGCGTATTCGCTTAGGGTGAGGCCGCGCTTGATGGCGCGCTGGCGGAGGGCGACGTTGTGGTGTTTGGAGCCGGTGAAGTATTGGAGGGCGGCGCCGTAGCTGGCGCGGGGGAGGAGGCGGACGTCGACCTGGAGGTTGTTGCGGAGGGTGAAGGTGACTTTGTTGGCTCCGCGGGCCATGAGTTTGTCGATGAGGGGGAGGGTGGCGACGTGCTCGACGGCGGCGGCGACGACGTCGGGCTCGCAGGCGGGGCCGGTGGCGAGGAGGTCGAGGTCGCCGACGGTTTCGCGTCCGCGGCGGAGGGAGCCGGCGGGGGTGACCTCGTCGATTCCGGGGAACTCGCGGACAAGGGCGGCGATGCGCTCGGCCTGGTTGCGGGCGACGTCGATGCGGAAGCGGGAGGAGTTGCGGCGGTGGTCCTCGATGCCTTTGAGGAGTTTGACGACGAATTTTTCACCCATGCGGGGGAGCGTGTTGAGGTGGCCGGCTTTGGCGGCGGCTTCGAGCTCGTCGATATTTGCGACCTGGAGGGCGGACCAGACGAGGGCGACGGTCTTGGGGCCCATGCCGGGGAGGCGGAGGAGCTCGAGCATGGTGGGTCGGTATTTGAGGAGGAGCTCATCGCGCAGAGGCATGGTGCCGGTGGCGACGAGGTCGCGGAGGCTAGCGGCCATGCCTTTGCCGATTCCGGGGATGGCGAGGAGGGCTTTGGGGTCGGCGTCGGCGCTGGTGAGGGTGGCGATCTGGGTGGTTTGCTGCTCGACGGCTTCGGCGGCGCGGCGGTAGGAGCGGACGCGGAAGGTGTCGGCGCCGTCGATTTCGAGCAGGGCGGCGGTTTCGTCGAGGAGGCGGGCTAGGGTGAGGTTATCCATAGAAGGCGAACACGGAAAGCGTCCACGGGAGGGTGGACGCTTTCAGTATGACGGATGAGTGGGTTTGGATCGGTGGGAGTTAGAGGGCGGCTTTAAGACGGCCGACGTTGTCTGCTTGCGGCCCCTGGGTGCCCTGGATGATGTCGAACTCGACTTCGTCGCCTTCCTTCAGCGACTTGTAGCCATCTTCCTGGATGGAGGTGTAGTGCACGAATACGTCCGGGCCGCTGTCACGACCGAGAAAGCCGAAACCTTTTGCGTTGTTGAACCACTTGACTTGCCCTTTGTATTGCGCCATGGACGACACCCCTCTCTATGTCTACTGGAATACAGAGATAGATGGCGTGTGTGTGCGGAAAGGTGTCTGAGGGTTGAATCAGCGTCTCCTGGAGGTACGGGATGGTTGGGGAGAGGGCGTGCGATCAGCGAGATGCGGAAGTTCTTTTCCTGGTGAATGGGATATTGGCGGAGAAGGAGCGCGCGAAGAGCAGGACGGAGAGGATGGTTTTGCCGTCGAGGATTTTACCGGCGTGGATCTGGGCGAGGAGCTCAGAGAGGGGGACGGGATGGAGGGAGATTTTCTCGTCTTCTTCCGGCTGCGCGATGCCGGGGCGGAGGTCCTCGGCGAGGAAGACCTGCATGGTTTCAGAGAGGAAGCCGGGGCTGGCGAAGTAGCGGACGAGGCGCGACCAGCGGCGGGCGCGGAAGCCGGTTTCCTCGATGAGCTCGCGTTTGGCGGCGGCGAGCGGGGCTTCTCCGGGCTCGATGCGTCCGGCGGGGAGCTCGAGGAGGAACTGGCCGGCGGCGTAGCGGTATTGGCGCTCAAGCAGGATGGAGGGGTCGGCGGGGTTCTCGCTGGCGTCGACGGCGAGGATGACGACGGAGCCGTTGTGGCGGATGACGTCGCGGGTGCTGGTGACGCCGCCGGGCTCGGTGACCTTATCGGTGACGACGGAGAAGACTTTGCCCTGAAAGCTGACTTTGGATTTGAGGATGGTGGCTTTGGTGGTGGCGGGCCGGCGGGCCGGCTTGGGCTGGCTGGGGGGGCGTTTTGCGGATTTCGGCATGGAGGTACGGTATCATTCTGCGTCGGGCCGGCGTGGTGTGGCATCCAAGGACTGGCCCGGGTGGACAGGCGGGGGAAGGAAACTGCATGAGCTCTGAGTGTTATCCGATGTCGGTGTTACCCCATGTCTCCCAGCTGTATGGGGAGTTTTTGGGGACTCCTGATGCGGATTCACCTTTGCGGAGCTGGTATGGTGCGGAGCCGACGGGGCCGGGCTGGATGGGGCGCGATGTGGCAATCGCTGATGCGGCCGGGCTGGCGGACTCGTTAGCTCGCCAATGTGCGGGCTTTGGGGCTGGAGCGCGGGCTTTAGCGAATGTGGAGAAGCTGCGGAGCGGTGCGCGGGTGGTGGTGACCGGGCAGCAGGTGGGCTTGCTGGGCGGGCCGCTGCTGACGCTGTTCAAGGCGGCGACGGCGATTGCGCGGGCGGAGGAAGCGACGCGGGTGACGGGTGTGGAGCATGTACCGGTGTTTTGGTGTGCGACGGAGGACCATGACCTGGCCGAGGTAGACCAGGTGTCGCTGCTGAGCAAGCGCGCGGTCGAGACGCTACGGCTGGGAATGGCTCCGACGGGGGACGCGGTCGGGGGAATTCTGCTGGGCGTGGAGGTGTGCGGGCTGATGGAGCGGGCCAGCGAACTGCTGGGATATGCGCCGGTCTGTGCGCTGCTGAAGGAGTGTTACGCGCCGGAGCGGACGCTGGGCGAGGCGTTCGCGCGGTGGATGACTGTGCTGTTTGCGGAGCACGGATTGATTGTGTTGGACGCTGCCGGGCGGGAGTTTCATGCGCGAGGAGCCAGAACGCTGCGGGCGGCCATCGAGCAGGCTGAGGAGCTGGAAGCTGCTCTGCTGGAACGGAGCGCAGCGCTTGAGGCGGCGGGTTATCACGCGCAGGTGCTGGTAAAGCCGGGCAGCTCGCTCTTGTTTTTGCTGGATCAGGGCGAACGGGTGGCTCTGCGACGGACTGGGTTGGGTTCGGACGCGTGGCGGGCGGGAACGAAGAGTTATACGACGGCGGAGTTGCTGGAGATTTTGGAGTTCGCTCCGGAACGCCTGAGCCCGAACGCGCTATTACGGCCGGTGTTTCAGGACACCTTGCTGCCGACCGCTGCCTATATAGGAGGGCCGGCGGAGATTGCGTACTTTGCCCAGAGTGCGGTGCTGTACGAGCGTATTCTGGGCCGCTTGACGCCGGTGCTGCCGCGCTTTTCGGCTACGGTGATCGAGCCGGCCATGGACGCGTTGATGACGAAGCATGAGGTGACGCTCGAGCAGATGTTTACGGCTGGGTCCGCGGAGTCGCTGGCGGAGCGGCTGGGGGCGCGAGCGATGCCGATCGAGCAGAAGCGCCGCCTGGCCGCCGCGGGCAATGCCATGGATGCGGAACTGAGCGCGCTGACTGGCTACCTGAGCGCGGTGGATGAGAGCCTGGGGCGGTCGGCTCTGGTTTCTGCGAACAAGATGCGGTACCAGATGAATCGGTTACGACGGATCGCCGCTCGCTTCGAGGTGCAGAAGGAGGCGAGTCTGGCCCGGCATGCGGAGACCCTGATGCTGCATCTGTTTCCCGGGGCGCATCCGCAGGAGCGGGTGCTGGCGGGAGTGTGGTTCCTGGCGCAGGGGGAGGACCAGTGGATCGACCGGATGGTGAGCGAGGCGGCACAGATGTGCGTGAGGCATATGGTGATGCGGCCTGCGGCACCGCTCTGATTTGCGGGGGCTGCCTGTGGCCACGGGGATCAGGTGCGCCGACTCGGCAGGCTTCTTGCTGCTTCGCTGAAAGCAAATGGCAGGGATGGTGAAGAGCAAACGCAACTTCTCGTCGCGAAGACAACAGAGAAACCAGAACAGTGCACCCTCTACTCATCCGCTCTAGGAGGGGTAGGAGAGTGGTTCGGCCGTCTTATTTCTCTTTCAAGGTCGTCGGCAGCTGATCCTGAATTTTTTTCCAAACTTCATCACTGGGGGCCTGTTCGGCGGGCTCAAAGAGAAGCCGAGCTTGAGTGGCGATGTATTCGAGATCGCGAATCAGGGCGGAGTAGTTGGGGTCGTTGCGCAGCGCGGCGAGCGGGTCGTCCTCGACGTCGGTTACGGACCCGGCAAAGAGGTCATGGAGTTCGTCGGGCCTGCCGTCGTAGGACGGTTCGCTGGCTTGCTTGCTGTCTGGAGAAGCTTCTTCTGGATTGCGTCCGGACTCGTTCATACCGAAGCCTCCTTCTGAAGGGTGAGATGCGGCACGGTCTGCGCCTGCAGGCGAAGCAGCTCGCGTAGTTTGAGGCGGGCTTTGTGGAGCTGCGATTTGCTATTGCCGGTGGAGCACTCGAGCATGGTGGCGATCTCGTTGTGTTCGAAGCCTTCAACGTCGTGCAGGACGAAGACCATGCGGTAGCCCGGGGGCAGGGAGGCGACGGCGCGCTCGAGAGCGACACGATCGACCGAACCGGCAAGCATGGGGTCGCGGCTGCCGAAGTCGCGCTTGGGTGCGTCTTCCTCGGAGGGGCTGATGGTCTCTTCGAGCGAGACGAGGTTGAGGCCTTTTTTGCGCAGATGCATGAGCACAAGGTTGACGGTGAGGCGATGCAGCCAGGTGGAGAAGGCGGACTCTCCGCGGAAGCTGCCGAGCTTGCGGAAGAGATGCAGGAAGGCTTCCTGCGTCATGTCTTCGGCTTCGGAGACGTTTCCGAGCATGCGCAAACAGAGGGTATAGACGCGCCGCTTGTGTAGGGCGTAGAGCTTGGAGAAGGCGTCGGAGTCGCCGTTTTTTGCGGCTTCGATGGCCTCCGCTTCTCCGGCGATGGGTGGATTCCGCTTGAACAAGCCGGGATTCGGTTTTGCAGTCGTCATCAGGGGGCCTTGGGAGATCATCTGGGCTCGATTCGTCTTGCTTCGCCTATGCGATGGGCGCGGTCCAAACGTTTATCAATTTTGTCGTGAGTCTTTGTTTGGGGACCGCAGAGTCGATGAATATGTGGGTTTTCGAGTGCGCTTGTCGGCGATACAAAGCGCCCTCCTCCAACATAGTATCGAACTTCAGCAGAGGCGTGGGGAAGCACTCAGGAACCGATGAAGCGGGCGTAGAGGGTGCGGGCGAGGACGGGGTCTGTGGTGCCCTGGATGAGGGCCCGGCCGTCGGGGAAGACGGTGACGATTTGTTCGCCGCGGCGGAAGCGGAGCAGCAGGGCGTTGGTGCGGAGGTCGTGGATTTCAGGGTGGGCGGCGAGGACGGCCTCGAGCGCACGAAGGTCGAGCGGGCGGCTATGCTCGTGAATTTGGACGGAGTTGCGTCCGCAGAGGGTGATGTGGGGGCGGGCGATGCCGGCGAGGTGGTCGAAGCGGCGATGGGCACAGACGCGGCAGTCGAGGTCCGGAGTGGCGGTGGAGATCTCGGAGCGGGCGTT
>CAXUNR010000092.1:0-6132 GCA_964252655.1 uncultured Acidobacteriaceae bacterium
GGCCTCGCCCGCCCCCGCCGTCAAGTTCTCCCTCCAGGGCGGCCTCCCATCGCAGTCCGAGACCACCATCGACGGCATCTCCGCCGAGAACCAGACCACCAACAACATCCTCGGCGACGCCTTCCCCTCCGCCGAGTCCATCGCCGAGATCCGCGTCGATGCCGTCAACAATAACGCCGAGTACGGTCAGCCCGGAGAGATCACCACCATCACCAAATCCGGAACCAACGACCTCCACGGCTCCGCCTTCTGGTACTTCCAAAACTCCGGCTTCGACGCCACCCCCTACGGCTCCCTTAAGCCCAAGAAAGTCGCCAACGACTTCGGCGGCTCCATCGGCGGCCCCGTTTACTTGCCGCATCTCTACCACGGCCAGAACAAAACCTTCTTCTTCGCCACCTACGAAGGCCTCCGTTTCCCGCAAACGAGCGGCATTCAGGCCCTCGTTCCCACCGTACTCATGAAGCAGGGCAACTTCTCGCAGGAGGTCGCAAGCCTCAACGATCCCTTCACCGGCACCCCCTACCCCAACCAGACCCTGCCCTCCATCAGCAAGAACTCCGCCACATTCCTGCAGTTCTACCCTGATCCCAACATCAACCCCACCCAAAGCCTTGCCTCCGCCACCGCAACCAGTGGCCCGGGCTATAACTACCTAAGCCTCCGCCGCCACGACATTAACTCGAACCAATACGACCTCCGCGGCGATCAGACCCTCGGCCAAAAAGGCACGATCTTCGCCCGCTATACCTCGAAAAACATCTCTCAGGTCCAGCCCATCGACCTCACCTTGCCCAACTCCGCCTCCATCGGCCAATACCGCATCTTTGCCACCGTCTTCAACTACGCCTTCACCCCCCGCATCGCCAATGAGTTCCGCTTCGGCTTCACCCTCGAGCAGGACGGCACCACCAACCCCTACAACGGCGCAGCCACCACGAATGCCGCCGGCTTTGCCGGAGTCGGCCCCGCCTACCCCTTCAACGGCATTAGCCGCATCGGCTTCACGGACAATGCCCTTACCTCCATCGGGGAACGCCTCGACTCCACCTCGCGCTCCCGCATCTTCCAGTACGTTGATAACGTCACCCTCCAGCGTGGCCCCCACATCCTCCGCGTCGGTGTCGACGTCCGCCACCTCACCGCCGTTACCCCGCTCGACTTCTCCAACTCCGACAACTACGGCAACTTCTTCTTCTCAAACGCCAACAGCTTCACCGGCCAGGAGTTCGCCGACTTCCTCATCGGCGCCCCCTACCAGACCCAGATCGACAACGTCACCTCCGACAACAACGGCAACTCCAACGCCTACGCCGCCTACGCCCAGGACAACTGGAAAGCCACCGCACGCCTCAATCTCACCTTTGGCCTGCGTTACGAGTTCCACCCCGCCTTCGCCGACGCCGGAGGCAACATCGGCAACTTCGACCCCACCACCCCTAAGTCCGGAACCCTTCTCTACCCCGCCGGCTTCGCCGCGAACCTGGCCCCCGCCGAACTCGCCAACCTCAATGCCTGCGCCACCGCCGGAGTCGTCAACCCCTACGCCACGAACGGCGTCGTCAACGGCGCGCCTTGCACCCCGGTCCTCTCAAACACCCAGGCAGGCCTTCCCGCCGGGCTCCGCACCAGCCCCAAACTCCGCTTCGAGCCCCGCCTAGGCTTTGCCTTTCGCCCCTTCAACAACGAACGCACCGCCCTCCGCGGAGGCGCCGGCTTCTACAACATCACCACCTCCGGAGCCCTCTTCTACGCCCTCACCGGAACCCTCCAGGCCAACGTCCAGACCTTCAACAACGTCCTCACCGCCGCCGGCCCCGCCTTCACCTTCCCCGCCATTTCAACCGCCTCCACCAACTCCTTCGCCGGCGGCAACTTCACCCCTGCCTACGGCTCCGTAGGCTTCAACTCCGCCATCGACATCCACTGGCACGACCCCTACTCGCTCCAATCCAACCTCTCCGTAGACCAGGATCTCGGCCACGGCTTTGGCCTCCGCGTCTCCTACATCGGCCTCCACACCTGGCACCTCGTCTGGCAGCCCGAGCTCAACATGCTCCCGCTTTCGACCTCGACCATCGCCGCCAACCAGCCTCGCACCGCCTTCGCCTTCCCCAACTTCTACTCCATCGCCGAGCGCTCCACCGCCGCTCAGGCCGACTACCACGCCGGCCAGGCCGAGCTCTCCCACCGCTTCGCCCACGGCCTCTCCTTCTCGACCGCCTACACCTTCGCCAAAAACCTCTCCGACAACCAGGGCTCAGCCGGCGTGGATTCTGGTCCTAACAGCGTGGCAAGCTTCACCGACGAACAGGGCGGCTACTTCGCCACCTACACCGGCAACCGCCACCTCGACTACGGCAACGTCTCCGGAACCCGACGCCAGCGCTGGCTCACCACCGGCGTCTATGAGCTCCCCGTCGGACGCGGCAAGCACTTCCTCGGCAACCTCAACCATCCCACCAACCTTGTCCTCGGCGGCTGGCAGATCTCCGGAATCTTCGTCGACCAGACCGGTCCCTTCCTCACCGCCTATCTGCCCTCGGGCGGAGCCGACCCCTCCGGCACCGGCTCCGGCTCCCTCTTCAGCCGCAACCAGCGCCCCGACCGCATCGCCCGCGGCAACACGTCCAACCACAACCGCAACCAGTGGTTCAACACCGCCGCCTTCACCTGCCCCGGAGGCCGCCGCGCCAGCGGCACGACGGGCTAAAACTCTCTCCAACGCGGCAACTGCATCGTTGGCAGCACCAACACCCCCCCCCTCACCGGCCAGACCCAAGCCCCCATCGGCCGCTTCGGCACCGAGTCGGTCGGCGATCTCACCGGCCCCGGCACCGTCACCTTTTCCTCCGGTGCCGCCAAATCCTTTGCCCTTACCGACCGCATCCACCTACGCGCCGAGGGCACCTTCACCAACGTCCTCAACCACACCAACCTCGCCGACCCGGTCCTCGACCTAAGCCAAACCAACTTCGGCCAAATCACCCAATCCCGAGGCTCCGACTTCGGCGGCAACCGCACCGGCCAGGTCTCCATGAAGCTCGAGTTCTAGCGTCCCCCTCAACCCTACGTCATCCTGAGCGAAGCGAACGACCCCCGTATTTCGACTCACACGCAACACCCGGGTGCTCCATCCTTTCGACAGCCTCACCGTCGAAGGGTGGGGTATCGTTTGCGCCAGCAAACAACCGCCTTCCTTCGCAGTGATCTCCCGCCCTCCTGAAACAAGATCACCCAACCGTGAACTTTCAGGAGAGTCTTGACGTATCTTGTCATCAACTCTCGATCTCACTCGCGGAGGCTTGGCCAATGCTAAATTGCCCGATTCGAATCAGACGCTATAGGCAACGATGGATCGTCGTGGCCGTCGCAACAGCGGCGCTCTGCGGTGCGGGAATCAAAGCAACGCACGGGCAAGACACGACCAAGCCCGAGCCGACAAAGACCATGCTCAAAGATGTCGATCCCGACTGGGAGGTCGCAACGGTAAAGCCAAGCGACCCGAACGACACGCAGGTCCAGCATATTCAGTTGACTGGGCGGCACGTCATCTTTCTGGATACCACGTTGGAGCAGTTTTTCTTGATCGGTTACGGAATTCAGAAAAGCCAGCTTGCGGGCGAGCCAGACTGGGTTAAAACGGAGCGCTGGGATGTGGACGGCGTACCGGACGCGGAGGGTCGGCCAAGCCTGCGACAGATGCAGGCGCTGATGCAAAAAAATGTTGGCAGAGCGGTTCGGGTTGCAGTTACACCACGAGCAGCGCGAGATGCCGGTGTTTGCGCTTACGGTGGCCAGAAGTGGTCCTAAAATGATCGCGAACACCGGCGATCTAAACGGATGGTTTCACCAGCAAAACGGAGAATCGAACGGTCGGCACGTAGAAGCGCTGAAGAATGCATCCATGGCGGATCTTGCGCTAGTCCTTCAGTTTCATGTGGACCGGCCCGTGATCGATCAGACTGGACTCAAGGGACGTTACGATCTCAAGCTGCAGTGGACCGTCGACGAGGCGCAAACACCGATACCCGACGCACCCCCGGGATTGTTTACAGCCATCCAGGACCAGATCGGGCTGAAGCTGGAACGCATCAAGGCACCGGCAGATACCCTGGTCATCGACAAGGTAGAGCGGCCTGGAGCGAATTAGGCTCTAAGCCGCCTGCTTTATTCTTCTCTTCTCTTGAACCCGCACTCCTTGCACACCCCCAGCCATCTGCGCCGCCATCAACTCCTCCGCAATCAGCGCCGCACAACACACCACCAGCGGAATCAGCTCCCCAAAGACCCGCGTCTCCACCAGGATCCCGTAGCTGAACATGAACACCAGCCAAAGCGGAATCAGCCAAAGCCACGCCCGCAGCCGATCGCTCGGAATCCGCTTCCTCAGCAGCACCACAAACGGCAGCAGGTACCCGCACGCGCTCAGCATCTGTGGCCACGCCTGCGGCGCAAACACCGACTTTACATTCCAATTCAACCGCGGATAAAACTCAGACCGGTTGTGCGCAAAGTGATGCCGAATGAAGATCTCCCATCCTATCCACGCCACAAACAACGGCAGCACCACAGCAATCGTCTGCGGCTCGAGCATCCGCCGCCAGCGCACCTTGCCGCCGACGATGCTACGGTCGAGCGCCCACAACGGCAAAAGCAGCAAGGTGGTCTCCCGGTTGACCGTCGCCACCAGAAACAACGCAACAAACCACGCCCAGTGCCGGCGGAAGTAGATCAGATACAGCGCCCCGGTAAAGAACGCCAAGCTCGGCAAATCATAGATAAACCGGAAGTTCTGCACCGTATGCAGTACATACGTCATCGCCCAGACGGCCAGCACCAGTGGATACACAAAATAGGTCAACAGATGCCGCCGCGTGCTCGCCTCGTACATCCGCGTCGTCAGGATCCCGGTCACCGCCAGGCAGATGACGCCGATCAACGCCTGCATCAGCACCTCTGGCTGTCCAGGCTTGGGAAACCAAAAATGCGAGTAAACAAAGCCGCGATCGAGAAAGCGCAGCACCGTACTGCTGTGCGCCAGCCGCATCGGCAGCATCATCAGGCACCGGCCCTGGAACGGCATCCGTTCGAGCCCCTGCTCATACTGGCGCGTATCCACGTACGGCCGCGTGATCCAGAGGTAGCACCACATCAACTGCACCGTCGCAAGCAGATAGAACGCGAACAGCAGCCAGCGCTGTCTTCCATTCATGGGCAGGACCTCGACCTCCTCAAACGGGATGCCCCGTCCTCTCAGTTTTCAGATGCAAAGCATTCGGCTCGGGGAGCTTTCTCAAGAACCCAGCCCAAGGAAACACTCGCATCCACGCCCCTCACGAACAGCCGCCAGCCAACCGTAGACGCCCCGCGATCCTCCTAAGGGTTTAGGAGAAATGCAATGGCGGATACGCAGGATCTTATCAAAACAGTAATTCAGGTACTCAACGACGGCAGCACCGGTTTCAACGACATCGGTACCAATCTGAAAAGCGCCGAGCTCAAAAGCTTCTTCATGACTGAGTCTCAGACGCGCGCCAAATTCGCACAGGAAGTGGCCACCGCCGCCGGTATCAGCGCCCAGGATGCAGGAGGAACCGCGGCAGCAGCCGTCCACCGCACCTGGGGCGACCTCAAAGCTAAGCTAGGCGGCGGCGATCACACTCTGCTTGAAACAGCGGAGCAAGGCGAAGACGCATCCAAAAAAGCCTATAAAGAGGCGCTTGAAGACACCAATCTTCCTGCAAACGTCCGCTCGGTCCTCCAGACCCAGCAATCCCACATCCAGTCCTCGCATGACAAGGTCAAGGCTCTTCGCGATAGCGGCACCAACAGCTAACTTTCATCAGCTTAGGTAATCCCATCCATGGCCATCCATGGATGGGGTTTGCTTTTAGCTTCCCGGAGGAGCCGCATTTGCCAAAGCCGCCGATAAGGCCAGATCGCCACCATCCCCAAGCCTCGGCCCGTAGCGTTTGCACCGCGATCGTATCTCGCCAGTCATCGCCCCTCCCCAGCATCCACCGGTTCCGGGCTCCCAGCCCCAGCACTCCCGCCACGCACACCAGCTTCGCCACCAGCAGCCCACCCCAAAGCCCCCTCCGCCAAAGGTGCAGGTCTCCACCCACCGCC
>CAXUNR010000093.1:0-5872 GCA_964252655.1 uncultured Acidobacteriaceae bacterium
ATCCTCACCGGTTTGCGGCTTCTGCTCGACCCCTCGGTGAAGCTCTATCTGGTACCTAGCCAGAACGCCATTGTTATGCGTGCCACCACCGACCAGTTGCTGCTGGCCCAGAAGCTGATCAACGACTTCGACCGGGCGCGTCCTGAGGTCGTCGTCGATGTGGCGATCCTTGAGGTCAACCGCGACAAGATCCGCAATCTCGGCATCACGCTGCCCACCTCGGTCGGCCTGACTCCGCAAATTCCGACCAGCTCGACTACCTCGACCTCAACGACGACCTCCGCCACTGCTTCTACCAGCCTCACCCTCAACAACCTCGCCCACCTTAACTCCACCGATTTCGCAGTCAATATTACGGGTGCGACGGTGAACGCGCTCCTCTCTGACACCGACACCAAGGTGCTGCAAAATCCGCGCATCCGCGCCACTGACGGGCAGCGCGCCACCTTGAAGATCGGCCAAAAGATCCCCATCGCCACCGGCAGTTATAACTCCGGCGTCTCCACCGGCGTGGCCAGCATCGGCGTCCAGACGCAGTTCACCTACCTGGACGTCGGCGTCAACATTGACATCACTCCTACGGTGCACTACGACCGTGAGGTCACCCTGAAGACGGTGGTAGAGGTCTCGCAGCAGAACGGTAATGTGACGATCTCGAACGTCACCGAACCCATCATCGCGCAGCGCGTGCTGAACCAGACCGTGCAGCTCCGCGATGGCGAGCCCTCCATCCTCGCCGGCATCCTGACCAAGCAAAACAACCGCAGTGTCAATGGGACTCCCGGTCTGGGTGAGATTCCTCTACTCAAGTATTTTTTCAGCTCTCAAAGCCGCGAGGTCCAGGATGATGAGATTGTCTTCCTGCTCATCCCGCATATTGTGCGCGAGTCCGTTATCACCCGTTTGAACACCGCCGCCATCGACACCGGCACCAGCGGCTCCATCGAGCTGCGCCGGGATGACACCCGCGCTGCTGCTATGGACCCCAATGATGGCTCACTCGCGACTCGTCCCGTGCCCACCCCGGTGACCGCAGCAAACGCAGCCAATGCGGCCATCCAGCAGATGCACCAGGCCGGAGAGCCACCCATCCAGACGCCATCGGCGGCCCTCGCGGCCTCGGCGGCACTGCCGGCAAACGTTCCCGCCGGCGACGTACCCGCGCCTTCCGTCAATGCGGTTCGCCTGCAGCTGGTTCCTAGCACCCCCAGCCCCCGCCTGGGCAGCACGTTCCAGGTTGCGGTCAACCTTGAGAACGGCCGCAACATCTACTCCGTTCCGATGCAGATGCAATACGATCCGCGCGTCCTCCAGCTGGTGAACGTGGATATTGGCGACTTCCTGCAGAAGGGCGGCCAGATCCCCGCCATCGTCCACCGCGACGAGGGCAACGGCATGGTAACGCTCTCCACCTCGCGCCCGCCCAATGCTCCCGGCGTCGACGGCCGAGGCAATCTCTGCGTGCTCACCTTCAAGGCCGCCGCGGCCGGCGATTCAAGCATTACGCTGGTCAAGGTAGGCGCCAAGGACGCTCAGCAGAACACCCTCCCCGCGATAGGCTCTCAGGCCATCGTCCACGTCCAATAACTATGAACGCCGTCCTAAACTCCCGGGTGCCCCAGATGAGCGACAGCCCATTCGTCCTCACCACAAACCTCCGGGAGCCCCATCTCAGACGCAGTCTGATCGCGGCTGAGGTGGGCGTAAGAGTGCCCAGTCGTAGCGACACCCGATCTATCCCCGCCTCAAACCTCCGATTGCCCCATCTCAGGCGCAGTCTGATTGCGGCTAAGGTGGGCTCACGACGCGACGCCGGCTTAACCTTGATTGAGCTCATCATCACGGTTGCGATCCTCTCGCTGCTCGCCTCGGCCGCCCTGCCGGTCGCGCGCTTCGAGGTCAAGCGTGAGAAGGAGCGCCGGCTCCGCCGTGAACTTTGGGAGATGCGCGACGCCATCGACCACTATAAGGATGCTGCCGAAAAAGGTGGTATCCAAACCAAGACCGACTCCTTCAACTATCCTCCCGACCTTCAGACGCTGGTAGACGGCGTCGACGTCCAAACCAAGAAAGTCCGTTTCCTGCGCAAGATCCCTACCGACCCCATGACGAACTCCAGCGAGTGGAACCTCCGCGCCATGCAGGACGACGCCGACTCCAACTCCTGGGGCGGCCAGAATGTCTTCGATGTCCACTCCAAGAGCACCGGAACCGCCCTCGACGGCACAAAATATAGCACATGGTAACTTTTCACACATTACTAATCCGGGCGCCCCACATCTCGTCTCTGAGAGGTGAGCTGGAGCGGCGACATGGGCAGGAGCAGCGACGCGGGCTGGACCACCGCGAATCTCCAACGCAGGATGCCGGTTTTACCCTCCTCGAGCTCATGATCGTCATGGTCATCATCGGCGTCCTTGCCACCATTGCCATCCCTGCCTACGTCGCCAACGTCAAGCACGCCCGCGAGGCCGTCCTGCGCGAAGACCTCCACACCCTCCGCTCCGCCGTCGACCAGTACACCTACGACAAGGCCAAAGCCCCCACCTCGCTCGACGACCTCGTCACCTCCGGCTATATGAAGGCAATGCCCGTCGACCCCATGACCCACCGCAGCGACACCTGGATCGCCGACCAGGGTAGCGTCCTCACCACCATCGACGAGACCGATCCCGGGATCGACAACGTCCACTCCGGCTCGCAGCAGGTTTCGACCGAAGGAACTTCCTACAACACGTGGTAGTTGTGCTCCGCGTGCATCTCTTCTCACGCGGGTAAACCGCGTTCCGTGAGCCTAAGCGGCCCGACGGCAGACATCTGCGTCCTTCCATTACGAAAGCGCGTCTAATCTGGTGTAGAGCTGCGCCCGGAGAAGGGAAGCGGCGAGCATAGGAGCCACATGCGCCACATTACCCGTCTCGGCCTTGCCGCCGTTCTAGTCGCTCCGCTGGCCCAAGCGCAGACCACAAGCTCGACACCCATCCAGAATCCGACCACCTCCCCCACGACGACGCAGACCACGCCTGGCTCGCAGCAGACGACTCTGCCCCAGGCGGCCCCTGTACCGCAGCCCGCGCCCACCACCGTCCCGGATCCAGGCACTGCGACTCCGACCACAAGTTCCGATCCAAACACGTCCGGGTCGCAATCCGGAAGCACCGGCGGCCGCCGCACCTTGCCCAAGCCGGGGGACGAGACTTCATCGGACACGGCGTCCACGACCGGAACCCCGCTCGCTCCGCTTACCCCAAAAACCGACACCCTCCCCAGCCCCGGTGAAGCGCTCAACCCGCACATCAAGGCCGGCAGCGAGGACGACGTCAACGCCATCGGAACCCGCAACATCGGCGGCCGCGGCATGGGCAACTGGTACTCCACCGACTGGGAGATCCGCGTAGGCAAGCAGTATTCGATGGAGATCGAGAAGTCCGCCCACCTCGTCACCGATCCCGTCATCGTCGAGTACGTCAACCGCGTCGGGCAAAACCTGGTCAAGAACTCTGACGCCAAGGTCCCCTTCACCATTAAGGTCATCGACTCCGACGAGATCAACGCCATGGCCCTGCCCGGAGGCTTCTTCTACGTCAACTCCGGTCTCATCATGAACTGCGACGAGGAAGCCGAGCTCGCCGGCGTCATGGCGCACGAGATCTCGCACGTCATCGCCCACCACGCCGCCCGCCAGCAGACCAAGATGAACTACGCCCAGATCGCGTCTATCCCGCTGATCATCATGACCCAGGGCTCCTACACCGGCTATGGCATCTATGAGGCCTCGCAGCTCGCCATTCCTCTGTCTTTCCTCAAATTTTCCCGCATGGACGAGGCAGAAGCCGACTATCTCGGCGTCCAGTACATGTATAAGTCCGGCTACGATCCACAAAGCTTCGTGACACTATTTGAGAAATTGGACGCGCTTGAAAAGCACAAGCCAGGCTCGCTCGCCAAGGCTTTCTCCGACCATCCCGCGACTGGAAGCCGCATCACTGCTGCAGAAGATGAAATTGCTACGATTTTGCCTGCCCGCCCGGAGTACATCGTCACCACCAGCGAGTTCGACGATGTCAAGTCTCGACTCGCCCGCATCGAGAACAAGCGCAAGATCAACGATAAGAGCAACGGCAACAAGCCCACGTTGCGCCGCGCGGATGCCGGCAACACCGGTACCAGTCCCAATCCCAATTCGACGGGGAGCGACCAGCCTACCCTTGGCCGCCGCAACTAGCTTGCCGGCCTTCGGCAGAGCAAGTCATCCAGCTTGTTCGGCGAAGGTTAGGCTTACTATTTGCCTTTCAGCCACAGCCGGCGCGATAGACTAAAGCCAATGATCCTGAAAGTTCTTCGTCTGCTTCCTCTCTGTGTGCTCGCGGCGTCGGCTCACGCCCAGTACAGCGTGTATGGCACGGTCACCGTAGACCGCATCAGCGGCATCAACTCCTCGCCTATCCTGGGCACGCTTTCGCCAACTACCTACAAGAACAGCGTGAACCCCATCGGCTTCACCGGCGGCGGCTCTTACGACTTCAAGACCGTAGGTCCAGCTCTGCTCTCGGCAGACCTGCGCGGTGTGTATGAGACCAGCAAGCGCGGCGCGCAGAATAACTCTGACGGCGCAGGCACAGTTCACTATGCAGGACTCGGCGGCGTAAGGGCGACTTTTCATACGCCATACCCGGTTCTCCGGCCGTATGTGCTGGGCTCAGCCGGTTACGCGCGCAGCAACTACGGCGTGCTGACCAATGCGCTATTCAACGGTGTGGTCTATCCCGCCAGCCCTGTGCGCCCCGGCATCCCGACCCAGAACGGTCTCGAATACCACGTTTTTGCGGGTCTCGACCTGCACTTCCTGCCGTCCTTTGATTTCCGTCTCTTTGAAGTAGGCTACGGCGGCATTGAAGCGTTTGGCAGCTACGGCCATAACTATCCGCTGTACTCACTTTCGAGCGGCGTAGTCTTCCACATTCCGCCGCGCAACTAACTCATCCTCATCTCAGCTTTGGGTGCACCACCTCAAGGACCACCTAACTTCTCGATGTACCACCCAAACCTTTGGGGTGCCCCATCTCAGGCGCGGCTTCATCGCGGCTGAGGTGGGGTCTTCTCCTCTTGCCGATCAGGAAAGTAAAATAACCCTATGCGCACCCAGAACACCGGCTACACCGACACCCACGCAGCCTCCGGCCTCGACCACATCTTCCCCCCGATCGACGTCTGGGAAAACCAGTTCCCGGGTTACGAGATCCTCATCGACGACCCAGAGTTTACGTCGATCTGCCCCAAGACCAGCCTGCCCGACTTTGGCCTTCTAACGATTCGTTACATGCCCCGCAAAGAGTGTCTCGAGCTCAAATCGCTCAAGGAGTATCTCTTCCACTACCGCAATCTAGGCATCTTCCAAGAGAACATCGTCAACCAGGTCTTGAACGACATCGTCAAAGCTACCGATCCGCAATGGGCCATCGTCAAGGGTGACTTTCGTCCGCGTGGTGGGATCTCGACGACCGTAACGGCGACTTATCCGCGGCCAGAAAACGCTTTACCTCCCGCATAGCTCCCGGTCTACACCGCCCATGTCTTTCGCACCTTGGCAGTCGCTTTTCTTGCTGCAACCTATGAACGTGTCATGACGCGCGATCGTTAGGGGTAGGAGCTTCGAGTTGGCGGTACAGCAGGAATTCAACTCAAATATGCCTCCACCCACGCTTCGCGTCTGCCCGGATTGCTTTGTTGCAGACGGTCGACGCGGTTCAGAATACGAGCTTGTGCCATCCGGTCACGTAAATAATCCAACCAAAGGAGAACGTTGCTGGTTCTTCTGACTTCAATGCGTCCTGACGGCTTCATTAAAAACCCATTTCCGTCAGCCCCGCCC
>CAXUNR010000094.1:0-5818 GCA_964252655.1 uncultured Acidobacteriaceae bacterium
TCGGTTTGATGGGAGATGTTTAACCAGTGGGCGATGGCGTCTCCGAGTTGCGCATTCACTTGGGCGCGGGATGGCGGTTGTATTTCACCCAGCGCGGTACCGAGATCATCGTGCTGGCCGCGTTGCTCGATTGAACGGAGGAAATAATCATGAGTAAACGCATCAAGGTGGCCGATCTACCCGAGTTCGACGCAGCCCGTTATCTCGACAGTGAAACGTCCATCGCCGCCTACCTGACCGACATTCTGGAGGCGAACGATGCATCCTTGCTGGCATCGGCCTTGGGGGACATTGCCCGCGCTCGTGGCATGACCGAGATCGCCAAGACAGCTGGGATCACGCGGGAAGCCTTGTACAAAGCTTTGCGTCCTGACAGCGCTCCACGATTCGATACCGTAAGCCGGGTATGCACCGCCCTTGGGGTGCGTCTCGTGGCTCAGCCTGTCCATCCAACGCCCGAAACAGTTTGAAACCTGGAGCACTTCATGAGAACCGCATGGGATAACTATCTGGAACAGCAGCTCACCGATCCGATTGTCCGCCAGGCTTTCGAGGAAGAGACCAAAGTTCTCGCCAAACAGGGTTGAGCTTTTAAACCCATTCATTCGTCGTCGGAGCTGTGGGCAAAGTGGGAAACGCTTCTGGGCGTTTTCCAAGGCGGCTCCATCGCCGTCTTTTCCACGGCTCGCTGTTGACCTACGCAGGGAGTAGCGCCTTCCATTGCTCTGATTCTGCAACTCGTTTCAAAATGTCATTTCGATGAGTAAGCAGGTTGCGCATATACCGATTGAGCACCAGCTTTTCAGCAATCAAGCCGAGTACAGGGAGTGGTGCCGAAAAGACAAACCGATCCTTCATCTCAGTTCTGTTGTCAGAGAGTGCCTTGAAAACGTGGTCGTGCTGCATTGACCGGAACGCACCCTCGATCATGGTGTCCTGAAAATAGGAAGGCCGGTCATAGGCGGTAATTTTGCTGGCGAGGTGTTGCTTCACTCCTAGATGAGTGGCCCTCCATCTTACGAACTCTCCCAGTCCGATCAGTCCGGAGGTCACGCCTCCTACAGCCTGCTCTCCAGTCTGCTCAGTTCCGAGTAAATGAACTTCGATGCTTCGCGACAGATCAAAGCATCGTTCAATAGGAGCTTTGATGATCGTGCACAAGTTTAGCTCTACCATCGCTCAGTCCTGTTCCTGGTCGCTATCCGGTTTCTTTACCGTGAGGCTCAGGCCGAAGAGTGAAGCCTTGAGGCGTTCGGGTGAATCGGAATAGAACTCTTCGAGTAGCGCCTTGAACTTGCCAGCCGAACCTTCTGAAATCTGGCACTGATGGATCATGGCCACGCCGACGAGGATCTTGGCGTGGTTCTCGCGTCTCTTCTGTTCTCGGATATCTAACGCTCGAAGCCTTCGTTCGCTGGACTTGAGGGCCGCGACCTTCTCTGCTGTCGCTTTGCGAATGGCTGCGACCTCCGCCGCCGCCGCTTCTTTGATAGCTTTCTTCTGTGCTTCAAGTTCCTGTATGCTCTTTGGATTCGCCTTGGCCATGCGTTTCAGCATACAATCAGCCTTATCGAAACGTAAACGTCTGTATACGACTAATGCGCGATACCTAGTTTGTTTCACAAACTACGCGCACCTGCGGTGGGCAGAGGCAAAGCAACCGTAACAACAAGAACAACTGCAACCGCAAAGGCTCGCTCGCTTGGCCATCGTTCACGTGGTGATGAAATCGTCCAGCATGGCCCCGCCCGCAGCGGCACACGCGCAGTACATCGCTCGCGATGGACAGTATCAGCAGCGCGGCGGTCTGGAGCTGGTCGAATCGGGCAACATGCCCGAGTTCGCGCGTGAGAATCCGTATAGCTTCTGGGAAGCAGCGGACGCCTTCGAGCGGAAGAATGGCCGAGCCTATACGGAGCTGCAGATCGCTCTTCCTCGCGAGCTTGCGCCCGAGCAGCGTCATGAGCTGGCGCGTGAGACAGCCCGCGAGCTGCTGGGCGAGCGTTTCGCCTACACGCTGGCGGTGCATACGCCTTTGGCGAAGGACAACATCGAGCAGCCGCACATGCACCTGATGTTCTCGGAACGGGTAGTAGATTCCAACACTCAATCTCTTTCCCAAGAGCAGTTCTTCAAGCGCAACGGAGCGAAGAAAGACCCGGAGTGGAACTCGCGTGATAAGCCCATGGAAGTACGCGAGAAGTGGGTCGAGATGATGAACGCGGCCATGGAGCGGCATGGCCATATTCATGATCCTGCGCAGCGCTTGGATGCGCGTTCCTGGGCCGACCAGGGCCGCCCCGATCTCGCGGAGCTGCGGGAGGAGAAGACGCTTCGTGGCGATGGCCGCGAAGCGATGGAGCGGCACAGGGAGATCGATGGGCTGCGAGAGCAGCGGGCTGAGCTGCCTGCGCCGCACCTGAGCGCGGACAAGGTGATCGAGCTTTGGAAACGGGGAGCAGAGCAGCAGATTGCTCAAGTGCAGGAGCGCGAGGCCGGAGAGTTGAGCCGTCTTGACAAGCTCATCGCCGCCGCCAGGGAGTTCGTCCACGAGGTCGCCCACGAGGTTAAAGACCGTACCGTCGCCTTTGCGAAAGATATCAAGGAGCGAGCCGGTTCCCTGTTCGGCAATGCGCCCCAGCAAGAGCAGGCCAAGGCCGCCCCCGAGAAAGACCAGGCGCAGGAGCAGGCACGACCGCCTACCCCGGAGATGCAGGCGCGGCTGGATGAACTGTTGGGCGGGTTCCATCGCAGGATGGAGACGCAGCAGTCCGTCGAGGCCAAGCTGGCCGACTTCGGAAATCGTATGGATACCAGGCTGCAGCAGGAACAGGCGCAGGCGCTTGCCCGTCAGCAGCAGGAGCAGGCATTGAAGCAGCAGCAGGAACAGGCGAAGACCAAAGAGCCGGAGATCCAGCGCGAGCATTCTCGTGGGTTTGGCATAGGAAGGTAAAGCACCATGAGAGACGATGAGCTATTAGCGATCTACGGAGCCACCCGGCAGCTGGCCGAGGGCATGACGGCGCGGGACGCGGAGCTGAAGCAGAGCACGGCGGCGCTTGAGGCCACCATCGCGCAGGTGCGGCAGTTGCCGGCCATGCTGGGCCAGCAGACCAGCAAGTACATCGCCGCCGGCATCCGGGAGGTGGTCGAGGAGGACTTCAAGCAGCCCATAGAGAAGGCCGTTGAGGGACCGATCCGGTCGATCGAGGTGGCGGCCTATCATGCGCGGGAGGCGGTCGGGCACCTCAAGGAAGAGGCGCGGTTCCAGACCTGGACCGTCTTTGCCCTCATCCTGGCGCTGGGCTTTGCTCTGGGAGCCTTCGGGTCTTACTTCTTCTTCACCCGGCAGGTGTCCGCGTTGAACGACCGCTTCGACCATCTACAGCAGCTGCTCCTTACGCCACCTGCTGCGACAGACACCCAGGCCCCGCCGCTGAAGGACGGGAAGAAGCATGGGCAGCACTAAAGGCAGGCTATGGATTTGACGCGCAAGCGCTTGGACGCGGATACAGCCCGCGTCCCACAACCCACAGCCTCGACGGCGATTAAGGGAAGTTGCATTTTCAACGGGTCGCGGCAGTCAATAAACGGCTCTTCTGAGTAAATTGCTTTAGGGTAAAGAGGCCACTTGATTCCCAAGCGTTAGCTCAACCATGAAAAAGTATCTGCCAACACTGCATGAGTTTCTTAAGCAGAGCCTAGTGCGATCCAAGTTTCCCGTTCCTACAATGCTTTTTGGTAGCCCGGTGTGGACACACCCTCAGCTGTTTAATGTCAGGCTTACTGAGCCACACGTGATGCGTTGGATCAACGAAAATCTGTCTCCGGGAAAAGTCTTTTTCGATGTCGGCGCGCATCAAGGCTGGATGTCGATGGTTGGCGCTCGACGAGTTGGTGCCAAAGGCAGGGTTGCAGCTTTTGAGCCGTCTCCACCCCTAGTAGAATTCTTGTCCTATCACAAGCGGCTGAACCGGCTGACCCAAGTTGATATCGTTTCCAAGGCGGTCTCGAATCGTAATGAATCTGCTGCGTCCTTCCAACTGGTTGCCGACGGGAATTCATTCATGAACTCTCTTTCAGGAACAGATATCCAAGAACTCCTGCCTGAAAACAAGTCGGTGATCCAAGTTGAAGTCATCACGCTGGACGTGTACTCGCGTGAGTACGGACTGATTCCCAACCTAATCAAAATTGACACCGAGGGCTCTGAACTGTGGGTCTGCGAGGGAGCAAAACGACTTCTTGCAGAGCACCATCCTGCACTTATCGTCGCAACTCATCCCCCGTGGCTTCCAAAAGGTCAAACGATAGAGGATCTGTTCGACCTGTTGAAAGGCCATGGCTATCAGATTGTAGAAGCGGTTATTTCCAAATATAAAGGTGCAGATTTTGGGGATTACCTCTGTATTGCTGACTGAACGCAGTGCTTTGCGCAGGTAGAGGGGCCGCCAACTACACCGTGCCGCTCTGGCTTAGAGCATCCTTAGCGCTCCAAAAGAAAACCCGTCAAAGTGTCGCACAACATTCAGATTATGCGGATTAGACTTCTTTGTGTACTTTTATGCCCTATGACTGCAGTGGGGATGCTTGCCCAAACAGCAGTCACAACGAGTGGTGGCAACAACAACCAAATCCCCTTGTTTACAGGTAGCTCTGCGGTGGGCAATTCAATCATTACCCAATCGGGGGCCAAAATTGGCATTGGGACAAGTGCTCCTACTTCAACGCTTGATGTAAGTGACGGCACGTCATTGGGTGGTGCCAATCCATATGAGCTTCGCGTTGCTGACGGTACGGGCAGCTCAGCATTGCGTGTCGGACAGGCCGCCGGATCGGATGCGTTCTTTGCGTGGATTTATAACGCGACGGCAACAAGTGCTTATGGACTCATCGGAACAGCTCAGGCAGTCAACCCCTTAGTTTTCCAAGGTTTCGGCGGTAAAGTCGGCATTGGAACGACGACACCGGGGTCGACCCTCGAAGTGAATGGAAACGTAACACTGACCGCGAACAGTGGTGGCAGCATGACTTATCCAGATGGCACGGTGCAAAGTACAGCGTGGAATGGCGTGCTCACTGGTGGCGATTATGCAGAGTCAGTTGCTGTTTTGGGGAGCCGCGAAAAGTACGAGCCAGGCGACGTGCTGGTCATCGATCCCTCTTCCGAGGGCATCTTCCTCAGATCATCCGTGCCTTATTCTACAGCTGTTACCGGCGTTTACTCCACCAAGCCAGGACTTATCGGCAGGCGCCAACTCACAACCAGGGCACATATGAAGGAAGAGGTGCCCATGGCGATGACCGGGATCGTACCCACAAAGGTCACCGTCGAAAACGGCTCAATCAAGCCAGGTGATCTGCTCGTCACCTCCTCGAGACCCGGCTATGCCATGAAAGGCACTGACCGTGGCCAAATGCTGGGAGCCGTTATCGGTAAAGCCATCGGCCGTCTCGACTCCGGGGCTGGCATCATCGAAGCTGTAGTGACGCTCCAGTAGAGCACATTCTTAGATCTTTTCCAATTGGGCAGCCCACCTCTGAAGGAGCGGATAACCATGAAGCGAGTTACTCTATTGTGTCTCATCGGCATGGCAACAATCGATGCCCGTGCTGCTATGAGCAACCTGCCGCAGCCCGTTCAGGCCTTCTCCGCAGTTGTATGGAAAACGACAACGCTGCACTCTGCTGCCGGGAAGCCAACCACGTTTATGCAGCGTACTGTATACACACGCGATGCATCCGGCATCGTGCGACGCGAGATCTACCAGGGGTCGCTTCAGAAAACGGACCGTATCGTACGCTAAGCCGCGGGAAC
>CAXUNR010000095.1:0-5796 GCA_964252655.1 uncultured Acidobacteriaceae bacterium
CCCCAAACTCCCCTCGCTCCACGAATTCTTCGCCCCCGCCGGCCTCCTCTCCCGCTCCACCCTCGCCTTCGAGCATCGCCCCGGACAGTACCAGATGGCCCAGGCCGTCGAATCCGGCCTCAACGACAAGCGCCACCTCGTCGTCGAGGCCGGCACCGGCACCGGCAAAACCCTCGCCTACCTCGTGCCCGCGCTCCGCTTCGCCCGCCAGCAAGGCCAGCGCGTCATCGTCTCCACCGGCACCAAGAACCTGCAGGAACAGCTCTACTTCAAGGACATCCCTTTCCTCGAATCGCTCCTCAATCCCAAGGACGGCGGCGAAGACTACGGCCCCCTCCGCGTCTGCTACATGAAAGGCCGCGCCAACTATCTCTGCCGCCACAAGCTCTACGCCCTTCGCGACTCGCCGCTCCTCTCCGGCCTCGAAGAGATCGAGCAGTTCCACCACATCGCCACCTGGGAGCGCACCACCCCCAACGGCGACCGCGCCGAACTGCACAATCTCCCAGAGAGCTCGCCCCTCTGGGCCAAACTAGACGCCCGCACCGAGGCCTGTCTCGGCACGACCTGCCCCGACTGGGAGAACTGCTTCGTCACCCAGATGCGCCGGCGCGCCCTCGACTCCGACCTCATCATCGTCAACCACCACCTCTTCTTCGCCGACCTCAACATCAAGCAGCAAGCCGGCAATGCGCCCGACGCCGGCATCCTTCCCGAGGCCGCCGCCGTCGTCTTCGACGAGGCCCACGAGCTCGAAGACATCGCCTCCAACTACTTCGGCATCGGGCTCTCGCACGCGCGCTTCGACGAGCTCACCCGCGACGTAGAAATCCTGCTCCGCGCCAAGCAAGCCTCCTCAAGCGCCATCGAGTCCGCCTGCGCCATCCTCAAGGACCGCGCCCGCATGTTCTTCGCCGCGCTGCCGACCGAAGGTCCCCAACTTGGAAGAATGCCCTTTGACCACACCGCCCGCGAGACGTTTCTCGAGTCCGACGGCGACCTCTACCTCGGCGCGCTCAACGCTCTTCTGCGCCTCGAAGGCGAGCTTGACCACATCAAGAACGTCGACGAAACCAAGGGCCTGCTCAAGCGCACCCAGGACGTCCGCGCCCACCTCAAGTTCCTCCTCGAATCGGACGACCCCAACACCGTCTTCTGGATCGAGCGTCGCGCCATCCAAAGCGTGCGCAACCTGGCCCGCGGCCTGTCGCAGCCCCACTTCCACATTCAGCTCCAGGCCACCCCCATCGACGTCTCCGCCCTCCTCACCTCCACCCTCTTCGATGCCTACCCCACTGTCATCCTCACCTCCGCCACCCTCACCGTGGCCGCCAGCGCCCCCGGCCAGTCCGGCTTCACCCACATCACCCGCCGCCTCGGCCTCACCAGCACCCGCGAACTCATCGTCCCCAGCCACTTCAACTACGCCAAACAAGCCCTGCTCTACCTGCCCCCCGGCATGCCCGACCCCCGCGAGCCCGACTTCCTCATGCACGCCGCCGAACGCATGCGTCGCATCCTCGAGATCACCCAAGGGCGCGCCTTCTGCCTCTTCACCAGCTATGCCGCCATGCGCGCCCTCCACGACCGCATGCTGCAGGAGCTCCCTTACCCACTCCTGCTCCACGGCACCGCTCCCCGTCATGTGCTTCTGCAGCAGTTCCGCGACACCCCCAACGCGGTCCTCTTCGGCACCTCGTCCTTCTGGCAGGGCGTCGACGTCCAGGGCGAACAGCTCTCCTGCGTCATCATCGACCGCCTCCCCTTCGCCGTTCCCACCGACCCCGTCGTCAAAGCCCGCATGCAGGCCATCGAAGCTACCGGAGGGAAACCCTTCTTCGACCTCCAGGTCCCCGCCGCCGTCATCGCCCTGAAGCAGGGCTTCGGCCGCCTCATCCGCTCCTTGTCGGACCGCGGCGTCCTCGTCCTGCTCGACCCCCGCATCCAGCGCCAGCGCTACGGCCGCATCTTCCTCGACTCCCTCCCACCCTACCGCGTCACCCAGTCCATCGAAGACGTAGAAGCCTTCTTCGCTTCACCCACCTTGGAGCGATCTACCCTTACAAACACGACATTACGGAACGAGGGGAACTGATGACTACTTACGTTTTGGGCGCAGGAGCATCACGAGATGTCGGTTACCCGCTAGCAAAGTCCATGGGTGAAGAGCTTTTCGCGTGGATGGAGCAACAAACAAACTCGAGTTTTTACGATTTCCCGTTGGCAGCTGAGTCACTTAGGTCAACCTTTCGACAGGTCGAGGACATAGAAGAACTCCTCACCAACATGGACGAGCTTGTAGCTTCAGCGAAGAGTGCTGCTCTTGAGGACAGAGCTATTGCTCGCAGCATCGCTAGCCACGACAAGCCAGCCCTAATTGCGGCTATTCGAGGTTGGTTCGACGAGATCAGAGAGAAGCCTGCGTCTTCATACAAGCTCTTTGCAGAGAACGTAGTTAAAGAAGGTGACACGATCTTAAGCTTCAATTATGACGTGTCGCTTGACCGTGAGCTAAGGTCAAGTGGACTTTGGCACTTAGGTGATGGCTACGGCTTTGCCGTTGAGCACTTCCAAACAGGATCACAGGTTAAGCTTCTGAAGCTACATGGAAGTATCAATTGGTTCGCCATTCTGTTTGGTGGCAGCAGGGGAGGCAGTACGTTCACGCCCGGAAGAACGCTGGGAACTCGCCCTGCCTTCTGCGACTCTGATGTGAGTTTTCTTGGCTATTCCGGCGAGAGCGACCGTCTGTTCCCAAAACGTGGCGCGGCAGCAGTTCCGCCTCTCATTCTGCCAACGCGCTGCAAACAATTCTACTTTGATACCAGTCTCGGCAGAGAGTGGGAGGATTTTTGGGACTCTCTCTGGGATGCCGCAGCGGAAGCCCTGAAGCAGAGCTCCCGCATAGTTATTTGCGGCTATAGTCTCCCAGAAGTGGATGTGCGCGCTTGTTCTATGCTCTTTCGCGAGTTGGAACGGAAAAGTTCCATTGTCGAAGTTTGTTGCGGGGGCGATACCAATTCAATCGTCCAACGCTTCCGGGATGCTGGCTTCCACAGCGAGCCCTCTACGCCGACCTATTTTGGAGAATGGGTTCGAGCACAATCCCGCACTTCCTAAGCTGATGCGAAACTACGGACCGTTTCACTCACCGCCCCAAACTCACCCCCGCCGTCAACGGCAAACTAGCCACCGAATCCCCCACACTCACAGTAAACTTCTCCGACCCAATCACCCATTTGCCCGCACCCACATCCCAGTACGCAAACGACCGTATATCGAGCGGAATCGTCACATGCCGCGTCTCCCCCGGCGCCAGCTCCACCCGCGCGAATCCCTTCAGCTCATGCTTTGGCCGCGGCACCTTTGGCGCATCCTCGCCCACATACAACTGCGCCACTTCTGCGCCCTTCCGCTTGCCCGTGTTCGTCACATCGAACGTAGCCGTCGCCTTTACCGCGTCGCCCGCTCCCGTAGCCGCAACCTTCAGATTCGCAAACTGGAACGTCGTGTACGAAAGCCCGTACCCAAACGGAAACAGCGGCTGCACGCCGTTCTTCTCATATCCGCGGTACCCAACGAAGATCCCTTCCTTGTACTCCACCTGCTTCGAACTACCCTCCGGATAGTAGTTCGCAAATGTCGGATTGTCCTCTGCCCGCCTCTCAAACGTAGCCGGTAGATGCCCCGAGGGATTCACGTCCCCAAACAAAATCTCCGCCAAGGCAGTGCCACCTGCCTGCCCTGCGTACCACGTCTCAAGCAGCGCCGGCACCCGGTCCAGCCAACCCGCCGACTCCACATTTCCCCCCGAAGTCACCACCACCACCGTCTTCGGATTGGCCGCCGCCACCTCCCGGATCAGCTCCGCCTGCCCAAACGGAAGATCGAACGTCCGATCCCCAGCTTCGCTTTCGCCCTCCTGCTGGAACCCCGCCGCAATCACCACTGCATCCGCTCGCTTTGCCATCTGCACCGCCACCGGATTCACCACCTTATTCTCCGCGACGATCGCAAACTTGAGCAGCCCGCCAACCACGCTGGACTGCCACTCCTCGACGACAACCTTGTGCGGTCCCGCTGTCAGGTCCAGGGCAACATGCGGCTGAAACGCCCGCACCAGCCGCCAGTCGTCGATTACCTGCTTTCCATCCACAAACACCCGGTTTCCTGAGCCCTCGCCGGACGCCTCCAGCACCACCAGATAACGACCTGCCGCCGCGGCATCGTAGTACCCCGTAAAGCGATGCGACACCTGCTTATCCGGCGTCGAAAAGATCGTTGCCATCGCACTCTCCAGATCGCCGATCAGCAACTTGATGCTCATTCCTGACAGGCTAACCTGCGGCACCACGGACGACATCGCCGGCGTCCCCTGCAGCTCCTTATTCGCAAAGGTTTCGAGCGTCACGCCCTCCTCGCCGCCCGTGATCGCCGTTCTCAACTTCGTCGCGCCCGCCAGGTGCGCAAGCGAGGGAACACCCGAGTCATACAACACCGTCGCTCCCGACCCCACCTTCGCCGCCAGCCCCTCATAGGCACTCACCAGATGAAACGGCACCACGCCCGCGCTCCCGCCACCTACCGGCACCCCAGGGTACGCATCCGGCCCCACCAGCAAGATCGTTTTCATCCTGTTCCGGTCCAGCGGCAGCAGGTCGCCGGAGTTCTTCAGCAACACCGCATCCTCGCGCGCCGAGTCGAGCGCCGCCGCCGTGTTCCGCTGATCCAGATACGTGATCGAGGCATTCCGCTGATCCCGGTCCAGCCAGCCATAGCTCATCGCCAGCGACAACAGATGACGCACCTTCTCATCAATCGTCGCCGCCTTCACCGTGCCCGCCTGGATCGCCGGCAGCAGGTTCTTCGCGTTCATGAACTTGCCCGACGGCTCCTCTATATCTAGCCCGCCATTGGCCGCGCCCACCGCATCGTAGGTCGCGTCCCAGTCCGACATCAGCACGCCTTGGAAGCCCCAGTCCCTACGCAGAACCTCAATGTTAAAGTGTGGATTCTGGGTCGCATGCAGGCCGTCGATCAAGTTGTACGAGTCCATCACCGCGCCCACATGACCCTGCTTCACCGCCGCCTCAAACGCCGGCAGGTAGATCTCCCGCGCCGTTCGCTCGTCCATCACCGTGTTCGAGTCGTGCCGCAGATACTCCGAGTTATTGCCCAGATAGTGCTTCACCGTCGCGCTCACACCCTGTGCCTGCATGCCCGTGATGTATCCAGCCGCAATCTGCCCGGCCAGGAACGGATCCTCGCCAAAATACTCGAAGTTGCGGCCGTTGCGCGGCGAGCGATAGATGTTCACTCCCGGCCCCAGCATGTAGTGGACGCCGCGCGCCCGCGCATCGCGGCCGATGCCTGCGCCCACCCGCCCCGCCAGCTCGCGCTCCCAACTCGCCGCCCGCCCCCCTCCCGCCGCATAGGTCGTCGACGGGAAACCCGCGTTCGACCGCGGTCCATACGGCCCATCCGACATCTGAAACTCTGGAATGCCCAACTCCGGTACCGCCCGGATCCCAAACCCCGTGCCGCCGATGTACGCCAGCTTCTGCTCCAGCGTCATCTTCCTGATCAGCTCCTCGACCCGCGCCTGCTCCGCCGCGCTCAGCACATGCGGACCCTGCGCCTGCGCCCGTCCTGCGATGGCCAGCGCACCCGCCAGGAGCAACACAACCCCAACCCCCCGGACCCCACCTCGTAGACGCTATTTTTTTTTTTTAATTTTAAGGGGTAAACAGAGATCTACACAAAGCGCGATGCGAAACACGTCCGCCGACCTGGGTC
>CAXUNR010000096.1:0-5723 GCA_964252655.1 uncultured Acidobacteriaceae bacterium
CCGTCCCAAGGCTCCACGCAATCCGCGTGATAGCGCAGAAACGTCGACTCCCGGTTCGCGCTTACCGCCGGCGGCAGCAACATGCGTACCGCCTCGGACAGCGACCGCCCATTCTTCGAGATTAGCTCCACTGCCTCATCAAGCGACGTCGAATCCGTGCCGCCCGCCGTCATCACCGGCTTGCACTCGGCCGGCAGCGTCGCATCGCGGGCCGCCATCCGCGCCCGGTTGCCCCACACCGTATTGATCTCGCCGTTATGCGCCAGCGTCCGCGCCGGCTGCGCCCGATTCCAGGAAGGAGCCGTGTTGGTCGCGTAGCGCTGATGAAAGATCGCAAAGTTCGACGCGTAGCTCTCCTCCGCCAGGTCCGGATAGAACGTGCTCAGCA
This sequence comes from uncultured Acidobacteriaceae bacterium, assembly GCA_964252655.1. Lineage (GTDB taxonomy): Bacteria > Acidobacteriota > Terriglobia > Terriglobales > Acidobacteriaceae > Edaphobacter. The sequence goes on from CAXUNR010000096.1 coordinate 389, forward strand.
GCGCCCCCGAACACATGGCCTTATAGACCAGCGTGCGCGTCGAGAGCGAGCAAAGATAGCCCTGCACCTCGCCCGCCTCATGCCTGCGCTCAAAGTCCTTGCGGGCCAGGTAGAGCCTCCGCTCCAACTGCTTGTGCTTGTCGTTGGGGTCGGCTTGGGTATCCGCCACCAGCACTTGCCGGATGTGCGGCATCGCGCTTAGCGCAATTTCGCCCAGAGCCTCAGGCCTCGTCGGCACGTCGCGCCAACCCAGCACCTGCATTCGCTGCGCGCGCAGGCATGCTTCAAGCATCGCCTCTGCCGCCGTCTCCCCCTGTGGCAGGAAGAGCATCCCCACACCGAGCCGCCGCTCCGGCGCAAGCGTCACTCCCGCGGAGGCCAGCAGCAGCTCCCGCGGAACCGCGGTCATCACGCCTACCCCGTCCGAGCTCTTGCCATCGGCTGCCGTCGCGCCGCGATGCGCCAGCCGCGCCAGCGCCGTCAGCGCCAGTTCGACAATCCGGTGCGTCGCGCCGCCGGCAACGGTCGCTACAAATCCAACGCCACACGAATCAATATCGAAGCGCGCGTCGAGCAGTGACGGGCGAGCGGTCTCAGGCTGCGAAGCTGGTGATGCCTCAGAACGGGTAGAGGTTGGAAGGGTAGCCATGATTCACTATAACTTCGCTCAATTTCGAGTGCGTGCAAAGCATCGCTAAATTTGCAAGCCTCTTGACTCGGCCGACGATCCTGTTTGTCAGGCGAAAAGCGGAGAGAGTGCTTGACAATCTCGTTATGCATATTTATACAGTAATAAGTGTATTTTTATGCATCAGGCATAAATTGAATATCGATCGTTCGCATGAAACAGCAACGCCACGCCACAATCCGCGAAATCCTCGACCGCACGCCGATCGCGAACCAGGACGATCTGCGCCGCAAGCTCGCTCAGCGCGGCGTCCACGTCACTCAGGCGACACTTTCGCGCGACGTGCACGAGCTCCATCTTTATAAAGGTCCACAGGGTTATTCGGTCGCTGTCGCAGAGGACGAAGAGAGCGGCCTGCCCGGCATTCGCGAGGTGCTCGCAAGCTTCGGCCTTGAAGTCCGCCAGGCGATGAACCAGCTCGTCCTGATCACGGCTACAGGCAGCGCTCAGCCCGTCGCCGCCGGCATCGACTACGAAGACTGGCCGGAGGTCGTCGGCACCATCGCCGGAGACGACACCGTGCTCATTATCTGCCCGGACGAGAAGCAGGCCCGTGTACTGAAAGCCAGGATCGAGGGTTATCTTGGCTGAGCTGCGCACCGTACGCACAGCGGTCGCCGGAGTCGGCGGCTATGCCGGAGGCGAGCTCGCCCGCCTGCTGCTGGCCCACCCTCGCCTCAAGGACACCCCGCCGCTCTTCCTCGGCCGTGTCGCCGACCAGGCCGGCATCATCCCGCTCGAGGAACTCCACCCCCAGCTTGCTTTGGGGCGCGGCCAGACCCTCCCAGCCGTCCACAGCTTCAGCTGGCAACTTGTCCAGAATGCCGGCATCGACGTCGTCTTTCTCGCCTTGCCGCACGAGACCTCCCGCGAGTGGGCTCCCGCCTGGCTCGCCCGCGGCGTCCGCGTCATCGACCTCAGCGGTGCCTGGCGCCTCCACGACGCAGCCAACAGCGCCGTCTACAAGCTCATCGACGCCGACCCCGCCCTCGCCGCCGAGCTTCAGGCCGATGCCGTCTTCGGCGCGCCCGAACTCCATCGTGACCGGATCGCCACAGCCCGCCTGGTCGCCAATCCAGGTTGTTACTCCACGTCCATCATCCTCGCGCTCGCCCCACTTCTGCGCGCCGGCGTCGTCGATCTCGATCACGGCATTATCTGCGACTCGAAAAGCGGCATCAGCGGAGCCGGAAAGAAAGCCACCGACAAGACCCACTTCATGTACGCGGCAGACAACCTGTCCGCCTACTCCGTCTTCGGCCATCGCCACACCGGCGAGCTGCTCGAGCAACTTGCCCTCACCTCCGCCCAGATCCAGTTCACCCCGCATCTGCTGCCCATCCCACGCGGCATCCTGTCCACCATCTATCTGCGCTTCACCGCGCCACAGCAGCCCGAGGGAATCGAGCAGGCTCTCCGCGACTTCTACCGCACCAGCCCCATGGTGCGCGTCCGCGCCGCCGGAGACCTGCCGCAGATCCAGCACGTCGCGCACACCAACTTCTGCGACATCGGCTTCCAACTCGCCCCCGATCGCAAACGTCTGATCCTCGTCAGCTGCCTCGACAACCTGCTCAAAGGAGCCTCCGGCCAGGCGGTCCAAAATATGAATCTCATGTACGGTTTCAACGAAGAGGAGGGCCTCTAAGTGAAGTTCGTCGTCAAACTCGGCGGAGCAGCCCTTGAAGAGCCCAAGCTCCTCCAGCTCTGCGCCAAAGCCATCTTCGACCTCGTCTCGGACGGCAACCAGGTTGCGGTCGTTCACGGCGGCGGCGTGCAGCTCACCCGCACCCTCGCCCAGATGGGCAAAAAAAGCGAGTTCATCTCCGGCCTGCGCGTCACCGATGCCGAGACCCGCGACGCCGCGCTCATGGTCCTCGCCGGCCGCGTCAACAAGGGGCTCGTCGCCTCGCTCGGCCAGGTCGGCCAGTCCGCCATGGGCCTCTCGGGCGGCGACGGCCACGTCTTCCGCGCACGCAAAAAGAAGACCAACCCCGACCTCGGCTTTGTCGGCGAGATCGCCGCGACCGACCCGCGCTGGCTCGAAGCCATCTGGAAGATGGGCGCCGTCCCCGTCATCTCCTCCATCGCCCTCGGCTTTGACGGCGAGTATTACAACATCAACGCCGACGAGATGGCCTCCGCCTGCGCCATCTGCACCCACGCCGACGCCCTCGTCTTCCTCACCGACGTCCCCGGCGTCAAAGGAGCCGACGGCGTAGTCATGCGCTGGCTCTCGCTGCCGAAGGTCGCCGAACTCGAACGAACCGCCGTCATCACCGGAGGCATGCTCCCCAAACTGAACGCCTGCCGCGATGCCCTGACCCACGGCGTCAAGCGCGTACGCATCCTTCCCGCGGAGGCCGCCGCTTCGCTCCCCGATCTCTGCACAACCCGCGTCAACTTTGGTACGGAGGTAATGGTCGCATGACGAAACTGGAATCCATTCAGGCCGCCGAAAAGCAGCTGCTCCTGAACACCTACGAGCGCAACCCCATCCTGTTTGTCTCCGGTCACGGCGTCTACCTCACCGACGAGCAAGGCCGCGACTTCCTCGACCTGCTCAGCGGCATCGGCGTCTCGGCCCTTGGCTACGGCCACCCGGCCATCGAGCAAGCCATCGCCGTGCAATCCAAGCAGCTCCTCCACACCTCGAACCTTTTCTTCCACGAGCGCACGGCCGAACTCGCCCTGCGCCTGACCGAGATCAGCGGCCTCGATCGCGTCTTCCTCTGCAACAGCGGCACCGAAGCCTGGGAAGCCGCACTCAAGCTGGCCCGCGCCCACGCCCTGGGCACCCATAGAACTCCGGGTGCCCCATCTCAGACAGTTCCATCGTCTGAAGTGGGCTTCACAGAAACCCACACCCCCCTAGGCACCCGTTTCCTCGCCCTCGAGCACAGCTTCCACGGCCGCACCATGGGCTCGGTCGCCACCACCCAGAAGCTCGCCTACCGCGCTCCCTTCGCGCCCGTCATGCCAGACGTGGACTTCGTCCGCTTCAACGACGTCGACGACCTCCGCGCCAAGTTCACCGCCGGCTCCGGAACCGACGTCTGCGCCATCCTCATCGAACCCATCCAGGGCGAGGGCGGCATCCACCCCGTCTCTCCCGAGTTCTTCGCCGCGGCCCGCCAGCTTTGCGACTCCACCGGCGCCCTCCTCATCGCCGACGAGATCCAGTGCGGCTTTGGACGCACCGGCAAGTGGTTCGGCTTCCAGCACTTCGACGCCCTGCCCGACGTCATCACCATCGCCAAGCCGCTCGCCGGAGGCTTGCCCATCGGAGCCATGCTCTCGACCAAGCGCGCCGCCGACGCCATTACCCCCGGCATGCACGGAACGACCTTCGGAGGCGGTCCGCTCGTCTGCGCCGTCGCCTGCGCCGTCATCGACGAGATCAAGCGCACCCATCTGCTCGACCACGTCACAGAAGTCGGCACGTACTTCCGGGCCCAGCTCAACCAGCTCGCCGGTAAGCACCCCTCTATCCGCGAAGTGCGCGGCCTGGGCCTGATGATCGGCGTCGAGCTCGACTCCGCAGCCCTCGCCAAAACCATCCTCACCGAGATGCTCGACCGCCAGATCATTCTCAACCGCACCAGCGAGACCGTCCTGCGGTTCCTGCCGCCCTACATCCTCGAGCGCACCCACGTAGACACCGCCGTCGCCGCGCTCGACGACCTCCTCACCCTGAACGCCGTTCCTGCCGGCCACATCGCCAGCCAGCCAGCCCCCGGAGCCGAATTCCATGAGTAGCCATCCCGTCCTCACCTCGCAAGCCGCCACGCTCGGCCCCCTGTCCGACTCCGCCTTTGAAGCTGCCACCCGCGAGCTCCAGGGCCGCGACCTCTGCTCCATCGCCGACCTCACCGTCCAGGAGATGGCCGCAATCATGGAGCTCGGCCACACCGTCAAGGCCAGCCCCGAGGCTTTCCGCCACGCGCTCGACGCCCGCCAGATGGTGCTCTTCTTCGAGAAGGCCTCGCTCCGCACCCGCGTCACCTTTGAGGCCGCCATCAACACCCTTGGCGGCAACGCCATCTTCGTCGACCAGACTCAGTCCCCGCTCGGCGAGCGCGAATCCCTAGCCGACATGGCCCACAACGTCGAGCGCTGGATGTCCGTCATGATCCTCCGCACCTACGCGCACGACACCATCACCGACATGGCCGCCTGCTCGCGCGTCCCCGTCATCAACGCCCTGTCCGACCTCGAGCACCCCTGCCAGGCCCTCGCCGATTTCCTCACCCTTGAGGAGCGCTTCGGGTCTGCCCAGGGCCTGCACTTCACCTACGTCGGCGACGGCAACAACGTTTGCCACTCGCTCATGCTCACCGCCGCCCAGCTAGGCGCGCACTGCTCGGTCGCGACCCCCAAAGCCTTCGCGCCCAAGCTCGAGATCACCCACAAGGCCATCGAGATCGCCGAGCACACCGGCGGCAGCATCGCCTTCCACACCGACCCCATCAAGGCCGTCACCGGGGCCGACGCCGTCTACACCGACGTCTGCACCTCCATGGGCTTTGAGCACGAGGCCACCCGCCGCGCCCCCATCTTCAAGCCCTACCAGGTCAACGAAGCCCTGATGTCCCACGCCGAGCCGCACGCCGTCTTCATGCACTGCCTACCGGCCCACCGCAACGC
>CAXUNR010000097.1:0-5291 GCA_964252655.1 uncultured Acidobacteriaceae bacterium
CGCCCCCGCGCACCACCCCCTCATGCGTGCGGTCATGCCCATCCGCCGAGCGCTCGGCATCCGCACCGTCTTCAACCTCCTCGGGCCGCTCGCCAATCCCGCCGGAGCCCCCGCGCAAGTCATCGGCGTCTACTCCGCCCACCTCGTCCCTATCGTCGCCGAAGCCCTCGTCCTCCTCGGTACCCGCCACTCGCTCGTCGTCCACGGCACAAATCCCACCGGAGATCTCGGCATCGACGAGATCAGCCTGGCCGGCCCTACCCACATCGCCGAGATCCTCGCCGGCCAGATCACCCTCCGCACCGTCCACCCCGCCGACTTCGGCCTGCACCCGGCGCCCCTCTCCGCTCTCAACGGCGGCGACGCGCAAGCCAACGCCGCGATTCTCCGCAACCTCTTCTCCGGCATCCCCGGCCCGCCGCGGGACGTGGTCGTGATCAACGCCGCAGCCGTCCTCGTCACCACCGGCCTTGCCAAAAATTTTTCTTCCGCAGCCCGGCTTGCCGAGGCTACCATCGACTCCGGAAGCGTTACGCAACTCATCGCCACACTCGCGACTCACCCCCGACCCGAGGCCCCATGACCATCCACGCCCTTTCCGTTGTGCACTGGCTGCCTATCTGGTTCCTCATCCTGGCTCTCTTTCTGCCCCGCCTCTCGCTTGTCTTCATGTATCTCCAGCACTCGCTCGGCCACTTTGAGCTCGTCATCGGCATCGTGCCTCTGCTCGTCTGGCTCTTCCTTCCGCGCGCCCTCGTGCTCTACCTCATCTACCTCGACCAGGGCTTCGGTCTCTGGTTCATCATTCATCTGCTCGTCGCGCTGTCTGTGTGGGGAGGCTCAGGCAACTACCACTCCCGCCGCCGCCTGCGCCGCCGCGACGATCTCTAACCTGAACCTAAAAGGAGGCTCCACATGGCCCGAGTGACCGGTATCGGCGGCATCTTTCTCAAAGCGAAAGATCCGAAAGCCGTGCGCGCGTGGTACGCCACCCATCTCGGGATCAAGCTTGAAAGCTACGGCGGCGCCGTCCTGTCATGGTCGGACGAAGTCCCCAAAGGCACAGGCCAGACCACCTGGATGCTCTTCCCGGACGCCACCGACCACTTCGGGACCGGCCCGCAAACCGCAATGGTCAACTACCGTGTTGACGACCTCGACGCGTTGCTCATGCAGCTCAAGACAGCCGGCATCCACGTCAGCCCAGAACGCGCATCGTATCCATACGGACACTTTGCTTGGATCGACGATCCCGAAGGCAACCGCATCGAACTCTGGCAGCCGCTGCCGCACTGAGAAAGCGCTGCCCTCAGTGCTTACTCACCATCTCCAGCACGTCCTTCCTCAGCGCCAGCGAACTCGCCACGCGCGCATAATACATGTGTCCGCCCGGATACTCATGGACCGTTACCCGCGTCGGATCATCCATGGTCGGAATCTGGCTTACCGTTAGCACCGACCCCATGAACGGACACGATAAATCCGCCCACCCGTGCGCAATCACCACCCGCAACTTCGGGTCGGTCGTCACCGCAATCCGCAGATCGGTCGCCGAGGCCGACCCGGTAAACGCACCCTCGCGGCTCGTCCGGTCCCATGCCCGGTTCACCTCATTCGACAAAGCGTTATAACGCGCGTCCGTTTTCCAGCCAACCACCCGCGTTACCCAGTCCACCATCGCCGTGGTCGTCGGCGCAATAATACTTAGCAGAATTGGATCGTTGGTCTCCTGGGTCGGGTTATACGGAAACGGATCGTAGGCGGTCACGTTCGGGTCGTAGCGACTGCCCAACTTACCCGTCTCGCGAAACTCCTCACGCAAGAACGCCTGCGTCTCCAACCTTCCGCCGGACTCGCGCACAAACGTCGGGTCGAGCCCCGTCATCTCCGTTACCTTCTTCACAATCCGCGGCGTCGCTTGCGGGTCGGAGTTCCCCCTCAACAGATCCTCCGCATACTCCCCGCGCGTGTAGTCGATCACCTTTTGCATGTTCTCCTGCGTCAGCGTCCCCTTGCGCTCGTAGTTGGCCGCCGCAATCGAAGGCAGCGTCAACATCCACGGAACCGGCGACAGGTCCGGGTCTCCTGCTGCCGAATTCAGCGCAGGCGACACCAGCACTAGACCATTCATCGCCACGCCAATCTGCGACTGCAGATAGCTCGTCAGCCGCGGCCCGCGATAGCCGCCATAGCTCTCCCCGACCAGGTACTTCCGCGACTCCAGCCGGCCATTCTTCACCAGCCAGTCGTACACAATCTTCGACAGGTACGCGATATCCTGGTCCGGCCCATAAAACAGCTTCTTTGAGTCAGCCTCATTGACCAGCGACTTTGAAAAGCCGGTCCCAATCGGGTCGATGAACACTAAGTCGGTAAAGTCCAGCCACGTCCCCGGATTGTCTTTCAACGTGGCTGGATCGGACGGACTCTGCCCTTCCGCTCCAAAATCTACCCGCTTCGGCCCGATCGCGCCTAAATTGAGATACACCGACGCTGCACCCGGGCCTCCATTGAACGCGAACGTCACCGGACGATTGGGCCCGTCGACGATGTAGGACGTAAAGACAACCTGCCCTACCGGCTTGCTTTCCATATTCTTCACCGGCAGCGTGCCAACAGTCGCCGTGTACTTCAGCGTCTTGCCTGCAAACTGGATCTCCTGCGCCACATGCGCGTCCGCAGGCAGATTTAAATCCATCGGCTTGGCGATTGTCGCCTCCGCGACAGAGTCCGGAGTAGCCGAAGGAGCACGGTCAGGACGGCCCTGCGCACAAGCAAAAGGCGTCGCTGCCAAGGCAAGCGTAAACACGATGCGAGCAAAATTCATGCAGTCAGCATACAGCCCACGGCCCCAAATTTGGTGCGTCCCCCAGGACAAAACCTCTTGTCCGCCTCTCTGCGCTGCACTAAAATCTCCGCAATCCCAGGAGTGACCCTCATGCGCTTGCTTCCGACCATCGCACTCTCCCTGCTGCTCGTTCCTCCCGCACTTGCCGGAGGAAGCAAAAATCCCGCCGAATACCCGCTTCGGATCCACATCTTCAACCGCAGCCAAACCACCTTCTACCATCACCGCGTAGAGGAAGAAGCAAAGGGCGAAGGCCGCGCAAATCTGTTTGAAAATGGCGAACCGCACGGGGTCGACTTCTCCTTTGAGTGCTCTGAAAAACTGAAGAGCTCGTTCGGCTTCGAGACCTACCCGGCCAAATGGAAGAAGCCGAACCAAACTCTCACGGTCCTACTCCCTATCTTCGGCAAAACCGGAGCTTTCTTTACCTGCGATCTCAAAACAGATGTAAAAGATTTTGCCTATATGTCCCATAACGGGAATATGCAGTCCGAGCCCGTCGCTCAGTTCAAAGCCTGGATGACCCAACACGACTACGATCCCGAGCACGGAAAAAATACGCCCACGAACCTGAACGCCCCACCCGCGGTCCAGCCTGCTCCGGCGTCCGCGCCTCCCCCGCCGCAAAATTGACAGTACCCTTTCCGGGGAACGCTATAGTAGAGGCAGATCGAAGTATGGAGGAACTATGCGGTTCAGGTTCGTCGGCTTGGCACTGCTCATCGTCAGCATGCCCGCACTCGCAGCGAAGAACAAAGGGCTTGTCGTCCCGCTCAAAACCAGCACCGGCCAGGACGCCGGAACCGCCACCTTCAAGGAAGTAAAAGGCAAGTTGGAGATCAAGCTCGCGCTTACCGGTCTGCCCCCCGGCGATCACGGCTTCCACATCCACGAAAAACCCGTGTGCGAAGGACCCGACTTCAAGTCCGCCGGTCCTCACTTTGATCCTGTCTCCCACCAGCACAACAACATCGCCATCCAGGCCGACGGCACAGGAAAAGGCACCTTCAAAATCGATTACCTCTCGATCGGCACCGGTCAGTCCAATGACATCCTGGCAAACGGAGGCACCTCGATCATGGTTCACGAGAAAGCCGACGACATGAAGTCCGATCCCACCGGAAACGCCGGCGGACGCTACGCCTGCGGAGTCATCTTAGCAACCCCCTAGCTCCCCGCCGGCCGTGGTGCCCCATCTCAGACAGCACCATCGTCTGAGGTGAGCCTCACAAACTTCAATCCCTCAAGGAACTTCCCGAAACGCCCATGCGTACTCCTTACCCATGGGCGTTTGCCACATGACGATTCCCGTTTCCGCTGCCACACCAAGGCATCTTCCTCCGGAACGAAAGCCTGACCCGCAGCCGGAACAAACCCCGCACCAAACCCTAGAACAAACTCCCGCCCGAACCTCTCGCGCCACCCTGCTGCCAGAGTCAGCCCCTGCCACCGCCCCGCTCAGCGATACACTGCCTCTACCCCAGAGATCCGTCGAGGCGCGCGTGCAAAGAACGCCCGAACAGCAGGCTGAGCAGGACATCCTCACAGCGCTCGCCGCCCGCTGCCTTGCCGGCGAGCAGCTGGCTTGGCACCAGCTCGTCACCTGCCAGCACAAACGCGTCTACGCCCTCTGCTTCCGTTTCACCGGAGACCGCACCGCCGCCGAAGACGTCACCCAGGACGTCTTCCTCAAAATCTTTCGCAACCTCGCCACCTTCGATCCCGCCAAAGGCGCCTTCGCCACCTGGATCACCACCCTCACCCGCAACCTCCTCGTCGACCACTATCGCCGCGCCCGTCAAGACCGCCTTACCGAGTCCATCGACATCAGCCAGTCCCACGAGGACGACGGTCCCACCCTCGCCGAGCGCCTGCCCGACACCCGCCCCACCCAGGAACACCGCGTCGCCGGCCTAGAACTCAAAGCCACCATCCAGGCCGCACTCGCCCAGCTCTCCCCCGATCTTCGCGAGGCCGTCATCCTCCGCGACCTCGAAGACATGGATTACAAAGAGATCGCCTTCGTCCTCAGCATCCCCGAAGGCACCGTCAAAAGCCGTATCAGCCGCGGCCGCGTAGAACTGGCACGCTTATTGCAACGTAGAGAAGGACAGGTGATGTAACGTGGCCAACGCTCCCGTAACCAAAAATCCCGCAACCCCGCACTGCGTCGCCTGCCAAGCCCTGCTCACCGACGCCCTCGACGGAAATCTCGGCGAGATCGACCAGCTTTGGTTCGACCGCCACATCCGCACCTGCGCCGAGTGCGCTCGTCTCTTCGCCGACGCCCAACGCGGAGCCGCCTGGCTCGACCTGCTCAAATCCGCCCCGCCTGAGCCCCCCGCAGACCTGATGGCCCGCATCCTGGCGCAAACCAGCTCAGCCCAAACCCAAGTCCAGCCCCAAACCGAAACTCAGCTGCAGCCTCCCACAGCCCCCCAAC
>CAXUNR010000098.1:0-5265 GCA_964252655.1 uncultured Acidobacteriaceae bacterium
GACCCACCCCCGAGCGCCACGAATTCGTCCTCCACAACTTTCACACCGAGTCCGGCGTCATCCTGCCCGAGGCCCACATCGTCTACGGCACTTACGGCACGCTCAACGCCGACCGCTCGAACGCCATCCTGCTCCCGTCGCACTACATGGCCAACCTCACCGGCTACGGCTTCCTGCTCAAGTCGCCCACCTACCCCGCCGGCGCGCTCGACACCACCAAGCTCTTCCTCGTCACCTCCGAGCTCTTCGGCAACGGCCGCAGCTCTTCGCCCTCGAACACCCCGCCACCCTTCGACGGCCCGCGCTTCCCCGTCATGACCATCCGCGACAACGTCAACGCCGTCCACCAGCTGCTCACCGAAGAGTTGCACATTGAGCATCTCCGCGCCGTCATCGGCTTCTCGATGGGCGCGCAGCAGGCCTTCCAGTGGGCCGTCAGCTATCCCACCTTCATGGACAAGGCCGTCGCCACCAGCGGCACCGCCAAAACCTATGGCCACGGCATCGTCCGTCTCGAAGGCCAGATCGCCGCCCTCACCGCCGACGAAGCCTTCCTCAACGGCGACTACAAGACCGAGCCCACCAAGGGACTCGCCGCCTTCGGCATGGTCTGGGCCGGCTGGCTCTACTCGCAGGAGTGGTGGCGCAAGGAGCTTTGGCGCACCGCCTCCGCCCCCGGAACCACCTTCGACCAGTACATGTTCAGCTTCCGCAAGCGCTTCAGCGCCGACGCCAACAACTACATCCTGCAGGCGCGCACCTGGGAGTCGAACAACGTCGGCAATACCACCCTCGCCGACGGCCAGCCCACCCACTTCAACGGCGACGTCGAGAAAGCCCTCGCGTCGATCAAAGTTCCGTTCCTCTACATGCCCTCGGCCACCGACCTCTACTTCCCGCTCGAAGACGCGCAGTACGAAGCACCCTTCATCCCGCACGGCACGCTGATGCCCATCCCCTCGCTGTGGGGTCATCCCGCCGGAGCCGGAGCCAGCCCCGCCGACAAGCAGTTCCTGAATGAAAAGATAGCCGCGTTCCTCGGAAATTCCGTGAAGTAAGCGGCCGTTGCCGCCACGTTCATCTTTCGAGGAATTAGAAGCGTGAGTCCATCGCAATCGCATGTTGCAAAACTTTGCACGGCGGCCTGCACTGCAATCGTGCGCCCCTTGCCGTTGCGCAAAGCCTTCGCATTTGCAGCCCGAGCTACCGCTATGTGCCCGAGGACCGGCAGTCAGCCGACACACCCTAATGCGCCAACGATAGAGCTTCCTGCTGCAGCGCAAGCAGCGACCGCACGCCACCCTCCGCGAGGTCCAGCATGGCCGTCAGTTCCGCCCGGCTGTAGCTCTCTTTTTCCGCTGTCGCCTGCGTCTCTACCAACCCGCCCGACGCGAGCATGACCACATTCATATCTACCGTCGCTCGCGAATCTTCCTCGTAGCAAAGATCGAGCAGAGTATGCCCGTCGACGAGCCCCACACTGGTTGCGGCAATCATCTGCTTCAGCGGATTTGTCTTGAGCGTACCGGAGGCTACCAGCTTGCCGAGCGCAATCGCCAAAGCCACGGAGGCCCCCGTGATGGCGGCCGTGCGGGTTCCTCCGTCGGCCTGCAGCACATCGCAGTCCAGGATGATGGTCCGCTCGCCCAGCGCGCGCATGTCCACCACCGCCCGCAGCGACCTGCCGATCAGCCGTTGAATCTCATGCGTCCGTCCGCCGATCTTACCCTTCTCGGCCTCTCGCGGAGACCGAGTCAAGGTCGCCCGTGGCAGCATTCCATACTCCGCCGTGACCCAGCCCCGTCCCGAGTTCCGCATCCATCCTGGAACCCCGGTCTCGACGGTGGCATTGCAGAGCACCCGCGTATGGCCGGCTTCCATCAACACCGAACCCTCCGCCGTCGAGACGTATCCTGCCGTGATCCGCACCGGTCGAAGTGCATCCGCCGCCCGTCCATCCGGCCGAAATAGCTGACTCATTCGTTCTCCTTTTACTACTGAGGCTCTGTGATCTGAGGCACCTTCTCCGCATTGTCTGGGCTCGTGTGAGCCTGCTTCTAGCCCGGCGTCAACACTAACCGGTGCCCCTCATTTACCTTCCCAAACGGCATCGCAAAGGTAGTCCCGCGATACCACGCCGCAAACTGATCCATGTACCAGGGACTGACCGGATTGCCAGACTGCCCCAGCACCAGATTCAACGTCGTCCGGTCTAGATTGCCGAGGTCCACCGTCATTCGCTCTGAAGGCCCAAAGCTCCGCCCGACCTGCTTCACCGTCGTGCCATCCCCTGATTGCGGCAGTACGCCTGTTCCCGTCGGCAACCCGAAGATCCGCTGCAAGAGCGGCGATTGTGCAAAGATGGGGTGCTCGATGTCCAGTACATGGATCGCGCCGTACCGCCAAGTCCTCAGGTCCGCCGGCGCATGCGCCTCCGTGAGTCCGGCCTCGATTGCGCCCGTCAGGAAGTCGTTCCAGTCGTGATATCCCTTCGGCAGCCAACGGGGTGGCGTGTGCATCATGACTTGCTCGAGCGCGTAGTCCTCCTCCCCCCACAGGTAGAGCGCCCGTAGCTCTTTGGCCGATTTTACCCCCTGCACATGGGGTGCCAGCAGCATCGGCCAAAGCACTCCATGCACACTTGCCACCACCGCTGCTGCCGGCGACTCGATCGTCATCCGCCCGTTGAAGGTCCGCAATAGATCGGCCGCCTGCCGTAGGGTTTCTTCCTGCGCCTGGTTGAGCGGTCGTATCGGTTTTTCCAGTTCGTTGTCCAGCGCATAGGCCAGCCGCTCCGCCAGGACATGGTCGAACTCCGAATACACATCATCCTCAAGCGCTAGCAGGTCTCCAGGCGTCAAGCCTTTCCTGTGTCCCAGCGTCTTCCAGATCCGCTCATTCCGGTACGGCTCCGCCCAGTTCAGCGTGATCGGGTAGCTATAGTCATCCGGAGTCGTGCGCGAGTTGGCCGTCGCAATGACGCCCCCAGCCGGGTCAAACACCTGCGGCAGTTGCGCGAACGGTATATAGCCTGTCCACTCCCGCATCGCCATTGGCGTCTCGGGCACCGGGCGGATTCCATCCATGGGCACTTTCGTCGCCAGCTCCGGAGCCTGTATCCCTGTGCCTTTGAGCGGGTCCGGCAGCGCGGCGATCGTTGAGCTTGGGCGCGCCGCGCCAGGTAGAGCCCGCGCCACATCTGCTGGAAGCGCGGCCGCTCCGGAAGCAGCCGCAGTCCCCGCCATCGGTCCCGCCCCCCGCACCGGTATGCTCCCCACCATGTGATATCCGATGTGGCCTTGATCGTCTGCGTAGACCGCATTCTGCGACGGAAATCCGCCTTGGCTCATCGCCGCTAAAAAGCTGGGCCAATCCTTCGCCGCATTGACCTCATATGTCGGCACCCGCAGCACGTCCGGGTCGTATACCGTCCAGCGCAGCGCCAGCGACCGATTGATCTTCGTCGGTAGCGCCGGATTCAGGATCGGCGTGATTGCGCCTCCATGCCGAGTCGCCGTCACATCCAGCGTCACGTCCCGCCCCCCACGTACCCGGATCACCTCCGGCAGGTGTACCAACGGCTGCCACGTCCCATCCACGGCGCGGAACTGCGCCTCCGCGGCCGTCCCCCGCAGCTCTTCCACGTACACATCCTGCACATCGGCGCCTGTGTTCGTGAAGCCCCAGGCGATGTGGGCGTTATGCCCAACCACGATCAGCGGCAGTCCCGGCATCGATACCCCTGCCGCATGAAAATCCTTCGCCGCCAGATCCGCCTCGTACCAGATCCCCGGCACCATCTGGCTGAGGTGCATATCGTTCGACAGCATCGGCTTACCCGAGGCCGTATGCGCTCCCGAAACCACCCAGTTGTTCGACCCCGCCACCAGCATTGGCTCCGGCAGGACCGCCGCAAACCCCGGTCCTGCCTGCTCGAGACGCAAAGAAGACTGCGACTCGTCGAGCGGCACCTGTTCGATCGGCGGCCCCTCGATCGTTAGATCCTGCACTGGTGCCGTCGGCGGATGGTCCCGCCACGATCCCACCGGATAAAGATCCGCTACCAACTCCGGCGGCAGTCGCTCCGTCAGTGCCGCCCGCGCCAGCTTTACCGGAAACGACGTGGTCAGATCCTGGAACATCTGCAGCTCTACCAGCAGCGAGTCCCGCGGCGTCCACGGCTTCGGCTTGTACCCCAGCGCCTTGAACTCGACCGGCAGCCGTCCCGACTGGGCCGCCATCGACGCATTCACCCCGGCCGCATACACCTCTAACAGGTGCAGCTGCGCCGCCGGCAGATGCGGCACCGCGCGATCCGCCGCCGCCCGCACCTGCAGCGTCCGCTGCAGCCGATCCAGTCCTACTGCCGACGATCCCAGCACCTCGGCCAGCTCTCCCGCCGCGTGTCGGCGCAGCAGATCCATCTGAAACAGCCGATCCGACGCTGTCACAAATCCTTGCGCAAACACCAGATCGTCGATCGTTTGCGCCGCGATGTGCGGCGCCCCTCGCGCATCTCGCTCCACCGTCACCTGCGCATGCAGCCCCGGCACGGCCAGTGATCCATCAAGCTGCGGCAGGTTGTTGCGCGCGCTCGACCGCAGCCAGAGCCGCCCTCCATAAAACCCCACCAGCGCCAGCAGAGCTACGATCAATAGCGTCACTCCGGCGATCTTCGGCAGTCGGCTCGCCGAAAGCCACGGGTCTTTGTCCCGCTCTCCCGGTTCTCCGGCAGCCGGTGTTCCGGCAGCCTGCTCCTCCGTAAGCGGTTGCCCACTCGCGTCTTCATGCATCAAGTCACGCGCGCTCCGGCGTGGCTTGTCCGCTGCTGAATGATTGATCTCCATGTTCTTAAGCCAGTCTAGAGTAGATTATCGGCAGAAACCTTCGGGACTTGAGCCCCGCCCACTCCTTCGCCCAAACCGCTTGTTCCGGCCCCTGTGTCGCGTGGCATGGTCACCCGTACGAGCACTGCCGCCAGCAGCAGAGTCGGCAGTACCAGCACACTCCCCTCCGGTCCTGTGCTCCCCCCGGACAACCACGCCGGCCCCTCGGCATGGGTCGTCAGCACATGGCCCACCGCGCGAATTCCCGAATCTGCCGTCCCATAGAGGCATGTCTGCGCCCAATCCCACGCCGTATGCATCCCCACCGCCCACCACAGCGAGCCGGTCCACCACAGCGAATACGCAAACATCAGCCCCGCTACTCCCACCGCCGCGATCCCCCACACCGTCTCCCCTGGATTGCTGGTGTGCCCAAACA
>CAXUNR010000099.1:0-5197 GCA_964252655.1 uncultured Acidobacteriaceae bacterium
GAGTGATTAGATTCCTTAGCGTACGATTTTTGACGTTTGGTGTAGTGACCCCAAGAAGGCTCATGGGGCACGAAGTGTTACCTGGATCGCGCCGGACTTCGGTCGCAGGCAAATCAGCTGCACCTCTGCACCGCTTGGGATTAAAGTTGATCGCGTATGCCATAAGCGCCTCACGTGACAGGTTGCTGACCTCACCTACGGTGCAGAAGTATTGAAAAGAACCGTTTCTTGGACAGATGGGCTTTCAGAACGCGACGACAGTGAGGCCCGGAATGCGCTCGAAATGGCGCATGTTGCCGGTGAGGACACCGTAGCCAAGCTCCAAAGCCGTGACGCCGATCAGCAGATCGGCCAAGGCGAGACGGACGCCTTTGACGGTGTTCTCCCCGTCGATCTGGCCGGTGCGGAGAGCGATGGGCACAGTGACTGGATGCACTGGAAGCGCCATTAGGAGTTCATTGAGGAACTGCCGCCTCGTGGCTTTCCGTCCGGCCGAGTCGGCACGGACAGCGCCATGCATCAACTCGATTACCGTCACGACCGAGAGAGCCACGTCTTCGCCGGAGACTTGGAGAGCAATGTCTGTAAGCGCTTGACGCGCGTTGCGCCCCTTGCGCTCCGCCGCGATCAGCACGCTTGAATCGATGATCAGGCCCAAGCGCTTCAGTCCCAGACCGGCGGGTCGAGCGACTCACGATGGGCGGCCAAGGCTTCTTTTACATCGAGAGCGAAGTACTCATCGATGGTTGCCGTGGAGTTCTCCGGGAGCATAGCGATGCACTCCTCGATGGATCGTCGTGGCGGCGTAGGATTTCGCACGATGGCCACTGGATCGGCCCCGTGCTCGATGACGATCTCGGCTCCAGCCCGTACCTGGGCAAGTAGGCCGGCGAAGTCGCGGACCGCTTCGGCCTCCGAGATGTGGATCACCGCCATGCTCACGATCATAACTCCTCACTACTTCGAGCCACCGTGAGAGCCGCTGCGAATGGGACCATGAAGCGGAGGAGGGTTTACAACCTGTAGCTTTGAGAATTAGTTGGCGTAATTCTTTGGGCAATATCTGGCGTAAGCTCTGAATGTGCGGGTACTCTCAGCGCTTTCGGAAGCGGAGATGGAGGTGGCCATGTCTCGCTTTCGCGTGCTCCAACCCCACTTAGAGCAGAACAAATCCTTTCGGATTGTGGCAGCAGAAGCTGGGCTTGCGTTTCGAACGGTGCAGCGCTGGGTGGCCCAGTACCGGGCGTTTGGATTGGCGGCATTGGTACGCAAGGCCAGAGGAGACCGTGGTGGTCGGCGAGTCGTATCGGCAACGATCAAAACCGCTATTGAGGGTCTCGCGCTTGAGAGCCATTCGATCCCGATCACTTCGGTTCACCGGCAGATCAAGGAATATGCCGAGGCGATCGGCGAGCCCGCCCCGAGCTACTGGACCGTCTATGACGTCGTCCGAGAACTGCCTCCGAGCCTCCGTACCCTCGCCCATGAAGGCGGCAAGTCGTATGGCGAAAGCTTCGATCTGGTCCATCGGTGCGAAGCGATGAAGCCGAACCTCATCTGGCAGGCGGATCACGCACAACTGGATATTAAGCTGCTGAAGGAGGATGGATCGGTTGCGAGGCCCTGGCTGACCATCGTAATCGACGATTACAGCCGCGCGATCGCCGGCTACTATCTCGGCTTCGATCCGCCTTCTTCGATGAGAACATCTCTTGCCCTCCGTCAGGGCATTTGGCGGAAGGACCATCCGCACTGGCACATCTGCGGTGTGCCCGCCATCCTTTACACCGACAACGGCGCCGACTTCACCTCCAAGCACCTGCAGCAAGTGGCCGCGGATCTCAAGATCCGCTTGGTGTTCTCCATCCCGGGCAAGCCGCAGGGACGTTCCCGCATCGAGCGTTTCTTCCGAACCGTCAACGAGATGTTTCTCTGCGATCTGGATGGCTACATCCGCCACAAACGCCGACCGCCGAGCCTCACGCTGACCCAGTTTGAGGAACAATTCCGCCAGTTTTTGCTCGATATCTATCATCGACGTTCCAGCGAAGAGGGACGTCTTCCCCCTTCCGATCAGTGGGAAGAAGGCGGATTTCTGCCCAGGATGCCGGAGTCACTGCACAGCTCGATCTTCTCCTCATCCAAGAGGTGCATTCCCGCAAGGTACGCCGGGACGGCATTCACTACCAAAGCCTTCGTTACCTCTCGCTCACGCTGGCCGCTTACGTCGGAGAAGAGGTGACGATTCGCTTTGATCCACGAGACCTGGGTGAGATCCGCGTCTTCTACCATGACCGCTTTCTCTGCCGCGCGATCTCAGCCGAACTGTCCGGCGAAGTAATCCCGTTGGGCGAAATCGTTCGGGTACGAAATCGCCGTCGGAGGGAGCTACGATCTGCCCTCCACGACCGCCAGAAGCTGGTCGACACTCTTCTGCAACTCAAGAAAGCTCCAATTTCTGAGGAAGTTCATGCAGAGACCGTCGTCCCAGCCGTGCCGGCAAAACACGTCAAGCGCTACCGAAATGAGTAGCGGAGCCTTTGTCGAGACGATCGAGTACAACCGCTTCGTTGAGTTCTGCGATGCCTGCCGCCGATTCCGGTACATCGGTCTTTGTTACGGAGCCCCGGGGATCGGCAAGACGCTCTCCGCACGGCGATACAGCCGGGCCGAGAAGATCCATTCAGCCGATGAAGCGACGACTATTACCGACGATCAAGCTCCTGTGGATACGATCCTTTACACCACGTCGGTTATCAACACCCCTTCACGCGTGGACTCCGCGATTCCTGGCACGAGAAGGTCTGGTCGCCAAGGCAACACGCTCTCTTCATCATGAAGCTGCGGCTGCACTCCACGAGATCCGCCTGCGCGAAGAAGCAAGGAAGCAAGAGATCCGCAACGGCACCATCTTTGCCATCGCCGACCAATCTCCGGTCGATCCCGTCTACTTGTCGACCGTTCAGATGTTTGAGGCGAGACGAAGGGCGTTTCGTGATCCCACCACGCTGATCCTCGTCGATGAGGCCGACCGGCTGTAAATGAACAGCCTTGAGCAGATGCGGTCGATCTTCGATGAAGGCGCGGCAGGAATGGTTCTCATTGGCATGCCGGGAATCGAAAAGCGAGTGGCGTGCTTCCCCCAGTTCTACTCTCGAATCGGGTTCGTTCATGAGTTCCGAGCACTGCAGCCAACCGAGATGACGCATCTGCTGGAACAGCACTGGACGCCGAGCGGGGTGACGCTGCCCGGCGCTCCGCTCTCGCCGGAAGTCATCGCACGCCTGATTCGCATGACCGGAGGAAACTTTCGCCTGCTAACCCGACTGCTCACCCAGATCAAGCGTGTCCTCAGTCTCAATGATCTGGCCGATGTTTCGATAGAGGTCGTAGAGGCCGCGCGAGACAGCCTGGTCATCGGACAGAGTTGACTCTTACGCCACATCATTCCCAAAGACTTACGCCACATTGCGGTCCAAGCTACAGCTCAGATTCGGGCAGCGGGGCCGGAGACGGGCTAAGGGGTTGATGCTCAACAGGTTCCCCTACAGCAACGTGCGTTTGCCTCTAGGGTAACGCCGACATAGATGCTTTTGTCTATTAGCTACTGTTTTCAACAAGTTCCCGAAGCGTAACTTTCGGTTACTCCGCAGCACCCGATCCGGGTTGGTGTGTCCTTATAAGCCGCTGCGAAGCAGCGCAGTCGTTTCTTTCGGTCGCCACAGAAGCCGGCCAAGGGGCATAGGTCTCATGTCGCCCAATTTGATACTTGGATATTCCTATTGCGCAAGCTAACGTCCCATCTTCTCGCGCAAAGTAGCAGCCCGTGCCGTCACGATGAACGTACCCGGCTTTAGCGGGACCGCAAGTGAACCGCAAGTGTTCGGACTGGCCAGCCCTGTAGATACAATGTCCGCAACGCGGAAACTATTTAGGTTTGGCTTTTCCTGGCACAGTGTAAGCCCTTCAGTCCATACCTGGATCCAGTTGGTGCCGGAAATATCCAATGCGACTTTGGCGATCCCATGATCATCGGTCCTCGCATCGCATGCTATACGGTGGAATCTCGGCCCCTCCGCCGACGGACCAGCAAAAATGACGAGATGCTGATTAGCCAGCGGTTTCTGGTCCTTGCCATTCAAGGCCTCAACAGTGATCACCGTCGTTTGTGCCGCCGTCATGCAGCTAGCACAGCTGCAAGGAGCCAACTGAAAGTTTTCATGCCGTCTATTCTCCTCTATCGCCCAAAGGAACTCACTCAGTCACCGCAAAGGCTTCTGTGCGCTCCATTACCCCGCACATCAGTCAACGCATGTTTGAGCGCACCCGCTGGCGTATGCCAGGTTGAATACGCACTGTCTATATGTGAGGTGAAACTGAAGACTCCGTCGGAGAAACCGTATACCGAAGGGTCTGCTCCTCCCGGCTGGGGCACATGCAACGACTGGTCTAGCCCTAAAATCGAGTGAGCAGCGACATTCCATAGCGTCCTGTCTTCAGCAAACTAGGTGAACCACCCGGAACAGCAAAGTCTACATCCAAGCCGCCATAATAGATCTGCGTAAAAGTTACGTTGGCAGGCGTAAGGTTCATCCCACTTACACTATTCACCGCGGCGATGTTTTCCATGAGGCAAGGAGACGGATCACCATATACGAATCCAGGTCCTTTTGAAGCGGTATCACTGGCAACTTGTTTCCCGCAGTTTGCGATGCACCTCCGTCCGTTGTTGTTCGCATCTGGCCGTTGCTTGAGCGAAGCGTGCAACTCTGGATGTGCGAAGAGGCCTCCTAAAAGGTCTTCGCCAACAATGTCCGCAACCAAGAGTAATCCCGCAATCACATCTTGCACAGGATCAATTTCTCCCCCCGCTATGGCCACACCCGTATAAATCGTATACATCGGGTCCAATCCGCTTGGGTCACTGAAAAGAAGAGGATTGTTCCCGACATATGCATAGCGATTGAACGTCTGCGGGTTGGATGGGTCCATGCTGCCATTGTATGGGTCAGGGCTGATCCATCGGCCTGCGTTGGATTCATACTGGCGGAACATAGCGTGATCGAGTCCGCTCTCCGTATCGTGCTCCAGTCCGGTGAAGTGGTGTTCCGTGGGGGTATCGAGTGCGCCGGTACAGTATGTTCGTGGAGTGCCCGGCTTGAAATGTGCCAGTGGATAAGAGAGACACTGGACAAGG
>CAXUNR010000100.1:0-5190 GCA_964252655.1 uncultured Acidobacteriaceae bacterium
GCCTCAGGCCCGCCCGCCAGCTCCTGCCCACTCATGCTCTCTGGCCCACCCACCGCCGCCCCAAGCCCCGGGAGGGACTGCACACACGCGCGGCAGAGATCGGTCGAGGTGTCTGCAAACGAAAGGAACCCTCCGTTACGCTAAAGTAAAGCCAACCACTGCAAGCAGACTAGCAGCAGCCCCGGAGGCAGGTTCCGTTGACCCAGCGCAGGAAACCGGTATGAGGCGTGACTATCACCGGTGGTTCTCGCCCTCGCTCGGCCGTGACATGGAGATGCTCGTCTACGGCCACAACGGCCTCCCCGCCCTCGTCTTCCCCACCTCCTGCGGCCGCTTCTTCGACTTCGAAGATCACGGCATGGTCGCCGCCGTTCAGCACAAACTCGACTCCGGCCAGCTGCAGCTCTTCGCCGTCGATTCCGTCGACGCCGAAAGTTGGTACAACCGCGACGTCCCTCCGCGCTGGCGCATCGCCCGCCATCTGCAGTACGAGCGCTACATCCTCGACGAGGTCCGGCCCTGCCTCCGCCAGCTTAACCACAACCCTCTGCTCGCCGCGCTCGGCTGCAGCTTCGGCGGCTACCATGCCGCGAACCTCGCCTTCCGCCACCCGCATCTGTTCACCGCCATGCTCTCGATCAGCGGGGCCTTCGACCTCGCAAGCTTTCTCGGCGGCTACCACGACCAGGATTGCTACTTCAACCTGCCCACCCAGTACCTGCCCAACCTCCACGACCACGGCCTGCTCGAACGCATGCGCCAGAACACCTACATCCTCGCCACGGGCGTCCACGACCAGTGCTGGGACCAGAACGAACGCCTCGCCCGCATCCTCCGCAACCAGGCCATCCCCGTCCACTACGACGTCTGGGGCGGCGAGACCGGACACGACTGGCCCTGGTGGCGAGAGATGCTGAAGGCTTACGTGTAACTCCTGCATGAAGAAAGAGGTAAGACCATGAAGAAGATCGGCATCCTGTTCGGCCAGGAAAACACCTTCCCCGGAGCCCTCGTCGAGCGCATCAACTCCATGCACATCGACGGCATCCGCGCCGAGTTCGTCCAGCTCGGCGGCATCCAGATGGACCAGCCCTCCGGCTATGCGGTCATCGTCGACCGCATCTCGCACGACATGCCCTTCTACCGGGCTTACCTCAAGAACGCTGCGCTCACCGGCACGCAGGTCATCAACAACCCTTTCTGGTGGTCGGCCGATGACAAGTTCTTCAACTACGCACTCGCCGCCAAGCTGGGCGTGGCCATCCCCCGCACTGCGCTCCTGCCGCACAAGTTTTTCCCGCCCGAGATCAACGCGCAGTCCTGCCGCAACCTCCAGTTCCCACTCGACTGGCAAGCCATCTTCGATTACGTAAAATTTCCCGCCTTCCTCAAACCCCACGACGGCGGAGGCTGGCGCGACGTCTTCCACGTCCACGACGCGGACCAGTTCTTCGGCGCCTACGACCAGACCCGCGACCTCTGCATGACCGTCCAGGCCGCCGTCAACTTCGAGGAGTACTTCCGCTGCTACGTCGTCGGCCAGTCGGAGGTCCACATCATGCCCTACGACCCGCGCCGCCCGCACGCCGAGCGCTACCTCCAGGACCCGCCCAGGTACGACCCCAAGCTCCTCAAGCGCGTCAAAGCCGACGCCCTCACCCTCTGCAAAGCCCTCGGCTATGACCTCAACACCGTCGAGTTCGCCGTCGAAAACGGCATCCCCTACGCCATCGACTTCATGAATCCCGCCCCCGACGCCGACTACCACTCCGTCGGCACTGCCAACTTCGAGTGGATCGTCGACGCCGTCGCCCGGCTCGCCATCAAGAAGGCCCAGAACCCCGTCGCCCCCGAACTCCGCTGGGCCGCCCTGCTCAACAACACACCGAAAGCCGCCAGCGCCTCCGCGAAAAAGCCCAAAACCGTCGCAAAGAAATCAGCCAAGAAGTAGTCCGGAGCTCCCCATGCGACCCACCTTCACCCTCGGCATCGAGGAGGAATACCAGACCGTCGACCCCGAAACCCGCGACCTGCGCTCGCACATCGCGACCGAAATGCTCGCCCAGGGCAAGCTCCGCCTCGAAGAGCGCGTCAAGGCCGAGCTGCACCAGTCCGTCATCGAGGTCGGCACCCGCATCTGCCAGAACATCCAGCACGCCCAGGAAGACCTCTTCGATCTCCGCCGCAACATGATCCGGCTCGCCGAAGAAAACGGCCTCATGCTCGTCGCCGGAGCCACCCACCCCTTCGCCGACTGGCGCTCGCAGGAGATCTACCCCGACCCCCGCTACGACCAGGTCGTTGAAGACCTCCAGCTCGTCGCCCGCTCCAACCTCATCTTCGGCCTCCACGTCCACATCGGCGTCGAGGACAAGGAAGCCGCCATCCGCATCATGAACTCGCTGCGCTACTTCCTCCCCCACATCCTCGCCCTCTCCACCAACTCCCCCTTCTGGCTCGGCATGGAGACCGGCTACAAGAGCTACCGCGCCAAGGTCTTCGAGCACTTCCCCCGCACCAACCTCCCCGACAGCTTCAGCAGTTACTCGGACTTCGAGGACTACGTCAACCTCCTCATCAAGACCAACTGCATCGACAACGCCAAGAAGATCTGGTGGGACATCCGCCCGCATCCCTTCTTCTCGACCGTCGAGGTCCGCGCCTGCGACATCCCTTTGCGCGCCCAGGAGTCGATCGCCATCGCCGCCCTCATCCAGGCCACCGCCTGCAAGCTCTGGCACCTCCACTCGCGCAACGTCGACTACCGCCAGTACGCGCGCCCGCTGCTGATGGAAAACAAGTTCCGCGCCGTCCGCTACGGCATCGACGGAAAGATGATCGACTTCGGCAAGCAGATCGAGGTCCCCGTCCGCGACCTCATCCTCGAGTACCTCGCCTTCGTCGACGACGTCCTCGACGAGCTAGGCAGCCGCAAGGAGATCGAGTACATCCACACCATGCTCGAGCGCGGCACCGGAGCGGATAGGCAGCTAAAGGTCTTCCGCGAGACTGGCAGCCTCAAGGCTGTGGTTGATTACATGGCCGCCGAAACCCGCGAAGGGCTGTAATCAACGATCGGGGTGCCTCTTCAGAGCCCTACCCGGCTGTTATCAAATGGGTCTCAGTGAGCAAGAGGGATATAAGGCAGACACTTGGTATAAAGTGAGATGCACTATGGCTATGACAGGAGCCATGCATGGCAGGTGGACCTTGTACTATTGAAGGCGCGGCTAGACCAGGCGGCGACGGGAGTGTCTATGATTTGTTTTGTCTCGAACAAGATTGCTAGATGTTCAATAAAGATGTCGATTGCTTTTAGCACTATTGGTTTGCTCTTGGGTGGAACATTCCTTCAAGCGCAAAGCGCACCCATTCCGTTCGTAGACGGACAAGCGAGGGTGACGTCTGCTCCTCAATCAGGCACGCGGTTTCTTGGAGTTGAAGTGCTTACCGATACTGAAGGCATCGATTTCGGACCTTACATACGAGAGGTCCTTCAGGCCATCTCTCAAGGTTCTCCCGCAGCAACTCCACTCAAATCTTCCAACGATGGTCCCGCCACAGTGCTCAGCTTTTCTTTAAATCGCGAAGGCAAGATGACCAGGTTGCATCTTGACGAAAGCAGTGGCGATAGCGGACTAGACCGCGTCGCTTGGCAATCGATTGCCAACATAAACGGACTACCGGCCTTACCGAAGGATTTCACAGGATCGAACTTCAGCCTCCGCCTGCGATTCAGCATTCCAAGTAAGGGCAATAAGACAAGTTAGTTGCACGAATTCCGGAAGTCTGCGAAGTCCTGTCCTGCGGAGCTCTTCTGTTGCAGCTTTTGGGTACTACTTGATCTCGAATCCGTGAAAAACATCGTAAGTACCAATCAAATGAAGGAACAACCAACGTTCTACATGGCAGTAGTCCTGACTACACGAGCAACCCGAACCACAGGTTAGTGTGATGTTCATGA
This sequence comes from uncultured Acidobacteriaceae bacterium, assembly GCA_964252655.1. Taxonomy (GTDB): domain Bacteria; phylum Acidobacteriota; class Terriglobia; order Terriglobales; family Acidobacteriaceae; genus Edaphobacter. The sequence continues at coordinate 3,965 of CAXUNR010000100.1, forward strand.
GTAATAGGCATCTACATTTCAATTAGCCTCTCAGATAGTTAGCTGGCCTTATACTTCGGTCTTATAAGTACCCTCCCCGAGCATCGCAACGATGCGATTTCGCAACTTCTTCTGAGCGTCGGCTTGGTCGGTGTAGAGGATGTGGTTGTACTGGCGAGTATCAAAGTGGAGTTTGTCTTTCTCTTCGTCATGGCACATCCAGATCACCGGACGCCCCAGACCGTGCGCAAATCCTGCTTCGAAGTAGACACCACCGCGCTGCCCGGAGAAGTCGGCCACTAGGAATTTGCTGCGCCGGATCTCCGCCATGATGAGGTCGTCCACTTTGTCGGCGTGTTCCTTTTGATCTACGCGGAACGGACGGTATCCGGCCGCAATGATTCCTGGCTTGATGATGGCGAGCCATGCAGTGTCGTATTGCGGAGCAAAGGCCATCGCAACAAATGCTTGTTGAGACATCGGCCCTGCATTTCGAAGTTTGGAGTAGCGCTCAAATGCCTTTCGCGTGGGAGTCGCAGCGCGAAATATTCCTTGTAAACCATCTGGAACTAGGTAGCCGTCGTCCTTCAATTCCCTCAGCATGGCAAGAACTTCGTTAGAGTCCCTGGCTCTGATCAGTGGCCAGTCTGTTTCGTAGGAGAAGACCGATGCGGAACCGAAACGCTGAGTCCTTTCGCAGAGGATAAATAGAAGGCGATCGAACTGATCGATAACGGGTATCTCCGATACCGAATCCGCCAAATGCTCAACGTTTGCGTCAGAAATATACGGAACATCGTCCCAAGCACGCTCAGGTAAATCTCTCAGGAAGGCAGAAAGAAGGTGCGCTTTATCCCGTCGCCTAACCACGTCGAGGGCCGAATGTGTGATCCGCATGTTTGTGCAGGCGGGACACCAACCCTGGTAATTTGCAAGTCCATCGGTAATGGACCAGAACTCCGCGTTTGCACTTTTACACAAAGGGCAGGTGGTCATTGTGTGCTGGTTTACTTGATGGAGGAAAAGCTTCTGCTTTGCCATGCAAGGAGTGTAGTGCGAGCGCCATGCGGGAGTGCTTCTCAATAGCGGTCTTCACAAAATTAAGCACAGTGCGGCGCATATACCGGAACACTTCAGCCATGCCGAATCACTTTCTAGCGCAACACCCAGCGTATCCTCAGCACATGCCCCGCCTCCTCCTGCCGCTCACCCTCCTAGCCGCCGCCACCGCAGCCCTGAGCCAATCC
>CAXUNR010000101.1:0-5123 GCA_964252655.1 uncultured Acidobacteriaceae bacterium
GGCACCACCCGCGCCACCTCGAACCCACGCCGAAACTCCTCAAGCGCCCCCGTCCCCGTCATCGCCTCCACCCGCCTGATCCCGCTCGCCACCGAGCTCTCCCCCACCAGCTTCACCAGCCCAATCTCGCCGGTCGCCTGCGTATGCGTCCCTCCGCACAGCTCCGTCGAGAAGTCGCCGATCTTCACCACCCGCACCCGGTCGCCATACTTCTCGCCGAACAGCGCCATCGCGCCGTAGTCGTTTACCGCCACATCGATCGGCACGTCGACCATCGTCTGCACGGGTGTGTTTGCCAGCACCTGCGCGTTGACCAGGTCCTCGACCGCCCGCAGCTCCGGTTCGGCCACGCCGGCGAAGTGCGAAAAATCAAACCGCAGCCGGGCCGCCGTATTCAACGACCCCGCCTGCTTCACATGCTTGCCCAGCACCTCGCGCAGCCCGGCCTGCAGCAGGTGCGTCGCCGTATGGTTGCGCATGGTCGCCGCCCGTACCTCGCCATTCACCGCGGTATCGACCTCATCGCCCACCGCGATCGCCTGCCTGGCCACCACCCGATGCGCAAACACCCCCTGCACCGGCTTCGTGCACCCCAGCACCTCGGCCACGACCGTCTGGTGATCCGCCCCGTACAGCCACCCCACATCGCCCACCTGCCCACCGGAGTCGGCATAGAAGCTCGTAGCATCGAGCACCACCTCACCCGTCTCGCCCGGCGCGAACGCGTTGACACCGAGCCCATCCTTCACCAGCGCCAGCACCCGAGCCCCATCCACCCGCAGCGCCGTATACCCCTCAAACTCCGTCCGCGGCAACTCCCGATACACCGGCGCCGCCGACTTCTGCGACCCACCCTTCCAGGAGGCGCGGGCACGTTCTTGTTCTTCAGCTTTGGCGCGCTCGAATCCTAGTTCATCAAACGGTATGCCTGCATCTCGAGCCGCATCCTGAATAAAGTCGAAAGGGAGTCCGAACGTCTCGTAGAGAGAAAAGCCCTCAGCACCGGAAATGCTCGCATTCTGTTGTTGTCGATAGATCGCCGCGGCAAAGGTTTCTTGTGGGCTGGCCCCTTCGATGATTGGCACAGAATGTGAGCCGGAGAAGCTTGCTCGTTTACGCCCGATCAGATCTTCCAGTTGACGTGCACCGATAGCGATCACTCTCGCAAACTGCTCCTCCTCCGCCAGCACTACCTTACTCACCCGCTCCGCGGTCTCCACCAGCTCCGGATACGCCACCTTCATCTCATCCCGAACCGCCTTGACCATCTCGAACATAAACGGCTGTTCCTGCCCCAGCAGCCGCCCATGCCGAATCCCGCGCCGAAGAATCTTCCGCAGCACATAGCCTCGTCCTTCATTCGCCGGCTGCACTCCATCCGAGATCAAAAACGTAGCCGCCCGCGCATGATCCGCAATGATCCGCAGAGTCGCCGCTCCCTTTGCATCCGAGACCGCCGCCTCCACCGCCGGTAACGCTACAAACCCGGTCAGCTCCGCCGCGCGCGCAATCAGCGGCACAAATAAATCCGTCTGGTAGTTCGACATCACCCCCTGCAGCACACACGCAATCCGCTCGAGCCCCATGCCCGTATCGATGCTCGGCTTCGGCAAGGGCGTCAGCACGCCAGCGCCCGTCGTGCGATCCAGAGTCCGGTCGAACTGCATAAACACCAGGTTCCAGATCTCCATATAGCGCTGGTCATCCTGCGGAAACGGCTTGTCCTCACCCGTCTCGCTCGCCTCCAACCCCAGGTCAAAGAAGATCTCCGAGCAAGGCCCACACGGCCCCGTATCCCCCATCTGCCAGAAGTTGTCCTTCATACTCATCGCGAAGATGCGCTCGCGCGGCACCCCCGCCTCCACCCAAAGCTCCTCCGCCTCGCTATCCCGCGGCACCGACCCTTCGCCATCAAAGATCGTCACATACAGCCGCGCCGGATCGATCCCAAACCAGTTCGGGCTCGTCAGCAGCTCCCACGCAAACGCAATCGCCTCCCGCTTGAAATAATCCCCAAAGCTGAAGTTCCCCAGCATCTCAAAAAACGTATGGTGCCGCCGCGTGAAGCCTACATTTTCAAGATCATTATGCTTGCCCCCGGCGCGCACACACTTCTGCGAGCTCGCCGCCCGCGTATACGGCCTCTGCTCCGCGCCCAGGAACACATCCTTGAACTGGTTCATCCCCGCGTTGGTAAACAGCAGCGTCGGGTCATTAGCCGGCACCAGCGACGAAGAGTGCACGCGCCGATGACCTTTGCTCTCAAAAAAACGCAGAAAATCTTCCCGAATCTGACTGCCCGAGCGATAGTTCATAGACGTAAAGTCTAGCAGCGAGCCTGCCGCCGGACGTAAACTCAGAACGAGGTGACTCGTATGCACGAGGTCCAGCTTGATGAAATGATCTGCTTTGTTCGCTAGCCGCAGAAGCACAGGCGGGCGTCATCATGACTTTAACTCGAGACGGTCATCCCGTCGCCTAGATCATACCTTCCCCCACACAAGACCCCTCGCGCGAAGAGCGAATGGTTGCACTCGACCAACTGGACGCCCTGATGGAAAAGGGATACGACATGGGCCTAGTTTGGAATGGCCGTGATGAACTCTATGACCGGGGTTAGTAGGGTCAGTTTTGATACGAACATTTTGATCTACTGAATTGACATCCGGGATCTGCGCAAGCATGACTTGGCAAGAACTCTGGTGCGCCGTTGTGGTCGGGCCAACGGTGTGATCTCTCTTCAGTGCCTCACTGAGTTCTACCGCGCGACGACCAAAAGGAAATTCTTCACTCGAACCTCGCGTTCGACGTCGTGGAAAGTACCCGCACAGCGGTAAAGGTGGTGCAGCCAGCGGAGATCGACCTATTCAGAGCCATGCAATATCACTCCCTGCACAAGATCCAGTTCTTCGACGCACTGATGAGAGCTACCGTGGAGCGGGCCGGCGCAACCATCCTCTTTTCTGAAGACTTCAGCCATGGTTCGACGTACTTTGGTCTTTCCATACTGAATCTTCATCATGTCTGAAGCCGATCTAGAAGCAGCTTTCTACTCACTCAGCCAACTTCAGCACCCGCTCCGCATTCCCATGCGCCAGCATCGCCATCTCTCCCGCCCCAAGCGTCTGCGCCGCCGCCTCCAAAAACTCTCTCCCCGGTGTATTCGGGCTGAACGGATAGTCCACCGAAAACATCATCCGCTCGATCCCCACCACCTGCAGCGTCAGCTTGAACGGCGGTTGCGTAAAGTATCCGCTCGTCGTCAGGTGGATGTTCGTCTGGAAGTATTCCGCCACCGTCTGCCGCAGATGCGCCGGGCCGGAGAGCATGCCGCTCGACCGCGCCAGCGCCATCGGCAGCATCTCGCCCATGTGCCCGATGATCAGCTCTAAATGCGGTAGCCGGTCGAACAGCCCCGACACAATCAGCCGCAGCGTATGCAGCGCCGTCTCCGCATGCCAGCCCCATCCGGCAATCGAGAGCAGTTGCCCCAGCCCACCCGGAAGCCCGCTAAAGTAAGCCTCCTCGACCACGTGCGGCGGTGGCGCGGGATGCAGGTACACCGGCACGCCCAGGCGCTCGGCTGTCTCGAACACCGGCAGAAAGCGCGGATCATCATAAAACAGGCCACCGCACATACCGTCGATCATCACGCCGGCAAACCCCAGCTTTGTGATGCACCGTTCCAACTCGGCCGCCGCTTTCGCAGGCTCTTTCATGCCCAGCAGCGCAAATCCCGCCAGGCGCGTTGGATACTCCCGCACTGCGGCCGCCAGCTCATCGTTGATGTCGGCCGCCAGCGAAGTCGCAGTCGACCCATCGAGTGCGTCGAACTCCATCGCCGCCAAAGACAGCACCTGCACGTCGATCCCCGCCTCGTCCATCGCAGCAATCCGGCCCTCACCCAGATCCAGCAACTTCGGCCGCAGCGCAGCAAGCTGTGGCGGCGGCGTCTTCCCGTGGGCTCCCGTGGCCTTCAAAAACGATTCGGTGATGAAATGTTCTTCGAGCGCAATCGTCTTCATGCCGAATTTGGATGCATCTCGATCCGCGGCGGCGCATGCATCCCGGGCCTCCAGGTAATACCTTCGAGCCGCAGCGTCGGATCATCCGTCCGCTGCAGCCCGGCAAACTCAGCCCGGTGCCGCACCATCTCCACGCCGCACACCAGCGCGTCGAACGCGTCCTCGCTCCCCTCCGCCTTCACCAGCACCGCCCGCGAGAGCCCCGCGCACAGCGGGTCCGCACCCCGCCGCGCCTTTAGATAAGCCCGCCGAGCGTCCCCGTTTGCCTTCTTCACCGGCCCCGTCAGCAGCCGCGTATACATCTCCACCAGCAAAGGCTGCGGAGGGTTCGCCCCCAGCGCCGCCGACTCAAACGGCCACACCCGGAATCCCGCCTCATGCAGCCGCTCCAGCCACGGCATCCCTCGCAGCGAACCCGTGCCCACTGAGCCCGACCCGCCGATCTGGAAGGGAGACTTCGGCGTGATCCCCCGCATCAGCGCCGCCCGTGCCGCATCGCCCCCCGCCAGCGCCTGCTCAATCTTGTTCTCCATGTCCGTCCGCCGCATCATGCGCGCCCGGAACTCCCCGCTAAACTGCTCCGGCCGTTTATGCGGACGGCCCCAGAACCGCACATCCCGCTCATGCTCCTCACACGTCGTGCCCAGCCATCGCTCGCCGTGCCCCGCGGCCACATGCCGCCACAGATCGAACGCCGACGTACAACCATGTTCAGCCAGAAACCACGCCGGATAACTGAAGCAGCAGTCGATCCCCACTACCATCGCCGGCGTCTCGGCCGCCAGTGCGAGCAGCCACGCATTCAGCTCTTCCCGGCTGCGCCCGCCCTCAAGCCGCATCGATCCGCCGTCAACCCGTCCAGTCCCGCCTCGTGCCGACGCCGTCCACACCGCCGCCCAGATCTTCTTCCGCTGCCCCGGTCCCTTATCGCCCGAGTAGTCGACCGCCACCACACGCTTCATCGTTCCCTTCCCTCATGCGCCGGCGGTCTCCAGCAGCCCGCAATGCGCCCTACGCTCCCTGGGCATTTCGAAGGAACTCCCGCAGCTTCCCAAAGTCCTTCCGCCCCGGCGCCCGCTCCACCCCGCTCGCCACATC
>CAXUNR010000102.1:0-5115 GCA_964252655.1 uncultured Acidobacteriaceae bacterium
TGGAGATTACGCTGCATACGCCGGTGGCCATGGAGAAGGGCTTGCGCTTCGCGATTCGTGAAGGCGGTCGGACCGTAGGCGCGGGAACAATCTCCGAGATCATCAAGTAAACGGGATCAGACATCCATAAGAGCGGCGAGCTTCGGCTCGCCGCTTCCATTTATATGAGTATTACAATTGCCGCATGATCATCGAGATTGAAGGAACCCGTACGAGCATGAGGCGTGGAGACAGGCGAGATCAGTATCGCTTCACCGGCTTTGGGAAGAGACAAACCAAGAAGTAGGCTGGCGATCCGAGAATGATCCCGGTGCGGAGCAAATCGCCAGACGTTTGCATGCGATTAAAGTCATACAGATGGAACTGTTTGCAAAGTGTCTTAAAGTGTCCCGGCTTGCCGTCAACTGGCTGAGCACGTCTGATTTGCATGGCGAGGTCTTGCTAGTGAGGCTGCGTTGTCTACGGGGGATTTTTGATCTGCAAATTCAGTTGAATGATGAAGTCCAGAATATCGAGGTTCGAGAAGAGCTTGTTGATGATCTTCTACAGGCTGGTTCACGCGATGCCGAAGAGTCTCTGCTCCGCCTATTTGAGGCAAACTTCGGCCGGTTTGCGGTTCTAAAAGGCATCATGAGAATCACCGAGGTCGATGCATCGATCTTGCCTTCGAAGATGGCCGAGCTATTCTCGCAACAACGGGAATTCAACTCGAGGCTTTCAGCTGGTTACAGGTGGATGTCGCCGAGGCGGAGGAGATGGGCCTGTAGCTACGTTTGACACGAGACGGTGTGCCGCGTGTGCTCATGCTGCGATGGGATTACATCCTAGCTGTGGACATTCCCGCCAGAGTTGAGGTGATGCGGATGGGCCTGCGGCAGAGTTGAAGGCGTGTCGGTGACTAAAGCTGGCTATCGTCGGTGTTCTCGTGAAATAATAGAAGAGCCGAGCGTGGCCTGACCGCTCCGCCTCCGTTACAATCAGGAATACAGGTTGCAGGCGCCTCAAGCCTGCGTCGCGGCGTGTCGGGTGCGAGTGTCCAGCTCATCTCCCGGCAAGCTGCTTGCCAGCCGAAGCGGCTGGCCACGATAGGAGAACATCATGCGCGAGATCATCACTCTGCAATGCCCCGAGTGCAAGCACCGGAACTACTCAACCACGAAGAACAAGCGGACCACCACAGGCCGGCTTGAATTCTCGAAGTTCTGCAATACCTGCCGCAAGCACACGGCCCATAAAGAAACTAAGTAAGCTCCAAAGCGGGTGAGCCATTGCTCTCCCGCACCTTTGGGGGAGTAAGCTCAACGGTTAAACTGTCGGTCTCCAAAACCGAACTTCTCGGTTCGAATCCGAGCTCCCCCGCCAGTTCTGATGGATGCAGCAGGTAGTTGAAGATAAAAGCTGAGGCAGGGCAATGGCAAAAACGACAGCGTTAGTGGCAGAGCCAACGACCGGGATAGATCGGCTCAAGACCGGACCGGCTCGGCTGGGCGAGTTCCTCAAAGATGTTCGTGCCGAGATGAGGAAGGTGATTACGCCTTCGCGCGACGAAGTCAAGAACACCACCATTGTGGTAATTGCCACGGTCTTCATCTTTGCCGGCTACTTTGCGATAGTGGATGCGATTGCCGGCAACGCCATTACATTTGTGTTCAATCATTTGGCGAAGTCGAATTAGGTTGACTGGATCGTCCACGTTTGAGGCGTTGCGGCGCGGAAGAAGGTTATAGGTATGGCTGTGGAACAAGTGAATCCGGAAGAGCAGGTTCCCGTTGAGGGAGAGGGCGAACATCTCGCACCGCCGGCCAATGAGAACTTCAAGTGGTACATCATCCACGCGTACTCGGGGTTTGAGCGCAAGGTGAAAGAGTCGCTGGAGAGCCGAATTCGTGCGTATAACCTGGAGCAAAAGATCGGCCGGATTGAGATTCCGTTGGAGCCGACGACCGAGGTTCGCAATGGCAAAAAAGTGACCATCGATCGTGTGTTCCTACCCGGGTATGTGTTTGTTGAAATGGATCTCGACAACGATCTTTGGCACGTAATCAAGAACACGCCTCGAGTTACGGGTTTTCTTGGCACAGGTGACAGCCCGGTGGCGCTTAGCGAAATTGAAGTGGCTGGCATGTTGAACCGGGCGGATGTCTCGAAGGACAAGCCCGCCATGAAGGTGAAGTTCGACAAGGGCGAGCAGGTTCGGATCAACGAAGGTCCCTTTACCAACTTCAATGGCGCCGTGGATGACGTGAATGAAGAGAAGCAGACCCTCAAGGTGATGGTCAGTATCTTCGGTCGCCCGACGCCGGTGGAGATTGAGTTTGCTAAAGTCGACAAGATGGTTGACTAGAGATTTCTGTAAAGAAACGAGCTGCGGAGTTACTTCGCGGCCGGAAGCTAAGAGGACTTAGAGATGGCACCGAAGAAGATTAATGGATACGTCAAGTTGCAAGTGATGGCCGGCAAGGCTACGCCTGCACCGCCAATTGGCCCCGCGCTTGGTCAGGCGCAGGTCAACATCATGGAATTTTGCAAGCAGTTCAACGATCGCACCAAGGACCCTGGCATGGCCGGTCTCACGATTCCTGTGGTGATCACTGTGTTCGGCGATCGTACGTTCAGCTTCATCACCAAGACGCCTCCGGCTCCGGTTTTGTTGAAGAAGGCTGCGGGGATCGACAAAGGTTCGGGTACGCCGAACAAGGATAAAAAGGGTAAGGTCACCGAGAAGCAGATTCTGGAGATCGCCACGCAGAAGATGCCAGACCTGAATGCGACGACTGTCGAAGCAGCGGCGAAGAGCATTCGCGGCACGGCGCGCTCGATGGGCATTGAAGTCGTAGCGTAATTGTTGTGAGTAACGAAGGGGATGCGAGACATAAGCGCATCCCCTTTGTTGCGTTTACGGAGCTTTATGCGGTAGCGAGGATGTGCGCGTTGCGGAAGGCGGCGGCGTAGCGCTCCGGCATGGAAGCGCGCTTCATGTCCGAGCCGACGACTACATGGGTCGTCGCGCCTTCGCAAAGCAGAAGCTCGTCTTTCGCGCGATGGAGTGCGTAGGTGAAGCGCAGGACCGAGCCGCGGATACCGGCCAGTGTCGTGCGTACGATCAGCTCGTCGTCGTAGCGGGCTGGGGCTTTGTAGCGGCAGGTGACCTCAACGACCGCGATGCCGATACCTTCTTCGCGTTCCATGGATTTGTAGTCGAAGCCAAAGGAACGGATCAGGTCTGTGCGGCCAACCTCAAACCAGATCAGGTAGTTGGAGTGATAGACGACGCCCATCTGGTCAGTTTCTGCATAGCGGACGCGGACTCGGGATTCTGAGGTCATCGATACAGTTTAAGGCATGTCGGCGGCCCGGGAAAGAAAGGTTCTCTCCCGGGTGTGGGCGCGGATGAAGTCGACGGTCGTTTGGAGAGAAGTTCCGGGACCGAAGATGGCGGATACGCCGGCCTGCTTCATGCGGGGCTCGTCCTGGGCGGGGATGGTACCGCCGAGGACCAGGAGGATGTCCTCGGCGTGCTGGGCGAGGAGAAGATTGCGGACGCGCGGCACAATGACGTTGTGGGCTCCGGAGAGGATGGAAAGGCCGATGCAGTCGACATCTTCCTGGATAGCGGCGGAGACGATCATCTCGGGCGTCTGGCGGAGGCCGGTGTAGATGACCTCCATGCCGGCGTCACGGAGGGCGCGAGCGATGATCTTAGCACCGCGGTCATGGCCGTCGAGTCCGGGCTTGGCGACGAGGACGCGGATAGGGGAAGTAGGCATCGGGTGAAGTATACGGGTGTGGCAGGCGCTTGCGGGATGGGCAATGGTTGCGAGGCGAAGCTGGCAAGATTGGGTGAGGACGTGCCTTCGGGTGTTCTATTCCCAGGGGAAGAGGGTGCTTCGGCAAGGAGTTCAAGCTCGTTGCAGGCTTCAGGGATGGACGCGTAAAACAAAACGATTACGGACCTTCCTACACAAATGAGACGGACTCGAGGCAGGGCAGCCGAGCGTTTAGTCGAGTGTAGAGAAGAGTTTCGGCAAATTCAGGAAGATGGGTGACTGAGGGATGGCAATGATCGGTTCCTCCACCAGCTTTAAACCTGCGTGCGTGTAAAGAAAGGCAACTCGTTCCACTGGGTCGAGTAACCATACATGCGGGATACCCATGTTAAGCAAATCCTTGAGACGGACAACTACGCGATTGATGCGATCATCCGGGGATAGAATCTCGATCGCAATCAGCGGTGGTGTGGTGCGAACCTCCTCCTCTTCGTTGAGCGCAGCGTCGTAGCTTGCCACTGTCACATCGGGGAGCCGGATACGGGTGGGACTAACTTTGGTGCGGAGTTCGCTCATGACGCGGACGTTCCACTCCTGCTCGTGGAGGATGAACCAATGTCCGAGCTGCATCTGTAGCCTGCTGTGGCGGGTACCGCCCATGTTGCGCTCCTCCAGATGTCCGTCAACGAAGTCGCAGTCGGGATGGTAGACGGTGTGGAGGTATTCTTCCAAAGTGATCTGAGGCGGAGCGATGATTGCGGCTGCCATAGAGGACCTCTCCAATCAGTATGCCGTGCCAATCTGTAAATCGCCACATGTTCTTGGGTTAGAAGTCTTCGTCGTCGCCGATGGGCATGCCGGGTGGGGCTTCGATGGGTTTGGCTACTACGAATTTGGTGGGGTCGCGCTCAAACTCCTGGATGCGGGCGGCCATGGCGCGGTGGTGGATGGCCTCGGCGGTGTCAGAGGGCGGGGCGTCGGATGACCAACGTTTGAGGAGGCCGTCGAGGTGTGCGCGGACGATGGCGCGGGCCTGCGAGGAGGCTTGCGGGTTGATGCCGAGCGCAAGCATCCACTCTAGGCTGCGGAACTCTACGGCGCGTTCAACTTCGGAGGAGAGGGTTTGGGAAGATTGCGGACGCTCGGCGGTGGTCCTTGAGAGGGAGGCGAGCAGGTCCTCTAGGCTGGGGCCGGGGTGCTCTCGCTCGTGGTATTGGACGAGGCGGGAGGCGCGAGCGGGGTCGAGCAGGACCTGGAGGGTGAGGTCGGCGGCGGACTCGGCGGAGGCGATGGGGTCGAAGGTGAGGCCGGTCTCGGAGGGGAAGGATTCTGCTGTGCGGCGCAGGGC
>CAXUNR010000103.1:0-5058 GCA_964252655.1 uncultured Acidobacteriaceae bacterium
GGGGTCGCTTCAGAAAACGGACCGTATCGTACGCTAAGCCGCGGGAACAACCCTAAGGCTGGCGCGAGCCTCCACGGACGTGCATTCATGGCTTGAGCCGATCAGAGGCGTCCATGTAACCACGAATCGTATAGGTCCCGGGCTCTTTCGGTAGCCAACCTTCATTCGTCAAGGAGCGTTCAATCGGATAGAGCTTCCCCTGCGGAAACTCCTTATTCGGTCCGAAGCCATGCCCACTACAAAAATTCAGGCCTTGGCGAGCGTTATCGGGCAGTGGGTTGCCATGCGCATCCAGTACACGTATCGAGATCGCAGTGCAAGGATCCCATAATGGATCCCAAGCACGGACGGAACCCGCAGCATTGAAGTTTTCAACGGCGAGATGAAGGGGAACATCTTCGTTAAGCTGGTAGGTTGTTTTATCAATTGAAACGTCTGCAGCGACCCCGTTTACGCGTGCTCCCCATTTCCGGGAGATCGTAGACGGATCAGCAATCGGCAACGCAAGTATTTGAGTATAGCGAAACGTTGGGCTGGTACTGTCCTGCGTTTGTATCTGTTCGAACAGTTGAAACTGATGCTCGCCTAAACCTTCCCAGTGCGAGCCGGCGCCTGCTTCGATGGAAAAGCCAGTGTTCCAGTTTCCCTTCTGCCGCCCCGGCCAGTAAGGGTGGCAACCCACGAATCCGGCGCCTGTCAACTCATCGAAACGAGTAAAGCCGTCCGGTGAGCGCGCAAGGCGAAAGAGTATTGGGCAAGGAGCAGCCTCATCTTTGGCAGGCCTGGGTCCAACGATTGCCAGAAAGAACTGCTCATCGAGAAAGAACGAAGACTTGGGCGCGCTGAGCACGAGTCCACCGGCCTCAGCCGCTTCGGGTCGGAACGGGCCTGATTCGTAAAGGCCACCTTCTATATCCGAGCAAACCTGCTGGAGGATTGTTGGGGCGTTGATCAGGACAGAACCTGCCATCCACTTGAGCGGAACGCAAGGGTGATCCGCATCTGCAAGGACGGTTCTCCATCGATAGCTGAGGTGATCCGTCTGCCCCGGTCTCAACACCAGTGGAATCTGCTCAGAAGGCCACTTATAGCCAATGGGCGTGTGGCCCTCGACACGATCCGGAACGAAGCTCGGAGGATACTGCGGCGGGCCCAGACTACAGTCATGATCGGAGCTGTTGCGAAAGTCATAGGCTACGGTGAAGAAATCATCCGGCCCAGTCAAGAACCTGGGGGTCGCGAATAGATCTCGAGAGGTGCACGCAGGAGTAGAAGGAGCGCTTTGTTGCGCCTCGCTGCGGTGACATGGAAGACATAGGAAGCAGGCAAATGCGAAGAGGAGCAAATGCGAAGAGGCCGGAATCCAGCGATATAGCGTTGGGACGGAGACGCCGAGATTGGTGGCCACATCGCGAGGCGGCACACCGCTGGCAAGCAGTTTTTGGGCTGATTTGATCTTGCTGTCGGTCATCTGGCGTTTCCGGCCACCTTTGCGTCCGAGCTTGCGTGCAACTTCCAGGCCGGCGCGGGTTCGTTCGATGGTGAGTTCGCGCTCCATCTCCGCCAGGCTGGCCATCACATGAAAGAAGAAGCGTCCGGACGGCGTGCCCGTATCGATTGCGTCGGTGAGGCTCTTGAAGTGAACGCCTTGGTTGTGAAGTTCTCCTACGAGATCGACTAAGTTCTTCACGCTACGGCCGAGCCGATCCAGCTTCCAGACGACGAGGGTATCGCCCTCGCGAAGAGCCTCTTGCGCCTTGGTGAGACCGGGTCGTTCGGCGCGGCTGCCGGTGACCTTATCTTCGAAGACCTTCCTGCAGCCGGCCTTCGTCAGGGCTTCGGTTTGCAATTCCAGGTTCTGATCCTGGGTTGAAACACGCGCATAACCGATCAACATGGTGGAGTTCCTCTGCGGCGCCGCTTCTTTATCGAAACTCATTGATGTAGAAGCTGATTGAGAATAGCATTTGAGAACTGTTTTTGAGAATGAAGAAGTGGGCGTTTTCGGGATTTTCACCAAAGCCTGTGGATGGTTCTCGAAATCCCTCGTTTGCAAGAGGAGTATGGATGCCTCGTCGTTCGATCCTGACCGCCACAGAGCGGGAGAATCTGCTTGGCTGGCCCGAGGCACAGGCGGATCTGATCCGGCATTACACCCTAAGCGCAACAGATCTAGCAATCGTCCGGCAACACCGGGGAGCCGCGAACCGACTGGGCTACGCCGTACAGCTTTGCACCATGCGTTACCCGGGCGTGGCGCTCGGTGCCAGAGAAGAGCCCTTTGTGCCGTTGCTGCAAGCGGTCGCTGCTCAGCTCAAAGTGCCGGTCGAAAGCTGGAGCGAGTATGGACAGCGCGCGGAGACGCGGCGGGAGCATGCCCTCGAACTGCAGGCACTCTTCGGCTTCAAAGCGTTCACCATGCGGCACTATCGGGAGGGTGTTCGGAGTATCGAAGATGTGGCCTGGCAGACCGACAAAGGAATCGTGCTCGCGTCCGCGCTCGTCGATGAATACCGTCGGCAACAGGTGCTGCTTCCGACGCTTACTAATATAGAGCGCATCTGCGCCGAAGCCGTGACGCGCGCCAACCGGCGTATCTACGCATCGCTGACCGGTTCGCTCACAGAGGTTCACCGCGCTCATCTCGATGCGCTTCTGAGACTCAAGGACAACAGCAACACAACCATGCTCGGTTGGCTGCGCCAGTCACCGGCGCGGCCGAACTCGCGGCACATGCTCGAACATATCGACCGGCTTCGCGCTTTGCAGGCTCTTGACCTGCCAAAGGGAATCGAGCGACAGATCCATCAGAACCGCTTGCTCAAGATCGCTCGTGAAGGTGGTCAGATGACCCCTGCCGATTTAGCAAAATTCGAGCCGCAGCGCCGCTACGCAACCCTGGTCGCCGTGGCCGTGGAGGGAACAGCCACGATTATCGACGAGATCATCGATCTGCACGATCGCATTACGGGCAAGATGTTTAACGCGGCAAAGCACAAGCATCAGGAGCAATTCCAGAGTTCGGGTAAGGCGATCAATGACAAGGTGCGCCTGTACGGACGTGTCGGGCAAGCGCTGATCGAAGCCAAACGCCTGGGCGCTGATCCATTCGCGGCCATCGAATCGGTACTGCCCTGGGAAGCTTTTGCTTCCAGTGTGAGTGAAGCCCAGAAGCTTGCCCAGCCCGAAGACTTTGATTTTCTGCACCGCATCGGCGAGAGCTATGCCACGCTTCGCCGCTATGCACCTGAGGTCCTGGAGGTTCTGAAGTTCCGCGCGGCACCGGCAGCCGAAGGCGTCCTCAAAGCCATCGACGTGCTGCGCGGCATGAACGCCGAAAACGCTCGCAAGGTGCCCGTGGACGCGCCTATCGACTTCATCAAGAAGCGCTGGGAGAAGCTCGTCTTCACGGAGGAAGGCGTGGACCGCCGTTATTACGAGCTGTGTACGATGTCGGAGCTCAAGAACGTTTTGCGCTCAGGCGATGTGTGGGTTGAGGGTTCTCGCCAACATAAAGACTTCGACGAATATCTCATCACGACCGAAAAGTTCACCACGCTCAAGGCGGCTGGCAAGCTACCTTTTTCCGTTGCGACCGGCTGCGAGGAGTACCTGCACGAACGACTGTTTTTGCTTGAGCAGCAGTTGAAGAAGGTCAATACCCTCGCCTCGGCGAATCAGTTGCCCGACGCCAGCATCACCGATGAAGGCCTGAAGGTAACGCCACTTGATGCCGCAGTTCCAGAAGCAGCGCAGCAGTTGATCGATCAAACAGCGATGCTGCTGCCGCATGTCAAGATCACGGAACTGTTCTTGGAGGTCGATGCGTGGACCGGCTTCACGCGTCACTTCACTCACCTCAAATCCGGTGAGATAGCCAAGAACAAATCTTTGCTGTTGACCGCCATTCTGGCTGATGCGATCAACCTCGGGCTGAGCAAAATGGCCGAGTCGTGCCCAGGGACGACCTACGCACGACTGTCGTGGCTGCAGGCCTGGCACATCCGTGACGAGACTTATTCAAAGGCACTGGCCGAGCTGGTCAATGCCCAGTCTCACCATCCGTTCGCCGAACACTGGGGCGACGGCACGACCTCGTCCTCCGACGGGCAGCGCTTCAAAGTGGGAGGGAAGGCTGAGAGCACCGGCCACATCAATCCAAAGTATGGCTCTGAGCCGGGACGGACGTTCTACACCCACCTCTCCGATCAATTCGCGCCCTACCACGCAAAGGCTGTCAACGTCGGCGTCCGGGATGCTACCTATGTGCTCGATGGCCTGCTCTACCACGAGTCGGATCTGCGCATCGAGGAGCATTACACCGACACGGCCGGCTTCACCGATCACGTCTTCGCTCTCATGCATCTTCTGGGCTTTCGCTTCGCGCCGCGGCTGCGCGATCTCGGAGAAACAAGACTCTACGTGCCAAAGCAAAGCCCGCCATGCACCGCGCTCAAGCCCATGATCGGAGGCACTCTACAGATCAAGAGCATCCGTGAACACTGGGATGAAATCCTACGTCTGGCAACCTCGATCAAGCAGGGCACAGTCACAGCTTCGCTGATGCTGCGCAAACTCGGCAGCTATCCACGTCAGAACGGGCTCGCTGTCGCCTTGCGCGAACTCGGTCGTATCGAACGCACACTCTTCATCCTGGACTGGCTGCAAAGCGTTGAACTGCGTAGGCGAGTGCACACTGGCCTGAACAAGGGCGAAGCTCGCAATGCGCTCGCCCGAGCTGTGTTCTTCTACCGTCTCGGCGAGATCCGCGACCGCAGCTTCGAGCAGCAGCAATATCGCGCCAGCGGGCTCACCTTGGCCACCGCCGCCATCGCGTTGTGGAACACCGTTTACCTCGAACGAGCCACCAACGCTCTACGCGAAAACGGGCATCCCGTGGAGCCTGCGCTCCGGAAACACTTGTCTCCGCTCGGCTGGGAGCACATCAACCTTACCGGGGACTACCAATGGCGAAACACCGCAAGACTCGGCAAGAGCAAGTTCAGACCTCTGCGACAGCCCTAACGTACGATCTGGTCCGTTTTCTGAAGCTAACCC
>CAXUNR010000104.1:0-5034 GCA_964252655.1 uncultured Acidobacteriaceae bacterium
GTCTGGAACAAAGGGGTCTGGAACTGCGGGGGGCTGAACTGCGGGGGGCTGAACTGCGGTTCGTGGGGGCGAAAGAACCCAGTTCTCAGACGCGAGACCCTGGGGCACCCGGAGTTGTGGCTGTGGGAAATCCACAAGGTGGACGTCTTTTTCGCGGAATGTTGGTGAACGATAACTTCTATCGTTTATACTTTGGAGTGTGACGGTGAGTGGCGCTACATTTCGAGAGCTTTGTGCGCAGCACGGGATTGCTGTCACGCATCAGCGGCAGGTCTTGTATGAGGTGATGCAGGGCATGGACGGTCATCCTAGCCCGGAGGAGGTCTACGCGCGGCTGAAGCGGGAGATTCCGGCGATCTCGCTAGCGACGGTGTACAAGAACATTCATTTGTTTGTGGAGAGTGGTGTGCTGCGCGAGGTGAGTCTGCACCATGGCTCGCAGCGTGTGGAGATGAATGAGGCGGAACATTATCATATGGTGTGCTCCCGATGCAAGGGAATCTCCGACATTTCAGCCGATGTGCTGGGGCTGCCTGAGCAGAGGAAGCAGCTGCCGGGGGGCTTTCTGGTGGAGCGCTACTCGGTAGATGTGATTGGGATTTGTTTGAAGTGTCAGAGCGGGGCCGACGGTTTGGCCTTCGTTGAAGGAAAGACAGATACGGGGATTCCGGCTTCGCCGGAATGACGTGCGGTTTGGTTTGTCAGCAGGAATGTAAGGCAGCAGTCGATAGAAGGAGAAGGACATGGCACAGATTATTCCGGATGGATCGAACGGACCGGCGCACGGCGCAGGGTTCATGACATCGGACGCGGGGCGTCCGGTTGGCGATAACCAGAATTCGATGACGGTCGGGCCACGCGGACCGATTGTTGGCGATGATTTTCTGCTGTTTGAAAAGATGGCGCACTTCAACCGGGAGCGCATTCCGGAACGTGTGGTGCATGCCAAGGGTTCGGGCGCGTTCGGCACGTTTACGTGTACGAGCGATGAGATTCAGAAGTACACGACGGCGGCGCTGTTCCAGGTAGGCAAGCAAACTCCGCTGCTCTCACGGTTCTCGACGGTGGGTGGAGAGAAGGGTTCGGCCGACACGGAGCGCGATCCGCGTGGGTTCTCGGTGAAGTTCTACACCGAGGAAGGCAACTGGGACATGGTGGGCAACAATACGCCGGTGTTCTTTGTGCGCGACCCGTTGAAGTTTGGCGACTTTATTCACACGCAGAAGCGTCATCCGCAGACCAACCTGAAGGACGCGACGATGATGTGGGATTTCTGGTCGCTGGCGCCTGAGAGCCTGCACCAGGTGACGATTCTGATGTCGGACCGCGGCACGCCGATGGGCTACCGCTTCATGAATGGATACAGCTCGCATACCTTCTCGCTGGTGAATGCGAAGAATGAGCTGTTTTATTGCAAGTGGCACTTCAAGAGTGCGCAGGGCATTAAGAATTTCATGGCGAATGAAGCCGACCAGATGAAGTCGCATGACATGGACTACTCGCAGCGTGACCTGTTTAGCGCGATCGAGAAGGGTGACTTTCCGAAGTGGAACGTTAAAGTGCAGGTGATGTCGGAGGCCGATTCGAAGACGTACCACATCAATCCGTTCGACCTGACCAAGGTTTGGCCGCATGCGGATTACCCGTTGATCGATGTAGGCGTGATGGAGCTGAACCGCAACCCGGTGAACTACTTTGCGCAGATCGAGCAGGCGGCGTTTGAGCCGCGCAACGTGGTTCCGGGCATGGGCTTCAGCCCGGACAAGATGCTGCAGGCACGGCTGATCAGCTATCCGGATGCGCATCGCTATCGGCTGGGCGGCAACTACCAGTCCTTGCCGGTGAATGCGCCGCAGTGTCCGTATGCGACCTACAATCGCGACGGAACGATGGCGCTCGGCGATAACGGCGGAGCCAGCCCGAACTACGAGCCGAACAGCTTTGGCGGCCCGGTGCAGAATCCGCGCTACACGGAGCGCAAGGTGAACCTCGACAACCCGGTGATGGGACGTTGGGATCATCGCGAGCACGATGGGGACTACTACACGCAGGCCGGCAATCTGTTTCGGATGCTGGGTCCGGACGGGCAGCAGCGGCTGTGCGCGAACATCGCGGGCAGCCTGTCGACGGTGCCGGAGCGGATTCGCACGCTGCAGATCTCGCATTTTGAGAAGTGCGATCCGGCGTACGGCGAGGGCGTGTCGAAGGCTGTCGATGCGGCGCTTAGTACGGCCGGCGCGATTGCGGAGCCGGTGGGCGAGTTGGTCGGCGCCTAGGCTGGTGGCGGGAGTGGCAGAGGCGATCCTACGGGGTCGCCTTTGCTGCGTTTGGGTTTTCGAAAACCGTAGGATGAGGGGAGCCTTTTCGCAGCGTGTTGCGTCGAACGGGAGAGGAGCACGAGTCGATGGACAAGCGCGGGATGGCGGCAGGGAAAGGGGCGTTGCTTGCTGCGCTGAGTTTGTTGACCGGCTGTGCCGGTTTCTTCAACACGCCGGCAACGACGACTTCCGGGACTAGCTCGGGTTCGACGTCGGGGGATTATGTGTATGTGGTGAACCAGCTGACGGATACCTTGACGGGGTTTTCAGTGGGCTCGGGCGCGCTGACGGCGATCTCGACGTATACGTTGAACACGGGGCTAGCGCCGAACGCGGTGGCGGTGTCGATTGCGAACACATTTGTCTATGTGGCGGGGCTGGGGTCGATCCAATGCCTAGCGATCGGCTCGGGTGGGGTGCTAACGGCATGTACGGGAGGCAACATTACGACAGTGGCGGATTTTGTGTCGGTGGATGTGTCCCCGGATGGCAAATGGCTGCTGGCGATCGACGACAACCTGCTGACGCCGACGCTGTATGTGTTTTCGATCAACACGGCGACCGGCGCGCTGAGTGAAACGACGGCCCAGACGTACGGCGTGGCGGCGAATTCGGGCACGGTGACGCCGCGGCAGATTCGGATTTCACCCAATGGAGATTTTCTGGTGGTGGCGCTGGGGGCCGGCGGGGACGTGGTCTTTACGTTCAACACGACGACGGGTGTGCCGGCCCAGGCGGCGACGCTGCCCCTGGCGACGGCGAGCGACAATGCGGTGGCCTTTGATGCGACGAGCAGCTACGTTTTTCTGGCGCGGGGGCCGGCGACGTCGGGCAGCTCGGGGCTTGGCGTGGTCTCGTTCAGCCTGGCGAGTACGGGCGCGCTGACGCAGGTGGGGTCGGTGGCGGCGAGCGGGAATTCGCCGTATGGGCTGCTGCTGGATTCGACGGGGGCCTTTTTGTATGCGGCGAACCGGGGGGATGGGACGATTTCGGGGTACTCGCTGGCGAGCGGGCTGCTGACGGGGTTGGCGAGCTCTCCGTATGCGAGCGGGTTAGCGACGACGGCGCTGGTGCGGGATAACAGCGGGAAGTATGTGGTGGCGGTGTCTCCGGGAGGGACGGCGGATGTGACGTTGTATAGCGTGGGTTCGACGCTGGCGAGCGGGGTGACGACGTTGACGGGGAATCTGAACGTGGCGGCTACGGCGGCGAGTGGGACGGATCCTTCGGGGTCGGTGGCGGTAGCGGCTACGCATTAGGGTGCGGTGATGGGTCCCACCTCACGCGGTGAGGCTGCGTGAGGTGGGGCACCCGGGCATTTTGCGGGAACAAACAACGGCAAGGGCCAAGACGGGGATTCTGGCTGCGCCAGAATGACGACTCGGTCACTGGAATGACGACTCTGGCCCACTCGCTGACCGGCTGCGGATGCTAACCTGCCTAGGGACAGGTGCAGTGAGGAATTTACGTTTTCGCAGGGATTTGGTGCGCTTTGGATGGCCGCTGGTGCTGGTTGGGCTGAGCGGCTGCAAACGGTATCACGGCAAGCCGGCGGATCAGTACGTGTACGTGACGGCGAAGCAGGCGTTTCTGCGCGATCGCGTGGCCGCGGTGTCGAACCGGACGGGACAGGTGAACAATGGCGAGCAGCTGAAGGTGCTGGAGCATGGCCGCCACTCGATCAAGGTGCGGGACCCGCGGGGGGAAACGGGCTGGATCGAGGAAAAGATGGTCGCGACCGACCAGGTGGTGGACGAGTTCGACCAGCTGAAGGACCAGCATAAGGATGAGGCGGAGATTGGGTCCGGGGTGGTGCGCGATCTGGTGTACATGCACCTAAAGCCGGGACGGGACGCGGAACATTTCTTTTTGCTGAACGAAGGCGACAAGCTGAAGCTGCTGCGGCGGGCTTCGGTGGAGAAGGCGACGACGGGGGCGGCGCTGGCGAAGGCGCAAAAGGCGATTCCCCAGGCTGCGGGAACGGATGCGGCGAAGGACGGGCCGGCGGGGAAGCCTGCCGCGGTCAAGACGGATGCCGTGCCGGCTGCGCCGCCGGTGATGGAGGACTGGTGGCTGGTGCGTGATGGCGCAGGGCATACGGGCTGGGTCTATGCGCGGATGGTGGACGTGGACGCTCCGGATACGTTGACGCGGTATGCGGAGAACCAGCGGTTTGTGGGGGCGTATGTGCTGACGACGGTGCACGACGACGGCGCCCCGGGAGACCAGAAGGATATACCGATCTATGTGACGGTGCTGAGTCCGTACAAGGCTGGGCTGCCGTATGATTTCGACCAGATTCGGGTGTTTACTTGGAGTCTGGCGCGGCACCGGTATGAGAATGGGTTTCGGCTGAAGAATATTGAAGGGTTTTTGCCGATCGTGCTGGGGAAGGTGAAGGATCCGAGTGAGCGGCCTCCGCTGGGGCAGGAGGCGCTGCCGGCGTTTACGTTTCGTATGCTGACGGCGGATGCGGGGCCGATTGCGCTGGATCCAGCGACGGGTGAGGTAAGGCCGGGGAAGACGATTGCACAGACGTTCCGGATAGAGGGGAATCAGGTGCATCGGTTGGGACCGGTGGTGGAGGCGGATCTGGTGGCGCATCCGGAGCCGGAGGAAGAGAAGAAAAGGGGCGGAAACGGTAGGGTGGTCTGTCGTGGAGCCCACCTCACGCGGTGAGGCTTGCGTGAGACGGGGCACCCGGAGGGGTGGGGGT
>CAXUNR010000106.1:0-4991 GCA_964252655.1 uncultured Acidobacteriaceae bacterium
CCCCCCGGGTGCCCCATCTCAGACAGTCCCACCGTCTGAGATGGGAGCCGCACAGTGTCAAGCCCGCAACCTTGCGCAACCTTACGTAAAACAGACAAAGCAAACAACTTATAGCCCCAAATAAGTTGGCACAATCATCCTTCTCATCCTGCTAATCTAGACATAGACCTTTAAAAGAAACTCTTAGCACGCGTGAGTCCCGCACAAAGAATTGGTTTTGTCCCTGGCGCACCCGTCCTGCAGAGCCGAACCAAACGCGTGCTCCCTTGTTGTCATTCCCGAAGGGAATCTGCGGTTGCTTTTTGTTCATCCTCGCAAGACACTTTTGCAGCATCTGCTCTAAGCCTTAAGTCGTTTCTTTTGACGACTTTGCCCGTAACTCCAAAGAAGAGAGTACTTTAGCGGAACCGTTTTCGTAACTGGTTTATTTTGTTGACTTTACATAAGTAGAAGGGGGGGTACCCCCCTCCTCCGATGGCTACCGTCGCTTTTCACGGTCGAGCATCCTCCCGGTCTGCATGGAGGGCATGGAGGCGGCTCCCGCGCCAATCTGCTGCGGAGCCTGCTTCGCCTCGAACGACTCAAGTGCCTGCTCGGCCAGCGCCTGCTGCTCGGCCTCGCGCACATGCACATCGTGCGTATCCAAACTGTCGACCGCTACCCGCACCCGTCCGGCGGCCTTGTAGCGCTGCTCCTCGACCATCGCCTCCAGCCGGTTCAGCGTGTCGCCGGAGCCGCCCAGCTCCGTCACCATGCCGGACGCCATCTCGGTCATCTCGGCCATCGCGCGCTTCATCTTCAGGTCGCTAATGCCGGATTTGAGCGATTCGATCTTGGCCCGCGAGATCGAAAACGCCACGTCGCGCGCCCGCACCAGCTCCTTGTACGTCGACTCCGCCTGCTCCATCTGCTTGCGGTTCTCGCCGAGCTCGCGCTCGATCGTCTGCAGGCGCAGCGCGTACTGCCCCGCGGCGGCGCGGTTGCCGAGCTTCAGGTTGGCGGCGGTCTTCGCGCGCAGATCGGCTTCATCCGTCTCAAGCTTGCGAATCTGCCCGATCAGCCGCTCCACCATGCCCGCATGCGAGGCCAGCCCAACGTTGAACTTGCCCATATGCTTGCGCAGGTTCTCCTGTTCCACTTCAAGCAGAGCCTCCGGATTCCGGCGCTCCACGCCTGAAACGAACAATCCGAAAAAGCCTTTGAACAGGTTGCCAATCCGACGAAACATAGGTGCTCCTATCCTTGCCAAAACTCCGCGATCAAGGTCGTTGCTGTCCAGCATACAGCGCTCTAAAGCGAACAAAATGCAATCCGTTCTCTCAACAGCTACTCATATTCGCGGATGCGCGGAGCCAACCCGAGAACGATCAGCACGGCAATCAGCACAGCCGTCACCGAAGCTTTCATCTCGCCGGCCTGCAATCCAGCCAGTCCATCCTGCACGGACTGGAAGAAGGCCATTTGGTTGATGGAAAGAGTTGTCCACAAGGAGGCATCGAATCGTTCGAAAGCACCCTTCGAGTGTTCTGGTCCAGAGCCGGCACACACTTCCAGCGCCTCCTTGAACTGCCCAGTCCGCTCAAGCCGATCAACCTCCGCATCCGTGCTCACGTACTTCTCGAAATTGTCCAATGTGGCCAGAGCCGCCTCCCGTTCTCCCGAGAATGTCGTGTTGTTCAACTCGTCAGCCAGATAACCAGAAAACCCACGCACGTGGCCACCGCTTCCAAGCTGCGCGATGACCTGCGTTTCCGTCTGGGTGGGAGGCAGTCCGGCAAGCGCCTTGACCTTCTGCGTGAACAGGTCCTGATCGACCGCCGCTCGAGCCGTGTCGTACAGCGAGCGGCTCTCATCGCTCTTTGCCTCAGACGCCAGCGCTTTTGCCTGCCACAGCGCGTGGATCGAGGTAAATGCGTCCTCTTTGGCCACCTTCAGATCACTCTGCTCCCCACCCATCACCGCCATGGCCCAGAGGGACAGGCCAAGCAGAAGCACGGTCGCAAGCAGAAGAGGCGCATTGAAAGTGCGCCGCGTGCGCCGGCTCAGAAACAGCTGCACAATCACCAGAGCCGCCAGCGCCAGAAACCCCGTAAGCAGCACAAACGCTCGAGCCGCAAACGATGTTGTCGCCTGCCGGCTGTAGCTGCGCTCCAGCACGTCATGATTGGCCTTGTCGAGCGCATCGGCCGCCGGCAGTAGAGTTTCATCGAGTAGCCGGGCCGCCGAGCGATAATCCTCCACCGCCTCTGGCCGCTTGGCTGCATGATCGTCCCGCGACTTCTGGATCAAGTGCTCGTACGTCCCCATGCCGAACTCGAGCGTCTGGATCGGCGCCCGCTCCGACTCCCCGTAGGTGATGTTTTTAGCCGCCATAATCAATGCCGATGCGGCTTCTAAACGCGTGCCTTCGTAGGCCCGAACAGCGTCTGCGGCGGCCTGCGGCGGCAGAAGAAGCTCGTCCACGGCATCCGCATCCATCTCCGCCAGCGCGGACTTGATGTGTTGCGCGGCGATGATGCTCGGTGCGGCATCCTTGCCTACCGTCTTCATCGCTTGGCGGTGCACCTGGACGCCCACAAGAATCGCGATTAGCAGCAGCGCCAGGCACGCCAGCAAGCCTGCCCGGGCGGCTTTGAGCATCTCCAGCGTGTTCCACTGCCGGGCCGGTGCGGCAGGTATAGGCATCATCGTCGCCATCGGTCGCTCCTTGCTCCTTAGTGAATCGCTCGTATCGTCATCGAGGTCCAGCGCCCCAGCGCAACCCGGTCCCCATCCGCCAGCCGCTGGTCGGTCATCGGCGGGATCTCTACGCCGTTCAACCGCGTGCCATTCGCGGAACCGATATCGCGCAACAGCAAAGCCCCAGCCGCGTCGCGCTGCAGCAAGGCATGCCGATGCGAGACCGCGTCATCCCAGAACACCGCGATCTCCGGAAAGATCGCCCGCGCTTCACTCTTGCGGCCGACCAGCTGTGCCGGCTTGTCCAACGCAAAGGTAAACGGTCCAACCCCCACCGGAACTTCCGGACCGCCCGGCTCACGCAACGCAGCGTCAACCGCCACCTCCACCTCCCACGCCGTGACCGCTGCAGGCGGCAGGTCCTGCACCTCCGCAGGCGGGGGCACAGCCAACCCCGGCAGCTCGCCGCGCGCCCGCGTGACAAAGTTGTAGCCGCAGATCTCGCAGAACACCACATCCCGCGGCTCACGCGCCACACCGCACTCCGGACAAGTCTCCCCGGAGCCCGGCGCAAGAGGTGGCGCACTGAAGTCGATCGGCAACGCCGCGCCCTCCAACTTAGCACCGCACTCCGAACAATAATCCGCCTCGGTCGACGCATGCCCTTTCGGACAGATACAGACGTCCATGCTTCCTCTCACCCCGCGCTCTTCACAATCCGTGCTGTTTTCGTCGATCGTGTCTCGAGTGCCATCGCGTCTTCCTTCGCCACGCCGCCCTTCAGCCGCACGGTTCCCTTCTCCGCGTCGTCCACGTCCACCACGCGCCGCAGCAGCTTCGCCGTGGCCTCATTGCCGGAGTCATGCGCCAGCTTCACCGCCTTGCCCAGCAGCACGGTCGCCCGCTCTGTTTCGCCGTGCGCCCGCGCATCCAGACCCTGCTGGATCGACGCCGCCAGCTCCGCCTGCCCCGTGTAGTGCGCGACTACGTTGTTGATCTTCGTCGACTTGCCCTCGTCGTCGGTCCATATAGCCAGTACGCGCGCCTCCGCGACTTTGTTCTCCAGGCCCGCCTCGCTGTATACCAGGCTTGCCCGTCCTGCGAGCACCTCATCCCCCACAGCCCCCGGAGCCACCTCGATACAGAAGTGAAAGTCGCGCGACTCGCCCTTGGCCCACGCGCCGGTCGGGTACTCGCGCATCTGCGGCTTGATCTCCCGCGCTCGCCCCGTCAGGTCGACGATCGCCGGACTCACCTCCTTGCAGAACTTCACCCGCGCTCCCAGCGGCGTCCACAGCCGCAGCGAAACGTCGCTCACCGTCTTGCTCAGCGCCTTCGCCAGGATGGCCCGGAAGTCCGTATCGATCTGCGCCGGCGAAGGGATAATATCGGTCGTGCCCAGCAGCCGGCCCGCGATCCGGCGCAGCTGCTCCACCTGCCAGTCCGTCCCGACGCCCCGGCAATCGCACTGGAACACCCCCTCGCACTGCGTCAGCGCGGCCTCGAGCGCGGTCCCATCCGTCAGATCGTTCTGTCCATCGGTCAAGAGCAGCGCCTGCCGCATGCCTCCGCTCGCGGTGCGGAACTGGTCGAGTGCCGCCCGCAGCCACCACGAGATGCGCGTTCCGCCGCTCGCCCGGATGGCATGGATCGCGGCATACGCCCGCTGCTTGGCCGCCGGATCCGCGCGCGCCACCGGACAGATCAGATTGGCCTGATCCGCACCCGTGACGATGAAGAAGCTCGAATCCTCCGGAAGCAGCTCCACCAGCTTGCCCAGCGCAGCCTTGGCCGCGACGATCTTGCCACCCTCCATCGACCCCGAAACATCGCAAAGGATGCCAAACAATCTCGGTGCCGCCACCGCCGCCGTGCCTTCGCCCGCGGTGACGGTCATGATCGCGTGCACCTCGCCCGTACCCGCGGGAAGGTACTCATTCTGAAAGGTTTCCGCCCGAAAATCCCCTGCCATGCCGTCTCCTTGCTGTGGATTCTTCCATCAAGCGTATGCCGTGTTGGCTATGCTTTTGGTCGTCATTCCCAAAGGGAATCTGCGTTTCGCTCGTGAACGCCCTACAACCGCAGCACAACCACCGTAACGTTATCCTGCCCACCCCGCTCATTCGCAAACCGCACCAAACCGTCCGCCACCGCCAACGCCTCACCCTGCCTCACCTCGCGCAGCAGCTCACCCATCGCCTCGTCCGTCGGCGCATAGTTCCACAAGCCATCGCTGCACAGCAGCAGTGTCCCCGGTCCGGCCACAGCCACCCGCACCACCTCCGGCGCAGACGCCTCCCCCGCATCCGCCC
>CAXUNR010000107.1:0-4849 GCA_964252655.1 uncultured Acidobacteriaceae bacterium
GGTCACTCTCCCCGTCCAGCTCGAGCCAGGCTTCCCCTCCAAACAAAAGGCGCCCAGCCCCCCACCTCCAGGGCCAAGCGCCTCTTTGAAACACAGTCACGTACCGCTGGCTTCTATCCGCTAACAACGGTTTTACTTTCAAGTGCGGCCTGTACCCGACTGTGCTTTCGGCTATAGAAGAAGTAAACGAAGAGCCCGATGATGAGCCACACCACCAGCCGGATCCAGTTCGCCGCCCCTAGCTCCACCATCATGTAGCCGTTGAACAAGATGCCCAGAATCGGCACCAGCGGCACAAAAGGCGTCCGGAAGGGGCGCGGCCGGTTTGGATCTTTGCGGCGCAGCACGATGATCGAGATACATACGATCACGAACGCAAACAGCGTGCCGATGTTCACCATCTTGCCAATGTCCTCAATCGGCGTCACCGATCCCACGACGGCCGCGAGCAGCCCCGCCAGGATCGTTCCCTTCCAAGGCGTCCGGAAGCGCGGGTGAATGTCCGCGAAAAATCCCCGCGGCAGAAGCCCATCTTTCGCCATCGAGTACAGCACCCGACTCTGCCCCAGCAGCATCACCAGCATCACGCTCGTCAGCCCGGCAAGCGAGCCGATCGTAATCACGTTTGCTGCCGAGTTCAGGTTTCGATCCAGGAACGCCCGCACCAGTGGCGCTTCCACGTTGATCCCGGGCCAATACACCATGCCCGTCAGCACCGCCGCCACGCCGATATACAGCACCGTACAGATGGCGAGAGAAAGAATGATCCCGATCGGCATATCCCGTTGCGGGTTTTTCGCCTCCTGCGCCGTCGTTGAGACCGCGTCAAACCCAATGTAGGAGAAGAACACCAGCCCTGCCGCTAACCCAATTCCCCCCACACCAAACGGCGCAAACGTATGCCAGTCCGAGCCCCAGTTCGCCTTGTTCACATAATGCGAACCCAGCCCCAGGACAAACAGCACGACTGCTACCTTCAACACCACAATTCCTGCGTTGAAGTTCGCTGACTCCTTGATCCCGATGACCAGCACCGCCGTAATCAGCAGTGCGATTAGGAACGCCGGCAGGTTGAATCCCAGTTCCACCCCGCCGATCGTCGGCGCGTTCAGCAAAGCGTGTGCGCTCGCCGTCATCTGCGCCGAAGGATGGGCAACCATCGCATTCAGCGCGTCCGTGAACGTTTTGGTGCCGGGGATAAAATCCGGATGCGCCGCCTGCAACGATTGCCGCGCCACGGCCTCAAAGGCCTTTTTCAGCCCCGTCCAGTGATCGTAGGCCAGCCACAAAGGAAACTTCAGGTGGAAAATCGCCAGAAACTCCACGAACGTATTGGACCAACCCGAGCTTACCGTGCTCGCACCCATCGCATACTCGAGCGTCAGATCCCAGCCGATGATCCATGCAAACAGCTCGCCCAGCGTCGCATAGGCATACGTGTAGGCTGAGCCGGCCAGAGGAATCATCGCCGCAAACTCCGCGTAGCATAACCCCGCGAACGCGCAGCCCAGGCCGGAGAGCACAAACGCTAGCATCAGCGCCGGTCCGGCGGTCTTTGCGCCCAGCCCGCTCAGCACAAAGATTCCCGCGCCGATCACCGCGCCAATGCCCAGCGCCGTCAGTGCGAACGGCCCCAGCGAGCGCTCGAGCGTCTGTGAGCCCTGCTCCTCGGCCTCCGCCATCAGCGTGTCCATCGACTTCTTCGCAAAAAGATTCGCCATCCGCCCTCTTACCCCTGACCCCTTACACCTGTCTCCTGCCGCTTCCACACCAGGTAGACCGGAACTCCAAGCAACACAAGGATTAATCCCGGCCACGTGTATTGAGGTTTGTAACGCAAGAGTACAACACAAATCCAACTCGCCAGAACCACATAGAGCGCCGGCAGCACCGGATATCCGAAAGCCCGATACGGCCGGGGCGCATCCGGCCGCGTCCGCCGCAGCACAAACAGGCCCACAATCGTCAGAATATAGAAGATGAGCACCGCAAAGATGACGTAGTCCAGCAGCTGCCCATAGCTCCCGCTCAGGCACAGCACACACGTCCAGGCCCACTGCACCCACAGCGAGTTCACCGGAGTCCCACTCTTCGCGCTCAGCCGCCCGACCGCCCGGAAGAACAACCCATCCTGGCTCATCGCGTAGTACACCCGCGCCCCCGCCAGCAGCATTCCGTTCACGCACCCAAAGGTCGACACCAGAATGGCCCCCGCCATCAGCTTCGCGCCCACACTCCCAAACGCGACCTCCATCACCGCCGTCGCCACCCGGTCCTGCGCCGCAAAGGCGATGCCCCTTCCCACCACCGTTCCTGCCGTCGCACTCCCCGCCAGCGGCAGCACGCTCAGGTAGACGAAGTTGCAGGCGATGTAAAGCAGCAGCACCACGCCCGTCCCGATGGCCAGACTCAACGGCAGATTCCGCCGCGGATTCCGGATCTCCCCCGCCGTAAACGTCACGTTGTTCCAGGCATCGGACGAGAACAGCGACCCCACCTGCACTACCGCCACCATCGTCAGCGCACCCACCAGTACCGTCGGCCCGCCGGTACCCACCTGGACCGCATGCGCCGTTCCCAGCCCGGCCCCAGACCAAAACGCATGCCATCCAGCGCCAAAATTAGCTGCAAGTGCTGTAGCGTTCTTCGCCACCAGCCCCACCCCTACCACCGCCAGCAGCGCCAGCACCTTCGCGCTTGTAAACACGTTCTGCACCGCCGCCCCGAACCGTACGCCCAGCGTATTCAGTACGGTCAAGAGCGTAACCACCACGATTGCCGCAAGGTTCGCAGTGTTCAACCCGATGTTGCCGGCACCCACATGCCACAGCCAGTTCCCCGCGCTCACCGCCGGAAAGAACACTCCGAGAAATTTGCCAAACGCCACCCCGACCGCAGCGATCGTCCCCGTCTGGATGACCAGGAAGAGCGTCCAGCCATAGAGAAACCCCCAGATCGGCCCCAGCGCCTCGCGCAGGTACACATACTGCCCGCCCGCCTTGGGCATCATCGCCGCCAGTTCGCCATAGCTCAGCGCACCGATGATCGTCATCGCCGCTGTGACGCCCCAAGCTGCAATGAGCAGCGCGGGAGACTGTAACGTCCGGCTCATGTCCGCCGACACGATGAAGATGCCCGACCCGATCATCGAGCCCATCACGATCGCCGTCGCCGAAAACAGCCCCATTCCCTGCACGAATTGCGGCGCAACCAACCCTGGGCTGTCATCCTTCCGCAAAGCGGGAGAATTTGCTTCTGCTTTATTCACGTTCCGTCAGTTCTACCGGAAATTTGCAGGAAAGTCTTCTAGCCACGCGCTGATGCCATTGGCAGTCCCGTCCGCAAAGCGCCGGGGTCCCTGAGTGGGACACACAAACCTTCGGCTTCCCTATCTCGGGAAAGACTCAATCGTCTGAGATGGGGTGTAGAAACGCCAGATATACGAAGCTCTCAATCCACAAAGTCTAGGTGTACAAAGCTCTGGTCCATAACTTCCGGGTGCTCCATCTCAGACAGTCTCATTGTCTGAGGTGGGGGTGTACAAAAGCTACCGCCGCCAATACGTCACCACCGCCGCTTTCCCCCGTTCCCGAATCCAGAACGGCGAAGGCCAAGTCCTCCACGACAGCCGCATATACCTCCGTTCCATAGCCTGATCCCCCGCCCCGCGCGCTGTCATACTCGCCCGAAACGCCTGGTAACTCACAATCCTCCGCCGCCAGACCCACCGCCGCAGACCCGTCAATCCGCCGAGCAGCGTCTCTTCCAGCAGTCGCAGAAAATCCTGAAACATATGGTCGGCGTTCCCGCTCAACCCTCCCGGGCTCGACCGGTAGCACGTCAGCGGCTCCGGACACACGCAAAACGGCCCCCTCTGCCGCAACCGAAACCACAGCGCCCAGTCCTCGCTCCCCACCTGCTGCTCGTCAAAACCACCCACCGCGACCGCGACCTCCCGCCGCACCATCACGCACGCCGGGGGCAGCGACGGGTTCCTCCACCGCAGCCCCGGCCAAAGCTTCTCCGGAGCCAGCGGCGCCTCATCCCACGTGACCCCGTCAGCCTCCCGCACCACGCGCAGCCCCGTGTAGTTCGCCACCGCCTCCGGATGCGCGTCCAACGCCGCGACCTGCCGCGCCAGCTTCTCCGGCTGCCACCAGTCATCCGCATCGAGATAGGCCACCAACTCCGAGTTAGCCTCCCGCATCGCTGCATTCCGCGCCTTCGCCGGCCCACCCCTGGCCTGCGAGATCACCCGGACCTCCGGATACTGCCAAGCCAGAATTTCGAGCGTCCGATCCGTCGAGCCATCATCCACCACAAAAATCTCAGCCGGCCGCAGCGTCTGCGCTCGCACACTGTTGAGCGCCCGCCGGATAAACCGTTCGCCGTTGAAGCACGGCACAATCACCGCCACCGACCTGCTCGCAGAAGCACCCATACTCCGCCCAGACTACGTCACCCGGACGAGCCTATCCATACCACTCCTCGCGCGGGTCCATCCCTCTGGGTGCCCTATCTCAGACAGCACTCCCGTCCGGGGTGGACCTCCACAGAATCCCGCACGCAACGAAGTCCCGAGCCACCGCCTCCACCGTCCGCCCCTCCACAAACAACCCACTGATCACCGCTACCGCATCCGCCCCCGCCTGGAACACGCTCTGCGCATTTTGCAACGTAATCCCCCCGATCGCCACCAGTGGCTTACCCGTCAGCGCTCGCGCTCGCCTGACCCCCGCCAACCCAACTACCGGCTCCGCATCGGCCTTCGTTCCGGTAGCGAACACCGGCCCTACCGCCACATACTCCGCATCCGACCGATCCGCTTCCCTTACCTGCTCTTCTATAT
>CAXUNR010000108.1:0-4746 GCA_964252655.1 uncultured Acidobacteriaceae bacterium
GGCTGGTGGTGGGGGTGGACATGGCTTGCGGGCTCCTGCCTGGAGAGGGGTGGTTGCGGCGCGGGGTAGAGCTTCGCCGGCGGCGCGATCTTTGGGTGGGGTGAGGATAGACGCTTGAGGGATGAGGCTGTCAAGCGGAGGCTGCGGCGGGCTTGGGAGCGAGAAGTGATGCTAGCGTGGTGACGGCGAGGACGATGAAGATGACGGCCAGCGAGGCGAGTGGACCGACGACGTAGATTTTTGCGGCGAGCATCTTGAGGCCGGCGAAGGCGAGGATGACGGCCAGGCCGAGATGCAGGTAACGGAGCTTCCGGAGCATCTGGGCGAGGAGGAAGAAAAGCGAGCGGAGGCCCATGACGGCGAGGATGTTTGAGGTGTAGGCGAGGAAGGGCTCGCGGGTGATGGAGAGGACGGCGGGAATGGAGTCGAGGGCGAAGATGATGTCGGCGGTCTCGATGGCGATGAGCGCGAGGGAGAGCATGGTGAGCATGCGGGTGCCGTTCTCGGTGGTGAAGAAGACGTCGGCGCGCAGGCTGACGGGGTGGATGCGGGCGATCCAGCGGGTCCAGCGGGGGGGCTTCGAGGCGGTGCCGGCGGGGTCGCCGTGCTCGCCGGGAACGAGCAGGCGAACGGCGGCGGCGAGCAGGACGAGGGCGAAGAAGTAGCTGATCCAGCTGAAGCGCTCGAGCAGGGTGAGGCCGGCAGCGATGAAGAAGCCGCGCAGGAGGATGGCTCCGGCGACGCCGAAGAAGAGGACGCGGGGCTGGAAGGTGGCGGGAATTTTGAAGACGCGGAAGAGCAGAAGGAAGACGAAGAGGTTGTCGATTGAGAGGGATTCTTCAATGGCGTAGCCGGCGAGGAACTGGGTGGCAGCCTGGGTGCCCTGGCTGCGGTAGATCAGGAGACCGAGGAGCAGGGCGGCGATGACCCACATGAGGGTGGCGGCGATAGCGTTGCGATGCTGGCGCTGGGCGCGGGCGTCGCCGGTGAGCCTGGCGAGGCCGAGGCGGGAGTAGAGGAGTTCGGCGGCGAGCAGGACGAGCAGTGCGAGATGGAAGACGATCCAGTGGCTGGCCGGCTGCGAGGTCATGGGTGTGATGGTAACCGGCGCGGCGGGTGAGCGGGAAAGGAGAGTGACAGGGGTCGGCGGCGCGGCTAGGATAAGCGGTGATCCTAAAAGATACGACAGGAGAACAAGATGAAAAAGCTTGTATGGATTGGTCTGATTGCGATGATGGGCGGAGTGGCCGGGGCACAGGCTCCTGCGCGGGCTCCTGCGGGGGCGAACGGGATTTGCAAGGATGGGACGTACTCGACGGCGGCGAGCAAGAGTGGCGCGTGCCAGGGACATAAGGGCGTGCAGACGTGGTATGCGGCGAGTGCGAAGGCTCCCGGGACGGCGGGTGGGCCGAAGACGGGGACGACTCCGGCTGCGGCACAGGCTGCGGCAACGCCTGCGGCGAAGGCGACAGGGACGGCGGGTGGAGCGACTCCGGCTGCGGCTCCGGCGCCCTCAGGGAAGACGTCTGCGGCCTCGGCAGGGAAGACCTCTGCGGCGAGGGGCGGACCGGCGGCTGCCGCGGCGGCGAAGACGGCGGCTCCGGGCGGCGGGCCGGGGATGGTGTGGGTGAATACGGAGAGTAAGGTCTACCACTGCTACGGGACGACATTTTATGGCAAGACCAAGACCGGGCAGTACATGAGCGAGGCCGATGCGAAGGCCAAGGGCGCGCATGGGGATCGAGGGCAGGCGTGCTCGAAGTGAAGGACAGTCGAGGAATGGCAGAAGTCGCTCCTCGCTAAGCTTGTTACTTGAGTCAGTTGCTGAAGGCGTATTTGCTCATTTTGCCCTTACCAGTAGGACAGCAAGTGCGATGCAAGCCTTGGATATGGTTACAGGCTGACGCCTCGACGAAAGATCATGCTCGGTGCGATCATCACGAGTATGGAAGACCAGGATTCGGCTTCGGATATAGGCTTATTGAATCGTTTCTTCCGTCTCATGGATAGCGGTATGACGCAGACTGTTCTAGGTATCATAGGTGGTCTAGCAGGAACCTTTCTGGATGGCCGCTGTTTCCTTCTCCTAACCCCCCTGATACCCGCCGCGATCCAACGAAACAAAGTTCTCGAAGGTGTAGAAAGTCCGTTGTCTGTGTTTTGGCTGCTTTTGTCTTTTCCTCTCACAGGAATCTTCCTTCTCTGGTTCGGAGTATCTGTAAACAAAGCAAGGCCAAATGCATTTACCCCACGTGATTTTGTAGCTGCCGTTCGAGGAGTGCTCCCAAGTACGCCGACTGCCAGAGAAAACGAAGATGCTGCTGAACACCTGCAGGAAAAATCGGCCCCGGTTACTGCGAGTGTCCCAACTCGGTCAGTCCGTCACTCAAGTCCTCCGAGCGCCACACCTTTCGTTACAGCGTCGCCTGTTGTTGAGAATCCTGCATTGAAGTTGCTGTCGGATGGAGAAGCTCTCAATTCGGGGCTGATTGCTTATCGAATGACTATGCGCACGGATTACCACGATTTGAACGAAAGCCTAGAAGTAGATAGACGTAACATTTACGGAACGCCACAAAGGGCAGCGGGATTTGAGGTGCACAAGCAAATTAGATACTCAGAGCAGGTAGAAAGAGAGGTTAGATACTACAAGGAAAATTATGCAAGCGAAGCGGTTCGAGTTCGACGACAACTGCTCGAAGCGGTTCCGGAGGCGGGTACAGGAGAACCAAACATCGATTTTGCAAACCCATTCAACGGCGCACAGATCAACGCAATTCAGGGTGAGATTGAGCGGTTATTGGGTATTT
Organism: uncultured Acidobacteriaceae bacterium; assembly: GCA_964252655.1. Lineage (GTDB taxonomy): Bacteria > Acidobacteriota > Terriglobia > Terriglobales > Acidobacteriaceae > Edaphobacter. The sequence goes on from CAXUNR010000108.1 coordinate 2,811, forward strand.
ACAAAGACAAACTTACCAAGAGCGGTGCCCCAATTACGGCTCAGTAGAACTTATGAGCATAACCATCTTGCTCACTAGCCCTCGTTGATCAGGCGGATGAGCTCCAGGAATATGTCGCCGGAGGTCTGGAGCGACTGCGGGCTGATCTTGTCGATCGTGTCCTGGGCGGTGTGGTGGTAGCCGTCAGGGAGTGCGTTGTTATGCGGGCCGAAGTCGTAGTCGATCACATCGAGGACGGGGACGCCGCGGGTGTGGAAGGGCAGGGTGTCGTCTTCGATGGGAGTGGAGTCTTTCGAGAGGGCGTTCAGATGGCCGGTGTTTTTGGCGGCGGTCTGGAGGAGGGCCAGCAGATTTCTGTCGGAGTTGCCGTCGAGGTCGATGTCCAACTTTTTGTCGCCGATCATGTCGGCGTTGAGCAGGGCCTTGATGCGGGGGAGGGTTCCATCCTGGGACCAGCGGGCGGCGAGGTGGCGGGAGCCGTAGGTGGAGTCCTGTGCGGACCAGCTTTTGACGGCTTCTTCGCCGTCGAAGAAGACGAGCCAGATGGAGTAGCCGGTGGGCGGGTGGGTGCGGAGATATGCGCCGATCTCGATGAGCAGAGCGGTGGTGCAGGCTCCGTCGTTGGCTCCGACGAAGGCGATGTCTTTGAGGGGGTAGTTGGTCTCGTAATGGCCGGCGAGGACGATGATGCCGTCTTTTTTCTGGGGATTGGCGCCGGGAAACTTGACGATCAGGTTGTGCATGGACTGCAGGCCGGCGGGGGTGGAGGCGGTGAAGCTGTCGACCTCGAAGCGATGGTCTTTCTGCTCGGGCGCGAAGTGGGACTGGATGAAGTTTTCGGCGGCGAGGTGGCCGGGAGAGCCGTTGAAGCGCTTTGGGGCTACGGCGAGGAATTCCCTGGTGAGGGTGTAGGTGGCAGTGCCGGAGATCTGGCCGGTAAGCTTGGAAGTTTGGGCTGAGGAGAGTGTGGATAAGAGCAAAAGCGAAATACAGGGGTTCTTCGCTGCGCTCAGAATGACGTGTTTTCGTGGTGGGGTGGGAAAGAGCGGGTTCTTGGCTGCGCTCAGAATGACGTGAGCTCGATTTTTGTGATGAAGGATCATGAGGGTCTCAGCTCTGGCAGGCGGCGGCTGGGGTGGACGTAGTAGGCGACTGCGATGCCGATCAGGTAGAGGCCGAGCATGGGGCTGGCGAACATGACCATGCTGAAGGGGTCCTGCAGGGGGCAAATGACGGACGAGACGAGGAAGATGGCGAGGATGGCGTAGCGCCACTGCTTGACGAAGAACCGATGGTCGACGATGCCGAAGAGCGAGAGGAAGAACATGAGGATGGGCAGCTCGAAGCAGATGCCGAGGCCGAGGATGACGGCGAGGAAGAAGCCGGTGTAGTCCTCGATGGTGATCATGTGGGAGAAATTTTTGCCGATGTCCTGGATGAGGAAGACCATGGCTCCGGGCAGGACGTAGCGGTAGCCGAACCAGGCTCCGGCGAGGAAGAGGCCGACGGTGGCTCCCATGAAGGGGATGACGTAGCGCTTCTCGTGCGCATACATGCCGGGGGAGATGAAGAGCCAGAGCTGGTAGAGGATAAAGGGGCTGGCGAAGATGGCGCCAAAGACGAAGGCGGTTTTGATGACCAGGTTGAGGGCGTCGGTGGGGTGGGTCATGGTCATCTTGAGGCCGATGTCGAGCAAGGGCCGCTGGATGAAGTTGAGCAGCTGGTTGTGGAACCAGTAAGCGACGGCCATACCGAGGACGAGATAGACGGTGGCGCTGAGGAGGCGTTTACGGAGCTCGTCGAGGTGCTCCATGAGCGTCATGCCGGGGAGGTCGGCGCGGTCGGAGACGGCGGCGCGGGCCTTGTCGATGAGGTCAGGCATGGGTGGAGGTCTCGGGCTCGGCGACGGGGGCCGATGCTGTGGGGGGTACGTGGG
>CAXUNR010000109.1:0-4569 GCA_964252655.1 uncultured Acidobacteriaceae bacterium
CTTGGGGTCACTACACCAAACGTCAAAAATCGTACGCTAAGGAATCTAATCACTCGTTCGAGGCTGCAAAAGGGTCGTAGCGGCCTGAAGGCGCCCTTCCTGAGCCGTCCTGTAGCCTGCCAGATGTAGTCACCGGTCAGGTTGATGTGCTCCCAGCCGATAGGGGAGAGGTGGGCCAGAGCTTGGTCGTCGATGACGATCCCATGCTCTCGCAGAGCGGCGACAGCGCGTTCCAGATAGACCGTGTTCCAGAGAACGATGGCCGCGACGATCAGATTGAGCCCGCTTGCGCGGTAACGCTGGTTCTCGAAGGAGCGATCGCGCAGGTCTCCTTGGCGGTTGAAGAAGACGGCACGGGCGAGAGCGTTTCTTGCTTCGCCCTTGTTGAGGCCAACCTGGACACGCCTGCGCAGGTCCGGGTCTTTCATCCACTCCAGCATGAAGAGCGAACGCTCAATGCGGCCGACTTCGCGCAGCGCGGTATGAAGGCTGTTCTGGCGCGGGTAGCTGGCGAGCTTGCGGATGATGAGGGACGCCGTGACTGTGCCGTGGCGAATGGACGCCGCCAATCGCAAGATTTCGTCCCATTGCGTTCGGACCAGTTTTAGATTGAGCTTGCCACCGATCAGCGGAGCAAGCGTTGGGTGGTCGCGCTCTTTGCCCGGCACGTAAAGCCGCTTGTCGGCGAGATCGCGAATACGCGGCGCAAATCGAAAGCCCAACAAGTGACAAAGTGCGAAGACATGATCGGTGAAGCCGGCGGTGTCGGTGTAATGCTCCTCGATCCGCAGATCGGACTCATGGTAGAGCAGGCCGTCAAGGACATGCGTGGCGTCGCGGGCAGTCGCGGCGATCACCTTGGTATAGAAGGGCGTGTACTGGTCGAAGATGTGGGTGTAGAAGAGGACACCGGGTTCGGTCCCGTAGCGCAGGTTCACCTGCCCGGTCTGTTCTCCGCGTCCACTGGCGCGGAAGCGCTGTCCATCGGAGGATGACGTGGAACCCTCGCCCCAGTGCTCCGAGAATGGGTGGCGATGATGATGGTTGACCAGTTCGGCGAGAGCCTTCGTGTACGCCTCATCCCGGATGTGCAGCGATGCAAGCCAATCGAGCTTCCGCGCCGTCGTGCCGGGACAGGCTTCGGCCATCTTGGAGATGCCGAGATTAATGCCGTCCGCGAGCATCGCAGTGAGCAGCAAGATCTGATCCTTTGCCGGCTCGCCCGTCTTCAGATGAGTGAAGTGCTTGCTGAACCCTGTCCAGCGATCAACCTCCAGGAGCAGGTCGGTGATTTTGATGTGCGGAATCAGAGCGTACGCTCTGCGCATCAACACACTCGCTTCTTCCGGCACAGCGTCGGTGAGAGGCGTTATTTTTAGACCGCTCTCGCTGACCGCCGCGTCGGGCAGTTCGCCGCGCGCGGCCATGTCGTCCACTTCATCGAGAGACTGTTTGAGTAACGCGACCCTTCCCGCCACATAAGCGTCACCCTCTTGCTCGACCGGCAGTGACAGGCTCTGTTGCGCCCGCAGTTCAGTGAAGCGTGAAGGCTCAAGAAGATACGCGTCGAAGTCCTTGAATTGGCGGCTGCCCGTTACCCAGACATCGCCCGAACGGAGGCGGTTTCTTAGCTCGTCAGCGCGCACAGTTCATAGAAACGGCGGTCTATTCCATCGTCCGTGACCACGTATGGCCGCCAGCGCTGATTGATCCACTCCAGAGGCGCGTTGTGAGGAACGGAACGGCTCTTGTTCCGATTCATGGCACGCAGGATGTCGACCACCTCCAGCAGCGGCCGAGCTGCGGGAGCCGCACGGAACTCGAAAATGTCGAGCATGGCCGGCGTGTAACGGCGCATCTGCGGGAAGCCGTTTGAGATGAGGCCAAGGAAATCGAAGTCTTCGGGCTGCGCCAACTGTTCCGCTTCGGATACAGTCCGCGCGAAATCGACCCAGGAAACGATTTTCTCGATAGCGGCAAACGGGTCAGCTCCGGCCTCTTTGGCCGCTAAAAGGACATGGCCGATGCGAGCGTAGAGGCGTACCTTCTCATTGATTGCCTTCCCCGAAGATTGAAACGCTTCGTCGCGTCGACGGCGGGCTTTGTTGAAGATGGAGCCGACGAACCGATCATGAAGATCGAGGATCTCGTCGGTCAGTGTGGAGCTTGCTTCGAGCAGAACCGCGACCAGAGTTCCGTACCGGCGGGAATCGTCGAAGCGGGCAAGGTGCTGAGAGGTCGTCGCCGCGCCCTCGCGAGCGAGCTGTAAGAGCCGGTTTTGATGGATGAGCTGGCCGAGTTCGGAGCGCATTTCGAGATTGCGAATGTGTTGTAGCAGCTCAATATGGAGCAGGATGTTCTGCGCAGTCGGTGCGCCTGCAGGCGAGCGCAGCCACGTGAACGTACTTACCTTGCTACTGCCCCGGAGTTTTAAAAGCCCGTCGAGTTCAAAACGCTGGCTTCGCTCAGATCGGCTGTAAGAATCTCGAACAACTGCCGTTCGGATCGCACGATGACTTCCGCGCAAAGCCGTTCCAGTACCACCAATCGCGGAACGATGACGGACCGCCGCCGCAGCTCGTCGATTCCTGCCCGAACCAAGACGACGCCTCGATTGGTTTGCAGGGCCGTCGGCATCAGCCACGACGCAAGCGAGCGATGTTGCCCGATGCCGAAGGAGCGCAGCCCATAATGAGCTTGCAGTTCGGCCAAGTGTTCCCGGCGTGTTTCATCGCGTTCGGCATAGCTGGCCCACGCACCCGGCGAGAGATCGAGCTGCCGGGCTAGGAAGGTCAGCAACTCCGGAGGCGGGGTTTTATCTGGCAGCAACGCCCGTCCCGGATATCGCAGGAAAGCAAGCTGAACGGCCAGACCCAAACGGTTCTGGGCTCCTCGGCGGCGGCGAATCAGGCTAAGGTCCTGATCGCTGAGGACGTAGTGCTCAATCAGACCCGCACGATCACGCGGAACCGCTTCGAAAGCCTCACGCTGTGAGGATGAAAGAAGTTCACGCAGTGCCATTCGACGGCCTATCTCTTGGCGGCAGCAGCCCCGCCGCCTGTCCATGCGAGCAGTCGGCCAATCGTTGCGGGATGGACATTGAACAGTCTAGCCGCATCCGCGGCGGTCTTCTTGCCCTGCATGACCATCTTCACCACCTCCGTCCGCTGCTGGGGAAGCAGCTTTGGACGGCGCCCTCCTATACGGCCTTCGCCACGGGCTGACTCCAGGCCCGCGCGCGTTCGCTCACGCAGCATGGCTCGCTCGAACTCTGCGAACGATCCGATCATCTGCATCATCATTCGGCCGGCTGGCGTGGTGGTGTCGATGGCTTCCGTAAGGCTGCGGAAGCCTGCCTTCGCTTCCTGTATCCGCTCCATGATCGTCAGCACATCCCGCAAGGAGCGCGAAAGCCGGTCCAGCTTCCAGACGACCAGTACGTCTCCTTTACGGAGATGATCGAGTAGACGCTGCAGCTCGGGACGGTTCCAGCGCCCCCCGGTAGCCTTCTCGCGGAAGATTCGCTCACAGCCTGCCGCCTTCAAGGCGGAGGCTTGCGCCGTCGTATCCTGATCGTTGGTCGAAACGCGTGCGTAGCCGATGAGCATGGTTGCGGAAAGGTATCGCCAATGACCTTATCACTGCAATACGTTTTTGCAACTCAGAATGCTGGGCTTTGAGCCTGTTTGGAGATCATTGCGTAAACGTTCGTTTGCGCAACCCGAAAACGGCCTTCCAGTCGCCCCATCTTCTTGACGCTCGCATTGTCCATCTACGACCAAGCGCACGAATGTACTATCTATGCTGAGCACGGTTCAACCTTCTGGTTCGGAGTGGATCTTGCGACAACATGGCCGTGAGTGGATGCAGTTATTGACAAGCAAAAGGCATTTGACCCATTTGGTTCTGAACGGTCTCTTGCTTCTATCGATTACTCTTAGTGTGTCAGCACAGCAGACAGATAACCCTCATCAACTAAGTGAATTCACCGGAGTTTGGGTACGAAGCATCAATCAACGCATCTTCTTTGTGCTAAGGCTTCAGATGTACAAAGGAAAGCTGGAGGGATCGCTTCTCGCCCAAAGCATTTCAGTGACGTAGCGGGGGACGGCACTACTGTAACCGATCCAGAGACGGTTGTTGTTCGCGTTCATAACGCATCCGTAATTGGCAGCGATTTGCATTTCTCAACACCCGATCCAAGCGGCACCGGTAAGCCGGACCAAAGCACCATGATCTCTGGGATTCTCAAAATGCCAGCCTAGCCTATGGCAACTGGCAGGACATGCCTCGTTGGATTTTGAAACGAGAGCCGCTCAGTAAGACACCAGCGATGAGCACAACATGGCCGTCTGACAAGGAACAGCAATTCTCTCCTGAGATCGTTGCCATTCAGCAGCAACTACACGCTATGGTACAGAAAGACCAAGACGCAGACAGACCGCCATACACACACTTTAAGCAGGTATGCGAAGAAAACTTCCCGATCATTGAAGGTCTATTTAAAAAGTACGGGTGGTTGAAAAAGTCAGCCTTCGGGAAACAGACGGAGAGCCACTTTTGGCTTCT
>CAXUNR010000110.1:0-4521 GCA_964252655.1 uncultured Acidobacteriaceae bacterium
CGCCAAATCCCCACCCGCGAAACCGCGCCAGCCTCGCCCGCGCCGCCTCCGAGTACTCCACCCCGGCAGCCCCGTACACCTCCCGCGCCACCGCCTCAATCTTCGCCTCCGCTGAGTCCCCCGCCGCATACGTCGTGGTCAACTCCGGCGAAGGAGTCTCCTCGATCACCCGAACCACCGTTCGCGCCAACTCTTCCGCCCCCTCGCCGCCCTTGGCAAACGCCTCGCTCAGCGCAAACGCCGCCCCGCGCGCCCCGCAGAACTCCCGCAGCACCTGCAACTCCTCGTCCGTATCCTTCGGAAACCGGTTGATGGCCACCACCACCGGCAGCCCAAACCCGCGCACAATCCCGATGTGCTTTTCAAGGTTTTTCAAACCCGATTCCAAAGAACCCTCGCCCTGGCTGCGCATACTTTGCACCGTCGTCACCACCACCGCACACGCCGGGTCGATCCCCGCCGACGGCCGCACCAGGTCCATGTACTTCTCAAACCCCAGGTCGGCCGCGAACCCCGTCTCATTCACCACGTAGTCCGCCACCCGCAGCCCAATCTTCTGGCTCACCACCGAGCTCGTCCCATGCGCAATATTCGCAAACGGCCCGCAATGCACCATCGCCGGCGTGCCCTCGGACGTCTGCACCAGGTTCGGCTCGATCGCCTCCGCCAGCAGCGCCATCATCGGCCCCACCGCGCCCAAATCCGCCGCCCGCACCGGCTCGCCCCGCTTGTTCGCGCCAATCACAATCCGTCCCAGCCGCGCCCGCAGGTCCTCCCTGCCCTCCGCCAGCGAGAGAATGGCCATCATCTCGCTCGCCGCTGTAATCAAGAACCCACTCGCCCGGTTCGATCCATCCCGCTGCCGCTTGTCCGGCGGAGTCACGCTGACCACCACACTCCGCAGCGCTCGGTCGTTCATATCCAGCGTCCGCGGCCAGGTCACCGCCGCCGGGTCGATCTCCAGGTCATTGCCATGGAACAGATGCGCGTCGATCAACGCCGCTAGCAGATTATGCGCCGAAGTAATCGCATGCAAATCCCCGTGAAAGTGCAGGTTGATCTTCTCCGCCGGCTCCACCTGTGAGCGCCCCCCGCCCGCCGCCCCGCCCTTCATCCCAAACACCGGCCCCAGCGACGGCTCTCGCGACGACAAAATAGCTCGCTTCCCAATCCGCTCCAACCCCTGCACCAACCCGATCGACGTCACCGTTTTACCCTCACCGGACACCGTGGGCGTGGTCGCCGTCACCAGAATCATCTTGCCCCGGCGATCAAACCGCGCATCCCCCAGCAGCTTCAAGCTCAACTTCGCGCTCACCGGACTCCGCCGCTCATACATCTCCGCCGGCAGCCCCAGCTTTCCCGCAATCTCCTCAATCGGCAACAAATCCTTCTTCAAAGCCCACTCCCTCTTCGCGCCTCAGCGCAAATCTTCGTCATGCCTTTACTCAAATTTCACTGCCGCAAAAAATTACGTCATCCCGAGCGAAGTGAAGGACCCCTGTATTTCGTCACTGCCGTTGTTCCCGCTGCTTTCTTCTTTGTCTCAGCTACAAGCGGCCAAGCTCGATTGTAATAGTTGCCCCTCACCGTTCCACACCCTCAGGTCCCCCCAACCACCGCAAACCGCCCATCCGCCACCCGCATAAACGTAGGCGCATACGCCCCCACCACCTGCCGCCGCCACCACGCCCCCGTAGCCCGCTTCTCCGCCGGGGTCGAAAACCAGTACTGCCACAGCACCGCCCGCACATACTTCGGCGCCCCTTGAAACGGGTCTGCCGCAAACAGCCCAAGCACATCCCGATCCCCTTCAAGCAGCAGCTCCTCCGTCCGCGGCACCATCAGGTTCTGCTGCCACTGCTACAGCGAAGCAAACCAAAGATTCCAGTCGAATCGAGGCTGGTACGGCGCATAGATCCGCGGCCGCTCGTCCACCCGCTGCGGCTTATACCGGAACGGATACGCCGCCCAGTGCGCCCCGTCGTTCGACCCCTGGAACTCGATCTCCAGCCGATGCGGCGTCATCACCGCAAATAGCCCGTACTGATTTGCCACCCGAAACGGCTCAAGCCACGCCACCGGCGTCTCCGGCAGGTGCGTTTGCGGCGCAAGCATCTGCACCATCGGCACCAGCGTCGCATACCCCACCCAGCTCAGCATTCCCGCCGCAAACACCCCGCCCGCCATCCCCGGCCAGCGCGCATCCTCCGTGACGCCGACCTGGCCCCGCAATCCCATCCGCCAGCGCTCCGGCACCCACCTTCGCAGCGTCCGGTCATCAAGCAGCAGCACCGCCAGTACAAGAACCAGGTAGTTCAAAAACGCATAGTTGGCCGTGGCGATCACCACCACCTGCCACACCGTAACGATCCAAAAGCAGAACAGCCGTGCCTGCCGCCCGAACAACGCCAGCCACACCAGCACCAGCTCCATAAACAACGTCAGCCCCGCCGACGCAATGTGGAACCAGTGCGGCAGATGCTGCAGATACCACCCCACCCACGTCGGCAGCGGCCCATTCTAGTAGTACTCGTACATCGCGGTCAGGTTCCGCCACGTCTCATCCCCGCTCTCGAGCTTCACCAGGCCCGACTGAAAATAGATTCGGAACCACTCCCAAAGCAGCAGTAGATACGCCGCCCAAATCCCACGGCTGCCCACGCCCCACCCCGGCCGGAAGCCATTCGGCGCCAGAAACATCGCCAGAAAGCCAGCCTCCAGCAGCATCCCATCCGACTGGTATCCGGAAAAATCCTGCGCCGCTGCCACAAACGACAGAAAACAGAGGAAGCACACCGCCAGCATCCACCGCGGCCGCACATTCAGCGCCACCAGCACCGAAGCGATCAGGCCCACCCAGCAAAGCCCTACCAGCATCGCGTTGCCGGACGACACCCAAAGCAGCGTCGGCGCCTCCCAGAACCGCAGCCAGCCCACCCCGCGCAGCGTCTGCAGATACTCCGCCGCCGGTAGAATCCCCTGCCGCCCGATCAGCCCGCGCACCTGAAATAGCAGCGCAAAGAACGCCGAAAAGTAAATCGCACCCAGTACCCGCAGGAAGACCCATCGCGCGATCAGGTGCCCGGCCGCCCCCTGCCGCGGATCGAACAAGCGTCTCAGCACGCGACCCAGCCACCCCATCGGCTCACCTCCACCCCTCAGATGCGGCTACCAAATCGCAAGCCCCCACGTCCTCTCACACTCCACCCATCTCTCAAAGCCCCACGTCTCTGAAAGCCCCACCCGTCGTCATTCTGGCGAAGCCAGAATCCCGTATTGTTTTCGTCCAGCCTGCCCACCGATTCACTTGCCCACCTTACCCACGCACTCCTCCACCATCTTTCCGATCCGCTTCTCCCGGCTCTCCGGCGACCGATAAGAAAAGATCGCCATCAGGTGCGCCCGCCGATGCGCAACCGACATCCGCTCCCACCCCTGCTTCGCCTTCGCATTCCGCCCCAGCGCACTCGCAATCGCCGGCGGCAACTCCCGTTCCGCCTCCATCGTCGCAAGCAATCGTTCAGCCATCTGCTCCGCCCGCCCCAACCGAGCCTCCTCGCTCTTCACCCCGCACACCCACTTCCCAATCTCCCGCCGCGTGTACTCCGTCAGCCCGTCATACCACGCCCGCAAACCCTCTTCCTCCTCGAGCAGCACCGCCAACTCATCCGGCAGCTCCGCCGGCCTAGCCTCGAGATCCGGCTCCAGCACAAACTCCGCCGTCGCCCCGAGCACCAGGCCGGCACCTGCCTGCATCGCACGGTTTACCAGCAGGTAGAATCCGCCACGCGCATCCGGAAACAACGAAGTCCGAAATCGAATCCCATTCACCTCCCCACACACCCGCAGCCGCACCCGCTCCGCCCAAACCTCCGCCGGGTCAAACGGCACCCGCACCACTGTCCAACCCAGCGCCCGGCTATCCTTTTCGAGCACCGCCAGGAACCGCTGCTGATTGGTCATGTCCTCCCCTCCAAAGAACTTCATCGTAAAATGCATACTATGAACGAACTCGTCTTTGAAGTCACCCAGGAAGCCGACGGTGGCTACGTCGCAGAAGCGCTCGGAGAAGATATCTTCACGCAGGGCGACACCTGGGAAGAACTCCGCGCGAACGTGCAGGATGTCGTTCGCGGATTCTACTTCGACAGCCAGCCGCCTTCTTACGTACGTCTTCATCTTCGTAAGGATGAAGTACTCGCTGTTGCATGAAGGTTCCCCGCAACAGACAAGGTCGCGAACTGGCTGACCATTTGTGCCGAGCGTGGGGGTACCGGGAGTCTCATCAAACCGGCAGTCACATCATCCTGGATACAGACGCGCCAACAAGCCATCGCGTACCTATACCGGCGCACAAACCCGTGCGGATCGGAACGTTAGATAAGATTCTCCGGGCAGTCGCCCAACATAAAGGCGTCACTCGCGAGGACATCCTCCGGGGCCTCTAAATACGGGTGCCCCAGGTCTCGCCTCTGAGACCTGGGACAGCCAGCATAGCGATAAACTACTCTCATCGCC
>CAXUNR010000111.1:0-4212 GCA_964252655.1 uncultured Acidobacteriaceae bacterium
CGCCGGGGGTGTTGGGGTCTTGCGGGAAGAGTTCGTCTGCCATGGGATGTACTTCTATTGTAAAGGTTTGGCACAGATAGGACCTAGGTTAGAGCAGCAAAAGGGCGCTCCGGAGAGCGCCCTTCGTTCGACATCAGACTAGTTAGAAGATGAATTTGCCTGTGAGCTGCATGGTGCGTGGGTTGTTGGTGAAGGCAAGTTCAGGATGGTTAAAGGTAGCGGAAGGGTTTCCTCCGTTAAGGATTGTCTGATAGGACAATCCCGTGTAGGCGTAGGTGCCAGCGTCGTCAATGGAACCGGGGATGTACTGAGCATGGTTGAGAACGTTGAAGGCCTGGGCACCGACCTCGAAGGAGTAGCGCTCGAAGGCAGTGAAACGCTTGAATGCGGAGAAATCCACGTTATTAATAGGACGGCCAGCCAGCGTGTTCCGTGCTGCATTTGGCATGGTTCCTGAGCCAGCCTGGATATACTGAGCGTTGGGATTAGTGGCGGTATACCCAATCACATCCGTGCCCCGGGTGATCGCCGTGACGGTTGAAACAGTGTTCTTGACGCCGTTCGGATTGAAGATGGGACGGCCGAGATAGGTACCATCGCTGCTGGGAAGGATGAGGGCATTGGTACCGTTTAGCACCGTTGCGTATTCCGGCGACTCGTAGGTGTAAATGGGCGCGAATGTCCAATTGGCAACCACGTTCCGTAGAATCCAGTTGTTACCCTTGAAAGCCTGAAAATCGTAGTCGGTTTCCAGGGTGATGCGGTGAGTATGGTCAAGCGCGGAACGACTGTAGTCGGCATTGATGTTAGCCGGGTTCTGTGGGCGGCGAGGTGTAAGGGACGTTGCAAACACCTCAGCCGTCGCGTCATCCATGGTCTTGGAATAGGTGTAGGACCACTGAAGCTGCAAGCCGTTCCGCATGTGACCTTGAAGATTGGCGATCAGTCCATTGTAATTCGACTGCGAATACGGCTGATAGGACGTGATGGTGCTGGTGAAGCCAGCGCTGTAGAAGGCTGGCCGATAGTAGGGCGAAGTGGTTGGTCCCTGTCCGGCAGCAGAAGCCTGCGCCCGGATGTTGGCGAGTGTAGACGCGCTCGTCCCCTGGCCATTAATCGCCGTGCCATTGACGAGGGTGGGCAGGTAGTTGGTGGCATTGACGGCAGGCTGGATGTTGATCTGAACCTGTGTCGGCAGGTGGATGCCACGATTGCCAATGTAGCCCACTTCCGCCGTGAGGCCTGTGCCGACCTGGCGCTGGATCGTGAGGGTGTAGTTCTCAGAGTACGGAACGACCTGATTGGGGACATATGCCGAGGTTGCGGCCCGAGCGGCGGCGGCAGAGGGAAAGGTGGTCGTTCCTGAACCTGAACCTGGAGGCAAGCCCCCATTTTTGAGAAAGTTGGGGGAACCTGAAGGGGGAGCGGTCCCCACGCCAACGTCCTGGGTGACAGAAAACTCAGGCGGGAAAGAGAGAGTACCAAGATTATCAAAGAGAACGTCATACGCGGTACCGTAACCAACGCGAATGGAGGTTTTTGAATCAGGAGCGAACTCGATGCCAATGCGCGGAGCAACGCTCTTATAGCTGGGCTGGGGAGTACCGAATGTCAGCACGCCGGGTGCGCTGGCGATGGCATTCAGGTTTTGCGAACGCTCGCCGACCGGAACCGAGGTGAACTCGTACCGGACGCCGAAGTTTAGGGTGAGGGTGGAAAGGGCGCGGAAGGTGTCATTTGCGTAGCCATAGAGGGCAGTCTGGTCACCGTAGTAGGTGTGGCTGCCACTGGACCGCTCACCGATGGAGTTTGCGTCTGGGGCGAAGTCATGGAGAAAGTCGCTGGTATTGTTGTACTCGTAATCACCGCGAGCGCGCTGCGTGAAGCCCTGAGGCGAAATATACTTCCGGCCGTCAAAGCCGAATGTGATGGTGTGCTTGCCCTTGGTGTAGTTGATGTTATCGGTAGCCTGGTAGAGATTCTGAATGGTGAACTGAGGTGCGTTGGGGTCAGGTCCGATTTGCGAAGTGATGTTGCCGGTGGTGTCTGCAAATTCAAGATTTGGGAAGGAGTCCAGACCGGGGTAGGTTTGCGGTCCGACAACCGTGGTGTTCGCGTAACGGTTGAAGCCGACGCGGAACTCATTTACGAGGTTTGGAGTGAAGGTGTGAAACTCCGAGAGAGCTACGAGGTGGAACTTGGTTGGGTTGCTGAGATAAAACGATGGGAGCGATGCCGCAATGTCAAAGGCTGGCAATGTGTTGTAGATGTAACGACCACGGATGGAGTCCTTGGGAGACAAGGTGTAATCCATGCTGGTGACGAGGCGGTCCTGGTTGGTGTATGTCGGAGCATTGACATTGAGTACGCCAAGCGTGACCATGCCCTGGTTCCCCAGCAAGGTGCTATAGGTGGGGTTATCCGTGTTGACGCTGGTCAGCGCGTAGTTGCTAATTCCGCAAACGCCTGACGCAGTCTGACCGGCGGGTGCATTCGCCAGTGGAAGGTACTTCAGATACTGCTGGATATTGTTGGACGAGAAGCCTGCAGTGTTCTCCGCAGCGGTCAGCGTGGCACGGCCTGCCGTGTCCGGGACGCACTGCGAGTTCGTTACGTTCTGCCCAATGGTCTGGCGCTCATAGTTCGCGAAGAAGAAGAGCTTGTCTTTGAAGATGGGCCCGCCCAACTGGCCGCCGTAACGATTGTTATCGTAGCGTCCGAGAGGCACCTTATTGCCGGCAGTACCGAGCGCGGCGTTCAGGTTGCGGTTCTGGAAATATTCGTACAGTTTGCCGTGGAAGGTGTTGGTCCCGGAGACGACGTTGGTATTGAACTGGCCACCCGCGGAGTGACCGAACTCCGGCGAGAACTGGGTGGTGATAACAGTGAAGTTGCTGACCGCGTCATTTGGGACCTGGACCAGGGGGCCGGTAACTGACTTGTTGTTGTTGTCGATCCCCTCAATCATGAAGTTGTTGTCGCGCTGGCGCTGGCCTGCGACCGAGGGACCGACACCCAGACCGGTACCGCCCGTGGAACTGACGCCCGGAACGAGGAGCGAAGCGTTGATGACACCCTGACCGATCGAGGTCACGGGCAGGGTAGCAAGTTCCTGTGGCTGGAAGGTCTGGCTCAGGTTCTGCGACGTGGTGTCCAGCACGGTACCCGATTCTGCACTTACCTCAACGACTTGGCTGGTTCCAACGGCGACAGTTACGTTCGCTGTTGCCGTTGAGTTCAGGGTGACTAGTACATTATTCAGGGTAAATTGCTGGAAGCCGGGGGCGTTCACGACTACATCGTAGTTTCCTGGAAGGAGATTGCTTGCCCTGTAGTCGCCGGAGCTGGTGGTAACCGTGCTCAGCTTGACGCGGGTAGCCTCGTTGGTGATCGTGACGGCTGCATTCGGAATGATGGCACCAGTGCTATCCTTGACCGTTCCGACGAGGTCACCGCTCGTTTGCTGGGCCTCTGCTGCAGGAGTCAGGCCTGACAAGAGCAGAAATGGCGCGGAAAGCAGAGATAGAGTGAGTGCTGCGCGAACTGGAACAGGGAAGCGAGAACGGGCCATTGTTGCTGTCTCCAAGTACTGGTCTTCAGGTCGTACGATTCTTACAGAATAGGTAGCAAGTCAATGGCCAACTCGTAACCTGTTTAGAAAGAACTGTCTGGGGGAAACCCAGAAGATTGGAAATTACCATAATTCCAGAATGCGGGACGGGTCTATGAAAAGCGGTAGCGCAGAAGCTGCGTGTGCAACGAAGATCAATGCCGTTCGTTCAGCAGGTGCTTTGCGATGCGGAGGGAGTTCGCGATGATGGTCAGCGATGGGTTGACAGCGGAGGCGGAGCAGAAGCAGCTGGCGTCGACGACGTAGAGGTTGTCGAGCTCATGAGTCTTGCAGTTCGGGTCGAGGACGCTTGAGGCGGGGTCTGCGCCCATGCGGCAGGTGCCGTTCTGGTGGCCTACGCCCTCGAGAGGGATGCGCTTCTTGAAGTACGCATGGAGGGGGATAGAGGTATCGGCGTGGCCGGCCTTCTTGAGGGTGTCGACCCAGCGGTCCTTGAGGCGGTTGAAGGATTCGACATTGTTGGGGGTGTAGCTGAGGCGGATCCGGCCTGGGGCGGCGACTGAGACGAGGCCGGTCTGGTTGTCGGCGCCATTGGGGTCGGTGTCGGAGGCCGGGTGAGGGCCGAAGAGGCTGGGGGTGGG
>CAXUNR010000112.1:0-4199 GCA_964252655.1 uncultured Acidobacteriaceae bacterium
CCCCCACCCCAACCCTCAGAAGACGAAGAAGACGACGACGACGGCCCATCCTTCCCGTTCAACCCAGCCTTAGCCTGACCACACGCAAAGCGTCCATACCGCACGAAGTGCCGCCTGTCCGGCGTAAGGACGCACTTGCCGTTGACTACTCTTCTTTCTTCTTATTCCGAGCCCGAATCTTGAACCAGATCGGCGACCCAATAAACCCAAAGCTCTCCCGGATCTGGTTCGCCAGAAATCGCTCAAACGAGAAGTGCATCTTCACATCCCGGTCCGTAAACAGCACAAACGTCGGCGGAGCCACCTGCGCCTGCGTCATGTAATAGATCCGAACGCGCTTGTTCATCGGTACACTTGCCCGCTGAAAGTCCACCTGCTCCAGGAACTTGTTCATCTGCCCGGTCGACACGCGCTTGCGCCGCTCCCGCGCCACCAGCTCCACCTTGGCAAACAGCTCATTCAGCCCCTTGCCCTCCTGCGCCGACACAAACAGCAGCGGCGCATAGTCCAGGTAGCGCAGCGAGTCCCGCACCTGTTCCGCGTACACCTTCTGGTCCGCTACGGGCTTTCCATCCACGCGGGCGGAGGTCACCAGGTCCCACTTATTAATCACAATCACCACCGACCGCCCGCTCTCATGCGCATACCCGCCGATGTTCGCGTCGATCCCCGTCACACCCTCCGTCGCATCGATCACCAAGAGGCTCACATCCGCCGCCTCCAGATGCTTCCGCGCCATGATGACCGACAGCTTCTCCGCCATCAGCTTCGTCTTGCCCTTGCGCCGGATTCCGGCCGTATCCACAAACCGGAACAGGTGCCCCTTGCGCTCGACGATCTCGTCCACAGCATCGCGCGTCGTGCCCGCCACCGGCGAAACGATCGCCCGGTCCGAGCCCGTCAGCGCATTCAGCAGCGTACTCTTACCCACATTCGGCCGCCCGATGATCGCCACCTTCGTCTCGCGCGACTCATACTCCCCATGCGTCCGCTGCCGTCGAACCGGCTTACCCTCGGCATCCTCCGTCTCTTCGGCATCGCCCGGCTCGAACTCCTCCTCAAACGCCTCTTCTTCCTCTTCCGGCGTCGGCTCTTCCTCCACGCCCGGCTCCGGCAGCACCGCAAACACCTCGTCCAGCAAATCCCCGATCCCGGCCCCATGCTCGGCCGAGATCATCTGCACGTCCTTAAATCCCAGCCGCCGAAAGTTCTCCGCCGCTGTCTGCATCGCTTCCGTATCGATCTTGTTCACCGCGAGGAATACCGGCTTGCCGCCACGCATCAGCAGCCGAGCCAGCTCAAGATCGGGCGACGCCAGCTCCGTCCGCCCATCTACCACCATCACAATCGCGTCCGCCTCTTCAAGCGCGACCTGCGCCTGCCTAAAGATCTCACTTGGAATCAACGCCTCATCATCCGGCACTACGCCGCCTGTATCGACCAGCCGCGCCTCGCGCCCCGTCCACTCCACCTCGCCGTAAATGCGGTCCCGCGTGATTCCCGGCTCATCGCCCACAATCGATCGCCGCGACCCTGTCAGCCGGTTGAACAGCGTGCTCTTACCTACGTTCGGCCGCCCGCAGATCGCAATCAGCGGCAGCGCCCGGCTGGCCGCATGGTCCATCGTCACGCTCTGCTGCAGCGCCGCCAACTCCGCCGCCCGCCACTCCGCCTCCGGACTATCCGGAGCAGTCGTAGTAATCCGTCTCCGCGGACCACCCGAGCCCTTACCCGCACGCTCCTTCGCCGCCTGCTGTTCCGAGTCCGAACGAAAGCTCCGCCCCGGCGCCCGCCGCGTGGGCCCCTTCTGTTGCGGCGAAGACGCTCCGGGTGCCTCCTCCCGTTCGGCTCCATCGGACGAGCTAGGCGTACGCCCTCCCCCGGAAGGACGAACCCGCTTCTCCGCGTCATCGCCCGTAATGCTGCGCTTGGCCTCAAACTCAGGCGACCGCCGCGACACTCGCTTCGCCGCCGCCTCCTTCGCCTTCTTGGCCGCGATCACCTTCCGCTTCCGCGGATCAACCGCGCCCGTCGTCGGCGTCGCCTTCGGAGCCTTGCCCTTATGTGGCCGCGTACTCGCCTGCCGATGCTTCTTGCCTAACCGTTTCGCCGCCTTCTTCGCCGCCATTCGCCCTGCCTCATCCCCGCGCCAAGGCGCACTCTCCATTATAGGGAGCACCGCCAGCCATCCTAAGGCCGGCAACTCTCCCGATGTAAGCTAACTTCGAGGCCGCCATGACCATTCATCTCGAACTCGATCCCGAAACGGAGCTGGAACGGAGCTGTAACTGATTCTAGAAGCCCGCGCTAACGGAATGGAGCTGGAAGGATACGGTTCGCAAATCCTAAAAGCCTCCCTAGCCGCTGAACCCGTCCGACCTTGCGCCACACAGGCGCAGTTTCGGGCGTTCCTGGATGAGGTTGGCAAATCAAGCTATTCCGGTTCTGCCGTTCGACGACCAGAACTGGTCCCACGCCATCATCAACGGAGATCACGACGAGTGGCTGACCTTTTCTGGTCGCTCGATACTAATATGCTCCTTCGCTTCATCAAGCCATAAACCTAAGTATGGAATCGTTCGCCGGTCTACTCAGCTGACGAAGATAGCTCACAATCGCTTGTCAGTTGCCTCTCTCCCCCAATGCGTAAGAACTTAAGAAAGTCCTTTTCCGCGTACCGTATTTCAATCACCTCGCTCGGATGACGGAGGACCAAGTGATTAATGGTGAGAAAGCTGAACCATCTATCAAACGTATCAGTAAAGTATTCAGTCGGATATTGACGTGAGGCTGAGTCATAAAACTCTCGCACCTTAGCGACAGAACAGATGCCGTTAGTGCGGTTCCTGTAATTAAAGCTTCGAGTTGACTTCGAAACATCTTCCACCAGATGTCGTCATTTAATGCTTGTGGAAGCCCAACACCAATAAATTCTAGATAGAACTCCTCAGGGTTCTCGGAGGAGTTTCTATGTGCGAGGTAGCGGACTTTCTTTTGTATTTCTGCTTCTAGGGGACTTCAATATCTCAGCCGCCCACAAGCAAAACATAACGTCCTTTATGTTGTAGTAACCTCGGAGCCGGTGAACCGCCGCCGGATGAGAGGCCAGAGATGCTCCATGCGCGTTCGCGCATGGAGTACGGCCCGCCAGAACTGCTTTACGCTACGCCGAACCCTGCTCTTGCCGATAATGTGACTTTCATGGAACCAGCCAAAGGAACTTCCTTCACAGCGGGACAGTCATGTAAGCGACCAGAAAGAAGATTGCAGCAACGAGCGCGATTGCACTGAGGGCTCCGACGAATGAAAAGATCATCCTTCGCGTGTAGCGTCTGTCCTCATCCGTCTCTCGATCAGCTCCGAGCATTCCCCATCGTAGCAACAGGATCACATTGAGAAGGCGACCGAACCGGGACGCACGGAAAACGGCGTTTTGGGAAACTCTGCTCCCCCGACAAGCGGCATTGTCGTGGGCTAGGCAAGTACACTCCTCGCATGTTTAGCGGTGACGACTGGATTTCTGATTGGCATAAGGCCGAAGCGTTGAGCCTGCGCATGGGCGAAATCAGCGCGGCGGTTCCCTTGCGTGGATCGTGGGAGCCCGACGCCCGCATGGCTCTGGCGATGGCCAGCTTCCGGCTGGCTCAAGAGCACCATAGCTCCATCCACCTGCTGTGCTCGAAAGGCAAGAATGCATCCGCAAGGGCGTTGGTAAGGCCCGTGATCGAAGCTGCGCTCCGCGTCATCTGGCTCCTTGAAGATGCAAGCGATCCAGAGATTACCGCCATCGCAAAAAAGGGTCGCGAGCTGCCTATTCTAGGAACGCTGAAGGAATGTCTCAGCAAACGTGGCGAGCCTCTGGGCGGCAAATCCGAAGGACTGCTGCATAGCCTGACACACGGCGGAATGACAGCCTTGGCGGCTCAATTCCTCGAAGGCGATCAACTCAAAAAATCAAACGCAGCCATGGTAACAATGGCCGGTATAACCCTTGGCGGCGCAGGCTATACGGTGTGCAGGAAACTAAACCGCCAAGATTTGCTCGACCAGTTTAACGCCGTGACTCCTGATTTCGACTAAGGCCGCGCCAGGGCAAAATATCAAATACCCGCAGATTGTCTCAATCCTCGCCGCTCTATCATCACCCATACGCCTTTTGTTCGCCAAAGTAATATGCACGGCATATCATCGACCTAGTG
>CAXUNR010000113.1:0-4180 GCA_964252655.1 uncultured Acidobacteriaceae bacterium
GATTTGGGGCGTGTGCTCCGCAGGGCTGCTGCGAGGTGTGGCAGGCGTTCAAGGATGGTGATCTGGCGCTCGC
The DNA here is from genome assembly GCA_964252655.1 of uncultured Acidobacteriaceae bacterium. Lineage (GTDB taxonomy): Bacteria > Acidobacteriota > Terriglobia > Terriglobales > Acidobacteriaceae > Edaphobacter. The sequence continues at coordinate 74 of CAXUNR010000113.1, forward strand.
GGCGGAGAAGCAGGAGCGGGTGCGGGAGCTTGGCGAGCGGGTGGAGGGTTGGGGCGGAATCGCGGCGCTGAAGTATGGCTGCGACTTCAATGGGTACTTCGGCGGGCGTCCGCGGCTACCGTTTCTGCCGCTGACCGCGAGTGAGCGGCGAGAGATGGAGGTGGGGCTGGCGAGCCTGCGGAATTAGAGGAACTTCCTTACTGGGGTGTGCGGGGGCGAATCGGAACGCCCATGGCATTTAGTTTGCTACGTCCGGACATGGCCTCAGGGGAGTTGGGAAAGCGCTGGATAAGAGCGCGCAGTTCACGAATTCCGGCGTCGTTTTGTTTGAGCTGGAGGAGCGCTTCACCTTTATGGAGGTATGCGGCTGGAATCTTGTTGTTGTCCGGGTATTGTTCGAGGACCTTGTCATAGTCCTTTGCGGCGGCGGCGTACTTGGCGGCGCGGTACTCGATTTCGCCGAGGTAGTAGAAAGAGTTTCCGGCGAGCGCGTTGTCGGGGTAGGCGCGGATGACGTCGGAGAACTCGGAGGAGGCGACGGGGTACTTAGCGGCCATGAAGTCGCTGTAAGCGGACTTGTAGAGCTCGTCGACGGGCGTGGCGTTGGGCGGAGTCGCGGGAAGCGCTGCCGAGGGCTTGCGCACGTTGCCGGCTGATGGAAGCAGCGGACCGGAGTTGAGGGTGGAAGAGGAGGAGGTTGCAGGCACCGGGGAGAGGGCAGCGGATGCGCCGCTCGGTTGACTTCCAGATGGAGGGAGGTTCTGGAGACTGGCGTTCATGTTTTGCTGCAGTCCCTGAATGTCGTTCAGCGTTTTTTCTAGACGATTCATGCGGGCTCTGACTTCGTCGAGTGAGTCGTTCAGCGCCTGGACCTGACCGGAGACCTGGTCGATCTTTACGCCTGAAGCAGTTTGCTGGGCACTTAGCTGTTTGCCGAGGGTGTCGACGGTGAGGGACATGCGATTGACCGAGTCTGCGCTTTGCTGGACGAGATCTTTAAGGACGCCCATGCGTTCGTCATTCGATTGCTGGAGACGGGCGACGGCGTCCTGCAGCTGCTGGATCTGAGTCTGCAGCTGAACCATATCTTTGTTAACTCCGGCGAACGCTGGAGTGGCGGAGATGGCGAGGGTTAGAGAAAGGGCAAAGCTGGAAAGACGAGTTTTGATCATGAGAGCCTCAGGTCCTTGAGCAGTGTCCGCGAGTGGACCAAGAACAACCACCAGCAAAGGCAAAATACAGGGTTCTTCGCTTTGCTCAGGATGACGTAGGTGTGCGTTGGTTATTTATCGATGGTGAACTGGGCGCGCCGATTTTCCTGATAGCAGGTTTCATTGGCCTCAGTGCAGAACTGTTTCTCTTTGCCATAGCTAATGAGGCGGATGCGAGCAGGGGCGACGCCGGCGTTGATCAGGCCTGTTTTGGCGGCGTTGGCGCGATTTTCACCGAGCGCGAGATTGTACTCGGCAGAACCACGCTCATCGGCATAGCCGCCGATGAGGACGCGGATGTTGGGGTGTTGCACGAGAAAGGCCGCGGCTTGAACGACTGATTGCTGGGCATCCGGACGTAGATCGTCGCTGTCGTAATCGAAGAAGACATCTTGCACGGCGGCTTTGAAGGCCTGGTCGCCGACCAGGCTTTGGTCGGCTGAGGACATCACTGTTCCACTGCTGGCGGGCCCGCGTTCGGCGACGCGGACCGTGACGCGGACGTTGGCTTCGACGGCGCCGCCATCACCCTTGGCGACAAGATGGAAGTTGGTAGAGTTCGAGGGAGAGACGCTTTGGGTTCCGTTAGCGTTCACCTGGCCGATGCCGTCGATGGTGACGACGGTAGCGTTGGTGGTGCGCCAGTTAAGTACAACGGTCTGGCCGAGGTCGATGGCGACCGGGTCGGCGGTGAGCGAGGCCGTGGGTGCGGGCGCGGCCGGAGTGTCAGCGGTCGGTCCAAGGCTGGATGGATCGATGCCACTGTTTTTTTTGTGGCAGCCGAGCATGAGGGCGAGCGAGAGTCCGGCGGAGATGAGCAGAAGACGGCGGTGAGCGGCGGCGGGACGTGACGACATCAAAGGCTTCAGCTCCTGGTTCGGGTTCATGTTCGCTTGATGGCTCCTGGTTCACTCATAGTCTAATGCCGCAGCTTCAAAGCGAGGCCGGACAGGTTACTTCCAGCTCCAGTTTGGCATATCTGACCCGGTGCCGGTGAGGGCTTTGCGTTCGGTGCCATCGGCGAGCATGGTCCAGATTTTGCTATCGCCGAAGCGGCCGTCAGGGGCGTTGGCGAAGACGAGGTGGCGGCCATCGGGGGACCAGGAGGGGAAGTCGCAGGGGCCGAGGTCGTGGGTGAGCTGGATCCAGCGCTTGCTGGCAATCTCCATCACGTAGATGTCCTGGCCTCCAGGGGCTCCGGGACCATATTTGCGGTTCCAGGCGAAGGCGAGAAACTGGCCGTTGGGCGACCAGGAGGGCGAGGTGGCGTAACCGCTATCGGTGAGGCGCTGCACGTTCGAGCCGTCGGACTCCATGATGTAGAGCTGCGGCAGGCCGGTGCGTCCGCTGATCCAGGCGATCTGCGAGCCGGTGCGCGGGTTGAAGACGGGCGACATATCCGGACCTTTGAAGCTGGTGACGCGATGCGCGGAGGAGCCGGAGGTGTCGGCGATGAAGATGTCGGAGTCGCCGTTAGGGGCGGCGGAGAAGGCGATTTGGCGGCCGTTGGGGGCCCAGGCGGCGGATTCGTTGGTACCGGCGCCCTCGGGGAAGCTGACCATGCGGCCAAGCAGGAGCGAGAACATGCGGATCTTGAAGCCGTTGAGCCCGAGCGAGGTGAAGGCGACACGGGAGTTGTCTGGCGAGACGCGGGGCGAGAGGGCGATGGTGCCGAGGTGGGTGATCTGGTGCTGGTTAGCCCCGTCGTAGTCCATGGCCCAGATCTCTTTGGTGCCGCCTCCGCCGTGGACGTAGTAGATTTTGGTCTCGGCGATTCCGGGCGTGCCGCCGAGGCGGAAGATGATCTCGTCGGCGAAGCGGTGGGCGACCTCGCGGGCGGACTCGACGGAGGCCTCTTCGTTGTACTGTTTGGCGAGCACCTGGGGGAATTGTGTGTTTTTGACGTCGTCCAGATAGCCGTTGACCGCGAGCCGATTGCCTGAGACGCCAAGCGAGCCGAAGGCGACCATGGAGGCGAGGGCGGGGGAGGCGGACCACTGGGGCAGATTGATCTCGGCAGGGGAGCCGGGGGTGGCCTGGGGGGCGAGCGACTTTGAGACCAGGTCGAAGATGCCGGCGTTGGTGAGGTCGTTAAAGAGGGTGGTGTCGAAGGCCTGGCGGAGCGGCGCGGGAGCGGCTGCGCCGGGCTTGAAGTCGGCGACGGCGATGCGGGTGCCATTGGTGGCGCGGCCGGAGAGCTCGAGCGGGATGGTGTCTTGCGCCTGGGAGCGGGTGGAGGCGAGCAGGAGGAAGAACCCGGGGAGAAGTGTCCGGAGAAGGCGGGTGTGTGGCATAGAGGGCATGATCCTTCCCTATGGTAGACGGAAGGGAGCGGGGCTGGGTGCCGGTTGTGTGTTTTCGGGTACTCGGGGAGGTACAGCGGTGTGTCGGCTTGGTTTAGGTTGGGGAGTGCAACGACAAACGCGGTTTCTTCGCGAAAGGACAAACAAGGTTCAGGGAGCGCGGAAGTCGAAGGAGAAGGCGATGGTGATGTGGTCGCCGGCGGGTAGAGGGCCGAAGCTGTCGATGCGCTGGATGGCGCGGAGGGCGGAGCTGTCGAGGGAGCCGGAGCCGCTGCGCAGTGTGACATGGGGGTCGACGGGGGTGCCGTCGCGGTCGATCTCGAAGGTGACGGTGGTGCGCTTGCCGGTCGAGGAGGCGTCGACCTCTTGACGGTTCCAGGCCTCGTTCACCTTTTGGCTAATGAGGCGGATGTAGTAGGCGTAGCGGTCGCCGAAGGCGCGTTCTTCCACCGTGATGCTAGCCGTGCCGTTTTTGAGCTGGGTAATGGATTGCGGGATCTGGATGCCGGCAGTCTCGCCGGTGGTGGCTTTGGGGGTGGGCGGTGGCGGAGGCGCGGCCCGCCGCTCTGCTGCTGCCCAAGGTGGGGCGCCCG
>CAXUNR010000114.1:0-4144 GCA_964252655.1 uncultured Acidobacteriaceae bacterium
GTGGTGTCGGGGGCGATGATGCTGATGCCGGGGCTGCCGAAGGTGTCGAAGGCGATGGGGATGGATGTGGATGCGGAGGGGGAGATTGTGGGGATGTGAGGGAGTCAGGGGTCTCGGTACTCGCGACGCTTGACCTCGCGCATGGCTTCTTCGTGCCCCTGGAGCGCGGCCTGGCGGGTCCAATGCCGGTACTGGGTGTAGTCGTGCTCGACCCCGAGACCGAATTCATAGAGTTGGCCGAGCTGGAACTGGGCTTCGGCGTTGCCGTTTTCCGCGGCCTTCTGATACCAGGCGGCGGCCTGCGGGTCGCTGCGGGAGACGCCCTGGCCAAGGGAGTAGAGAGCGGCTAGTTTCTGCTGGGCTTCGGGCAAGTCCTGGGCGGCGGCGAGGCGATACCAGTGGGCGGCCTCGGCTGCATCGCGTGCGACGCCTTCTCCCTTGGCGTACAGGAGTCCGAGGTTGTACTGCGCCCAGGCGAGGCGTTGGTCGGCGGCGCGCTGGCACCAGGCGAAGGCCTCTGAGAAGTTTTCTTCGGCGTAGAGGCGAAAGCTGAGGTTGGCCTGGGCGTAGGCGTGGCCCTGCTCGGCGGCCTTTCGCTCCCAGAGTGCGGCCTCGGTTTCGTCCTGCGGCAGGCCTTTGCCGGCCTGGTAGAGAGTGCTGAGGATGTATTGCGATTCGACGTGGCCCTGGCCGGCGGCCAGGCGGAAAACGGCGGCTGCCTCGGTGAAGTTGCCGGCCTTGTAGAGGGTCACGGCCTGCTGATAGTGGGGGTTCGAGGCTGCATTCGAGGCGTCTCGCCGGCCGCGGGCGATGATGCCCGAACGCGTGGAGTGGAGGGTCAAGACGGTGCCGGAAGGGATGTGCTCCAGGCCGAGCCGGGGTTTATCGTCCATGGGCGCTGATCTGGCGATCGACGAGGTCGAAGCGGTGCTGCGCGTCGGCGATCTGTTCTTCGAGCGTGCGGGCGAGCTCGGCGAGAAGGTCGCGGCCTGCATGCGCGGCGGCTTCGGCGTCCACCTGAAGCTGGCCGATCTCGCTGGCAAGGAGCGTTTGTTGTTCCGCATCGAGGGTGGCGAGGTCGCGCGCGGCGTGCTGGATCTGGCGGGTCATGCGCAGCAACTCAGAGGCGTCGCCTTCCAGGGTGTGGGAAGCGTGGACTTCGAGGTAGTCGTCGAGGAGGCGCTGCAGGGTCTCGGTGTCGCCGCGGCTGTAGGCCTGGTTGGCGCGCGTCATGAGAAGGGTGAAGTGCTTCTGCTCGGCGTCGTCACTGGCAAAATCGGGGTGGATGCGTCGGGCGACTTCGCGGAAGAGGGTCTTGAGGGTGGGCGGTGGGTCGAATTCTATGGGTGGAAGCTCTGCGCTGAAGGCGGCTTCGTGGGTTTCCTGGGCGCGCTGGCGGGCCTGGTGCGCGCGGCGGCGGGCGGCGTCGGAGTCATAGAGGTCGACTTCGCGCTCGGCGATGCGTGCTTCGAGGTCATCGAGCGTGACGTAGAGCTTGCCGACCTGGGCGAGGTAGCGGGTTTCGAAGGTCTTGAGTTCGGCGCGTAGCTGGGCCAGGTCCGATTCGCGGTCGGCGAGGGTGATCCGGAGAGCGGCGAGGCGCTCGCGCTGCTCGAGGAGCGCGGCGAAGTGTGGGGATGGCTGGAGGACGATTTCGGTTGGCATGCAGTCCAGTGTTCAGTTTAAGGCAACCTGGCTTTGCCTTAAGACGGATGAGAGCTTACCAAGCATAAGCGCCACTTCTCCACGCTAAAAAATCTGGAAGTTCACCGCGACAGTCAGGGTAACCGGGACGGGTCTCCCATCGAGGGTTGCGGCCTTGAAGCGATATTGACGAACGGCTTCGAGGGCTTTCTCGTCGAGGGAGCGAGCATCCGCTTGCAAATTTTGGGCCTGACCTTCGGCGATGGAACGGACGACATGGACTTGTGTTGCATGTCCAGTGACATCGACGACAAGGCCCACCATGCAATTGCCTTTGATCTTCTTCTTACGGGCTGCTTCAGAGTATTCCGGCTCGGCGGCGAAGATGACTGTGGGGGCAGTTACACCTCCACCGACCTGGTAGTTGCCGCTGGCGTCCTGTGCGGAGCCGGGCGCGCTGGGGAGAGCCCCGGGGCTTGCTTGTTGAGCGAGAAGTGGGCGAGGCGAGAGGATGGCAAGCAAGAGGACAATCGCTTTTGTCATGCGCGAGATTTCTCCGCTCTTATGTATACAGCAGAAAGCGACTACGGGGATTTTGGCTCGCCAGAAGTACGTTTGAGTGGATTGATAGAAGCCGGCTCAGGCGAACTTAGTTTCACTCCGGCGGAGCTTGCCCCGGTAGGCGAGGCTGGCTTGGTTGCGGGTGCTGAGGAGCGGCAGGCCCAGGTGGGCTAAGTCTTCGGCGCAGGTGAGGGCGCGTTCGAGGGGTTCGCCGGTGAGGTGGCGCTCGGCGGGTTTCTTCAGGTGGTGGTACCAGACGTCGGAGAAGGCGTGGTCGAGGCAGATGCGCTTGAAGCAGTGGTCGAGGCGGATGGGCCAGTGGTGTTCGCGGGCCAGGGCGGGGAGGACTGTTTCGGTCAGGTGCTTGAAGCGGGCGATCTGGGCGGGTTGGTCCATGTGGTTTGGATGAGTGGAAGTGACGATCACCCACTCATCGCGGTGAGGCTGCGATGAATGGGCACGGAGTGGTGCTGCTGTTCCGGTGTTCCTGGAGACGAAAGCGCCATCCCAGGACGAAATACAGGGGTCCTTCGCTTCGCTCAGGATGACGTGCGCTCGTGAACGGTCGGGAGCTCCTCAGTGGAGGATTTCGGGGGTGGCTGGGCCGTAGAGCAAGCCGTTGAAGAGGAATTTGAAGGTGGCGTGGGGTTGACCGCGGAAGGTGACCTCCGGGCCGAAGAGGAGGACTTTGCCCTTGCCGACATTGGCCTGCGCGACGGCGATGGAATTATTGAGGTAGGTCTGACCCCAAGCCCAGCCGCTGTCGAGGAGGTTGCCGTCGCCGTACCAGGCAATGGTCTGGAGGCCGTGGTGGGTGGCGTCTGGCGTGGCGCGGAAGGCGGGGCTGTTGTCGTAGAAGACGTCAGTCGAGGCGGGCAGGCCGTAGGCTACGGGTTGGGTGTTGTCGATCTGGGCGCGGAGGAGCGAGCCGGGAACGTAGAAGCGCTCGGGCGGGACGGGCTGCTCTTTGCCCTTGACGACTTCGGTGAGAGCGTCGTGGACAGGGAGGTTCATGGCGGCGTAGATGCGGCTGGAGCTGCCGATCGTAAGCAGGGTTCCGCCTGCCTCGACGAAGGCTTTGAGCTGCGGGAGGGATTTTTCCGGGGTGAGGCGGCCGAGCCAGGGGCGGAACTCGGCGGGGATGGACTCGGGGGCGGGCTGGACCTGGACGCGGCCTCCGGCGTCGCCACCGGCGGTTCCGGCGGCCGGGCCTGCACCTCCTTCGACGAGCCGGGGCGAGAGGTTGGGGAGGACCCCGTCGGCGAAGACGAGGTCGTCGAAGGAGGCGGAGAGGTTGCCGGCGTCGATGGTCTGGGGGTAGAGGACGGTGTAGGGGAACTCGAACTGATCGAAAAGCCAGCGGAGCCAGCCGGAGGGGATGACGCCGCCGTACTGGTCGGCGAGGCCGATGCGGGTGGGGTGAAGGAGCAGGGCGTCGCCGGTGGGTTTGGCGGAGACGGCGAAGGCATTGATGCCGAGGGTCTTGGTGGCGGTCTCGAGCAGGTCATGCGCCTGGGCGGAGTAGGGGATGTAGAGGGCTCCGGCGGCGAGGGTTTTGCCGCCAGCGGTGGTGGGCTGCTGAAGCCAGAAGACAGGGAGCTTGGCTTTGAGGAGGCGGTTGGTGAGGGTGTAGGCGTCGTTGTACTCGTGCGAGACGAGATAGCCGGCGGCCCGTTTTTGATCCAGCCCGGGGCCGCTGATTGTGCCTGGCGGTGGCGCGGCTAGGTCGGTCGTGATCTTTTCAAAGGGGCCGGTGAAGCTGGAGTAGAGGCGGGTGAAGGTGACGCCCATCTGGTAGGCGAGGGTCCAGCCGGTGGTGTCGTAGGGGCGGGTGGGGGGGGCGCCGGGGTAGGCGAAGTCGTTGGGGTGGTCCTGCGGCTGGAGCATGTCGAGGAGGTGGGGGCGGTAAGCGTGGGCGCAGGAGATGACGAGGGAGCCG
>CAXUNR010000115.1:0-3765 GCA_964252655.1 uncultured Acidobacteriaceae bacterium
GTAGGGCGGGGATTGCAGGAGGTGAGGAGGAAGAGACAAGGCGTGGCGAAAGGCAGGCGTGCGCGGACTTTGCGGAGCAGCGAGGCAATACGGGGAAGAACCGCGATGAATGGGCACCCTGACATAAGTGTTACGGGAAGCAACGGCAAGAGCAAATACGGGGATTCTGGCTCTGCCAGAATGACGGAGTGTTTGATCGAGTTACTCGAAGCGGAGGGCTTCGATGGGGTTGAGGCGGGAGGCGCGCTGGGCGGGGTAGAAGCCGAAGAAGACGCCGACGGCCGCGGCTACGCCGAAGGAGAGGGCGACGTTGGCGAAGGAGATTTCGGCGGGGCCACTGCATGAGGCTGGTGATGGCGAAGGAGGCGAGGAAGCCGAGAGCGATGCCGCACAGGCCTCCGATGGCGCCGAGCAGCAGGGCCTCGACTAGGAACTGCAGGAGGACGTCGCGGGCGCCGACGGCGCGACGGATGCCGATCTCGCGGGTGCGCTGGCTGACCGAGAGCAGCAGGATGTTCATGATGCCGATGCCGCCGACGATGAGCGAGACGGTGGCGATCGAGACGAGCAGGATGGTCATGGTGCGGCTGGAGCGGGAGCCATTTGCCGAGCTGGTCGAGGGTGACTTTTTCGAGGCCGGAGAGGTTGCCGGTGACGGCGTGGGCGACCTCGGGCCGCATGCTGCCTTTGGTGAGTGCTTGCTGGCCTGGGTGGCGACGGTGAAGTCGTCGGGCTTGTTGGCGGAGATGTTGTGGCGGGTGCGGAGGAGGGTGGTGACGAGCTTTGAGACGCGGGTGACTTCGCCGGTCGAGACGGTGATGTCGTTGAGCTTCGAGAGGTTGAGCAGGTGCTGCATGGAGGTGACGGGGATGTAGACGGCGTCGAACTGGTCGTCGCCGGCCTCGGGGGTCTGGAGCCAGCTGGAGCTGCCGACGACGCCGACGACTTTGAAGGCTGCTTCCAGAGGGTGACGGTTTCGCCGACGGGGTCCTTGTCCATAAAGAGTTGCTGGGCGGTGACGACGCCGAGGACGACGATCATGTCGTTGGATTTCTCCTCGCCGGCCGAGAAGTAGCGGCCGTGCGGGAACGTCCAGGAGCGGCGGATGTCTGGGGTGACGGTGTCATCGCCGTGGACGCGGGTGAACCAGCGGAGGTCGGCGGGGTTTTCGACGTGGACGTTGATGGGTTGGGTTAGATCGGTAGGTGGAGAGTTTTACCTCCCCACCTCAGACGATAGGACTGTCTGAGATGGGGCACCCGGGAGTTTTCTAATGGGCGTGGTTTTGGGTTTGGGTGGGGTGGTTTGGGCGTACTCCCAGATGGCGGCGACGACGATCTTCTCGGTTCCGGCCATGCTGTTGTCCCAGCGCGAGCCTTCGAGGGCGAAACATTCGTTGGCGGCGTGGGCTCGTCCGCCCTGGCCGCCGCGGGCTCCCATGCCCATGGGAATGGAGACAGAGCCTACCTTCTCGCCGAGGTCTCCGTCGGAGAAGAGATAGCTCGGCCAGTAGCCTCCAGCGGGCTCGCCCTGCGCGACGCCGAAGGGGGACAAGGCGCCGCCGGTTTTGCGGAAGTACTCTTTCGGAGTTGGACCCGGAGGCCATGAAGAACGGGTTGGGCCTCGTTATTGTCGAGGCCGAGGATCTCGGCGGCCTTGTGGTGGACGACAGAGATGTCCGCGTTGGGGACGATCCGCGCGACCAGGGCACGTCGCCGATGAGCTTGATCTCGACGTCTTTGTACCCGTTTTGTCGAGCTGCGCGCGCAGCTTGCGGATCAGGTCCGGGCCTTGCATCTTGGGGACGTAGCGGAAGTTGTGCTTGGAGATGATTTGTTTTGGGGAGGATAGCTCCGGCGCCTCCGGCGTACATGTTGCCTCCCCAGAGGCCGTCGAGGTTGAAGCTGTGCCGAAGCGGCCGTCTTTGAGCACTTCAACGGGGTCGTAGGACATGTAGCGGGCGACGCCCTGGCCTTTGGCCATCTTGACGAGATCGGTCTTTGTGGCTCGCTCTTTAAGTTGACCGAGTATAAGTTAACCCTTTTATTCGGCCGTGGGATACCGCGATTGTTGTTGAAGCCTGCGATCAGTGGGTGTTGCCGTCGGGGAGGTGAGCGACGAGAGCATGTGGATGTACCACCAGGCGGGCGAGTCGGTGGTGCGCTTCATGACGCCGTGGACGTCCGAGACAGTGGGGCCGCCTTGGCGGCGGGCTTGTCCGACTTGCAACCTAGCGGAAGCAGGATGGCTCCGGTGAGGACACATGCTTTCCAGGGACGCTGCATCGGTGCCTTTCACGAGGTGCGAGGTGGTGGCATCACCGTGGATCGCGGTGGAGCGAAGCTCCGCCGAGGCGGGCATCCCCCAAAAGGAGCAGTGACTGATCGCGACACCCCCGGTATAACCTACGTGGGCGGAGAAGATGGAAAGAATAGACAACTTCTATGGGAGGGATGGCTTTTTGCGACAGGCTCTTGTCGCCACGCGGCAGTCGCTTTAGGGTAAGGGAATCCACGTAGGGGAAGATATGGCGTTGAAGAAGACTGCTGCGATAGCTGTCTTTTTGGTTACCGCTCGCGCGGTGGCGGGGGAAGCCGCGCCGGCGGCGCCTGGCACTGTGCTGACGGGTGCCTTCGCTTTGCAGGGTCAACTGCCGCAGGCTGACGGTTATCTGAGCGTCGATCCGGTGGCGGGCAAGCCGCTGAGTGAGCGGCTGGATCTATGGATGACGCAGCCAGGGAAGCCGGACGCGATCCGTAGCTACCTAGTGGAGATGACCAAGAAGCTGCACATGATCATCGTGAGCAGCGCCTTCAGGACGTTTCTGCATGAGCACCCGGTGCTGGGGCCGGACGGCATCTACGGCTGATGCAGCAGTTTCCGGCGGCGGGCGTTACCTGGTCTATGCCGATGGGCTTCCGGATCGGATGAACCATCAGGTGCTTCGGTTTCAGGTGGATGCCGGGGGGGGGATGCAGCAGGGAGCGCGGACGCTGGCCCCAAGGGGTTTGGGTGTGCAGGCGGGTCCGTATGAGATCGACCTGAGCAGTGTGCGTTTGCATGCCGGCGTGATGAGCACGCTGGACGTGAATATTTTGGAGGACGGCAAGCCGGCGACGGATCTGCATCCATATCTCGGCGTTCCGGCGCACGCGGTGTTCCTGAACGGGCAGAATTTGTCCTATGTGCATGTCCACCCCATGGCGATGGGACAGGCGGTGAACATGAGTATGAACATGGAGGCGCCGCCTATGCCGGAGGCCGGACCTTCGCCTTCGGCGATGATGCTGCACCTGGCGCGGCACGAGGCGGGAAACCTACCGGTTGTGGCTGCAGTTTCGAGGCGGGACGCAGCTGTACGTGGCGGCATTTACGATTACGGCGGTTTAGGGGGTAGACGCTGGGCGGAGTTGGAGGAACAAGACGGAGATTCTGGACGTTCGTCCAGAATGAAGGGTGGGAAGTGGTGGATCCATGACGGTGGCGCTGCCGAAGCTGACGCTCGGCATGTATCGCGTGCACTGGAGGACGGCGGCGCTCGACGGTCATCGGATGGATGGCGACTACAGCTTCAAGGTGCAGTAAGCATCAGCGTGGAGATACTGGTGTGGCTGCGCGTGGCGGTGACCGCGGCGGCGAATCTGCTGATTGCGCCGAGGCTGGTGGGCAGCGGGGAGCTGCGGCGGTATGTGGGGGAGTTGTCGACGGCGAGTACGTGGCGGTGGGGGTAGTGGCGGCGTCGGGAGTTTGGAAGGGGTATGGGGC
>CAXUNR010000116.1:0-3711 GCA_964252655.1 uncultured Acidobacteriaceae bacterium
GCCCCGGATACCTCAAAAGATCGAGCCCACCCACATCGTCTTCGAAGGCATCCGCAGCCGCCTTACCCTGCTGCCTCTGCACCTTGAGCTGCGCGTCCCCGTCATCAGCCCGGACGGCAAAACCCTCGCCTTCATCGCGACGGTCGCCGACCAGACCAACCTCTACACCTACTCGCTCGATGAGCTCTCCCGCGAGCCCGCCTCTCCCCGGCAGCTCACCTCCACGTCCGCCTTCAAGTCCAGCATCGCCTGGTCGCCGGACTCCCGCACCCTCTTCTACCTGGAAAGCCAGAACCTCATGACGCCGGCTCCTGGCGGCGACTCTCCCTCCGGCATCCGCGCCATCTCCGTCGAGACTCGCGTCCCGCGAACCATCCCCGTTACCGCTTCGATCGACGTCGACTTCAACCGCGAAAAAGAGGTCGTCTTCGAGGAGGCCTGGAGCACCCTCGACCATCGATTCTTCCGCGCCGACTTCAACCATCACGATTGGACCTCCCTCCGCGCAGAGTGGGAACCCTACATCGCCGGAGCCCGCACCGGACCCGAGCTGCGCCGCAACATCAACCTGCTCATCGGCGAGCTCAACAGCTCGCACTCAGGCATCGCCAAACCCGCGGCAGCTACCGTGCGAACCGCCAGGCTTGGCCTCCGCTTTGAGCGCGAGCCATTTGAAGCCAAAGGAGAACTAATTATCCGCGAGGTCGTACCGCTCGGCCCCGCCGCACTCGAAGGCTCTCTCCATCCCGGAGACCACCTGCTCGCCGTCGACGGAACCCCCATCCAGCCCACAACGAACCTCGACGCGCTGCTTGAAGACAAAGTCGGCAAACGCGTCGTACTCCAGGTTCAGACAGCGGGCCAAACCGGGAGCAAGACCCGCGACGCAATCGTTCGCCCAGTCACTCTCCAAGTCGAGTCCGGCCTGCTCTACAACGGCTGGGTTGAGGAGCGGCGCGCCTACGTCGAGCGCATCTCCGGAGGCAAACTCGGCTACGTCCACATCGCCGCTATGGGAGACCGCGATCTGGCGCAGCTCTACGTCGACCTCGACGCCCAGAACGAGAGCCGGCAGGGCGTGGTCGTAGACGTGCGCAACAACAACGGAGGCTACGTCAACGGGCGCGTCATCGACGTCTTCACCCGCCGCAACTATCTCGAGATGACCCCGCGCGACGGCACCACCATGCCCAGCCGGCAGGCACTCGGGCAGCGCGCCCTCGGCATTCCCACCGTCCTCGTGACCAACGAATCAACGCTCTCGGACGGGGAAGATTTCACCGAGGGCTACCGCGCGCTCTCGCTCGGCAAGGTCGTCGGCACGCCCACCGCCGGTTGGATCATCTTTACCGGCTCGCAGCGCCTCATCGACGGCTCAGCCGTCCGCGTTCCAGGCGACAGAATCCGCGACCTCAAGGGCGAAGACATGGAGATGCATCCCCGGCCCGTGGATGTCGACGTAGCCCGTCCTCTGGGCGAAACCGAATCCGGAGAAGACGCGCAGCTCAAGCAAGCCGTCAGCACTTTGCTCAACCAACTCAAATAACTTGTCAAGCCTCAGACGCAATCTTTTAGGGAGCAACCCAAGTCTCTTCAACAATTTAGAACCAGAACAAAGTTGGCATCTTACCCTGTCTGAGACTCTACAATAAAAGTAGACATAAACGAACACGCCGGATTCTGCTGAATGGCAAGGGCCTCTGCTGCTGAGGCCCTTGCATGAAACATAAGAACCGGCCTAGGTACAGACTTGATGGATCGAAGTCCGGACCTAACCTCAATAGTTTGAAGATTTTAGCCAAAAAAGGAGGGGGGAGGGGATACTTCAATGAGGAAGCCGGAGCAGAAGCTCTAAATGTAAAACGGGAACAGCCGAAGCCATTCCCGTCGCAAATCTGTTGGTGAAATCGTGGGAGCAAAGCGCTCACGAAGCCATGAAACTAGAGAGGCTGAACGTCAGACGCCTGCCAGCCCTTCGGTCCCTTGACCACGTTGAACTGCACAGCCTGACCCTCTTGGAGGCTCTTGAAACCGTTTGAATTGATCGCCGAGTAGTGCACAAACACATCCTCGCCGTTCTGACGGCTGATGAAGCCAAACCCCTTGGCATCGTTAAACCACTTCACAGTTCCCTGTTCCATTTTCGTTATTTCCTTAAAGCTTTCTCGAATTTACCGCTAGTAAACAGATTCGGGGTTCAACATTCAATACCGCATTGCAGAAAACCAATCTGTTCCAAACGTTGTACCAACTCTAGCACGTTGACAAGCTCCATACAAAATATTTTGTTTTCTTTGCTGACGAAATTCCTGAGGCTACGTCCAACCGCCGCTCAGCTGAGAAGTCGCGCCCGCACAATCTCTTCACTCCGCGTCAATACCTCGTCAAGTGACATCTCTGTCGAATCAAGCACAATCGCTCCCTCGGCCGGACGCAGCGGACTCAACTCACGGCTTCGATCGCGCAAATCCCGTGCCTTCATCTCCTCAAGCACAGCCGCCTCCGTCACCGGAGCCGCCTCATGCTCGTGGGACGCCACCTGCCGAAACCGACGGCCCCCCCGCACCTCCGGCACCGCGTCCAGGAAAATCTTTACCTCCGCATCCGGAAACACCGCCGTGCCGATGTCGCGGCCTTCCATCACCACGCCACCCGCCACACCCAGCGCCCGCTGCTGCGCCACCATCCACTCCCGCACCGGCGCGTGCACCGAAGCCCGCGACGCCGACGCCGTCACATCCGCATCCCGAATCCGACTCGACACGTCCATGCCGTCCAGCAGCACACGATTGCCCTCGCGCGCCGGCTCAAGCCGGATCGAGGTGTGTCGGCAAAGGTCCACCATCGCCGCCCCGTCGTCCACATCGAGATCGCCCTCAATGGCCTTGAGCGCCAGCGCGCGGTACATCGCCCCGGTCTCGAGGTTCAGGAAGCCAAACCGCCGTGCCAGGTGCGCCGCCAGCGTACTTTTGCCCGCGCCCGCCGGCCCATCGATCGCAATCACCGGCCGCACTCTGCCTGAGCTTTGAGCTTCCCCCATACCCCGTTACCCGTTTCCTTCCGGACGCCGCCTGGTCGGGTTGAAACCCCCACCCGGTCGGCCGCCGCCCGCACTCTTACGCGGCGCACCCGGCTTGCGAAACGGCTTTGCGCCATCAGCAAACTTGGCAAAGGGACCACCCGCCTTGGCGAAGCCGCTTGGCTTCTTGCCGAACGGCTTGGCTCCCGCGGGCTTCGCCCCAAACTCTGGTCGCGGACGATTCCCATCTGGTCGGTCTGAGGTCCGCGCCGGACGTCCCGCAGGAGGCCTACCCTCAAAGCTCCGCCCCGCACTTTCCGGCCGCGCACGAAACGGCTTGCCTTCCCGTGGCGCGTCGAACTTGCGGAAGACCTTGCGCGGAGCTTCCCCCGCAGCGCCATCGCCGCTTGCGCTGCGCTCACCGCGATCCCGAGCAAAATCCGGCTTGGACCCGAACGACGGCTTGCCGCCAAACTCCCGCTTCGGCCGCGGTGGAAACGAGCCATGTGCACCCGCGGCTCGCTTGAATCCTCCCCCTGCCGGACGCTCACCCGCGTCACGCCTGGGCGGCCGACCCTCGCCTGCCCCAAACTCACGCCTGGGCGGCCGACCCTCACCCGCCCCAAACTCACGCCTCGGCGGCCGACCCTCGCCTGCCCCAAACTCACGCCTGGGCGGCCGACCCTCACCCG
>CAXUNR010000117.1:0-3559 GCA_964252655.1 uncultured Acidobacteriaceae bacterium
AGGGTTGTTCCCGCGGCTTAGCGTACGATACGGTCCGTTTTCTGAAGCGACCCCTTGTCGACAAGATCAAGGACGGCTTGCTCCAGCTGGATGTCGCGGGTGATCATATCGACGAAGAACTGCTTCGTCGGCTCGGCATCAATGGGTAAGTCGGTTTCCTCGGGCATTCGATCTCGGATTAGTGCCAGGATAGGTAGGTTTACTTTACGAATTCTATGCTTTGTTGCGCAACGCTTTCTGCACTTGCATGGTTTTACCTACTGGCATACTGCTTCAGCGTTTCGGAGTCAAGCTGATCGCCAGGGACCAGCTTGTAGTGCCGTTCTTCTACGATCAGCGCATTCCCATGCTCCACCGTCAGCTCGAATAGAGCGATCACGTTGTCGTCCATAAACTGGGCCGACACAGGGCGGCATATCATGTCCGGGAACTTGACGCGGCAGCACTCCACATCCTGCATCGTCTGCACGGGGGAGAGCTTGTCTGAGCCGCCTTTTGCCTGTACCGGGATGACATAATGTGCGCCGTTGCGGTTAAGGCCGACATAAATCTCGTCGATTTCGATTTGCCCCATGCCCTTGATTTGCGTCCGAAGATGGTTCTGGAGTGAATACGTTGTGAGGCCCAAGAAGATGTCGATCAAGCGGTTGTAACGTACCTTTGCCAACAGCGCCTGTTCATCGCCAAGGGCGTAGGAACTGATGATCTCCGGTGTGCTGTCCGGAATCTTGATGGAAGCGAGATCTTCGCGCGGCTTGAAGACATTTCCGCCCTGCGCGACCAACCGAAAACGATAACGGCTGTAACCCGCACCTTCCAGAAGCCAAGCCTTCTTTTTCGGTGCTGTATCGCGGATGGCCGCCGGCAACTCTTTGCGGAACTTGAAGGTATAAATTACATCGCCCAGATTGTCGGGCCGATCTAGACTCAGGGCAGCAACAGCCTCCACCATCTCGTCGCGGTGAAACTCGAACTCCTCCGTGCCCTGCTTCCAGTGTTTCTGGAAGATGTGGACGATGATCGAGACGTATTGAGCGGCCTTTGCGTTCTTGGTTGCCATACCTCTCCTATGCCGGCGCGAAAGCCAGTTGCTCCATAAAGGGCTGATCGGCCGTGCGCAATCGCTTCCCGACTACGCCACCCGACACGCCGTAGTAGCGAGCGGCAGCGGCAGGGACCATCTGTAAAAGGGATTCCTGACCCAGCTCCAAAGCGTCGGCAGGCTTCTCCGGAGCAATGCCCAACGCCTTGATAACCTGGCCGGCCACTGCCCTGCCCAACAGAGGAGGGACGGAATTGCCGATTTGCCGGAACCCATGCCACTTCGTTGCGTGGAGCCGAAACCAATCGGGATATGAATGAATTCGTGCAGCCTCCCGAACCGTGATGCAACGCGGCGTATCCGGGTGAATCGGGCGGGGAGAGGTAAATGCGCCTTTATCGCTCCCGGTGCCA
Organism: uncultured Acidobacteriaceae bacterium; assembly: GCA_964252655.1. Classification (GTDB taxonomy): domain Bacteria; phylum Acidobacteriota; class Terriglobia; order Terriglobales; family Acidobacteriaceae; genus Edaphobacter. The sequence continues at coordinate 1,456 of CAXUNR010000117.1, forward strand.
GCACGAAGCGTATTGCAGATGCCGTCTCGATCAAGTTTCAAGAACCGGCTTATAGGCTCAACGCATCCAGGCGCAGTTTCTTGAAAACGCTTTTGCGAGAGTTCAGTGTGTTCTGTCAGCATGCTCGACGTGAGCACCTTTCGATTCCACAGGCGAGGGTGCGAAAAGTCCGTCGGGTCCACTACCGACTCGCGCAACCGCTTCGCATACGGAGAGGGCTTGCCGAAAGCAGCTTTGGCCGTCCGATCACTATCGTTCAGCTCCGGATATTCGCTGGCCTCGGGCAAATCTCCGATCGCTTCCCATACGGTCGTTTTGGGCGATGTCGCCGTCGAAGGGTAAACGGGTAGGGGTAGACCCTTCTTCGCTCCCATCAGGAACAGCCTCCGACGGTCCTGCGGCACTGAGAAATCGGCCGCGTTGAGCACCTGGTAAGGCAGGACCACATCGTAGCCGTTCTCACGGAAGGAGATGACCAACTCTTCCAGTAGCTTCTTGTGCTCTCCGATCGTGATGCCCTTTACGTTCTCGAAGACGAAATAGCGGGCGTCCAGCTCAACAGTTAACCTCAAAAACTCAAGCAGGAGGCGGTTTCGAGGATCGTCCAACATTCGTTTGCCGATCAGGGAGAAACCTTGGCACGGAGCGCCACCGAACACCACGTCCACCGGCGTTTTGCCGAGCTTGGCGGCCTTCCGTATGTCGGCTCCCGTCACCTTCGAGGCATCGGCGCAGATCGAGGCGCAGTTTGGAAAGTTGAACTCATGAACGGCGCAATGAATCGGGTCCAGTTCGATCGACGCCCTCACATCGAATCCCGCCTGTTCGAAGCCGAGCGAAAGACCGCCCGCACCTGCGAAAAGATCGACGCCGACCGGGCGCTTAGTCCGCTTCTCATTTAGAGAGGAAATCATCGAGCTTCCTCGCCAACTTCTCGGGTTCTTTTAGCTGACACTGCCACACCGTAAGTACCGACCATCCCAACTCTTTCAGTTCCCTGTTCGTTCGTTTGTCGCGAGCCACGTTCGCATCGAACTTCGCTTCCCAGAAGTCCACGCGCGTTTTCGGCGAGGTGGCGTACCGACAACCTTTGTGTCGATGCCAGAAGCAGCCATGAACGAAGATCACTTTGTGTCGGCCAGGAAATACGAGATCCGGCTTTCCAGGCAGTTTCGCGCTGTGCAGCCTGTACCGGTAGCCCATTCCAAAAACAAGCTTGCGAACGATCAACTCCGGTTTGGTGTTCTTGGAGTGAACTGCCGCCATGATCAGAGATCGTTTTGCCTGGTCTACATGATCCACGGCTCACCGGTGCCCCCCGAAAAGCGGCGTCTGTCCTTCCACGTACTGCTCTGCCGCCTCTCGCACAACCCACGCCAGAGACACTTTCTTGCGGCGGGCAATATCTTCCAGAGTGCGATACACATCAGGGGGAAAGCCGACCGACACCCGTACAGGTGTGACCGTCTGTTTGTTTAATGGAGTTTCGCCAGTTTCTGTAGGGACTTCCATGCACCGTATTACACCACATTGGTGCAATCGTTTGCCGGCGCCATGTTCAAGACTGGGTTGAATTGCAACCAGTCAGTCTTGATCGCTCTTGGATCGAGGCAAGGAATCCTAAGATGGATTAGCCCGACCGACGATCAATTTGGCGTAGGCTTCTGCACTTGGCCAATCCGAGGAGACGAAAAGCGGAATAGCCAATCCAGTTCCCTTTTCGATGACCACAAAGTAAGAAAAGCTGTTCCAGCTCTCCCGCGCACCATCTTCGACTTCGCTCCAGATCGATTCCATATCCTCAGTTGTCGTCGCCGCGTCCTCTTCCATGCAAAGCGCTTTACTTAGAAATCGCAAAGCATCAGGCCCCATTTGCTCGAAAGCTTCTCGTGCGAAGGCTTTGTCATAGCTTTTGAGCACTACTACTAGCTTGCCCGGGACCTGTTCTTCAAAGAATGTTTCCTGTTGAGGCATTGCATACTCCCCCGCTATATCGTCTGAACGTAATAACGTTATACCGTAATTACGGTATACTGTGTGTACGGAGGCGAGCATTTGATTCTCACCGTATCGAGCTACAAAGGTGGCGTCGGCAAAACCACGA
>CAXUNR010000118.1:0-3542 GCA_964252655.1 uncultured Acidobacteriaceae bacterium
TCTACGTCCTCATCCTCACGCTCTTCCTCATCACCTTCACCGTCCAGCCCATCCGCATCCCCTCCTCCAGCATGGAGCCCACGCTGCTGGTCGGCGACTTCCTGCTCATGGACAAGCAGCTCGTCGCCCCCGGCGTCACCCGCCTCCTACCCCCAGCCGGCATCGCCCGCGGCGACCTCGTCGTCTTCCACGATCCCATCGACGACCCCGCCATCCACCTCGTCAAGCGCGTCATCGGCCTTCCTGGAGACCGCCTTCACCTCCGCAACGGCGTCGTCTTCCTCAACGGCCAGCCCCTCGAGGAACCCTACGCCATCCATCGCTCCGTCCCGCCCGACGCCTTCCGCGACGACTTCCCCTCGCTCCACACCATGGACCCCACCGTCAATCCCAACTGGTGGATTCACCTCCGCACCCTCGTCCACCAGGGCGAGATCACCATCCCGCCCAACTCCTACTTCGTCATGGGCGACAACCGCAACAACAGCGAGGACAGCCGCTACTGGGGCTTCGTCCCCCGCGCGGCCATCGTCGGCAAACCCCTGCTGATCTACTTTTCTCTGCGCCAGCCCAGTCCTGAAGAGCTACAGGACAGTCCCGGCCCGGCATCCTCCCCCGCCCGCACCGGCATCGCCCGCTGGGACCGAACCTTCCGCATCGTCCACTAGCCCCGAACCTCCGGCATCGTCCCAATGGAACCCTGATCAAGTCGCAATCCCTTCGCAGGCTCACCCAATTTGTTGTCACTCCCGAAGGAAACTGCGTTTTATAGCGTGCCACGGAACCGTCGACCCGATCAGGTCTTTTCTAAGTCAGCCCTTGCACTGAAACCATTTACCCAATCACAGCTGAATCACAACCTTGCCAATCTGCTCGTTGCTCTCTAAATACCGATACGCCTCCACAGCCTGCTCAAACGGAAAAACACGCGCAATCTCCGGCTGGAAAGATCCATCCGCAAGATGCTCATAGATGTATTGCTTCATTTCTTCCCACGCGGGTGTCTCCCGCAGTTCGTTGAACGTGTAGCCGAACATGCCCACCTTGCGGCCAAACGCAGTCATGGGAAAGGGTGTCGGCTTGCCGGACAGCATGCCGTAAAGAAAAATCATCCCGCCCGCGGCAGTCGCCTGCCCCAGCGTATTCATCCCGTCGCCGCCCACCGGATCAAACACGATGCGTGCACCTTTGCCGCCGGTAATCGACTTCACCCGTTCCACCAGGTCGTCCTCCTCCGTCACAATCACGTGATCGGCACCCAGCGCGAGCAGTCGATCTTTCTTCGAGGAGGTACGGGTCGTCGCAATCGAAGTGCCGCCCTGTTGCTTCACAATCTGGATGGCCGCAAGCCCGACCGACGAGCTGGCTGCCGTGATCAGGACAAAATCACCGGAAGCTACCTTGCCGAACGGCACAAGTGCTCCGTAGGCGGTGGAATACTGCATCCAGACAGCCGCACCCTCAACGGCGGAGAAGGACTCCGGAACCGCAGCCAGCACACTTGCCGGAACCACAGCCTCTTCGGCCAAAACCGGATACCGGTTCATCGAAAATCCCGGAATCGTCCCAAAGCGCCTGCCCACCAGAGAACCGTCAACCTCCGGGCCAACCGCAGTAATCGTCCCCACGGCCTCGTATCCCAACCCTGAGGGCGAATCCGCCTTCTCGAAGTAAACACCGTGGTAGAACATGCTCTCGGCGCGGTTCAGGCCCACGGCCTCGACCTTCATCAGCACCTCTCCCGCGCTCGGGCGACGCTCGGGAATCTCCTCAAATCGCAGAACTTCCGGACCTCCCACCTCGTGGAAACGAATTGCTTTCGGCATTGGCTATCTCCTCGTCCATCACAGATGCGCGGTACCCAAAAGCAGTCGCAAAACTCCGCTTCCCGCAAACACCTCACCGGCAGCCTTCCCTTGGACTTACACTGGAAGGCGTACCAGTCCGCGGAGAGCACCAGCGCCATGAAAACAGAAACCCTCGACGAGCAACGCGAACTCAACGAGCCATCCTCAGAGCCACGCCCCGCGGAGCCTCCAGTCGAGACTCCTCTCGAGTCCCTCGCCTCCATCTGCACCGTGCTCGCCATCGGCCTTTTTCTGATGGCCTTCATCTTCCAGAACTTTGTCATCCCTTCCGGCTCCATGGAGAACACGCTGCTCGTCGGCGACCACGTCTTCGTCGACCGCATGACCTTTGCCCCGCCCACCAAATGGGCCTTCTTTGAGCACTCTCGTGACGTCCGCCGCGGCGACGTCATCGTTTTCTACAAGCCCAATCCGCAGCCGCCCGACCCACCCGACATCGTCCTCGTCAAGCGCGCCATCGCCATTCCCGGAGACCACCTCCACCTCTCCCACGGCGTCGTCTACCTCAACGGCGTCGCCCAGAACGAACCCTACGCCCATCCCGTCCAGAACGATGCAGACCCCCAGGACGCCTACGAGCCCGCCCGCGACGACTTTCCCGCCAACGGCGCCCCGCCCAACCTGGAAGTATGGTCCGAGGACTTGCCGAACCACGTCGTTAATGGCGATCTCGTCGTCCCGCCCGGCAAGGTCTTCGCCATGGGCGACAACCGCACCCACTCTCTCGACGGCCGCTACTGGGGCTTCGTTCCGCGCGAAAACATCCTTGGCCGCCCCTTGTTTAACTACTGGTCCTTCCAAACCACCGCCGACCAGATGGATCAGCAGCAGGCCAGCCTAGGTGCGCGCGTTGGCTCCTTCTTCACCACCGCCCTGCACGTCTTCGACAAAACCCGCTGGAATCGCACCCTGCACCTCATCAAGTAGCGCCGGGTACCCAAACCCAAGTCCGGTTACCCATCAAAGGCCAGCTACCCATAAAGTCCGGGTGCCCCATCTCGCGCAGTCTCACCGCGTGAGGTGGATTGAATAAACTCCCCGTTCCGGGTTGACACTCTCCTCCATTCCGGGTGGCCCCATCACGAAGACCCAAGAACACCCACGGAGCCCCACCCCAACCATGATTCACCCCACGGGAGACCGAAACATCAGACAAACAAGCCTCGAGGAGACCTCCACGGTCACGCCCGAGCTTGAGCCCGACTTCGACCCCGAAGACCTCGAACCCAAACCCATCCGCCTCCCCGATCGCCGCCGCGTCGCCTACGCCCTCTGCGTCCTACTCGCCGTCCTGCTCGCCCTCATTCTTCCCCCGCTGCTCAACGTCAATCGCTTCCGCCGCCAGACCGCCACCAGCATCGCCGCCAGTCTCGGCCGGCCCGTCCACATGGACGCCCTCACCCTCTCGCTTCTTCCTCTGCCCGCCCTTACCCTCACCAACTTCGTCGTCAGCGAAGACCCCGCCTTCGGGGTCGAACCCGTCATCCGCGCCAACTCCGTCCGCGCCACCCTCCGCTGGTCCTCCCTCTGGCGTCGCCGCGTCGAGTTCTCCCGCATCTCGCTCGACGAAGCCAGCCTCAACCTCGTCCAGCGCCCGGACGGCCGCTGGAATATCGAGAGCAGCCTCCTCCAGGCCTCGCGCCTCGACGCCGCGCCCACCGCCCAGCCCGCCAT
>CAXUNR010000119.1:0-3472 GCA_964252655.1 uncultured Acidobacteriaceae bacterium
GCCCCGGGGTGACCACGCCTGATGTCGTCCGTCCGCTTGACTCGCTCGACAAGACCGCCGTCTTTCCCGTCGAAGGCACGCCCGACTGGTCCGTCGTGACTCCGACCGCCGTCTGGGTCTCCTCCGCCCGCGCCAACCACGTCGTCCAGCTTCTCGCCTCCTCGAACACCGTCGGCCGCATCGCCGGTGTTCAGCGGCCATGCGCCGGCCTGGCCTTCGGGTTCGATTCGCTCTGGGTGCCCAGCTGCGGCACCCACACGATCGAGCGCCTGGACCCCGCCACCGGCAAATCCATTGCCAGCCTACCCGCCGAGGCCGCCAACTCCGAGGGCGGCATCACCGTCGGTGCCGGCTCCGTCTGGTTCGTGGTCAAGCCTTCGAAGCTCATTCGCATCGACCCCAAAACCAACAGCGTCACCGCCTCGCTCGACCTCCCCGACGGCTCTGAAAACCCAACTTTCGGAGACGGCTTCGTCTGGGTCTCTTCTTTTGCCCACGACGCGCTGCTCAAAGTCGACCCCAAATCCATGACCCTCGCCAGCACCATCTCCATCGGCCCCAAACCCCGTTTCCTCACCGTCGGCGAAGGCTCCGTCTGGACCCTCAACCAGGGCGACGGCTCCGTCTCTCGCGTTGACATGCAATCCGGCAAGCTCATCGCCACCATACCTTGCGGTATCCCCGGCCCCGGCGGCGAGCTCTCCTTCGGCGAGGGCTCCGTCTGGGCCGCCGTGTTCGATTTTCCCGTCACCCAGATCGACCCGAAATCCAACACCGTGATCAAGCAATGGGCAGGGCAGGGAGGTGACGGCATCCGCGCCGGCCTCGGCTCCGTCTGGCTCTCGAACCTCCGCCAGGGAACCGTCTGGCGCTTCTCGCCGCAGCAAAAGTAACCCGAAAGGCTGAATACTTGAACCCGCAGGACGAATCCATCCTCTGGCAGGAAATCCTGCCCGGAAACTCCACCTGGTCGCACATCCTCAAGCGCGGCACCGCCCTCCGTCTCACCGCGCTTGAGGACGCCCCCAACGTCGGCGCGCTCTTGTTCAACGCCGACAACTTTTCCGAGCGCCTCAACCTGCCCGACACCCTCAAGGCCCAGCACATCGCCCGCCTCACCGCAGGAGCCGTCCTCTACTCCGACATGGGCCGCATCCTCTGCTCCATCACGGCCGACACTGTCGGCTGGCACGATCCGCTCGGCGGCTGCTCCGACCGCGCCCTCGTCCTGGCAAAATATGGTGAGAGCACCTACCAGCAGGAGCGCAACGCATGGCATCAAAATGTCCTCGATAGCTTCCTCATCGAGCTCGCCAAGTACGGCCTCGGCCCCCGCGACCTCATGATGAACGTCAACTTCTTCTCCAAGGTCGAAGTCTCGGACGACCCCGACTCCGACGGCGCCTTGCACTTCGTCACCGGCAACGCCGTCGTTGAGAATTTCGTCGAGCTCCGCGCCGAGATGAACACCCTCGTGATCCTCAACTCCTGCCAGCACCCCATGGATCCCGCCCGCACCTACGCCTCACGCCCCGTCGAACTCACCGTCAAGCGCGTCCCAGCACCCGCCTCCGACGACCTCTGCCGCATCTTCCGCCCCGAGAACGCCCGAGGCTTCACTCTCACCGAACGCTACTTCCTCTAACGAGCCGTCATTCTGGCGCAGCCAGAACCTCAGTAGGTCGATTCTGCGCCCACGCATCATCCCAGAGCCCCTCATGCCCGAAGCCACGCTCCAAACCAGCCCCCGCCAAGCCTCCGACGCTACCTTCCATCACACCATCCCCGCCGGCGATTTCTTCCTCCACGAAGTCCTCGCCGGCCAGTACCTCCGCATCGTCGACCTCGAGGGAAACCAGGCCGTCGACACCCTCTTCTACAACGCGCACAACTACGCCGAGCGCTACAGCGCCCAGGACACCATCCGCACCCAGGGCAAACTCTATCTCACCACCGGCACCCGCCTCATTTCTTCCCTCCGCAACACCCTCCTGACCCTTACCGCAGACACCTGCGGCCGCCACGACACCCTGGGCGGAGCCTGCTCCTGCGAGAGCAATCAGGTCCGCTACGCCTTAGACAAACACTCCATGCACGCCTGCCGCCAAAGCTTCCTCCTCGGCGCGCTTGACTGGTCCGCCCGCACCGGCCACCCGCTCACCAAAGCCGACCTCACAGCCAACATCAACTTCTTCATGAACGTCCCCGTCACTCCGGCAGGCAAACTCACCTTTGAAGACGGCGTCTCGGACGCCGGCAAGTACGTCGAACTACGCGCCGAAATGGACGTCCTCCTCGTCATCTCCAACTGCCCCCAACTCAACAATCCCTGCAACGCCTACAATCCAACCCCCGTCCAGGTTCTCCTCTGGAATTCATAGCCAACCCGAGCCAAACTCACGTCATCCTGAGCGCAGCGAAGGACCCTTGTATTTCGCTTTACTCTGAAACACCCCGATCCCTCCTATGTTCACCAAAGTCCTCATCGCCAACCGCGGCGCCATCGCCACCCGCATCCTCCGCACCCTCCGCCGCATGGACATCGCCTCCGTCGCCGTCTACTCCGAAGCTGACGCCAACTCCCTCCACGTCTTTGAAGCCGATGAAGCTGTCCTCATCGGTCCTGCGCCTGCTGCCCAAAGCTATCTCTCCTTCGAAGCCATCTTTGCCGCCGCCGCCCAGACCGGCGCGCAGGCGATCCACCCCGGCTACGGCTTTCTCTCTGAAAACGTCGCCTTTGCCCGTGAGTGCTCCGCTCGCCATATCACCTTTATCGGCCCCACTCCGGAAAACATGAGCGCCTTTGCGCTCAAACATACCGCCCGCGCCACGGCCCAGGCCTGCGGCGTCCCGCTCCTGCCCGGCACCGGCCTCCTCCAGGACCTCCCGGACGCCCTCGCTCAGGCCGAAACCCTCCGCTACCCCGTCATGCTCAAGAGCTCCGGCGGTGGCGGTGGCATCGGCATGCGCGTCTGCCACTCCGCCCCCGAGCTCACCGACGCCTTCGACTCCGTCACCCGCCTCGCCCAATCCAACTTCGGCAACTCCGCCGTCTACCTTGAGCGCTACGTCGCCCGCGCCCGCCACATCGAAGTCCAGATCTTCGGCGACGGCCAGGGCAACGTCCTAGCCCTCGGCGAACGCGACTGCTCCGCCCAGCGCCGTCACCAGAAAGTCCTCGAAGAAACCCCCGCCCCCCGCCTCTCCGAAGCCACCCGTCAGCGCCTCTTCAACGCCGCCATCCTGCTCGGCAAAGTGGTGAACTACGCCAACGCCGGCACCGTCGAATTTATCTACGATGATGAGACTCAAGATTTCTTCTTCCTTGAAGTCAACACCCGCCTCCAGGTCGAGCACGGCGTCACCGAGCAGGTCACCGGCATCGACCTCGTCGAGTGGATGATCCTCCAGGCCGCCGGCGAACTTCCGCCCCTCGACAGCTTCCGCATCCGCGCATCCGGCCACTCCATCC
>CAXUNR010000120.1:0-3383 GCA_964252655.1 uncultured Acidobacteriaceae bacterium
GAATGACGACGGGGGGAGGGGGAGGTTGAGGATCCCCACCTCAGACGGAGATGCTGTCAGAGATGGGGCACCCGGATGTTTGGTGGGGAAGACGGGGGGAGGCTAGTTACCGATGGGGGTGCGTTTGATGTCGTCGCTGAGGAGGATGGCCTCGGCGATCTCGCGCATGGTTTTGCGGCGCTGGCGGCTTTCGCGCTGCATACGGCGATAGGCGTCGCTTTCGGAGAGACCTAGGTCGCGTTGCAGCAGACCCTTGGCACGATCGATGGCCTTACGGGTTTCGAGGCGGTCGGCGAGTTGGAGGTTTTCAGTGTCCAGGCGAGCGCGCTCGATCTCGGCTCCGACGAGATAGCCGATGAGCGCGATGAGCCGGGTCTCTACGCTGCTGTGGCTATACGGGAGCCGATGCTGCAGGTTGATGACGCCGATGACGCGGTTGGCGGAGATGATAGGAGTGCAGAGCATGGCCTCGAAGCAGTCCTCGGGGACGTTTTTGAACGGTGCGAAACGGGGGTCCTCGGAGGCTTTGGAGGCGATGGCGACGGGCTCGCGATGCTCGGCGACCCAGCCGGTGATGCCCTGGCCGACTTTGAGGCCGAGGGAATCGACGAGGTCGGCGTGGGGGTTGCGGGAGGCGCGCAGGAGGAGCTTTTCGCCTTCGACGGTGTAGATGAAGCAGGAGTCGCAGGGGATCATGGTGGTGACGAACTCGACGATGCGGTCGAGCACGGTGTGGAGGGGGTCGGCGGCGGCGAGGCGGGCGGAGAGTTCGTGGAGGAAGTCGAAGGAGCTGAGGCCATCGCTGAAGCCGGCCATGGTGGGGGTGGAGGGCGCGATGCGGCGGACGGCGGAGGTCGACTGCGCGATGTGAGGCTCAAAAGAGGCGGCGGTCGAGTCGCTGGGTTCGGGGGGGAGCAAGGCTTTTTCGCGCTTGGCCTTGAGGACCTGGCCGGAGTACTGCGCGGCTTCGTTGATGAGAAAGCCCATTTTGGGGCGGGAGGGTTCGAAATCCGGGGTGATGCTGTAGTGCAGCAGCTCGGCGGTGGTGGTGGGGCCGATGGAGACGACGACGAGGGAGCGGAGGCCGGCGAGCAGCTCCGGGACCTGGTTCATCTCCTGCGCGATCTGCATGAGGTGGATGACCTGGACGGCGGTGGTGAAGAGGACGACGTCGACTCCGGCAAGGGTGAGGCCGTGGACGCACTCGCGGAGGGGCTGGAGATCGTGCGGCAAGGCCCACTGGTAGACGGGCACTTTGAGCACGGAGGCGGTGCGCTCGGTGAGCTCGGCGAGCAGCTCGGGGTTGGAGGCGCCGTACTCCTGGAGGGCGACGCGCTGATCTTTGAGGGTGGCGCCGAAGTAGCGTTCGATGGCGGTCATGAGCTCGTGCCAGGTGACGGGCTCGGCGGCGGTGGCGACAGAGCGGAGCTTGAGCTCGCGGAGGGCGGCTTCGGGTTTGGAACCGCGGGTAATGATCTTGACGCGGGCGAGCGCGTCGAGGACGGCGGGGCGCTCGTAGCGGGTTTCGACGATGTCGAGCAAGGCGCGGACGCCGACGCCGGTCATGAGGATGACGACGTCGAGTTCGCCGCGCAGGAGGCGGTCGGCGAACTCGAGCGCGGCATGGTTGGACTCGAGTTTGGCCTCGCGCATGAAGGGCACGACGAAGGGATGACCGTCGTAGGTGCGGATGAGCTTCTCGACTTCGATGGCCCGGCGCGACTCGAGCGAGAGGACCCGCAATCCGTCGAAGCTGGCATGCGCCATGATGAACCCCGTCCGCCCGTGTGGTTTAGCCGGCGAGTGTTCCTCGTGGGGTGCTGGGACGAGGAAATTTGCTCCTTTGGCTGGGGCTGGTGGTCATCACGATAGCATAGATTTTCGTTCGCGAATGCTTTGCTTACGGGGCTGGGTGCGGCGTCTGTTTGATGCCGAAGCGGTAGATCAATTCGAGATAGCCGAAGTTGGCCTGTTTGCCCGGGTAGAGCGAGGAGATAACGGTGCGTCCGTAGGCGTGGGCGTAGTAGGTGTTGAGGCTGAGCGAGGGCGAGAGCGCGTAGTCGGAGCTGATGTCGGCGATGGAGGCGAGGCTGTTGTGCAGGTTGGCGGTGCGTCCGGTGACGCCGAAGACCTTGTTGTCGTAGGCTCCGCCGCCGTTGTAGAGGAAGTCGGTGTTTGAGGTGAGCTGCAGGAAGTGGAGGTCTGAGCGGAGCTCCCAGCGCTTGCCGGGGTTATCGATGAGCTGAACAAACTGGTCTGTGCTGTTCATGGAGTTATAGAAGGGGAAACGCGCGTAGATGCGCGGGGTGGGAAGCACGGCGAAGAACGTGTTGTGGACGGTGTCGGTGTTGTTGTGGTCTCCGGTGGAGCGGAAGTCGCCCCCGCGGATCCAGGGCTTGGAGGGGACTTTGGTGAAGCGGTAGCCGGCCTCGACGGCGAAGGCTCCGGAGTGCTGGTTGAGGAGACCCCACTGGCCGGTTTGGAGGACGCCCCAGAAGAGGGCGTCGAAGCTTCCGGGGCCGGCGGGGATGCTGGCGACGGCGTCTCCGCCGTAGGTGCCGATGCGGATGTTTTTGTGGTCGAGGGCGCGGGCGGCGGCGGTGCGGTTATCGGTTTTGGTGAGGCCGGTGCGGCCGTCGTGGTAATCGAGTCCGAAGGCGCGGAGGAGGAGGTGGTCGGAGAACTGGCGCTTGGTGAAGGCGAGGTACTGGATGTCGACGTTGAGCTCGGGGTTGGCGTTCATGTTGAAGACGCCCTGGTCTGCGCGGCCGGCCATGGCGGTGAGGTCGAAGGTTCCCTTGCCGAAGTGGGCGTCGGCGCCGTCGAAGGAGCGCTGGCCGTTTGAGAAGCCGAAGTTGCCGACCAGGCGCTGGGCGATGCGGTTGGTTTGGAGCCAGAGGAGGGTGGTGTCCTTGGGGGTAGTCTCCTGGCCGTCGAAGAACTCGAAGCGTCCGAGGCGGACGGTGGTGTCGGGGCCTTTGCCGTGGAAGCGGAGCCAGCCTTGTTTAAAGGAGGCGGCGGAAGGCGTGGTGTTGCCGGGGCCGTTGGAGGCGTAGTAGGTGCCTCCGAAGAAGAGCTGGCCGCGGGCGGCGACGGGATCGACGGCGGTGTTGGGGACGTCGAAGACGGTGTTCTCGGCCAGCTCGGCGAGCCAGTCGAAGTGGCCGACGCGCTGGGCGATGGCGATGCGGAGCAGGTGCTCGACGTAGGGGTAGGTGCTGGTGAATTTGCCGTCGTCGAAGTAGTTGAGCGCGTCGGCGCGGTTGCGGCTGAGGAACGAGATGCTGACGGGCTCGGTGCGCTGGATGGTTCCGGCGGCGATGGGGGAGCTGAGGAAGTTGGGCGGCAGCTGGGCGATGGCAGGGGCGGGGGCCGTGTTGGTT
>CAXUNR010000121.1:0-3349 GCA_964252655.1 uncultured Acidobacteriaceae bacterium
GGGCGCGGGCGTCCTCGAAGATGGCGACTGCGAGGCCGGAGGTGCGAGCTTCGGCGAGGAGCTGCGCGACTTCGGCGGGGGTGGGTTTGAGGGTGTAGGTGGAGGGCGTGTTGTCGACGGAGGGGGCGAGTTCCTTGAGGAGTGTAGTGAACTCGAGCTCGGAGAAGAGCTGGCGGCAGGCGGCGTTGTCGACGGGCTGGGTGCGCATGGCGTCGAGGGAATACTCGATGGGGACGCCGGTGTGGATGGTGACGAGTTCTTTTGAAAGGAGGATGTTGTCGCGGTTGTTTTGGAGGGATTCGCGGTAGGTCTTCTTCTTGACCTCTTCGGCGCGGTCGAGCGCGGCTTCGACGGTGCCGAACTGCTTGATGAGCTCGATCGACCCTTTGTCGCCGATGCCAGGCGCTCCGGGAATGTTGTCGATGGCGTCGCCGCGCAGGGCCATCACGTCGATGACCTGCTGGGGGGGAACGCCGAGGTTCGCTTCGACGCCGGCGGAGTCGAGGATGAGGTTGTCTTTCGTAGGGTTGAGAATGCTGACGCTCTCATTCACAAGCTGCATCATGTCCTTGTCGGAGCTGACGACGTAGACATGGTGGCCGAGGGCGGAGAGTTTGCAGGAGAGGGTACCGATGACGTCGTCGGCCTCCATGCCCTCGTAGAAGAGGATGGGGATGCGGAAGGCTTCGAGCGCGCGGCGGATGTAGGGCTGCTGCTGGATGAGGTCGGGCGGGGTCTCGACGCGGTTGGCCTTGTAGCCGCCGTAGGCGATGGTCTCGAAGGCCTGGGTCTTGATGTTGAACTTTTGGACGTCCTTGAGCTGGCCGGCGAGCTCGTTGCGGTGGACGGGCGCGCCTACGTCGTAAATGGCCGCGAGGTACTCGGGCGCGAAGTCCTTGCGCAGCTTGTTGATCATGTTGACGAAGACATAGGTGGCGGCGGTGGGGATGCCGGTGCGCGTGGACATGGGCCGCTGCCGCTGCATGGCGTGGTAAGCGCGGAAGATGAAGGCCATGGAGTCGAGAAGGTAGATGGGGGGCTTGGTGGACATAGGCACTCTTTAGGATGCCACCGCTCCGGTGATGGCGGGAGAAAGGCAGGTGTGTTAGCTTCACACCGATATGAAGTCAACGACGCGTTTACTGCTGCTCTTGATCTGTCGATGTGTCGTAGGAGCGCTGCTCGGGTCTCCCATGGCGCATGCCCAAGATGCCACCGTGACATTTTATTCGCATGGCTCAATCTGGACGAGTGGTATCCCCGGGACCAAGCACGATGTTTATCTTGGGGGCATCTTCGACGGAAAGCAGGAGCTGTTCTGGTTTCATGACCGATTCTTCGCTCACAATAACCGGTATCTCACGCTACATCTGCCACCAGGTCCACACTCTTTTGGTGCCAGCAATGGCAAGCGTCCGGAAGCACGCGAAATGCTGGATGTCGTGCTGGAGGCAGGGAACATCTACTTCATTCGTGCTCAAGGAGAGTCGGCTGGTGTTCCCGGCGTGTTTGAAATCCAGCACGGGCGTCTGGACCTGATGACTTGCGCAGAAGCGCAGACAGAATTAGAGAAGGCGAAGATGCTGAAGGACAAGTCGCTCTCTAAGTACACCCGCGCACACCAAGCGACGTTGGTGGTGATGAGACAAGCCCGCCCGCCTGTAAGTAACGACTCTTACAGGATCAGCATGCAGTCGCCGTAGCTGAAGAAGCGGTACCGCTCGCGGATGGCATGGGCGTAGGCGGCGAGGGCGCCGTCTCTTCCCTGCTCGCGTTCGCCGAGGAAGGCGCTGACCAGCATCAGCAAGGTGGATTGGGGCAGGTGGAAGTTGGTGAGCAGGCCGGAGAGGATGCGGAAGCGGTGGCCTGGTTGGAGGAAGATGCTGGTTGAGCCGGTGTGGGGTTCGAGGTGGCCCACCTCGCTTCCCATCTGGGCGCAGTGCTCGAGGGTGCGGGTGACCGTGGTGCCGGCGGCGATGATTCTTCGGCCTTCGCGCAGGGCTAGGTTGACGGCGGAGGCGGTGGCGACGGGCAGGGTGTAGTGCTCAGTGTGCAGGCGGATGTCCTCCAGGCGGTCGACGCGGACGGGCTGGAAGGTGCCCAGGCCTACGTGGAGGGTGAGGGTTTCGACCTGGATGCCGCGCGCCTGCAGGGCTTCCAGGATTTCGGGCGTGAAGTGCAGGCCGGCGGTGGGGGCGGCGGCAGAGCCGGGCTGGTTGGCGTAGACGGTCTGGTAGCGGGACTTGTCGGCGGCTTCGTCCGGCCGGTGCAGGTAGGGGGGGAGAGGCATGTGGCCGATCCGGTCGAGCTTGGCGAGGAACTCGGGGTCAGGGGTGAAGCGGAGGGTGCGCTCGCCGAACTCGCCGGCGGTAAGGACTTCGGCGGTGAGCAGCGGCGGCTCTCCATCCCAGGTCTCAGAGGCGAGACCTGGGGCACCCGGATTGGTTACGTGGAAGAAGAGGGTCTCGCCAGGAAGGACTTTTTTTGCGGGGCGGACGAGGGCGGACCAGGTGTGCGGGGCGATCTCTTGGGTGAGCAGGACTTCGATGCGACCGGAAGGGTCTGGCGAGCTGGCCTGCGTCTGCGGGCTGCGGGCGCGGGTGGCATAGAGTCGCGCGGGGAGGACGCGAGAGTCATTCAAAATGAGCAGGTCTCCGGGGCGGAGAAGGTGCGGCAGGCTGCGGAACAGGTCGTCCTCGACAACGCCCGTGGCGCGGTCGACGCGCAGCATGCGGCTGAAGCCGCGCACGGCGGGCGGATGCTGCGCGATGAGCTCTTCTGGCAGGTCGAAATGGAAGTCGGAGACAAGCATTAATGGTCGGCGTTCGGTTGGACGGCTCGGTCGAGGGTGGATTGGAGGGCGGCTTGAAGCGCAGTGGCCTCTTTGCCGCGAGCAGGGATGTGCGCGGGCCAGCTGAGGATGACGCGCGCGAACGGTTTTGGGATCAGGAAGCGGTCCCAGGTGCGGAGCGTCCAGGCGCGGTCAGGCAGAGCGGAGAAGGCGCCCAGCCAAGGTGCGCCAACAAGCAGCGCGAGCTGCACCGCACCAAGCTGCGCGACCATGGCTGGGCCGCGAGGGCCATCGACAGTGAGCGCGCAGATGCGGCCCTGGCGATAGGCCTCGGCCATCTGCTTCAGAGCCGTGGGGCCGCCGCGTGAGGAGGAGCCGCGAATGGCGCGGAAGCCGAGCCGCTCGACGGTGCGCGCGATGAGTTCGCCATCGAAGCTGCGCGAGATAAGGATGGCGATGTTGCGGTGGCGAAAGCGATGCGCGCACACCAGCAGAGATCGGTGCCAGAAGGCGTAGATGGTGGGGCCGGCGATCTGGTCGCCGGGGATGCGGGGGTGG
>CAXUNR010000122.1:0-3178 GCA_964252655.1 uncultured Acidobacteriaceae bacterium
CACCTCACCCCGAACCTCCCCCGCCACTAACTCCCCGGCGTCCCGCGCTCTCGAAGCCCTTGCCTTCCCACACCCATCTATACTTACTAAGCCATGTTTGAAACCCTCTCCGACAAGCTCCAGCGCTCCTTCAAAAACCTCCGCGGCCAGGGCACTATCACCGACGAGAACATCGCCGACGCCCTGCGCGAGATCCGCATCGCCCTCCTCGAGTCCGACGTCAACCTCGATGTCGTCAACACCCTCGTCGACCACATCCGCGCCCAGGCCCTCGGCTCCCAGGTCACCACCGCGCTCTCCCCCTCCGAGCAAATCGCCCGCATCGTCCAAACCGAGCTCATCGACCTCCTCGGCAAGGACATCTCCAAATTCAAGACCGCCTCCCAGCCCCCCAGCGTCGTCCTCATGGCCGGGCTGCAAGGTTCGGGTAAGACCACCTCCTCCGCCAAGCTCGCCCAGTGGCTCAAAAAGGGCGGTCACCGCCCCATGCTCGTCTCGGTTGACGTCTACCGTCCCGCCGCCCGCGAGCAGCTCGCCCTCGTCGCCAAATCCACCGGCGCCAATCTCTACGAAGGCAAAATAACCGAGCCCAACCCCGGCACCGAAACCGTCCTCCGCCTCGCCAAGGAAGCCAAGCGCGACGCCGCCAACTTCGGCTGCGACATCCTCATCGTCGACACCGCCGGCCGCCTCGGCATCGACACCGCCCTCATGGACGAGATGGCCGAGCTCAAAAAGCTCCTCGCCCCCTCCGAAATCCTCTTCGTCGCCGACGCCATGACCGGCCAGGACGCCGTCAACTCCGCCAAGGCCTTCAACGACCGCCTCGCCATCACCGGAGCCATCCTCACCAAGATGGACGGCGACGCCCGCGGCGGAGCCGCCCTCTCCATCCGCCAGATCACCGGCGCCCCCATCAAGTTCCTCGGCACCGGCGAGAAGCCCGACGCCTTCGAGCCCTTCCACCCCGACCGCATCGTCAGCCGCATCATGGGCATGGGCGACGTCGCCACCCTGCTCGAGCGGGCGAGCGAAAAACTCGACAAGAACAAGTCCGAGGCCTTCGCCAAAAAGGCCCTCTCCGGCCAGGGCTTCACGCTCGAGGACTTCCGCGAGCAGCTCCGTCAGATCAAGAAGATGGGGTCCATGAAGTCGATCCTCAAGATGCTCCCCTCGGTCGGCCCCTTCCAGGGCATGGCCCAGGCGGCGGAAAACGTCGACGAATCCCAGCTCACCCGCGTCGAGTCCATCATCAACTCCATGACCAACAAGGAGCGCCAGAACTCCGACATCATCAACGGCAGCCGACGCAAGCGCATCGCCGCCGGCAGCGGCACCTCTGTCCAGGACGTCAACAACCTACTCCGCCAGTACGCCCAGATGTCGAAGATGTTCAAGTCCCTGGGCGGCGGAATGGGCGGAGGCATGAAGGCTCAGCAGAGGCTCATGAGCCAAATGCAGCAGACCAAACAAAGGTTTGGGCGTTAGATCTAGGTCTTACAATCGTCTGTCATGGAAATCGAAACGAGTGACCTAAATCGGTATTCAGCCTATGTGCTAAAGCTTGTCAATGAAATGGGCAGCTTGGCATTCGATCCGGAGACCATCTTGTGGCATTACACAAGCGGTCCAGGCCTTTTAGGAATGTTGACCAGTAACTCGATCTACTCTACGCAAGTTTCTTGTTTGAACGACAGTAAGGAAGTAAGGTTTGCCTCCGAACTCTTCCGAGAATCGCTAAGAAATCAGGAAAGCTGCTTCGCGGGCGGTAGTCGGGAGGGAACGTTTATCAAGGAGGCACTCTCATATTTCGATGAAGGATCTGGTCAACTAAATCACGTGCGACTGCCATACTTCGTTACTTGTTTCAGTGAAGCAAAAGATGATCTAAGCCAATGGCGAGCTTACGGTGGGGGCGAGAACGGCTACGCGCTTGCATTCAAAGCTAAGCACCTCTTTGGCGTGAAGGAATGCTTGTTAGCAAAGGTGATCTACTACAATGATGCGTTACACAAAACGCTAGCTGATGACGTGGGAAAACAAAGTCTTGCTTTTTTTGCGGAAGGAATCTCGAAGTACGCAGACCAGGACGTTGGTGCCTGGACTCGTTCTTTTCTGCAGCGCTGGGATGAGATAGTCACACAAGCCGCTCCCATGATCAAGGACCCGGGGTTCAACACGGAACGGGAGTATCGATTGATCAAGAGCTATCAAGCTACTGACCTCTCCGAACTAATCTTTATTCAGAAGACAGCTATGCTTGCCCGTCATCTTCCACTTCGACCATCTCCGTTAGGCACCGATCCTTATAGGCTGCCAATAACGGAAATCATGATCGGCCCATGCCGGTATCCTCATGTAAGTAGGATCAGCATCGGGACCCTACTGCAGCAGCAAGGCTACAATTGTCCCGTCACGCTTACAAGAAGTCCCTATCAAGCCACGTAGCTGAGACTAGTGTCGTACCTCAGCCGTTCCTTGTGAGACCTGGGTTCCCAATCCACCCATCCGCCCCCAGTCACTCACGGACTTCAGCTAAACCTGAGACAGCTTACCGTACTTGGATCTCATCGCTGTGGCGTGGATGCTCATCCTCTACCAATTGGAGAGTCTCAAGTCGAAGTTTCTGAAGTTGTCCGCGCTGGTTCGAGGTGTACCTGAGCCGTATGCCGCTCTGTGTCCGCACTTAGCGCATTCGAGAAGCTCATCGTCTTCCTGAAAGCCAAAATACACTCCGCCTGTGTTTTCACGTCTAGCAACTACCATGCTCATGTTGAAATTTTAGCCTGGCATGTCTCACCCGTATACTATCCGATGTGACGGTTCCGATCCCGCTCAAGCCGAAGCAGATAACCGGTGCTAGGCTAAACTCCACGCTCTATGGCCTCGACCTCGCTGAAAATCGTCCTCTGCATAGAAGAAACCTTAGCCGGGTGCCCCAGGTCTCGCACCTGAGACCTGGGTTTCCAAACCACCCCAACCCTCACCCGTATCCACCCAAAATCCCTTTCCACCCCAACCAACCCAAGCCTCACATCGAGACATGGGACACCCAAACCCTTACCTTTTCGAACCCTCTACCTACGTCCCGCAGTCCCCTCCGACTCAATCTCCACCACACCCCGCTCACCCGTCTGGTAGTGTCGGTAACTCGACCACACCCACACCCCCGCATCCC
>CAXUNR010000123.1:0-791 GCA_964252655.1 uncultured Acidobacteriaceae bacterium
GGTGAAGCCGCGTAAGGGTTTCGCGAGTTGACGGGGTTTGCGGTGCATTCAGGGCAGAGTCGGCAGCATAGGCAGCAACTTCCGGCTGGTCGAAGGTGTACGTCCCACCCATCGCGTAAGGCTGCGATGGATGGGGCACCCGGGCATTTGTGGCGGCTTGGGTTGATCATGGTTGTGGCGCTATTGCCGGGTCCGGCTTTGGCGCAGGGGCAGGTGGTGGCGGGGGCTCCGGCGCAGGTGGTGGTGGCTCCGGATGCGCTGCCGAAGGTTCCGGTGACGAATGAAGAGCGGACCGCGGTGGCGATTACGGCTACGCGGCTGGATCTGCACCTGACGCCGGCGGAGGGCCGGGAAGAGGCGCGGGCGACGCTCACGTTGCGGAATGTGAGTGGGAGTGCGCTGCGGAGGATCCCGCTGCAGATTTCGGGCTCGCTGCGGTGGGAGAGTGTGGCGGCGAGTACGCCGGCAGGGCTGAAGCCGGTCGCGTTTACGCAGGGGCCGATCTCGACGGACACGGACCATACGGGGTATGCGCAGGAGGCGGTGTTGACCCCGGCAGAGCCGCTGGCGGCGGGCGCGACGCTGACGGTGGCGGTGCTGTATGGGGGGGAGATCCGGCAGTCGGCGCAGCGGCTGGAGGTACTGGGGGTCTCGGCGGAGCAGGCGGCGGCGCAGGATTGGGACGCGATTGTGCCGACGACGGAGGCGGGAGCGACGGCGCTGCGGGGGTTTGGGGAGGTGGTGTGGTATCCGGTGGCGGCGGCGACGGCGACGCTGGGGGACGGCAACCA
>CAXUNR010000123.1:801-3159 GCA_964252655.1 uncultured Acidobacteriaceae bacterium
TCGCCGGAGAGGTTCGTCGCCACCTTGTCGAGCAGGCGCTGCTGCAGGGTGGCCGCGCGGTCGCGGAGGGCGGCGGCGAGATCAGATGTGGGCATGGACGTCTCCGCGCGTTCCTTCTCCCGCGAGCGGGAGAAGGAGGTCTCGCGGAGCCGGGGCGGCGGGGGGGGTTGGGGGGGGTGCGGGGGTCGGCGGTGGGGGCGGCGACGGCGACGCTGGGGGACGGCAACCAGGTGGTGCAGGCGGTGGCTCGGCAGCGGCTGCTGGGGCTGGCGACGACGATGGCGCTGCGGCTGACGGTGGAATACACGGGCGACCCGCCGAACGGGGTGATCTTTGATGGCGAGCTGCGACCGCTCGAGCGGGTGGCGGACACGGATACGGAGTTGATCGATGCGACGCATGGGGTGGGGACGGCGGAGTGGCCGGCGGCGGTGGTGGGGTATCGGGTGCCGAGTGTGTTTTTGACGGCGCAGGCGGCGGTGACGACGGAGGATGAGCTGCTGACCGTGGTGATGGCACGGCCGGAGGCGGTGCAGAGCTATGGCTCGGCCGCGGCGCAGGTGCGGACGCTGCTGGCACAGTGGCTGGGGCCGACGCCGCGGGTGCCGATGCTGCTGCTCGACCATACGGGCGAGCGGTACGAAGATGCGGGTTTTTTGGCGATGGGGCTGGATGCGGGGAAGTCGAATGCGCGGATTGTTCCGGAGCTGCTGACGCCGCTGACGCACGCGTGGTTTGGGCCGGGGCGCGAGGCGGTTGCGCGGGCGGGGCTTTGGCTGAATCAGGGACTGCCGGAGTTTGTGGGGCTGCTGTGGACGGAGCGGACGGCGGGGCTGCCGGCGGCGCTGGCGGAGCTGGGGCAGGCTTCGGCGCTGCTGGCGCTGGCGGAGCCGGACCTGGCGGCGCATCCGGAGGCGGTGGGGGAGCCGCTGCCGGAGGCGAGTGCGCAGGTGTATCTGCGGCTGAAGTCGGCGTCGGTGCTTTGGCAGCTGCGTGGGCTGTTGGGGGATCCGGTACTGCGGGCGTGCCTGGCCGCGTGGCGGCACAGTGTGAGCGTGAAACCGAAGCTGGAGGGGGAGCCGCAGGCATTTCAACGGTCGGTCGAGGTGACGTCGAAGCAGGATCTGGGGTGGTTTTTTGATGATTGGGTGAATCGGGATCGGGGTTTGCCGGATTTGACGATCGTTGGGGCGACTCCGCGGGCGGTTCCGGCACAACCGGGTAAGAGCGCGGGGTTCTTGGTGGCGGTGGAGGTGCGGAACGATGGGGACGCGGTGGCGGAGGTTCCGGTGACGGTGCGGGGGTTGACGACGAGCCAGACGGAGCGGCTGCGGATTGCGGGACATGCGAGTAGCTCGGTGAGGATTTTGTTTGAGGATCAGCCGGAGTCGGTCCAGGTGAACGATGGGAGTGTGCCGGAGGTGCGGAGTCCGGTGCATACGGTGGAGTTGAAGCGGTAGGGTTTGAGAGGTTTGGGTTCCCACCTCACGCGGTGAGGCTTGCGTGAGATGGGGCACCCGGGGATTTGTGGGTGGGGGGGAACCCAGGCATCCGGTTTTTGGGGTGTTCGGGAGGTTATGGCGGTGGACTCGGGTTGGTTGGTTTGTCTATGACAACTTGCGTTAGAGATCGTGATAGCTTTTTTTTGATTAGGACCTACAAACAAAAGCTATGGAATTCATCAATCGTGGGCGTCGTCTCGTTGCAAAAGGTCTGCTCGCCGGGGCATTGGGCGGCTTTGCCGGGGGTATCAGCAAACTGGTGGGCGAACTGATCTATCCGCCGCGCACCCAGGGCCAGGAGCCGCCTCCTGCGGTTCTGGCGGAGAAAGTGGCTGGTCATCCTCTTAGCAAGCCTCTGCAGACCGCATGGACCCAGGCGTTCCACTGGACGTTCAGCGTTGGTGTGGGCGCGTTGTATGGCGCCGCAGCTGAATATGTGCCCTTGGTCACGATCGGCTATGGGGTTGTTTTCGGCGAGGTGGTGCTGCTGACGACGCATGAATCGGTCTTGCCTCTGCTTGGCCTGAACGAGCCGCCGCTGCAGCAGCCGGCGCGCGAGCAGAAGAGCGAGATCATCACCCACGCCATGTACGGCTTTACGGGGGAAGCGGTACGGCGTGTACTGATGCGGCGTTGGAGACAGCGCCTGGTTTGACAGAGGGATGAGCCTTGCGTGTGGAGCGAAGACGCTTGCTGGGCGGGGTAGGCGCTTCTACGACCGACACGGTAAGGCGGTTATGCAGGGTGGCCGGAAGTTGCGGGTACCCGGGGTTTGGGGGCTAGGAAGATCCCAGGTCTCAGAAGCGAGACCTGGGGCACCCGCACCCGTGCCCGCCCGGGTTTGTGGGTTGGATGT
>CAXUNR010000124.1:0-2990 GCA_964252655.1 uncultured Acidobacteriaceae bacterium
CGCGGGGAGAGCGGGGCTGGGCGGTGGTGGGTCGAGAGCGTGAATCGACGAGGATGGCGGCGCAGGCGGCGATCCAGAGAGCGAGGATGCCGAGGGTGACTTCCCCGGTGTAAAAGCTGAAGATCCGGGCGAAATCGGGCTGGTAGGAGGGGGGGAACAGGGCGGCGGCATGGCCTTGCAAGAGTGGCTTGTAGAACCGAGTGAAGCCGAGCGGGAGTAGGAGCGCGAGGGTACGGCCGGGGTCGAGCCTGCGGTTGAGGCGGGCCTGAACGCACTCGGCGGTGGCGAGGGCGAACCAGCCGAAGAGGCCGAAGATGTGGCTTAGCAGGGCAGCGGAGAGGGCGACGAGGAGCAGAAGGTCGAAGACCCAGGCGCGGGTGCGGGAGGACTGTGCAGAGGAGGACTGCCAGGCGAGCAGGGCGAGGGCGGTGAAGCCAAGGAGAAGGCCGTAGGGTCGCGCCTGGAGCGTAGCGTCGGCGGCCTGGCCGGCGAGCAACATGGCGGCGGCGAGGAAGCCGAAGGAGTCGCCGGCGCGGCGGCGGACAAAGAGAAAGAGGCAGGTGAGGGCGAGCAGCATGCCGGCAATCTCCGGCAGCCTGCACTGGAGGGTGCCGACGCCGAAGAGATGGAAGGACGCGCGTGTGAGGAGGTAGGAGAGCGGAGGATTAAGATCGATGGCACGGGTGCCAAGCAGGACGTCGTGGAGGGTGGGGAGCTGGGCGATGGCGTAGGTGAAGAGCTCATCGTGCCAGAGCGGGACCTTGAGCGAGAGATGCAGGGCGATGAGGAGCGCATCGACCAGCAGAAAGGCGAGCAGCAGGAGGGGGTACCGGGCGGCGCGGGAGAGCAGAGCCACGGCCGAGTGGGCGAGGGTGGGGCGGTTCGGACCTGGGGTGTGGGATGGCATTCGGGTTTGTTTCTCGTGCGGATGCTTCACGGGGTGCTAGCTGGCGTGGTCCTTGTTGTTTTTGCTGGTGAGTTGGGGCATCTCGGTGCCTTTGCTTAGGGTGAGAAGGCCGGTTTGGGCGTAGGTGATGAGCTTGGCGCGGGTGTCGGTGATGTCCAGATTGCGCATGGTGAGCTGGCCGATGCGGTCGCGCGGGCTGAAGGTGGACTCGGTTTTTTCCATCGAGAGGCGTTCGGGATGGAAGGTGAGGTTGGGGCTGTCGGTCGAGAGGATGGTGTAGTCGTTGCCTCGGCGGAGCTCGACGGTGACGGTGCCGGTGACGGGCCTGGCGACCCAGCGCTGGGCGGCTTCGCGGAGCATGATGGCCTGGGGGTCGAACCAGCGGCCCTGGTAGAGGAGGCGGCCGAGCTTGCGGCCGGAGTCGCGGTACTGCTCGAGGGTGTCCTCGTTGTGGATGCCGGTGAGGAGACGCTCGTAGCCGAGGAAGAGGAGGGCGAGGCCGGGGGCCTCATAGATGCCGCGGGACTTGGCTTCGATGATGCGGTTTTCGATCTGGTCGCTCATGCCAAGGCCGTGGCGGCCGCCGATGGTGTTGGCTTCGAGCAGGAGGGCTACGGGGTCGGGGTACTCGGTGCCGTTCAGGGCTACGGGGAAGCCTTCTTCGAAGCGGATGGTGACTTCTTCGGGTTTGACTTCCACGTCCGAGCGCCAGAAGGCGGAGCCCATGATGGGGGCCACGATCTTCATGGAGGTGGAGAGGAGCTCGAGGTCCTTGGCTTCATGGGTGGCGCCGAGGAGGTTGGAGTCGGTGGAGTAGGCCTTTTCGGTGGACATTTTGTAGTCGAAGCCGGAGCGGATGAGGAACTCGGACATCTCCTTGCGGCCGCCCAGCTCGTCGATGAAGGCGGCGTCGAGCCAAGGCTTGTAGACCTTCAGGGCGGGGTTGACGAGCAGGCCGTAGCGGTAGAAGCGCTCGATGTCGTTGCCTTTGTAAGTGGAGCCGTCGCCCCAGATATTGACGTCGTCTTCCTTCATGGCCGTCACCAACATGGTCCCGGTGACAGCGCGGCCGATAGGGGTGGTGTTGAAGTAGGTGACGCCGGCGGTCGAGATGTGGAAGGCTCCGGACTGGAGCGCGGCGAGGCCTTCGCGGACCAGCGGCAGGCGGCAGTCAATGAGGCGGGCCTTTTCGGCGCCGTACTCGAGGGCCTTGCGGGGGATGGCGTCGTAGTCTTGCTCGTCGGGCTGGCCGAGGTTGGCGGTGTAGGCGTAGGGGATCGCGCCCTTTTGCTTCATCCAGTGGAGGGCGGCGGAGGTGTCGAGGCCGCCGGAGAAGGCTATGCCTACACGTTGGCCGAGGGGGAGGGATTCTAGGATGACGGACATGCTCGGTCTTACCTCGGCTGCTTAGGTGTTGTCGCTCGCTTGGAATGCTTCAGGATGGGCGAGGATGTAGGCATCTAGGAGTTCCCAAACCTGTTCATCACCGCAGACCTCATTACCCAAAGTGTGGAACTCGTGTTTTTCATCCAAGGTGCTCATGAACTTGATGCGTGCATCGCTGTCTCTCTCCGGATTCGGAAACGGGAAGATGGCCACGGCGCGCTCAAGTTTGTCGGCGGGTCCATCTGCACCAATCGCACGATAGCTCTCGACGAACTTGGAATAGGGCGGTTTGAAGGGCCACTCACTTTCGAAGAAGTACTGGAACCCGCCGTTATCGATGATGGCCTGTGCAGTTAGCAAGTACGCAACGGGTTGGAGCGCAAAGGGTAGCCTGGATGGATCTCCCCCGACCTTCTCTAGTTCGATTTTGCCTTGTTCTTCGGCAGCATCCAGACGTGTGAAGTCCATTGATAACTCCTTTTAACTTAGGCCAGTTTGTGGCGGACGCGTTCGAGAGTGTCAGGGAGGCGCTTGGCTCCGCCGAGCAAGGTGAGGAGGATGGCCTTCTGGGCGTGGAGGCGGTTTTCGGCTTGCTCGAAAACTACTGATTGCGGGCCGTCGAGCACCGCATCCGTCACCTCCGCGTTGCGGTGGGCCGGTAGGCAGTGCATGAAGACGGCGTGCGGCTCGGCGTGGG
>CAXUNR010000125.1:0-2945 GCA_964252655.1 uncultured Acidobacteriaceae bacterium
CCGCGCGTCGATCACCAACCCACGCAACCTGAGCCAGCCCCAGCTCCACCCGGGCCGCCACCACCGTCGTCGAAGGAGGATTCCCACCACCCACCCGCGCCGTACGAGCCACCAGATTCGCTTCTCCCGCGGCCATCGCCCGCCGCAGCACCGCCTCAGGCTCGGCAATCAATCCAGCCTGCAAAGCCTCCGCAAGCACCGCCACCACCCCTTCGACTACCGCCGCCGACGCCGTCTCCGAGCTTTGCGAACTCGACACACCATCGCACACCACCAGCCCATACCCACCCGCGCCCGCACACACCCCGAACCGGTCCTCGTTACGCTCGTGCCGCTGCCCGCGGTCGCTCACCCCGGCAAACTCCGCCGAAAGTGCCTCCTCCACATGGTCGCTCGCCGGCCGCCGTACCCTCCTGCCGCAGCGCAGGCAAAAGCCATCCTCGTCCACCTCCCCGCACACGCAGCCCTCCGAGATCGCCGCATGCAAAGCCGCGCCACAGTTCTCGCAGAAAAGATCGTCTTCCGGCACCGCCGCCGCACACGCGGAACATTGCATGGCCAAATCCTCGCCCGATCAGATAAGCGTACGTGGACGCATTTGATTCGCCTCATCCACCAATCGGATCCGCTCGTCGCCGCTCGCGAACCGAGCCATCGATCGCAGCGAGCTCTCCAAACCCAGCCGCAGCGACCCCTCTTCGAGCGACTGCCCGAGAATCTTGGTGTCCGCACTCGCCGCCACGCCGCGCGTACGAACCCCCTCGACAGCCGCGCCGAAGATCTCCCCACTCACCAAAAACCTGCTCCTCCCCTGCAGCGACAGGCTCTCGACCAGCGCAGAAGCCGCCGCCAGATCGTCCGCCACCGGAGCCCCGCGCTCAGACCGCACCAGCACCCGCGCCGCCTCCACCCGCGAGCGCAGATAAAGCGACGAAGACTGCGGAATTCTTCCCAGTGCGGCCACCGCCGCCTTCCGGTCGCCCTCGGCGTCATAGCACCGAGCTAGCCCAAACACCGCCGAAACAAATCCCGGGTCGGTCGCCGCCACCAGCCCATACATCTTCGTCGCCACCGACCTATCGCCGCTCAACTCCGCCGCCAGTCCCAGCGCGAGCTTCGGAGCCAGCTCGCCTGGCAGGTCGAAGTACACCTGGTCGAACAGCCGCCGCGCCTCGCCGGCATTCCCTTGCGCCAGCCTGGCCCGCGCCTCAAACCACAGCACTCGCCAGTCCCACGGATCTTCCTCCGCCAGCTTGTGCAGCAGCTTTTCCGCCTCCGCAAACGCGCCCGCATCGCACAGCGTCGCCGCCAGCCGCAGCCGAGCCTCGCGCGAGCGCCCAAACTGCTGCGTCACCGCCCGCAGCGCCGCCACCCGCCTGCCCACATCCGAAACGCTGCCCGCGCTGCTCACCGCCTGCGCCCCCGCATCTTCGAGATCGAGCGAAGGCACCGGAAGCTGCCGGTAATCCGGCCGCACCGGCTCCACCTCACTGCCGCCGTCGAGCGTCAGCAGGTCGGCCCCAAAGTCCGGGCTCACCCCCGGCCGCGGCGTCCCTGTTTCCGCCGCCACCACCTCCCGCAGCACGCCCAGCAGCTGCTCGGCCATCTCGTCCGCCGTCGTAAACCGGTCATCCGCCTTCTCCGCCGTAGCCTTCAGCAAAAACCGGTAAAGCGACTCCTGCCCGGCAAACCGCGGCTCTTCTTCCGGCCCCGGCAGCGTATACCGGTGCTCCTTCCCAAAGCCGCGAATCTCGGTCAGCAACACCGCCAGCGTGCGCCCAATCGTGTACAGGTCAGACGCCCGCGTCGGCCCCGCCCCAGCCTCCGGAGCGCTATATCCCACCGTCCCATAGATGTCCCCGCCGCTATCGTCCATCCGGCGCACGCCGCCCATGTCGATCAATTTCAAGTCGTCCTTCTCGAGCATCACGTTGTCCGGCTTGAAGTCGCAGAACACCAGCCCCAGCCGATGCAGGTACCCAAACGCCGGCAGAATCCGGTGAATATACGCGATAGCCTCGGCTACCGGCAGCGGTCCGCGCTCCTGCCGAATCTGCTTCAGCGTCTTGCCGCCCACGTACTCCATCACGATGAAGCCTTCGCTCCCCGCCTGCACAAAGTTGTAGATCCCAACAATGTTCGGGTGCTTCACCGCCGCCAGGAACTGCCGCTCCGCCACCGCCACCGACGCCGCCGACTCATCCTGCGTATTCAAGAGCCCCTTCAGCACCACGTACCGCGACAGCATCGTGTCGAACCCAAGATAGATCCACCCCAGCCCGCCGAACGCAATCGGCCCCTTCACCAGGTACTGCCCCGCCACCATATCGCCGGCCTTCAGCCCCGGTTGAAAGCTGTACTTCATCCCGCACTTGCCGCAGAACCCCGCCTCCCGCCGCAGCGGAGCCTCGCACCGCGGACAAAACCGCTTCCGCTCCGGCACCACCGGCTCCAGCAGCACCGCGCGCTCCGGATCGGCCGACGGCAGGTCCGGCAGTGTCACCAGCCCCGCACCCAGCTGCTTCCGGCTCGCCCGCGAAGTCGAGGAACTCGTCCGCCGCGAACCCGCAGCCGAACGGCTCACCGGCGACGAGCCTGTGCCTGTTGTCACGCGAGACGAAGTCACCGGCGCACTCGCAGCCGCCCCCGTCAGCGTACTCGCGGCCGGAGCTGCGGCCCGCTTCACCTCCGCCAGCCCACACACATTGCAGTAGCCATCCTCGATGACTCCCGCGCATCCCCCCTGTCGGCACGCCACTCCGTTCATCGCGGCCCCGCCAGCCCGACGCGCCGCGCCCCACTCACCCGCTTCTCATACTCCCGCACAGCCGTCTCCGCCTGCTCTAAATCTGTCGGCCGCGCATAGAGCAGCGCCTCCGCCGCACTCGCCGCGCCCGCCACCGGCCCATCCTCGGCCACTCCCTAAGCCCGCGCCTTTGCCCGCC
>CAXUNR010000126.1:0-2848 GCA_964252655.1 uncultured Acidobacteriaceae bacterium
AGGCTGGCGCGGGTGAGGGTGAGGGCGTGGCAAAGCAACAGGACCGCGTCGGCGAGGGCCGTGGGTTGGAGGTCGGGGTGGGCGGAGAGCTGGCCGGTGGCGCGGGTAAGGGCTTCGCGGGCGGTGATCATGGGGAACTCGGTTGGTGAGAGGAATTTGAAGACCCAACCTCAGACGAGAAAACTGTCTGAGGTGGGTCACCCGGATGTTTAATTCCTGGGCGTACATGGGTTAGGGCTGGGTCAGTGCTGTTCGAGGAGGATCTGGTTGCCGTCGGGGTCTTCAAACGTAACGGCTTCTTCGGACTTTTGGAGCTTGATGTGTTCGTGGTTGAGGTGGCGGGTGGCGCGGCCGAGATTGCTGGTCTCAAGCGTGATACGGGCGTGGATGCCAAGGGCGGCGGAGGTGATTTCAATCTGCTCGCCCGAGTTTCCAGGCAAGTGCATCACGTTCTGCTGGCCGGGAAGCGGCTTGAAGGAGAGGTCGTTGAGGTAGAAGTCTTTGGCGGCGGCGGGGTCGACCATGGCGAGGGCGACGCCGAGGAGACGGTCGGCGATGCGGTCGGGACCGAGGTGCTGGCCGAGGTCGTTGGTGTGGAGCGAGCTCGGCAGGTACTGGGTGTATTCGATGGTCTGCGGGAGGGCCTGGCCGTCGCGGCTGATGGGTTGGAGCGGGCCGGGGAGGGTGAAGAGGAGATTGCCGGCCGGGGTTTTATGGATGTCCGTGGGTTTATGTCCGTGGGCGATGTAGTCGTCGTGGATGGCTTGAAGGTCTTGGCCCTCAAAGCAGAGGCGGAGAAATCCGATGGCGAACTCCTTTGAGGTCGCGGGATAGAGCTCAAGGAATTGCTGGTCGTTGATCTTGAAGAAGGACTTGTAGGGGACTCCGTCACGCTGGAGGTCGAAGGCCTGCTCGAAACCTAGGCTCTCGTAGAAGGCGCGGGAGGCGGCGAGGTCCTTGACGCGGAAGGCGACGTGCGCAATGCCGGCCAGGGGCGGGGTGTTGGATTGGGCGCGAAGGCCAGGAAGGGCTAGGGTGAGCAGGAAGAGGAGACGAACGGAGGGATGCATGGGCTTGTCCACTGTAGACGAGGATGTGGTCCAGGAGAGTTGGAAACCCAGGTTCCAGAGGCGAGACCTGGGGCACCCGGCTTGGTGGCGAGTTTGGACTTCGAGGTGTTTATTCGTGCTGGAAAGGGTGGCACCGATGGGCCGGGATTCAGGCGGCTACGGGTTCGCCTTTCATCTTTTCGGCTATGTCATGGGCGATGAGGGCGTCGATGGTGGGCTGGAGCTGGCCCTCCATGACCATGGCGAGGTTGTGGCTGGTGAAGCCGATGCGGTGGTCGGTCATGCGGTTCTGGGGGAAGTTGTAAGTGCGGACCTTTTCTGAGCGGTCGCCGGAGCCGATCTGCTGCTTGCGGTCCTTGGCCTGGAGCTGGTGGAGACGCTCCTCCTCGACCTCATAGAGGCGGGAGCGCAGGACGCGCATGGCTTTCTCGCGGTTCTTGATCTGCGATTTTTCGTCCTGGCAGCTGACGACGGTGTTGGTGGGCAGGTGCGTGATGCGGATGGCGGAGTAGGTGGTGTTGACGGACTGACCTCCGGGGCCGGAGGAGCAGAAGGTGTCGATGCGGAGGTCTTTGGCTTCGATCTTGATGTCGACCTCTTCGGCTTCGGGAAGAACGGCGACGGTGATGGCGGAGGTGTGGACGCGGCCTTGGGTCTCCGTGGCCGGGACGCGCTGCACGCGGTGGACGCCGGACTCGTACTTCATTTTGGAGTAAACCTTGTCGCCTTCGAAGATGGCGGTCACTTCCTTGAGGCCGTTGCCGATGCCGGTTTCAGACTCGGAGAGGATCTGGACCTTCCACTTGTGCTGCTCGGCGAAGCGGAGATAGAGGCGGAACATTTCGGCGACGAAAAGCGCGGCTTCATCGCCGCCGGTGCCGGCGCGGAGCTCGATGACGATGTTTTTTTCGTCGTTGGGGTCGCGGGGCAGCAGCATGACTTTGAGGGCTTCTTCGATGGGTTCGAGCTGGGGCTCGAGGGTAGCAAGCTCGTCCTGGGCCATGGCCTGGATGTCGGGATCTGGCTCCGAGAGCATGGCCTTGGCTTCGGCGATGCCGTCGGCGATCTTGCGGTACTGGCGGTACTTTTCGACGACGGGTTCCATGTCGCGGTGTTCCTTGGCGATGGCCTGGAAGCGTTTCTGGTCGTTGACCAGGGTAGGGTCGGACATGTCGCGGGAGAGTGAGTCGTAGCGGGCGTTCATTTGGGCCAGGCGGTCGAACATATAGAAGGAGCCTCACAACAAAGTCTTTTAGTTTGGATTGGCGGTTCCATGGGGGATGCGGCAAGCTTGGCGCAGCTAGGCAAAGTCGTGACGCGGGGGCGTCATGCGGGAAGGGTTCACCGGATTTGCGGAGAGGCTCACGTTGCTGATTGGATGTTACTCCGGACGCGTGGGGTGCGGAAGGTATCTTTGGGGAGTAGATGTGCGCGAGGTGTCGATGGCGATGTACCGGGCGGTTGCGGAGTTGGCGGAGGAGATGGCGGGGACGGCGAGCCGGCTGGGAAAGCGGGACCGGATTGCGTCGGCGGTGCGGACTGTGCAGGAAGAGTCGCCGGCGGAGGTTGGACTGTTCTGTTTGTATCTGGCGGGGCTGCCGTTTGCCGAGGCCGATCCGCGGAAGCTGAATGCGGGTGGGGCGCTGTTGACGAAGGCAGTGCTGACGGTGAGCGGGGCGACGGATGCGGAGCTGGGGGTGGCGTATCGGCAGCATGGGGACATGGGGGCGGCGGCGTTTGATTTGTTGGTCGCGCATGGGCATCGTGCCGAACCCATT
>CAXUNR010000127.1:0-2829 GCA_964252655.1 uncultured Acidobacteriaceae bacterium
CCTGAGCGACACGGTCGGGGCTGGGGATGGGCTGGTGGATCGGGCGGCGGCGGAGACTTTGGTGAAGGATGGGCCTTTGCGGGTGGAGGAGCTGCTGAGCTGGGGGACGGAGTTCGACCGGGGCTCGGCGGGTGAGCTGCTGCGGACGCGCGAGGGCGCGCACAGTCTCTCGCGGATCCTCCATGCGCATGGGGATGCGACGGGACGGGAGATCGCCCGGGCGCTGCTGGCGCATGTGCGTCGGCAGCCGATGGTCGAGCTGCGGGAGTGGACGACGACGGTCGATCTGGTGGTTGAAGCAGGGCGGGTAGTGGGAGCGACGCTGCTTGACCGCGAGGACCGGCTGACCGAGGTGCGCGCCGGGGCTGTGCTGATTGCGAGCGGCGGAGCGGGGCAGGTGTACAGCGATACGACTAACCCGGCGGTGGCTACGGGCGACGGGATTGCGATGGCGTATCGGGCGGGCGCGGCGGTAGAGGACATGGAGTTTTACCAGTTTCATCCGACGGCGTTTCTGGGTGAGGGCGCGCCGCGGTTCCTGCTGAGCGAGGCGCTGCGAGGCGAGGGCGCGGTGCTGGTGAATGCTCGCGGGGAGCGATTTATGGTAGCGCTGCATCCGCAGGCGGAGTTGGCTCCCCGGGATGTGGTGGCGCGGGCGATCACGCGAGAGTCGCTCGGCGGGCCGGTTTACCTGGATATGCGGGGTGTGCGTGGGGTGGAGTTTCGGGAGCGATTCCCGGGGATTTCGGAGTTTCTGGCCGGATATGGGCTGGACCTTGCGCGGGATCTGGTGCCGGTGCGTCCGGCGGCGCATTATCTGATGGGCGGCATCCGGACGGATGTCGAGGGGCGCACGACGCTGCCTGGGCTGTATGCGGCGGGCGAGGCGGCGTGTACGGGGGTGCATGGGGCCAATCGGCTGGCGAGCAACTCGCTGCTGGAAGGGCTGGTGTTTGGCGTGGTGGCGGCGGCGCGCATGATTGCAGAGGCTGTCCCGCCGAGAGCTGAAAGCTCTTTTTGGGAGACTGAAAAGGCGTCGGAGCCTGTGAATCTGAAGAGCGTGGAGGAATGGGTTGCGCGGCTGCGCGCGCGGATGTGGCAGGATGCGGGATTGCTGCGGGATGCGGAGGGGCTGCACCGGGCGGAGGCTGAGTTGCGTGCGATGGAGGCGACGAAGCCGGCGGGCATGACTCGCCGCGCGGTGGAGGCGCGGAATCTGTTTATGGTGGCGGAGATGATCGTGCGGTGTGCGTTGGGCCGGGAGGAGAGCCGGGGAGCGCACTTCAGGAACGATTTTCCGTTGAAGAACGAGAAGGCGGAGCACTCGATTTTGGAGCGGGGACAGCTGCGCTTCGAGGCTTAGTTTGCAGGTCCAGACAGAAGAAAGATGTTGGCCTGGATCCATTGATTGGGACCCCCCTCCCGGGGGTACTATTCTGCTCATGTCCGTGGAATGAACAACTTAGCAGAGTGTCATGAGCTAAAGTCTTCCGTCTGATTGACTTACAGGCAAAGTCCTCACAGCAAACGATTTAGATCGAGTTCCTGTTCATGGTTCTACTATCGAGCCCATCTAGACATGTTTTCTGTCCTTGATTAAGGATAGCAGGATGGTTGGGATGGTATGCCAACTTTCTTGTGCTAGCAAGTCGTTTAGAAAGCTCAATTTAGCGCTTGATGTCGAGGTTTGGAGTCTTGACAGGGGTTTGGACGCGTTGGCGGCTAGAAGCGGGCGACCAGCCATACTCCGGCACACAGAAGGCCGCAGCCAACGAGGCGTCCTGGGGAGGCGGTGTGCTGTTTGAAGCCGATCAGGCCGAACTGGTCGAGCAGGACGGAGGTGATGATCGAGGCGCTCAGGCTGGCTCCGGTGAAGAGGGTGGAGCCGAGTTTCTGGGCGATGGTGAGGCCGATGATGGTGGAGACGATGCTAACCGCACCTCCGAGCCAGGCCCACCAGGGAACGCCGCTGAGGCGGCTGGTTGGGAGAGCTTCACGAACGAAGAGCTGGACAAGCAGCAAGGCGGCGAGACCGGTGGCGTAGACGGAGAGGGTGGCCCAGAGCGGCTTGCCCAGCTGCTTGTTGAGTTCAGCGTTGAGGCCGGACTGGAAGGGGTTGGCGACTCCGGCGGCCAGCGCTACGAGAAGAAGCAGGAAGGACATGGGTTGGATCTCCTGGCAACGCGAGGGTCTATTTTGCTTGGACTGCTGGATGGAGCTAAGAGGAGGTTTTCAATCCGCTCAGTTCGCGACCGAGAAAGGCGGCAACTGCGGCGAGGATGCGCAGCTGGGCGGGAGCGGAGAACCAATGGCCTTCACCGGGAAGAAGGAGCTGCTGGTGGGGGATGCGCAGGAGGGTCAGGCGGGCTTCCAGGGTGTGGGCGAGGGCGATTGGGACGACGGTGTCGGCTTCGCCATGGACGATGAGCGTAGGTGGGAAGCTGGCGGAGGCCTGTGCTTCGTAGGGGGGGACGAGGCCTCCGGAGATGTCGACGATGGCGCGGATGCCTGGGGTGGATTCTGAGCCAAGGGCGAGCGAAAGAAAGGCTCCGAGCGAGACGCCGACGAGGCCTATGCGGCGCGGGTCGACGCCAGGTTGCGTACGGATATGGGCGACGGCGTCGCGGACGGTGGCGAGCCAAAGCGGGACGTGCACACCGTCGGTAAGCATGGCGGGAGTGGCTCGGTCGGTTCCGGTGCGGTCGAAGTAGTGGACGGCGTAGACGAGGACGCCGAGCCGGGAGAGCATGGGCGCGATACGGTCGAGCCAGAAGCTGACGCCGCCTCCGGAGCCGTGGAGAAGGAGGAGAGCCGGGTGGGGGCCGGGGG
>CAXUNR010000128.1:0-2824 GCA_964252655.1 uncultured Acidobacteriaceae bacterium
CCAAGTACCCCGCCAACGACCCTCACCCCAACGAGCACGTCCCCCTTGCCGCCGATCCCTGCATCGACCACGACGCCTGCTCCTTCTTCCGCCTGCCCTACGTCTCGCATGGCTTTCTCGCCGTCCGTGTCATCGTCACCAACGACCGCGATGAGCCGCTCGATCTTGAGGAAGTCCGCATCCAGTTCCTTCCCGCCGAAGGCGAAAAAGAAGCCGCCGCCACCGACGAAGACCTGAACCGCCGCCTCTTCTCGCGCAAATCCACCGTCGGCACCCACATCCCGCTCACTCCCATCACCACCCATCCCGAGCCCGTCGACAAAAAGATCCTCAACGACAACGCCGACTTCGGCTTTCAATCTCTCATCGTCCCCGCGCACAGCACCCGCGCCGGCTACGTCTTTTACGACACACGCGACCTCGAAGAACCCGTCCTTCGCCACGCCGAGCTTTACGTCAAAGAGATCCGCTACACCGACCCAAAGGGCAAAAAGCAGGAGCTTTTCGCCTTCACCCTTCCTTTCGACAAGTGGGTCGACGCCCAGCCCAAGCCTGCAGCGAAGAAGCCGGCGCCCGAGCCCGACGCAAGCGGTAAACCAGATAAGTCAGACCCACCAGACAAGCCGGAGAAGCCCAGCTGACTCCCTCCCTGCACATCCGCCCCGCCACTCTCGAAGACGTTCCAACCATCCTGCGCTTCATCCGCGAGCTAGCTCTATACGAGCGCGAACCGGATGCCGTTCTCGCCACGGAAGCCGACCTGCTCCGCGACGGCTTCGGCCCCACACCCCGCTTCCGATGCGTCCTCGCCGAGCAAGATCAGGCTGCCGCCGGCTTCGCGCTCTTCTTCACCAGCTACAGCACCTGGCGCGGCCACCACGGCCTGCGCCTCGAGGACATCTACGTCACGCCCGCCCAGCGAGGGCAGGGAATCGGCCGGGCCCTGCTTGAGCACCTCGCCCAGATCGCTGTCGCCGAAGGCTGCCCCCGCCTCGAGTGGGACGTCCTCGCCTGGAATGCCCCAGCCATCGCCTTCTACGAACGCATCGGCGCCCACATGCTCACCGAGTGGCGCATCATGCGTGTTGCCGACGAGGCCCTGGAGTCCCTTGCCTCTCACGCGAAGCGTCCAGTACCCCACGAAGTGGCGCGCCTTTAGACAACCGTACGAAGTACCCCGGCGTTAGGGGCACTTGCTATTGTTCTATATCCTTGAAGGATGAGTAAGATCCGCATCATCGGCGGGGGCCTCGCCGGCCCCGAAGCCGCGCTCCAGGCCGCCTCCCGAGGCCACCAGGTCGACCTCTACGAAATGCGCCCGCACCGCTCCACCGAAGCCCACCAGACCGCCGACTTCGCCGAACTCGTCTGCTCGAACTCCCTTAAGTCCGAGTCCGAACACTCCGCCCCCTGGCTTCTCAAACAGGAGATGCGCTTCGCCGGCAGCTTCCTGCTCGCCGACGCCGACGCCTCGGCCGTCCCAGCCGGACACGCCTTGGCTGTCGATCGTGTCGCCTTCTCCGCCCGCGTCGCCGAGCGTCTCGAGCAGCACTCCTTCATCACGATCCACCGCGAAGAAGTGCTAACCCTCGACAGCGATGCCGACCTGACCATCCTCGCCTCCGGCCCCCTCACCTCGAAGCCCCTCACCGACGCCCTCCAGCGCATTACTGGCGCCGACCACCTCGCTTTCTACGACTCCATTTCGCCCATCGTCGACGCCTCCACCATCGACATGGACAAGGTCTACTTCGCCGCGCGCTGGGACAAAGGCACCGCCGATTACATCAACTGCCCATTCAACAAGGACGAGTACAGCGCCTTCATCGACGCCCTCACCACCGCTGAAGCCGTGGCTCCCAAAACCTGGGAAGAGCTCCCGGACGACGCACACACAAACTCTGCCGAAAAGCTCAACTACTTCGAAGGCTGCCTACCGATCGAGGAGACCGCCCGCCGCGGCCGCGACACCCTCCGCTTCGGCCCCATGAAGCCCGCCGGCCTCACCAACCCGAAAAC
Organism: uncultured Acidobacteriaceae bacterium; assembly: GCA_964252655.1. Lineage (GTDB taxonomy): Bacteria > Acidobacteriota > Terriglobia > Terriglobales > Acidobacteriaceae > Edaphobacter. The sequence continues at coordinate 2,020 of CAXUNR010000128.1, forward strand.
CGGCCGCTGGCCCTATGCCGCCGTCCAGCTCCGCTCAGAAAACCTCCGCGCCGACTCCTACAACCTCGTCGGCTTCCAGAACCACCTCAAGTTCGGCGAGCAGGCCCGCATCCTGCGCATGATCCCCGGCCTTGAGAACGCACAGTTCCTCCGCTACGGCCAGATCCACCGCAACACCTATCTCCACGCGCCCTCGCTGCTCACCGAAACCCTCCAGCTCCGCGCTCGGCCTGACCTGCTGATCGCCGGCCAGCTCTCCGGCGTCGAGGGCTACACCGAGTCCATCGCCTCCGGCATGCTCGCCGGCATCTACGCCGCGCAACTCGCCGACGGCCAAACTCCCACGCCCGCCCCCCGCGCCAGCGCCCACGGCTCGCTCCTTCACTACATCACCCACGCCGAAGGCAAGCGCTTCCAGCCCGCCAACATCACCTTCGACCTCCTCCCGCCTCTTGAAGAAGAGCTCCGCAAACGCATCCGCGACAAAAAAGAACGCCACCGCCTGCAGTGCGAGCGCGCGCTCGCCGCGTGGCATCCATGGCGCACCGGCCATCTGTCACCGGAGCAGGCCTACGAGCAGGCGTACGATCCGCGCCCACAATCTATACCTGCACACCAGACCACGTTGTAATCTCTATAGGCGGCAGCGCACGACACTTCCGCTTGCAGCGAGGGACCGGAACCATGCACGCATCGACGACCACAGCCTCCTCTCCTTTGCCTCTCTGGGCCAACATCCTCGACGATCTGCTTCACCCCACCCCCAAAACGCCGGAAGACGACGACCCCAGCCGCCCCTTCACGC
>CAXUNR010000129.1:0-2650 GCA_964252655.1 uncultured Acidobacteriaceae bacterium
CCGCCGCCCGCAGCCCCGCCGGAGCCAACAGATCGTTCCACCCGACCACGTATAACCCTCGCCGCACCAGGTCCAGCGCCGCGGCTCCCGTACCCTTCGCCACAAACCACGCCCCCAGCGCTGCATGCTCCCGCAGAAATCCGTACTGCTCCTCCGGGTCCGCGCCAATCCCCGTGTCCAGCCCAAACGGCAAAACCAGATGCCGCCACCACGCGCTCACCGCCACCACGCACGCAAACGCAATCACCGGCCAGGCCCATCGCCTAGAAGCCCAGCCGCCCCCACCCAAATCCGGACACTCCAGACCCGGCAAAAACAGCAGCAGCCCCAGCGCCAGATACGGCGGCCGAGCCGTCGCACAAAGCGCAATCAGCAGCGCCATCCCTGCCAGCTCTCCCCCCGTAAACTCCCGCCGCTCCACCAGCGTCCGCGACAGCATCGCCGCCACCAGACCCGCCACCGCCAGCAACACCGGATCCTGTGCGCAGCTCGCATTCAGAAACAGCGCGCTCGGCAGCAGCAGGTACGCAAACAGCAGCCACCGCACACTCCGGCCAACACGCATCGCCACCCACCCGATTCCCACCGTCGCCAGCGCCTCCAACAGGCGCGCCAGCTGCAGACTGTGGAAGATCGTCCAATCTCTCGCCTCGCCAATCCGCCACCCCACAACGGCCGGCAGATACAGAACCGGAGGGTACATCGCCGTGTTTGGAAACGGCGCAAACTCTCGCCGGTACGCCCACCGCATCTCGGCCAGAGGCCCTAGCTCATCCTCCGCCAGCGGCCCCCAGCCACGATCCAGAAAATTCGCCGAGCGCCTCTCCGCCGCCTCCCGAACCGCATCCAGCCCGTCCATCCCTCGCAGCGCGTTCGCGTCGATGGCCGCCCCGGCCTCATCCGGCGGCGCAATGGTAGCCATCCAGGCCCCGTGGCTCAGCGCAATCACCCGCGCCGCATGGTGCGGTTCATCCGGCGTAAAGAAGGGCGGCGTCATCACGCACAGCAGCCCATTGATCGCCAGCGCCAGCACCGCGTAGACGCCGGGCAGCCATCGCTCCGCCCGGCTCAGCCACCCAGTCGAACGCTGCACATCCATCTCTGCACCCTAAAGCAAATTCCTCAAAGAACGAAGTGCGCCCATCGCACTCAGGTCGGAGATACGCTTTGCCTCATACCCCACGCAACTTCCACGCAGCCTCCGTGTATGGCCTCTATGCTCCAAGATGGGAGCGCATTTCCTTATAAGAGGGGCAATCCGAATTTAGCGAGAGGCCTTTTTCCTTTTGCTAGGTATTCGAAATACCGATCCATTATCACCCACGCATGCATGACCTACATCGCCCTGTTCATTTGCCGGAATAAAACGCCAGTCACCGTGACGAGGGTTTCTTGACAGATCTTTGACCGATTCTCTAAAGGTCTTACTTATATTTAGCGCCTCTTGGAAAAGACCCCACGATTTGCCTCTCTCGTGAGCCTTTTCTAGCGGATTATTGTGTCTGCGAAGTCCCTCTATGGCACGAGCACAATTTATGGAGGGAGCGTGGGGCCAAGTAATACCGGTAAGTAGATCGTTCAACGCTCTGTGTAGAGTAGTATCGCCTGCCACTAACTGAAACATAGTTGGAATCCATGTTTCTCAGGAAGACAACGAGTCGCGAAAGAGCGGGATATCCCGGAATAAGCTTCTCTTTTTGTCCATCTGGAAGAACGAGTTCATCCAAGTATAGGAAGAGCCCCAGCCTGTTTTGAAAGCACACTATATCGAGCGCTGATCGAGCAACATCCAAAGCACGATTTCTGTGCTCAAAGATGTTGTCTTTGTATGCCTCGTTAGTCAGGTGTACTTCTACTCGAACGTCTAATCCAGTAATTGACACCTGAAAAGTCTCTCTCACCAGTCTCTAAATGCTCCCACTCCACGGCGGGCAATGAACCGATCTCAATTGGCGGTCTTACTGGCACCACTTTTCCGTAAAGACGATGTTCGGCATCGGGCAAATCTACGCGAACGCTAACAATCTGTAAATGAAAGCCGAGCGAGCGAGCGCAGAAATGCACGAGGGACAGAAACCTTCGACCGCTTCCAAGACTGAAAATGTACTTAGGCACCAAGCAGCGGTGCCCAGATCATTCACGAATGATCAGCGATAGACCATAACTCCTCAACCGTCTGATCCTGTGCAGTGTGGAAGATCATGGAACAGGAACCGCCATACTTGCTAAGAGAAGATCTGAGTCAACGGCTCCCTTCGCGATTCTGCCGCACCTCAAAGACCACGCTGTACAGCGCCCCACCTGCCTATCCGATTGCACGGAACTGCTCAGGGTCATCGGAACACCGGGTTCACAAGGTGCTTTGCATAAAGAGCGTCAGCACCTCCTCAAAGCCAATGCCCGCTCGGGATTCGCTCTGAGTCGCCTGCTCTTTTCTGGATCGAAGTCAAAACGCATCAGTAGAGGTATCCAACTGACCTAAGGTGATTCAGAAGCCAGCACTTTGGCAACACCGCTGTCCCCACCAACGATCTCGGTCGACCACCTATCCTCCCCATCACGAACCCCCATCCATCCCTCTTTCCCCTTGCCCAATCCCCGTGCCGCCGCCAAACTCAAAACACAGGAGACCCCCCGCCTTGCCCACACC
>CAXUNR010000130.1:0-2602 GCA_964252655.1 uncultured Acidobacteriaceae bacterium
CAGGCTGGTACTTCATCCCTCGTCCCATATGCTCTCCTTGTCCAGTGTCTCTCTTCTCCACTGGCACATTTCAAGCCGGGCACTCCAGCCTGTCGCGGCATCAGAGTTCCTTGCGTACTCTAAAGGGTAGTTTGCCTTCTTGTACTAAGCTCGTCGAGGCGACCGACAAGGTCTTCCGCCCGAAGGTGGGTGTAGCGTTTGAGCATCTGCATGGACTTGTGGCCACTGATGGCGGAGACCTCTTGGTCTGACAAACCAGCTTCAACGAAGCGACTGACGGCCTCATGTCGAAGATCGTGAAAATGAAAGTCTTTGAGACCTTGCTTCTTTTTGGTCTCCTGCCAGACGCGATCAAAGGCATACGGAGCACGTAAGCCTCGCCTGCCAGGCTCCCCGAAGAAGATTAGTTCGGTGTCCGTCGGTCGGATCGGATGATCCATCGCGCTTTGCAGAAGCGTCGTAGCCTTCGAGGTAAGCGGGACCGTTCTTGGATGCGTGTTCTTGGTCTTCAGTAGACGAACGATACGGCGGTCGATGTCCACCTGCGCTCGTCTCAAGGTCACAATCTCCGAAGTTCGCATACCAGTCTCCAGAGCAATACGAACGATCCATCCGAGCATAGGATTCGAGTGAGCGTCGACGGCTGCCAATATGCCGGATTCCTCAATCGCAGTCATACGGCGGTTACGTCCGGGACCCGGCGCTGGCCGTCTGATGTTCATGACAGGATTGGAGGGTAGGCCGACACCCCATTCCTTAATCGCGACAGTGTAGAGGTGCCCCAACAGCGCTAGATCGAGGCGCACTGTATTGTTCGCCCTGGGCTGCGGCTTTCCAGACGGGTCTAATCGATCTTCGCCGGGCAGCCGCATGTCTCTGAACTTCGCAATGAGTTCTTGGTTCAGCGCGGCTAGGGAATACTTCCCAAGATGCTTGATAAGGATTCGCGACCGCTTCACATCGGCAAGCTGAGATGTTGCGCGCTTCGTTGGCACGACTTCTGTGAGATACCGCTTCAGAGCTACCTCGACCGTCATGCGATCCGCCGTTGCGCGCTGGATGTAGGCACCGCGTACCATCTCGTCTTCAGTGCGGCGAGACCAGTCTTCGGCGTCTCGCTTCGTGCAGAACGTCTTGGCGGTTGTCAGCCATCCCGCCTTCCGAATGGAAGCCTTCCAAGTGCCTGAGTCGGTTTTGACGAGGGTAGCCATCGCTCTCCGGTACAGTGCTTTGCAGCGTCACTGTACCGAAATTGTACCGAACGGCGTCGAGTACAGTCGGCGGGGAACAAAAACCAGGCAGCTTAGCGAGGAGAATATACTCACTAAGCCGCCTCGATTGAACAACTTATCTCTTGGTGCCGGGAGGGGGGGTCGAACCCCCACGAGGTTGCCCTCGGCGGATTTTGAGTCCGCTGCGTCTGCCGATTCCGCCATCCCGGCACTTTGGTCTCTGCTTGCCTTCCATACAAATTCACCTGGAACGCCGCAGCTGATGCCCAAGTATGGCACAGGGGCTGAAGCGGCTCAAGTGACCTGTTCCTACTCAACCACCTTTGTGGGATGGTCTCACGTTGAGGAACTTTATTATGCTGGCCAAGTGAGCGTAACTGCTGAATTAGGACAGGAATACGGGCGCAAAGATGAGCGCGCCGCGGCTTTCACAAGACCGCACCCCCGGGCGGAGCAAGCGATTCAAACGGGCATTGTTACAATGCTCTACGCGGTACCGGCTCTGGTATGTGTTCACACCGCATGCGTTACGGAACCGGATGTGTGGTGGCATCTTCGGAGCGCGCAATGGATCGTGCAGAACCACGCTATTCCACATGTTGACCCATTTACCAGCTTTGCCGCAGGCAAGCCCTGGGCTGCGTATAGCTGGCTCTTTGAGCTTCTGATTCTACAATTATTTCAGAGTTTTGGGCTGCTGGGCTTTGTGTTCTATACGAGTGGGATGCTTGCGGCAATCACCTGTGCTCTGCATCATCTGGTGCGGCGTCTCTGCCCTGACTTCAGCGTCGCGGTGCTGCTTACGTTGGCCGGTTCGCTTAGCCTTGGCCGCCTGTACACGCCTCGTCCGTGGCATTTTTCCGTTCTGTTTCTGATTTTGGAAATGCAGATTCTTTATCGCGCGCGGCGCGAGGGAAAGGCTGCCACGCTCGCCTGGCTTCCCGTGCTTTTTGCACTCTGGGCGAATCTGCATATTCAGTTTGTAGACGGCCTAGTATTTTTAGCGTTGGCGTGCGCGGAGACGATCCTGCCTCGTTGGATATCCCGGTCTGTCCCCGCGGTACCCCCAGTCTTGTGGTTTGGAGCTCTCGCAGGCTCTGTGCTGGGGACGTGTGCCAATCCGTATGGCTGGCATCTTTACCAGGCGGCATACGATCTGGCTGCGCAACCGGGTGTGATGGATCATATCGTCGAACTGCAGGCGATTCCGTTTCGCGGTTTGCCGGATTACATAGTTCTCTTACTTACGCTGGCAGCGGCAGCCAGCTTTGGCTGGCTCCGGCGTGTGTCTTTTTTCGATGGCTCGATCTTCGTTTTGGCTTGCTGGCTCGCCTTTCGCTCGCAACGGGACGTGTGGATCCTCGTCGTGG
>CAXUNR010000131.1:0-2306 GCA_964252655.1 uncultured Acidobacteriaceae bacterium
CGCCACATCCACCCCCCAGGGGCGCAGCATCCCGACCGCCTCCGCCACATTCTCCGGCCGCAAGCCGCCCGCCAAAACCATCCGCATGCCCCGCTCCCGTTGCGCGTCGAAGACCCCACGCGCGCTCCCCCAATCAAACGAGACTCCCAAGCCTCCGGAGACCCGGCCCAACTTGGCATCGACCAGCACCCTTTGTCCCGGAACGCTGCAGTCCACCTGGTCGAGCGCATCGATCGCCTGCTGAGCCGGCCCCGCCCTGTCCGTTACCGCCCAGTGCACCACCGGAATTACCGCCAGCCCCGGCATCCACTCGCCCAGCCGCGCCGCCAGGCCGGCATCGAACCTGCCGTGCAGCTGCACCCCGGTCAGCCCCGCCGTCTCTGCTGCCGCGGCAATCTCCTCCGCACCAGCCTCTACAAAGACACCGATCCGCTCCACCTCTGCCGGCAGCACACGCACAATCGCCCGCACCTGCTCCGGAGTGACCTGGCGGGCGCTCGGCGCAAACACAAACCCGACTGCATCCGCGCCCAGCTCCGCCGCCCGTACCGCATCCTCAGCGCAGGTATTCGCGCAAATTTTGATCCACACGCCGGCTCTCTCCCAGGAAGCTACAGCTCAACCGCGAAATCCCGGCCCAGCAGCAGCGCCAGCGCCGCCGAGGGCTCAGGCTGCCGCATCAGCGTCTCGCCTACCAGAAACGCGTCATACCCGATCCCCATTCTCTGCTCAATGTCGGCCGGCGTACGAATCCCGCTCTCCGCCACCCGCAGCATATCCTCCGGCATATGCGCAATCAGCTCGAAGTGCCGCCGCGGGTCCACCTGCAGCGTCTTCAAATCACGCGCGTTGACCCCCACCAGAGGAAAGCCCAAATCGATCGCCCGCGCCAGCTCTTCGCGGTCATGCACCTCGCACAGCACATCGAGCTGCAGGCGTCGCGCCGCCGCGTTCAGCTCCGCCAGGTCCTGGTCCGCATGCGCCGCCACAATCAGCAGCACCGCATCCGCCCCGGCAGCCCGCGCCTCCAGAATCTGAAATGGATCCAGAATAAAATCCTTCCGCAGCACCGGAATCCGCACCGCCTCAGACACCATCACCAGATCCTCAAGCGACCCCTGGAAGAATGCCTCGTCGGTCAGCACAGAGAGCGCCGCCGCTCCCACCTGCTCATACGCCCGCGCAATCGGCGCCGGCCGGTAATCCTCGCGCAGCAATCCCTTGGAGGGCGAAGCCTTCTTCAGCTCCGCGATGATCGCCGGTCCATCCTCCGCAACCTTTCGCAGGCCCGCCAAAAAGCCTCGCGGCCGATGTGCCTCCGCCCGTCGCTCCAGACTCTCAAAGTCCGCCGCGGCTGTACGATCCTGCACACGCAGCAGCGTCTGCGACATGATCCGGTCGAGATAGGTTGCCATGGTCTAAGCTGGTCCTCTGCCGCTCCCGCCGGAACTCTGCCTGAAGACCGCATGTCGATCCAAAGCAGCCGGAGACGGCAAGACCCCTCGTCTGAGGGGTCCCGTTGTCCTACAAAAAATTTGGTGCCGAAGAAGGGACTCGAACCCCCACACCCTTGCGAGTACGTGGACCTGAACCACGCGCGTCTGCCAATTCCGCCACTACGGCACTGCTGTCTAGCCAGGAACCGGCTCTGTTTTGGAGTGCCGTCCCTGTCCAGATACTCGCAAACTCCCGCATCTCTGTCAATTCCACGGCGCGTGTCTTACACTGGGAGCAGAATCCAGGCTGTAGACCAAGGTCGCCACGTTCTATGTCCATCCCGTATAAACCGAGCCAGACGGAACCCGCCCTTCCCGCGCCCGAGATGATCCCTGAAGAGCTCGCTCTCGAGATCCGCCGGCTCGCGCACGATCTCTCAAACGCCCTCGAGATCATCGTCCAAACCAGCTACCTGCTCTCGACCGCCGAACTCAAGGAACCCGCCTCTGCCTGGCTCGGCATGCTCGACTCCGGCGTCAACAAGTGCCTGGACATCAACCAGGACCTACGCAAGTACATCAAGGCCCACGCCTCGCCCTAGCGGCTGCCCGTTCTCTAAGAATCATCTTCCGGGTGCCGGCCCTGGCAATCGCCTAATCCTTCTTCCGTGCAGCCGTCTTCTTGCCCGCGATCTTCTTCACCACCGTCTTCTTACCGGCTGTTTTCGGCTTAGCCTTTACCTCCTCCGGCTCCGGTTGCTCGCTCTCCTGTGTCCCATCCAAGCCCGCCGAAGCCGCTGCCAGCCCCGCCGCAAACCCCGCCGCCAGGCCCGCCCCGGGTCCCGCCGACTCCAGCTTCTTCAGCTTCGC
>CAXUNR010000132.1:0-2237 GCA_964252655.1 uncultured Acidobacteriaceae bacterium
GCGACCCAGTCGTAACCCCTGAGATGGTCAAGCGGCTCTCAGAAGACGACCTTGACTGACCGTCCGTGCGCTTGTTGCATGTCAATGCACTTCTGGCTCTGCTCAATCAAGTGCTCATCCACAACAAGACAGCGAAGCAGTGGTTCGATCCCCCGGTCTGCAATGGGCGTTCTGCCCTCAACCGAAGCGGGCATCCTGCGCTCCCTCACCCGGCCCAAAACCGATCAATGAGCCTGGGACAGGTTACAGCGATGCATCAGTAAAGGATGGCAACACCGTAGAATAAATGAGAATCGTCAGCGTTTACTGAGTTGGTTTAGATAGTCGATGGCGGACCTATTAATTCTTCCAGAGCTCTGTTAATTTTGGTGAGAGGGCGAAAATGAATAGTATTCTGCACGGCGATAATCTCCCGATCTTGGAGCGACTTCCCACCTCGTGGGTTGATCTCATTTACATTGACCCTCCATTCAACACAGGGAAAACACAAACGCGGAACCGGATTTCGACTATTCGAGACGACGCTGGCGACCGCATCGGCTTTGGTGGAAAACGATACCGCACAATAAAACTCGGAGCGAGCGGATACTCAGACCGCTTTGACGACTACCTGGCATTCTTGCGTCCGCGCTTGGTGGAAGCACATCGATTGCTCGCAAAAGGGGGAAGCCTTTTTTTTCATATTGATTGTCGTGAGGTTCACTATTGCAAAGTAATGCTGGATGATATCTTTGGCCGAGATTGCTTTCAAAACGAGATTATTTGGGCTTACGATTACGGAGCACGAGCAAAGCAAAAGTGGCCAGCCAAGCATGACAATATACTTTGGTACTCCAAAAGCGCCAACCATTACACATTCAATCTGGATGCATGCGATCGGATCGCGTATATGGCTCCCGGTCTGGTTGGTGCGGAAAAAGCAGCACGTGGCAAGACACCAACTGACGTCTGGTGGCATACGATCGTACCGACCAATGGTAAAGAGAAGACCGGATATGCAACACAGAAGCCACTCGGAATCCTAGAACGCATTGTCAACGTACACTCAAATCCTGGTGATCTATGCCTTGATTTTTTCGCGGGTAGCGGAACGCTGGGCGAGGCAGCAGCGAAGCACGGAAGAAAGTTCGTCCTCATAGATAGCAGTTCCGAAGCCGTCACTATCATGGAGAGGCGCCTGGCTAAATTTATCCGGCAAGATAGGTCAACTGAACCAATTAGTAACTTGTCTCGACCATCGAGATTTGCATTGCAGGAGGTATGAAATGAGTTTCACCATACTTGAAGAAATCGCAGCGGACCTCAGTTCCGAGTACCCGGATAATCAAGCATGGGCGAACAGCTCAATCGCTTGGATTAGAACTCTTCCTCCCGCCAGCAAAGGAACGGTGGGCAGGCATATCGCTAGTGGCCTGCTGCAGCACTCCGGCTTATCAGTCAGCGCCTCAAAGCAAACTCTTCGAGTAAATGGACAGCGTATCTCTGTGAAGACATCGCTTATGTGGGAGGCTGGCCTGGTCAAGTTTCAGAACATCAGAGACTCCAACGCCGACTTCCTGCTTTGCCTGGCGCTATACCCGGGCAACTCCTACGGATGGCTTATCCCTCAGGGTGAAATTTGGGTCAATGGTGCCATTCGTAATGACCGACCCGGAGTAACTAAGCAGCACAAGGGAGCAGACGCTTGGCTTGAGGTTCATCCGGATAGTCCCCACTCATGGCTGAAGCCATATGGTGGCACCACAGACGAATTGATGAAGTTAGCCGCCAAGAGTTTGTAGGTTTATTAGACAGAAACTAGTCCGCTCTTGGGCAGCCCGCCTCGCCCACATCCAGTACACTCGCCTAGCAGCCTCGCGGCATCCGACACAAAGATAGAAAGGGCTCCACCCACCATGCCCAACCAGCCCGGCCACCTCCCCGAACCAGACTCCCTCGTCGACATCCCGCGCCTGCTCGCCGCCTACGACACCCTCCATCCCGACCCGAGCCTCCCCGCGCAGCGCGTCAGCTTCGGAACCTCCGGCCACCGCGGCAGCTCCTTCGCCGTGAGCTTCAACGACGATCACATCGCCGCCATCTCCCAGGCCATCGCCGACTACCGCGTCGCCAACCACATCGCCGGCCCGCTCTTCCTCGCCCAGGACACCCACGCCCTCTCCGAACCCGCCTTCCGCACCGCCCTCGAAGTCCTCGCCGCCAACGAAGTCACCGTCATTGTCGACTCCTCCGTGCAG
>CAXUNR010000133.1:0-2073 GCA_964252655.1 uncultured Acidobacteriaceae bacterium
GATTGGGGTGGTGCGGGGGGAGATGTTTGCCGGGAAGTAAAGGTGAGAGATTAGCACGAAGGACGCGGAGAAGGGCCACAGAGGTACACAAAGGAGTGGGAGACGGACTTGGCGATGGTCGAGCCCTCGGCTCGATACCCCACCCCTTCGAACGAGACTCGAAGGATGGGGTCCCCTCTTTATTAGAGGTTGAACAGCTCGCGGAGGCGCTTGGTCTGGTTGCGGCTTACGGGGATTTCGGTGCGCTTGGGGTCGTCCATGCGGAGCTGGTAGCTGGACTTGAACCAGGGGACGACCTCGTGGATGTGCTGCAGGTTGACGACGAAGGAGCGGTGCGCACGCCAGAAGGTTTCGGGGTCGAGCAGGTCCATCAGCTCTTCAAGGGTGCGGCAGTTGGACTGGCCGGCGACGGTGGGGGTGGTGACGAGGATGGTGCCTTCGTCGATCGAGGCGAAGCAGATTTCTTTCTGGTCGACGAGGAGGAGACGGTTCTGGGCGCGGACGACAACCTTGCCGCTGCCGATTTTGGCGGGGGAAGGGTTGGAGGCGCTGCTGGGAAGCTGGGTTCCTTCGACGAGGCGGAGGAGCGCGTCGAGTTTGGCGGCGGTGTCGGATGGGGTGACGGCGGGTAGGCGGGCACGGGCTTTTTCAAGGGTGCGGGCGACGCGGAGGCGGTCGAAGGGCTTGAGGAGGTAGTCTACGGCGTTGACCTCGAAGGCGCGGACGGCGTACTGATCGTAGGCGGTGGCGAAGACGACCTGGGGGAGGGAGGTCTGCTGCTGGATGAGTTTTTTGAGGACGCCGAAGCCGTCGAGGCCGGGCATCTGGACGTCGAGGAAGACGACGTCGGGGGCGTGGGCTTCGATGAGCTCGACGGCTTCGATGCCGTTGGCGCCGAGGCCGACGATTTGGATGTCTCCCGCGGTTTCGAGGAGGTACTGGAGCTCCTGGCGGGAGAGGGGTTCGTCGTCGACGATGAGGACGCGGAGGGGCACTTGGTGATTGTAGTTTGGGAGGACAAGGGAGCGCGAAGGGCGGGGAGGTGGGGGTGGCATGAGCGAGGCGGAATACAGGGGTCCTTCGCTTTGCTCAGGATGACGTGGAGTGTGGGTGGCGTGAGCGAGGGGCTAGTCGCGGTAGGCACGGAGGCGGGCGGGGGACTCGTCCTGTTGGAGGTCGTGGCCGCAGCGCTTGCAGAAGACGTCGGTGATTTCGACTCCGTGGAAGCACTGGCCGCAGACGGGGGCCATCTGGAACTGGCATTGGGGGCAGAAATGATAGCTGGAGGCGATCTCGGTCGAGCAATGGGGGCATCGGGAGAGCATGGGCTGGCGCAGGAGGAAGTAGACGACGGCGCCAATGCCTCCGGGCATCATGATGACGATGAGCATCCAGAGGGGTGCGGGCATGTTGCGCCGCTTGACGTCGCGGCTGACATAGCCGACGAGCAGGACGTAGCTGGCGACGAGGGTTCCCCAGGAGTAGCCCATCAGCAGACGCATGGGGAGCATCTCGTGCTTGTGGTGCGGGAGCACGCCGTGGAAGAGGTACTGCATGGCGGCGAAGGCGGCGATGGCGAGGACGACTGACCAGGCAGGAATCATGGCGAGATCGTCCGAGCGGCCGGGCTGGGGGACGAGGGAGGTGTCTCCGGAGCGACCGTACCCGGCGGAGAGGTTCTCAGAGTGCCAGGGCAGTTTCATCGCGCGTTGTTCTCGTGGTCGGCTGCAAAGGTGTTGGAGCTTCCGCGCCGGATGCAGAGGACGGCGAGCAGGACGACCGAGATGGGCAGGCACCACATCATGAGGACGAGCATTTGCTGGTTGGCGTCGGGCAGGCCGGTGGGGGCGAGCTCGTACTGGTCGAGGATGCTCCAGATGGCGCAGACGAGGACGACGAGGAGGCCGCCGCTGATGGTGAGCGGGATCCAGAGGCCGCGGAAGGTTTTCTTGCGAGCCTCGATGGCTCGGGCACGCTCCCGGATGACGCGGTGGGTGCGATTGACGATGGCGGCGGAGGCCATGGTATTGAAGGAGGGGATGGGTTTTTCGGGCGACGCGGGGCGGACAGGAA